>NZ_OZ017288.1 GCF_963967315.1 Candidatus Minimicrobia sp. QA0096
TAATAAGCCAGAAATTAACGTGCGCCGCGATGGCGATAAAATTGTGCTGTCCGTTTCTAAAAAGTGTAACGCAATATTCTTTGACGGTTGCTTGAATTTTTATAAGCCGATAACTGGCTTGAAAATTTATACTCCTGCGGGCGTGAATGTTAGCGGTTTGTTCTATCACAACTCAATTGAAATGGGAGATCCCGAATCTTAGGCTCACGCATTTGAATGATTTTACCGCTAATGCTACACTTAAAAGATGAAAGGTAATTTTTAGACGTGGCTTGGTGGCAAGCGATTATTCTCGGCGTAATTGAGGGAATTACGGAATTCTTACCAATTTCTTCGACTGGGCATTTGACGATTGCTGAGAAGTTGTTGGGAATGCGAATTGACGATCCGAGTGTCGTGGCTTTTACGGCGATAATTCAGATCGGAGCAATTTTGGCGGCGGTGATTTATTTCTGGAGCGACATCTGGCGAATTCTGCAGGCTTGGTGGCGTGGTTTATGGTGGAAGCGGGCGCGTCGAAAGTTTGATTATAAATACGGCTGGGCAATTATTATCGGCTCAATTCCTATTGCGATTGTCGGATTATTATTTAAGCACGAAGTTGAAACGGTTCTTCGTAGTTTGTGGTTTGTGGCGTTTGGGTTGATTGGCTGGAGTGTTGTTATGTGGCTGGCTGACAATCGTGCGGCAAATAACAAGCGTGGCGAAACTGAGACGAGCTGGAAAGACACTTTGGCGATTGGCGCGGGGCAATGCTTGTCGCTCATTCCTGGAGTTAGTCGCTCTGGCGCAACGATTTCAGTCGGTCTGTTTCGTGGATTTGATCGCGTGTCGGTTACGAAATTAAGTTTCTTCTTGGGTATTCCAGCACTAGTCGCAGCAGGACTATTGGAAGTTGCTACCAAATATAAACACATTTCTGGCGGCGTTGGCTGGACTCCAACTATAGTTGCCACGGTAATTTCATTCGGTGTTGGCTATTTGGCTGTGTCGTGGTTATTGAAGTTTATTCAGAGTAATAATTTCCGACCGTTTATAATTTATCGATTCGCATTAGGTTTGGTGTTATTGGCTATGCTTGGTGTGGGAATGATTTCTCACGTTTAAAAGAGATAAATTTAGCAGTATTTCAACTGCTCTTGAGGCTATTTTTATTCAGAATTGTTATATAATGAAAGTATGTTAGATATCAAATTCATCCGAGAAAATGTCGATTTGGTGCAAAAGTCGGCAAACGATAAAGGCTATAAAGTTGATATTGCGGCATTGTTGCAATTAGACGATGAGCGTCGCGATTTGCAGAAGCAGGTTGAAGCGCTACGCGAACAGCGCAATGTTATTTCAGCGAAAATGAAAGGCGGCCGACCAGATCAAGAACTGATTGATCAGGGCAAGCAATTGAAAGTTGAGCTGGCAGAGCGTGAGAGTTATTTGAAGTCGACCGAGGAAAAAGTTGCGGCAATTCTTAAAAACGTCCCGAATATCACTTTTGACGACGTACCTCTGGGTGGCGAAGAAGATTCCGTTGAGGTAAAAGTTTATGGCGATTGTAAAACTGGTGCAAAAGACCATTTGGATTATGCCGTAAGCCGCGGTTGGGTGGACTTTGAGCGCGGCGCTAAGGTGGCTGGTGCGAAGTTTTATTATTTGAAGGGCGATTTGGCTTTATTGGAAAATGCCGTAACTCAATTTGCCTTGGATTACGTAACAAAGCAGGGCTTCACATTTATGACCGTGCCACATATGGTTAATTTACGAACAGCTGAGGGCGCAGGTTTTACTCCAAAGGGTGAGGGCAGTAACGAATATGTAGTTGACGGCGAAGATTTGACGCTAATTGGTACGGCGGAAATGCCATTAACCGGCTATCACGCGGATGAGATTTTGGACGAAAAAGATTTGCCATTGTTATACGCTGGGTATAGTCCTTGCTATCGAAAAGAGGCGGGAACATACGGCAAGCACACGCGTGGTCTGTTCCGAGTTCACCAATTTAATAAACTGGAAATGTATGCGTTTTGTTTGCCTGAGCAGTCTAAAGAAATTCATGAGAAAATTCTTAGCGTTGAAGAGGCGCTTTGGCAGCAAATTGGGACTTCTTATCACGTGGTTAATATTGCGGCGGGCGATTTGGGTGCGCCGGCTGCGAAGAAGTACGACATTGAATATTGGTCGCCAGTTGATCAAACTTATCGTGAACTGACGAGTTGTTCGAACTGTACTGATTATCAAGCTCGTGGTTTAAATATTCGAGTCCGCCGAGAAAACGGTACAATTGAATCTGTTCATACATTGAACGGAACTGCGGTGTCGCTGGCTCGTTCTCTGGTAGTGATTTTGGAGAATTTCCAGAATCCAGATGGAACTTTGACTGTTCCTGAGGTACTTCGTCCATATATGAATGGCCGTGACGTGATATAATAAGAGCGTATTAGTTAGTAGGAGGAAAAATGATTAAGGATATTACAATTACTGGCGTTAAATATGAGCTGAACGCCACAACAAAAAAATACGTTGAAAGGAAAATTGGTTCGTTGGGAAAATACTTGCCGCGCCACGCACGAAAAAGTGCATCTGCAGACGTTAAGATTAGGCAGATTGACAATCCTGGCGGCAACAAGTACGAGGTTGAAGTTATCATCAATGTGCCAGATAAGAAAATTGTAGCTAAGGATTCAACCATGAACGTTTTGGCTGCGGTGGATATTGTTGAAGCTAGGTTGAACGGTCAAGTTCGTAAGTATAAAGACGATGTGTTGGCTCACGTTGGCGGAAGTCGCGGAATTTTGGCAAAGCTGAAGCAAACTTTCGGTCGAAAATAATTGATAGATGAAATTAACAGAAAAGCGTTCAGATTCTGGGCGCTTTTTCTTTTCAAATTGCCCGAAAAAAGTTATAATAAAAGAAGTTTTTGAAAATGCCTGAAAGTGAGGGAGTTTTAAGGTTTATGGCAATTACACAACAAAAAGCGCTGAGTAAGATTTTTGGCGATCCACAGAAGAAGATTTTGAAACGATTGCGTAAGCAAGTTGACGTTATTAACGGTCTGAATGACAAATATGAAAAAATGTCCGATAAGGAGCTTCGTGCGCAGACTGATGAGCTGAAAAAGCGCTTGTCGAAGAAGAATGTAACGCTTGATACGATTTTGCCAGATGCGTTTGCTGTGGCAAGGGAAGCTGCTAAGCGTGTGATTGGCGAGCGTCCATATGATGTGCAGTTGATTGGTGGTATGGTTCTTCATGAGGGCAACGTTGCCGAGATGAAAACTGGTGAAGGTAAGACTCTTGTGGCGACGCTGCCGACTTACTTGAATGCTTTGGAGGGCAAGGGCGTTCACGTGGTGACAGTTAACGACTATTTGGCGCAGCGCGACGCTGGTTGGATGGGCCAAGTATATGATTTCCTAGGCCTGACTACTGGTGTGATTATCAATGAAGCGTCATTTGTTTATGATAAAGATTACGACAATGATCATCACGACGATCCTCGAATGCGCAAGCTTCGCCCAGTTTCACGTAAAGAAGCTTATGCTGCAGACATCACGTACGGCACGAATAATGAGTTTGGTTTTGACTATTTGCGCGACAACATGGTTAATGATGTTGATTTGCTCAGGCAGCGTGAATTGAACTTCGCAATCGTTGACGAGGTTGACTCAATTTTGATTGACGAAGCTCGTACGCCACTTATTATCTCTGCTCCAGCGGCTGAAAATCCTGACAATTATTACACATTTGCTAAAATCGCCGCCAAGTTGGTTCCGGAAGATTACGTTTTGGATGAGAAGCGCCGAAGTGTTGCCTTGACTGATGAAGGTGTTGAAAAGGTTCAGAAATTGTTGGGAATAAAAAACTTGTACACACCAGATCACGTGCGCAGTGTTTATCACATGGACCAGGCTTTGCGAGCGCAGACATTGTTCAAGCGCGACAAGGATTACGTCGTAACCAATGATGGCGAAGTGATTATTGTTGACGAACATACTGGTCGTTTGATGCAGGGTCGCCGTTACAACGAAGGCTTACATCAGGCAATTGAGGCTAAAGAAGGCGTTCCTGTGCTGGAAGAGAGCATGACTCTAGCGACAATTTCCTTCCAGAATTACTTCCGTTTGTATAATAAATTGAGCGGTATGACAGGTACGGCATTTACCGAAGCTGAAGAGTTTCAGCAAATTTATTCACTTGATGTTATTCAAATTCCACCGAACAAACCAGTTATTCGCGAAGATAAAGAGGACTTAATTTTCAAGACTGAAAAGGCCAAACTGAAAGCCGTCGCTGAGGCGATTAAGGATTACCACAAGCAAGGTCGTCCTGTTTTGGTTGGCTCTGGGTCTATTGAAAAGAATGAGCAAATTGCCAAATATTTGGAAAAAGAAGGCATTAAGTTTGAGATTCTGAACGCCAAGAACAATGAGCGTGAGGCTGCGATTGTGGCGAAAGCCGGCGAAAAAGGTGCGATTACTTTGGCTACGAATATTGCTGGTCGTGGTACCGACATTAAGCTTGGCGAGGGTGTTAAGGAACTTGGTGGCTTGGTTGTTGTCGGTTCAGAGCGACATGAATCACGCCGAATTGACAATCAGTTGCGTGGTCGTGGCGGACGCCAGGGCGATCCAGGTGAGACTCAGTTTTATGTTTCAACCGAAGATGATTTGATGCGAATTTTCCAGGGCGAGCGAATTGCGTCGTTGATGGATAGGCTGGGCGTTGATGATGACACGCCAATCAGAACTCGCGCCGTATCGAAAACATTGGAAGCGGCACAGAAGCGAGTTGAAGGCTATAACTTTGATACGCGCAAAAATGTTGTTCAATACGACAATGTGATCAACCGTCATCGTCGCGTCGTTTATGTTATGCGACGTAGGATTTTGGAAGGCGATAATATTAAGCCGGAAATTGAGCGATTATTGCGAGCTAAAGTTCACGAATTGACAACTCTTCCATCAAAGAATAATCCAAAGTTTGTCGAGGATTTCTCGGTTATTTTCCCGGTTGATAAGGAAAAAATTGAAAAGGTTGGCAAGGAAAAGAAAGATCGTCTGCGCTATGAGAAGGCGCTGGAGCTGGCTGAAGAAGCTTACGCAGAGAAAGAGCGTGAGATTGGCGCTGATGATTTGCGTGGAGTTGAGCGCGAAGTTTACATGGCGGTGTTGGATACATTGTGGATGCAACATTTGGAAAATATGCAACATTTGCGCGAGGGAATTCACTGGCGAAGTGTTGGACAGCGTGATCCTTTGGTGGAATATCGATCAGAATCCCAGAAGTTGTTTGAGAGTTTGCAGGCTAATCTTCGCGATGAAGTTTTGACGACGATATTTAATATTCATAAAGCCGACGCTACATTTCGTCAATCTCAAGACGACGAATATGACACTGAACTAACTCGTCTGGCGGAAAATGCTGTTGAGCGTGGCGTTAATGAAATTGGTTCAGGTGAAGAAAATCGTGACGATGACTTCTCTGTGAAAAAGGGCAAGACCAGCGCGGAATCAAATCGTGTGAAAAATCAAGCTCGAAAGAAGAAGAAGGCTCAGCGACAGAATCGTAAGAAAAATCGTAAATAATCAGAGAATTAGGCAATGAAACATACAGTTGAGGAAATTAGACTGAAGAATGGTGCGCGCGGCTTGTTGATTGACGTTCCAGACGCTACGGTAATGAGTTTTCAGGTGCAATTCAGGGCAGGAAATCGCTACGTTCTGAATAAAGACATTTACGAAACGGCTCACATTATGGAGCATATGGCGTTCGGCGCGAACGAAAAGTTCCGTTCGGAGCATAATTATGAGCAGGAATTTACCAAGAATGGCGCTTATCACAACGCCTACACTTCTGACTATTCAATGGTTTATGAAGCGATTTGTGCGGATTTTGAGTGGGACAGGATTTTGGAGCTTCAGAGGCTGGCTATTACAACGCCGCGATTCAACGCCGATGAGCTTGAGGCGGAAAAGGGCAATGTTCGCTCTGAACTAACTGGTTATCTCAACAATCACAACCGCGTGATGTGGCCGCGCATTCAGCAAGCGCTGGGTGAAGATATTTTGACGTATAATCAGCGCCTAAAAACAATTGCTAATATTGAATTGAAGGATATTAAAAATCATCACAAGCGAACGCATACTTTGAAGAATATGCGGTTTGTGGTGGCTGGAAAAATGGCTGGACGAAAAGCGGCAATTAAAGAACACCTTGAAGGCTGGCAATTAGAAACGGGTGAGCGATTTGTGATTCCGCGTGATGAACCGCGCAGAGCTAACCCTGTTTTAGTCAGACGAAAAGAGGCGACGAATTTGACGTTTGGCTGGTCGATGATGATTCCACGTGAACTAAGCGATGAAGAAGTTACTGCCATGAATGCATTGAATCATATTTTAACTGGCACGATGAGCTCAAGGATTTTTGGTTCGGCTCGTAAAAAAGGCTTGGCGTATAGTATTTTTAGCGATACATCGATTGGTTTTTATGATTCGGCTTGGGATTTTGGCGGACAAGTAAATGTCGAAACTGCAGAAAAACTCTTTGATATTATCGTGAGAGAGTTGAAGAAAGTTTTGGCTGGATCTATTTCTGAAGAAGATTTGGAAAGCGTGAAGTCGTATTCGTTGGGTCGTTATCAAATGGGCGCTCAAACTGTCGGACAAGTCAGCAATTTTTACGTAGGACGATATTTTGCTGATGATTTTGTGAGAGATTATGCCGCCGTTCCAGACTCTATTTTGGCGGTAACTCCTGATCAGTTGATTGAAACGGCTCGTCAATTTTTTGCATCCAACACGTGGACGTTGGCGGCAGTTACTTCGGAAGAAAAAGAGCTATTAACAAAGCTGTACGATAAGCTCGACAAGCTGTTTTAGGGTGTAATCGTAAATTGCCCGTGATATAATCAGGTTATGAAAATTGTCATTGCTGGTTTTGGTGTTGAAGGTCAATCTAATTTGCGGTATTTTCGAGAGAAATTTCCGGAAGCTGATTTTTTGGTGGCGGACGAGCGTGAAAAAGTAGATAATTTGTCGGAAAATGTAGCTTATCAGACGGGATTTTCGGGGCTGGAGAACGCGGATTTAATCGTTAGGTCGCCAAGTCTTCCGCCAAAAAAGATAAAGACTAGCGGTCGAATTTGGTCGGCGACAAATGAGTTTTTTGCCAATTGCCCAGCGACTATAATTGGCGTGACTGGCACAAAAGGCAAGGGGACGACGTGTAGCTTTATCTCGTCGATTTTGCGCGCGACAGGTAAAACCGTGCATTTGGTGGGGAATATTGGCGTGCCAGCTTTGGATATTTTGCCAAAAATTGAGAAAAATGACATTGTCGTTTACGAATTGTCCAGTTTTCAATTGTGGGATTTGCAGAAATCTCCGCACGTTGCCGTGGTGCTGATGATTGAACCTGATCACTTGAATGTTCACGCTGATTTTAATGATTATTTGGCGGCAAAAGCAAATATTGCCAAGTTTCAAACCGCTGACGATTATGTTGTCTATAATTCTCAAAATGAGTTTAGTTCGTCGATTGCAGATGCGAGTTCGGCGCAGAAAAAGGAATATCCATTTGTTCTCTCGGACGATATAACTTCTGCGATTCGCCTGCCGGGGAGGCATAATGTCGACAATGCGTGCGCGGCGATAGCGGCGGTGAAATCGATTTTGCCAAACGTGTCGGATGATGAGATAAAGAAGGGGCTTAGTGAGTTTACGGGGCTACCGCATCGATTGAAGTTTGTTGCTGAAAAATACGGCGTGAAATATTACGATGACAGCATTTCGACAACTCCGGGCAGTGCGATTGCGGCATTAAAAGCTTTTGCGGAGCCGAAAATTTTGATTTTGGGCGGCTCGGATAAAGGCGCGGATTATTCTGAATTAGCGAAAGAAATTGCCAGACAAAACGTGCGATCGATAATTATCAATGGCGCTAACGCTGATGAAATTAGGGAAGTTTTAAGGGAAGAAAAAATTGATTGCGAAATTGTCCAATTAGATATGGCGACAATGAAAGAAGTTGCCAAATCAGCCAAAAATAAAGCGCAATCTGGCGACGTGGTGATTCTTAGTCCGGCGGCCGCCAGCTTTGATATGTTTAAGAGCTATTCTGATCGTGGTGAGCAATTTGTCGCCGCCGTAGAAGAGCTTTAATCTTGATAGACTTCTGGTTTTAAGACGCCGATGTATGGCAAGTTGCGATATTGTTGGCGAAAATCCAGACCGTAGCCAACGACAAATTCATTCGGTGTATCGATGCCGACGTAATCGGCTTTTGCGTCAACTTCGCGCCGTGCTGGTTTGTCTAATAGCGAGCATATTTTTACCGACGCAGCATTTTTTGCGGCAAATAACTCTCTTAGCGCCTGGGCGGTTCGACCGCTGTCAATTATGTCCTCAACTATCAACACATGCCTATCCGTTACGTCGGTATCCAAATCTTTGATAATTTTTACAGATCCAGAAGATTTTGTGTCGTCGCCGTAACTGGAAACCGCCATGAAATCAATTTCCATATAGCAATCCATCGCCTGTATCAAGTCGATCATAAACGGCGCCGCGCCGCGTAAAATACCCACGACAACAGGATTTTCATCGTGATAATCCTCGGTCAATTTTTTCCCAAGTTTTTGAACTGCCGTTTTTATTTCTTCGTTCGTAAATAGAATTTTCTCAATGTCTTTATCCATCTTTTTATTTTAACAGAGAATTGAGCGTTGAAAAATGGTACAATAAAATATATGCAACCGCTAAAAAAGAAAATTGGTGAATTAGAAAAAGAAATTGAACAGGCTAAAAAAGCGCTGAAGTTTTCTGATTTAGAGCAGAAATTGGCGGAGCTGGACGATCAATTAAACCAGCCAGAAATTTGGAATAATCCTGATTACGCCCAAGAATTAACGAAACAAGCGTCGAGCCTTCGTCAGACAGTTGAGCCTTGGCAGACTCTGACGGTGCAGGTTGGTGATATGGTGGAGCTGATGGAGCTTGGTGATGACGATTTGTTGCCGGAATTCCAAGCGCAGGTTGCGGCGATTGAAAAGAGTTTTGATAGGCATAAAACCGATTTGCTATTCTCTGGCGAATATGACAATCGTTCGGCAATTATGCGCATTTCCGCTGGCGTGGGTGGGCTGGATGCGCAGGATTTTGCGGCGATGTTGGAGCGAATGTATTTGCGCTGGGCGGAAAAATCTGGAATGAAAGTTGATACGCTGGAATGCTCGACAAATGACGACGCTGGAATTAAAACGGTCGTTTTGGAGATTTCTGGATCTTTTGCTTATGGGAAATTGCGGTCGGAAAATGGCGTGCATCGTTTGGTGCGATTAAGTCCGTTTAATGCGGACAATTTGCGCCAGACTAGTTTTGCGCTTGTCGAGGTTTTGCCGAAAATTGACGCGCCCGATGAAATATCAATTGACCCGAATGATTTAAGAATTGATGTCTATCGTTCGGGCGGCAAAGGTGGTCAAGGTGTGAATACGACAGATTCGGCGGTTCGAGTGACGCATGAGCCGACAGGGATTACGGTGGCTATTCAGAATGAGCGCTCGCAGATTCAGAACAAAGAAACGGCGTTGAAGATTCTGCGGTCAAAATTGCTAGCGATGAAATTAGAGCAACACGCCGAAACTCTGTCTGATCTTAGGGCTGGCGAATCGGCAAACTGGGGTAGCCAAATTAGAAATTACGTTTTGCATCCATATACGCTAGTTAAAGATACGCGCACAAAGCACGAAAACCGCAATGCTCAAGGCGTTTTGGACGGCGATATTGACGAATTTATTACGGCGTATTTAGAACAAAACACTAATTCTAAAAATATTTAGCTTATGGTATAATACTATCAATGATTCTGTTAGATAGGGTAACGAAGAACTACGGAAAAAGTAACAAGCCGGCGCTGAATCGAGCAAGCATTCATGTTGGCGCTGGTGAGTTTGTGATTATTGTCGGCACGTCGGGTGCTGGCAAATCGACACTTTTGAAGCTTTTGACTCGCGAAGAAAAGCCAAGCTCTGGAAAAATTGTGGTTGGCGGAATTGATTATGACAATTTGAAGGACAAGCATATTCCGCTGTTGCGTCGGAAAATTGGCGTGGTTTTTCAGGATTTTAAGTTGCTTCCGAATCGAACGGTGTTTGAAAATGTGGCATTTGCGCTGGAAATTGCTGGAATGACAAATCGAGAAATTAAGGCAACTGTGCCGAAGGTGATCGAATTGGTTGGTCTTAAGGGGAAGGAAAAGCATTTTCCTCATCAGCTTTCTGGTGGTGAGCGTCAGCGTGTAGCGATTGCTAGAGCAGTGGTGCGTCAACCGAAGATTCTGATTGCAGATGAGCCGACTGGAAACTTGGACCCGAAGCATAGCTGGGATATTGTTCGCTTGCTGGAAAAGATTAACAAGTATGGCACGACGGTTATTTTGACGACTCACAACGTGGAGATTGTTAATAAATTGAAGCGGCGCGTTATTACAATTGATCATGGTAAAATCACCTCTGATCAGGCGAGAGGGAGTTATAAACAGTAATGAAATCAGTTAATAAATCCAACAAGAACAAAGAAACTATCCGTATACGTCAGCGTCGACGAGGTTGGTTGACGTTTGTCAGAATGTGCCGATATGGTATCAATAACTTCAGTCGTAATGCCTGGCTGACAATTGCTGCAACTGCAGTGATGAGCGTCACATTGATTATCGTGTTTATAACATTATCAGCGCGTCAGGTTTTGGTTGATACCGTTTCAAATGTCTCCAAGCGTGCCGATATGTCAATTTACTTAAAGGGCGACACGCCAGAAAAAACGATTAAAACGATTAAATCTCGAATTGAAAAATTAGATAATATCGATAGCGTTAAGTATATTTCCGCAGAAGAAGCGCGCGAAAAGCAAGCTGAACAATATAAGGACAATCCAGACACGCTTGAGGCGATTCGTGAGTCTAGCAATGAAATGTCGGCAACGCTTCGTGTTTCCGTGAAAGAATTGAACAGCCAGCAATCATTAAATAATTTCGTTAAAACAGATGATCTGTATAAAAAGTACAAAGATCCTAACAGGGAGCCGTCATTCTCAGGTGAGCGCCAGCAAGCTATTAAAACAGTTGGTAGTTGGGTGAGATTGGCGAGTATTGGCGGCTCGATTGCTACGGTCGTTTTCGTGGTGATTTCATCGCTTGTGGTCTTTAACACTATTCGTATGGCAATTTTCAACCGCAAGGACGAGATTGAGATGATGAAGTTGATCGGCGCAGAACGCAGTTTCATCAGAGGTCCGTTTATTGTTGAGGCTATAATGTATGGATTTATTGCGGCAATTATCGCAACAGTGGTTGGGTATGGGCTGCTAATTCTTGCACATGATCCGATGGTAAAATACGGAATTCCTATCGATAATCTTTTGAATCATCTAAAAATGTACGGTGTGCTGGTTTTCTTTAGTATGATTCTGGTTGGAGCGGCAATTGGTGTGGCGTCATCTTGGGTGGCAACTCGCAAATATCTTAAGCTGTAAAAGTCCTTGACATGCTGATTACGCTTATGCTAACATAGACGTATGAAACTACGGTCCACCACACCAGTTTCGGCATCATTAGTCAGCAGAGCGTCTCTGGTGGCGATGTCTGCATTGCTCGCTGGATCGGGCATTTTTGGCTTGGCATCACACGTATTAGCTCGCGACTATAACGCCGAAATTCAGGCAAAACAACAAGAAGCAGACAACTATAATTCTGAGGCTTCGCGCTTGGGTGAGATGGCTGATAGTTTACAGGCGGAACTTGATAAGATAAACGGACAGATATCAGCTATTCAAGCGCAGATTTCTGATAGCCAAAAGAAGATTAATAGCCTTAATGATCAGATAAAAAAGAACGAAGAGCTAATTAAGCACAATCGTAAAGCGATGGGGCGAATTTTGGCGGATTTGTATGTTGATGATCAGATTTCGCCGCTGGAGATGCTTGCTAGTTCAAAAAATATTAGCGATTACATCGATAAGCAAGAACAGCGTAATTCTTTGAAAACTTCATTGAATGATAAGATCAAAGAAATTAAGTCTTTGCAGAAAAAGCTGGAAGAGAATAAGAAGTCTGTCGAGAATACACTTCGCGACCAAGAATTGCAACGTAATGCAATGGCAGCCAAACAGTCTGAGAAGGCAAAACTGATTACTGACACGAAGAATGACCAGAATAATTATGCTGCATTGGCGCAAAAGCGCAATTCCGAGGTAGCGAAGTTGCGAGAAGAGCAGGCTGCAGCCAACCGACGAGCTCTTGGCGGTAGTAATGTTTCGATTCCGGGCGGTGTACCTGGCGGCGGCGGTTATCCTGGTGCTTGGGCAAGTGCGCCCCTTGATGCTTATGTTGATCCATGGGGATTGTACACGCGTGAATGTGTGAGCTACGTGGCTTGGAAAATTCATAGCACTGGACGATATGTTCCGCATTTTGGTGGCGCAGGCAACGCGAATCAATGGCCGTCAACTGCAGCGCGCTATGGTATTTCTAGCGGCTCAACGCCAAAAGCTGGTGCGGCTGCTGTGATGAATATTGGATATTATGGACACGTTATGTATGTTGAGTCCGTCAATGGCGACGGAACTATTACCGTTAGCGATTATAACTTTGCCTGGGATGGTTTATATAGGTATTACACACGCTCAGCTTCAGGATTGACCTACGTTTACTTCTAATCGGCATAAAAAGTGATACGCAAAAACGCTCGTGTTAAACGGGCGTTTTGTAGTATAATAAGCGTATGGTTACGGGAGAAAAAAGACAGCAATTAAGTTGGTTTTTGACGCTTGTTATTGTGGCTATTGTTAGTTTTGTGGCGGGAGCTCGATCTGATGCACTGTTTGCTAACGTAGCGTCGGTATTTGGCGTTAGAACTTCAAATAAGACAATCGACTTATCTAGCGTTCAAAAAACATATCAAGAACTGATTGCTAATTATGACGGAAAATTGGATACTCAAAAGTTAATTTATGGCGCTAATCGCGGACTAGTTGAAGCGGCTGGCGATCCGCATACGGCGTATATGGATCCTGACGAGACGAAGGAGTTTGACAAGTCGCTGAGTGGGCAAATTGGTGGTGGGATCGGTGCGGAGATTGGTCTTAGGAGTAATAAACCAACTATCATAAAACCTCTGGAAAACAGTCCAGCTCAGAAAGCGGGAATTAAGGCTGGTGAGGCGATTGTTAAGGTGAATGACGAGGCTTCTTCTGACTGGTCAGTGGAAAAAGTTGTGAGTAAAATTCGTGGAGAAGTTGGTACGTCCGTTAAATTGACGTTATTAAGCGGTAGCCAAACGCGTGAGGTGTCGGTTGTGCGTCAGAATATAGTTTCTCCGGCAGTAGAGTCGGAAATTGATGGAGAAATTGGTATTTTGAAAGTTAACCGATTTGGCGATGATACAATAAGCTTGTCCAGAAAATACGCTTCGGAGTTTGTTGAGAAAGGTGTTAAAAAGGTGATTTTGGACTTACGGAATAATCCTGGCGGAACGGTTGGAGCTGCTCAAGGGCTATTGGGTATTTGGCTAGACAATCAAATAGCTATGACCGAGCGTAGAGGTTCTGAAATTGTTAAAACGCTACGTACAACTGGAACGCCAATTCTGGGCAACATGAAGACGGTGGTGCTTATTAACGGCAATAGCGCCAGTGCTAGCGAAATTACGGCTGGGGCGCTTCGTGAATACGGAAAAGCCACGCTGGTTGGGCAGAAGAGTTACGGTAAGGGAAGCGTGCAGATCGTGCTTGGACTGCCTGGCGGGTCGCAAATGAAGGTTACGGAAGCCAGATGGTACACGCCAAAGGGCAAAAATATAGATAAAACTGGTATAGAACCTGATGTAAAAGTTGATCTTTCGTCGGACGATGTCAATAATAACGTAGATCCGCAGATGGATAAGGCGAAGTCGTTATAAAGCTTGTGTTTTTGGGCTGGACAACATAAAATGGAGATAGTATGAACGGACAAAAAAAGAAGATTTTACTAGTTGAGGATGACATGGCTCTGTCTGCGGTTTATAGATCGCGGCTGGAGATTGAAGGGTTTGACGTTAGAGAGGCAAATAATGGTGAAGACGCCTTGTCTGCCACTGTTGAATATCGTCCAGATTTGATTCTTTTGGATGTGATGATGCCGAAAATCAGCGGTTTTGATGTTTTGGATATTCTTCGCAATACGCCAGAAACTGCTAACGTGAGGATTATTATGCTAACAGCGCTTAGCCAGCCAAAGGACAAGGAACGTGCTGAGAGCTTGGGTGTTGATGATTATTTGGTGAAATCTCAGGTTGTAATTGGCGACGTTGTGGCGCGCGTAAAGCATCATTTGGGTATTCAATAGAAGAGTAAATCGAGCGGAAGGTCAGCTTTTTAGGGGTTGACTTTTTGCTTGTTTTTTGGTATAAAGTAGTTATATATGGAAAAACCAAAACCAACACAGAGCCACGAACAAGAACGACCAAAAACACTGGAAGACTATGTAGTTGCAACTTTTCATGCCGATGCTGACCCAGATATTACAACATCTCCGCTAACTGTTATTCGCAGTGGTCAAGACGGAAAAGGTGTCAGGCATGATGGGGGCTGGATTGCTGGCGATATGCTAAGTGTGTGTGATACTGATTCTGAGGAGGGTATTGGTTCGCTTGAGTTGTTTGTGAAAGTACATAAACCGATTAAAGTTTATGGAGGGCATGTTTATGAAGAGCATGTTATTGCAACTAAGATTGTGTCATTGAAGAAACTCCAAAGTCGAGAAGCAAATAAAGGTTTTGACGAATCTTATATTCAGGATCTTTATGGAAAAACTACTGAGGAAATGCTTAAAGAAGGATCGGAGGCTGCTGAGCAAGTTTGGCGGCAGAAACATACGGCTAGTGATTGGAATAGTCTGTCGACTGCGGAAACGGGGCTAGATGAAAGTGATAGCCCAGAGCTAAATCGTTTTGATAAGAGAGTACTAGAACTGATGAAGCCTCTAGAGACTGACGTGGACGGAATGTCTTTTAGGGACGATTACACATCTGTGAAGTTGAAATTTGAGCATCTGCTTGATCCGAATTATGTGCCGTCAAATAATGTAGAGGACGCTGCCGTTAGAAACCCAAAAGGAGTTCCTGTATCTGAGAATAGCTTTAATGCTGCGAAAGAGGCTATTGATAATCTAGCTACGAATTCGTCGTTAATGCAAATAATTAATCCCGAGAGAGCGCTTGATTCTGAAGTGATCATAAATGGTATTAGAGCTAGTCACCTGACGCGTTGCCGCTTGTTTGAATATTTAACCTCCAGTCTTGACAGGCTGGCAGCCGTTAATCCAGGCGCTTTGGCAGACAGAGTTCTTCGTAACTCAGAGGATAATCTAAAAGCTCCTAATTATCTCGGGGGTGATTATTATGCGGGTAAAATGCGCAGTCGTGAATATACTGTAGTGCTGGCAATTGCTATGATGGATGGCTCATTTAATGTAGACAGACAAGACAAAACGGTTACTCATTACAGGGGTGACAAGGAGAGAAGTGGTATGCATAGGGATTCTGCAAGGGCACTTCTCGAATATGTAAGAAATAATTATTAATATTAAAATAACTCCGTATTTACCGGAGCTATTTTAATAAAAAGTTTTTACCGATTAAAGAACAACAACTTGTGTTCGGCGTTCTGATTTGCCGGTAAACTTAGTTTTCTTAACTGACTTAAAGCCAACTACGCCATCTTTTGCAGCGTGGATGGTGAAATTGCGGCTAACGTATGTGCCGTCACCAGCGATCTTTGTGGCACCAGTTTGGCGAACTAGAACTTCTCCAGCGGAAACTTTTTGACCGCCAAATCGCTTAACGCCAAGACGTTGACCAGCATTGTTGTGGATGTTCTTACTAGAACCACCAGCTTTAACCTTTGACATTCTTTACTCCTTATAGTTTCTATAAAACAATCTGTTCTAGTTTATCGAAAATGAAGCCAGTTGTCAAGCGGTTTTGGCTATATCTGCCGGTTTTAATACCAATATTTCTCTGGCAACAACTTGATCTTCACGGTAATATAAGAGGTTTTTATCGATAATTTGTTGATATCCAAGTTTTTTAAGATTTTTTATCAGAGGCGAGTGAGTAAATTTACCTTCGTGATTTTGCCACGCTGGAACGGCTATGCAAAGCGTCGTGTATGGGCGGATTTGCGAATGGATATTTTGCAGAAAATCGCTAATTATGTGATTACAATTTCCGACTACTTCGTGAAGTTTTTCTGGGCTAGGTGGTGCGGAAAACGGCTGACCTAAATATGTTTCGCAAACAATTCGAGAAATCCGTTTCTTCTGTTCATCTGTTAATTTTACAGAGGTGGCATCGGCCTGATGTGCTTGCCAGAAAGTGTTTGTCGAAAAAGTTTTTTCTACCCAGTTCATATTTTCGGTCGTGTAAGATATCATCTTATCACTCAAATCACTGCCGTAAGCATTCACGCCGATAAGCGCAGCTTCTTGTAATACCGTTCCTGTGCCACAAAACGGATCCCAGAGGTAATCGTTAGGTTTTGCGCCAGAAAGGTTAATCATAATTTGTGCAAGCTTGGGTGGAAGCATTCCCACGAAGGCATCGCGTTTTGGTCGCCCGCGGTCGCGCTGAGTATACGAATTGATATTTTGAGTGCCACGACTTTCAGCGATTATCAGATCTCCGTACACGTTCTTAGCTATGATAATTTCAATTTTCGCCTCAGACCTGCCAAGTTTATTATTGTGAGAGGTCGCAGTGGACAGCGCGGCGGTTTTATTAGGAATTAGACGCAAACTAACGCCAGATTTTTTCAGGTTGTTTTTTAAGATAATTCCGATTTTTTGGACGTTTCTCGGATCTGTTTTATTGCCATAAAAACTTATTCCAAGCGTTATTTTTTTCTGACTATTTGAAAGGCTTTTCGTGTATTTTTCAACAATAATTTTTGACGCCTGGAGTAGGGTATTGTGGTCCGATTTTTGCGACTTTATCTTCGTTATGACTTGTCCGCACTTAATCGTTCCGCCGAGATTGTCAATTGAAAAATTGTCGCAATTAACCGTGGCGGCTTGGCTGGAGATTTTTTGGACATTTTTAGCACCGTAAACTGCCTCTAATTCAGCGATAGAGATTTCCGGTTGACGGCCAAGAATAGCTATAAACATGTCGTAATTATAACATTTATCGTGGTATAATGAAGGTTATGTTACCGAAGGTGTTGCAATTGTTGAAATCGCCACGAGCCATTATGAGTGTTTTGACGTTGGCGGTTTTGGCGATAATAATTTTTCTATCTCGGCATGAGCTCGTGAAGGCGTGGAATCTGTTTTTGCACGCGGATTTATGGCTATTATTCTTGCTATTGCCGTTTCAGATTATTGTGTACTTCGCTGGTGGCGAGATGATTTTTTCGTATCTGAGAGAGAAGAATCTGATTTATCATATTTCCAGGCTGGAGCAGACGAGGATTGCGCTGGAGCTTAATTTGGTCAATCACATTTTTCCGTCGGGCGGAGTTAGTGGAATTTCGTATACGACGTGGCGAATGCACAAGCTCGGCGTGAGTTCGGCGCGTTCGACATTTGCACAGGTGATTCGTTACGTTACGGGATTTTTGTCGCTTTTGGTTTTGTTGGTGATTGCTGTGTTGGCGCTGGCTATTGACGGCAAGGTTAATCGTTATATCGTTGCCGCTAGTTTCTTACTAATTATCGTGGTTTTGGCGCTGACGTTTGGTCTGATTTTCGTGTTTTCGTCAAAGCGACGTATGCAGATGACTGCGGCTAAATTGTCTAAGTTCATCAATACATTGGTAAAAATTGCAACCTTGGGCAAGAAGCGACGAGTGATGAAGTCGAAGAAAGTCGAAGAGTTTTTTGTTGATATGCAGGACGATTTTCAAGATTTGTCCAATCATCCGAAACTTCTGATAAAACCGATGATTTGGGGAGCTGTTTATACTGTTTTTGACGTGGCGATGTTTGCTGTGGCGTTTCTGTCGCTGGGTGTTTTTGTTAATCCGGCGATTTTGATGGTTGGATACGGTGTGGCGGGATTGGCAGCGATTGTCGTGTTTACGCCTGGAGGGACGGGAGTTTATGAAACCATTATGATTATTTTCTTAAGTATGGCAGGCACTCCGCCAGATTTGGCGATTGCTGGAATAATTCTGACGCGAGCAATTTTACTTACTGGCACGATTATCTTTGGCTATATTTTCTATCAACACGCATTGATTAAATACGGCAAGCCAGATGATTCCCAGATTTAGCGTTAGCAATTTCATAGCAGTTGTCAATCAAACTTTTGACGTGGCTTTTGCTGGAATGGTTGAAGTTGAGGGCGAGGTTTCTAGTTTCAAGTCTTATCCTCCGAAATACGCTTTTTTCGACCTAAAAGATGACGACGGGCTGGTTCGATGTTTTGTTGGTTTTAGCAATTTACGCACGCCAATTGAAGACGGGATGAAAGTTGTCGTTCGGACAATGCCGGCGCTTAGAGATAATGGCGCCTTTAGTCTGAACGTTCAAGAGATTCGCCCATTAGGCAAGGGAAGTTTGAAGCGAAGTTTTGAGCTTTTGAAACAAAAATTGACAGTTGAGGGTCTGTTTAATTCTGAAAGAAAGCGTCCATTACCGCAATATCCCCAGCGAGTGGCTGTTATTTCCAGTACAAAAGCGGCGGGATATGCTGACTTTATGAAGATTTCCGGTGAGCGTTGGGGTGGTGTGAAATTCGTAGTCGCCGATGTTAATGTACAAGGCGTGAATGCTGCAGATCAAGCTGTTCGAGCGATATCATATTTTAATCAAATGTCAGAATCTCCAGATGTGATTGTTTTGATTCGTGGCGGTGGCAGTGCGGAAGATTTGGCGAGTTTTAACGATGAAAAACTAGTACGGACGGTGGCGAGTAGTCGCATTCCAACAATGACTGGAATTGGTCATGAAATTGATGAGAGTTTATGCGATTTGGCGGCGGACGTTCGCGCAGCCACGCCGAGCAACGCCGCGCAATTGCTGTTTCCTGATAAGCGAGAAGTGGTTAGGCATTTGCATTACAGGCTAATTGACGCGAAAGATTCAATTTGTAGGGCTATCGAAGAACGGTCGCTTAATGCAACAATGTTGCAAAAAGAAGCGCTAAAACAGTGGTCAAGTCGCGTGGACGCGGCTGTAAATGCGACATTGTCGCAACAAAAAGTTATCGCTGAGTATGATCCGGAAATGGCGCTGCGTCGTGGCTATGCAATGATCAAGGGTGATTTACAGATTGGTAATATTGTAGAGATTACAACAAAAGATATAATTATGAAAGCGAGGATTGAGAATAGTGAACAACGATATGACAATTGAGCAAATGATAGCTGAATTGAACGAGCGAATCGCGTGGTTTCAAGGCGATGATTTTAATCTGGACGAGGCAAAACAGAGGTTTATTGAGGCGAGAGAGTTATCAAAAAAAATTACTGCCACGCTGGAAGATATGCGACATGATATCGAGGTTCTTAGCGAGGATTTTAACGCTGAGTAGGATCTTTACACCAATTAAAGCATAAGCTATACTCTAATTATGATTACGAGAAATAGAAGTGAACGTGGCTCAGTTAATGGCTGGATGGTCGGCACAATCGGCTGTCTGATATTGTTTTTGATTGCTGGATCTTTGGCGATTTGGGCGTACATGCAATATTCCCGAGAAAAGAGCAGTGTTGATAGTAAAGTTGCGATTAAAGTTGCTGAGGGTAAGCGCGAGCAGGCTGAGTCTGATTGGAGGAAGTATTCAGACGCAGCTAAGAATCCACGTATTGAATTTGTTGGTCCTGCTGAATACGGTCGAGTGTCGTTTATGTATCCAAAAGATTGGAGTGTATATGTAGCGAATGACGGCAGCGACAGGGGTGATTATAAAGCTTATCTTCACCCTGTTTCAGTTCCTTCGACAACTAATAAAAATAGTCGATTTGCATTAAGGCTGGAGATTATCAACAAGAATATGGATACGGTGCTGAATGAGTATCAATCACGACTAAAGAAGGGTGAATTGACCTCAAGTAGTACTGAGTTTAATGGAATTTCAGCAACTCGGATTGACGGTACGTTTGAGAAAGAATTGCGCGGCTCTGTGGTTTTGATGAAAGTTCGCGATAAAACTATTCGTTTTTCAACCGACGCGGATACGTTTAAGCCAGATTTCCAGACTATATTAAGCACTGTAAAAATCTCTGAATAGAAAAACCCAGTACATATTTGCTATACTATAATTGTATGGCAGGTAAAGAGTGGAGTGATGCTGATTTTGAGGGATTGCCGAGCGTTTTGGTGGCGGCACACGAGCTGAAAACGCCGCTGGCTTTGATTAGGCAATTGGCGCTACTGTTGGACGATGACTTAACCAGTTCTGCCGATAAAACTCAGATCCAGCAACGAATTATTCGGACTTCTGAGCAGGCGTTACAGCTTACGATTGATTTGGCAAATTCAGCTAATTTAACGTCGTCGTTATTTCCGCTTGAACCGGTCAATCCGTTGGCTTTATGTCAGCAAGTAGCGATGGAAACAAAGTTCAACGCAATACTTTATGGGCGAAAAGTTAGCTGGCCTAAGAGTAGTCGAAATGGTCAATTGATATTAGCGAACCGAACACTTTTGGGGCGAATTTTAGCGAACTTTCTAAATAACGCGTTGGCGTATACGGAGGACGGATCGGAGATTAAGGTTTCGGTTAAGGCGACAAAAGATGCCGTAAGGATGAGCGTGCGAGATTTTGGGCCGATGATGAGTTTGAAGGAATATCGACGCTTATTGGATGAGATGGAAACACGAAAAACCGTGCGAACAAGGCCGAAAAGTAGTGGATTGGGGATTTACGTGGCGAATCAATTTGCGCGGGCGATGAACGGGCGGATTGGTCTGATTCGTCACCGTGATGGATTAACTTTTTATGTAGAAATGCCAATTAGTCGGCAGTTGAGCTTGATATGAAAAAACTGTTAATCGTTGAGGATGATAAGAATTGGGCGGATATTCTGGGCAAGTTTGCCGCGGATATTGGGGCGGAACATCGAGTGGCGGTTTCTGGCGGTCAGGCGATTGAAATTATTGATAATTGGCAACCTGACGCTTTAATTTTGGATATGTTGTTAGCTGGCGAAACGGCGATTGCGCTACTTAACGAACTGCGATCGTACGCGGATTTGGCGAGTTTGCCGATTGTGGTTTGTACGAATATCGACGTTAAAATGGACGATTTGCGTCCGCTTGGTGTGAAGGCGATTTTGAATAAAACATCGATGCGTCCGAATGAGGCGCGGGCGATTTTTCGCGAGGTTCTAAATGACGGGGCAGAGTGAGCGAGTAAAAGCAATTGTTTTGAGGCGAACGAATTACGCCGAAGCTGACCGAGTTTTGCAATTATTAACGCCGAAAGGTCGACGCAGCGTAATCGCAAAAGGTGTGCGACGCGAGCGCAGTAAATTGGCGGGCGGAATCGAATTATTCGCGATTTGCGACGTGGTTATTCGTTCTGGTCGGGGCGATTTGGGGCTATTAACTTCCGCTCGATTATCGGCTTTTTATCGGCATATTTTGGAAGATTACGATCGGATGC
Organism: Candidatus Minimicrobia sp. QA0096; assembly: GCF_963967315.1. Lineage (NCBI taxonomy): Bacteria > Candidatus Saccharimonadota > Candidatus Minimicrobia > Candidatus Minimicrobia sp. QA0096. The sequence goes on from NZ_OZ017288.1 coordinate 21,634, forward strand.
AGTTTGCTTATTCGGTAATGAAATTGGTTTCTGCGGCGAGTGAAAATATTGACGAACCAGAATGGTATTATGTGCTGAGTCAAGTTTTGGAGCAATTGAATAATCCTGCAATAAACCAAAAATTGATTGAAACGTGGTTTTATTTGCAATACGCGAGTTTGCTGGGTGATGAATTGAATCTTCGCACAGATGTGACGACAGCACCGTTGCTCCCTGATAAAAAATATATGTATGACAATGCAGAGAAAGGCTTGAGATTGGCGGAGCAGGGCGATTTGGGTGCGGACGCCATCAAATTGTTAAGGTTAATCCAGGCCAAGCCTCTGGCAAACGTGGCGCAAATCGGCGGAATAACTGAGGTTATAAACGATTGTTGGTTGACCGCCAGACAACACGCGGCAGTGTAAAATTGTCAGTAAAATGGTATAATTTGGGTAATAATGTGAATCGCCATGTTGCCAACATGGAGAAAGGTTTTTGATGAGTCAAGCAAAAATGGAAGATATTATTAGCCTATGTAAGCGTCGCGGTTTTATTTATCAGGGTTCGGATGTTTATGGCGGTTTGTCTGGAACGTGGGATTACGGTCCGCTGGGCGTTCAATTGAAGCGCAACATTATGAATTTATGGTGGCGAATGTTTGTTGACGAGCGCGACGATATATATGGCGTCGATGCGGCAATTTTGATGAATCCGAAAGTCTGGAAGGCGAGTGGGCATGTTGATACATTCGTTGACCCATTGTGCGAAGATATGGTTAATCATCGGCGTTATCGTACCGACCACATTCTTAAGGATAATGGCATTGACGCTGACGGCTTGACGATAGAGCAAATGGATGAAGTGATTGCGGAACGGGGAATTAAAAGTCCAGACGGAAATCCGCTAAGCAAATCTCGCACGTTTAATATGATGTTTAAGACGAGCGTTGGCGCCACTGAAAGTGAAGACAGCGTTGCATATCTTCGTCCAGAAACTGCTCAGGGAATTTTTACCAATTTTAAGAACGTTGTTGATAGTTTTTATCCAGACTTGCCGTTTGGAATTGCTCAGCAGGGCAAGGCGTTTCGCAATGAAATTGCGCCGCGAGATTTTGTTTTCCGTAGCCGTGAGTTTGAGCAAATGGAGATTGAGTATTTTGTCAATCCAGAAAATTGGCAGGAAGCGTTTGATGAATTGTTGAAGTCGACGCACGAGTTTTTGGAGGCGTTGGGATTAGACCCTAAGAATATTCACGAGCTGGATGTTCCGGCTGAAGACAGGGCGCATTACAGTAAGAAGACGATCGACATTGAATACGATTTTCCAATTGGCAAGGAAGAGCTGATGGGAATTGCGTATCGGACTGATTTTGACTTGATGAATATTCAGCGCGTCAGCGGGAAAAGTATGGAATATACAATCAAGGGGACGAATGAAAAGTTTGTGCCGCACGTGATTGAGCCGAGTTTTGGCGTCGAGCGGGCGCTGATGGCGGTCTTGTCGAGTGCGTATCGCGAGGACGAGCAGAACGGCAGTAAGCGTGTTTATTTGGCACTTCCAGAGCATTTGGCGCCGGTTAAATTTGCCGTTTCACCGCTACTTAAGAATAAGCCAGAATTGGTGAAGAAGGCGCGTGAAATCTACACTAACCTATCTAAGAAAAATCCTGGACGCGTTATGTGGGATGACAATGGAAACATCGGTAAGCGTTATCGCCGTCAGGATGAAATTGGTACGCCACACTGCGTAGTTGTCGATTTTCAGACGCTGGAAGATGACACCGTTACTGTTCGTGAGCGGGATACGACGGAGCAGAGGCGAGTGAAGGTTGAGGAGTTGTAGATATTGGACGTGAAAAAAGCAAATTGGTTTTGAGGAGATAAAAGATTGACAAAAAGTAGACCTGAGTTTGATAAAATCACATCGTTTGATGAGTTTAATCAATACTATTGGTATCGTGAAGAACTTTCACAGATATGCAGGTCGCTAGCATTAGAACATAGAGGTACAAAACAAGAACTTAATTATATTATTGAGCAGTACTTTAAGGGTAATTTAATTAAAAAATCATCAATAAAAAACGAAACAAAGCAAGTTGAAAATATTACTCTATATATGCCATTACTTGAATGTGGGTTTTCCTTTAATACAAAATTTAGAGAATATTTCTCTGCCGTAACAGGTATTGCACCTTTTAAATTTACTGCTGATATGGCTACTGCTTGGAGAAAAGTAAAAAGTGAAAATGATTTGAGTTTTACGATTCAAGATATGCTGAAAGTTTATTATGGAAAATCGGATTATGCTAAATATGATAATTCGGTTTGTCAATGGAATCAATTTTTAAAGGATTTCTGTGCAGACGAAAATAGTCGCAACTATTCGAATAAGTTAAAAGTAGCTGCTATTCTTTGGAAAGAAGTTAGAGATTCAAGAAATGAAAAAATTTATTCAAAGAATCTTTTGACTGAATATGCAGGAAAAATAAAAGAGTATCACAATTAGGTAATTTAGGTAATTCCTAACTTATTAACACCCAATGAGTAGTTAGTAAATGGATATTGGAAAGAGATATTGGAAAGACAGGGTATACTGTAGGTGAAATGGTATTAGCTATCTAGCGCTCGGGTGTAGTATAATGACTTTCATGACAAAAATCACCAACGGACGTATCATTACACAGAATTTAGATGGAACGGACCATCTGGATTGTCTGTATCGCATTTCCATAAAGGCTCTGATTTATAATGATGCTGGGCAAATTTTGGTTGTTAAAGAGGATGGGCGGCAGCTTTGGGATCTTCCTGGTGGCGGAATGGATTATGGTGAAACTTTTGAGTCGGCTTTGAAGCGGGAATTGTATGAGGAGGTTGGCTATAAGGGTAATCTTCGCTATCAGCTTTTTGATGCGTCGGACGAGATTTATGTTGAGCGAATTGATGCTAACCAAATTTGTTTTTCTTGTCGTGTGTGGACGGAAAACTTTGATTTTTCAGCGGGTGTTGATGCGGACGAAGTGATGTTTATGGATCCTGAAGAGTTGCGACTCCAAGAGAGCGAGTCGGGTGCACCGCTTCGATATAAAGTGCATTTGAAGTGGCAGAAATTGTGTGGCGCAAATAGTTTGCCGACAGAATAGTATTGACTTTTTCCATAAAATAGTATAGAATATCAGGCATGGAAAAAAGTACAGGCGGCGTATCTTTTGGTATTAGATTTATTGACTCTGGTGATGGCTCGGAGAAGTATTCCTCTGTCGAAAGTCGGCGCTTGATTGGAATCTATGATGGCGATTGGTCTTTGGAAGAAGATGGGACGGTGAATGCGTCCATGGTGTTTGCCAGAAGAGTGGGTGATATTCGTAGTCATGATAATTTAATAGAGAAGGTCCGCGGAATCGGTGAGAATATGGCGCGAGTGTCTATTTCAGAGTGTCTGGCGGTTGAAGATGAGGTGAAGGTAAGTGGTTGGCTATTAGCTGATCCTATGTCGCATAGTGGAATTTCTTTCTTGCGCAAAGTAATACCAACCGAGCTTGTTGTTCCTGATTCCATTGAAAATAACCCTGACGACGATCAGAAGCTAGAGATCGTCAGACTTGCCTTGCGTGTTGGAGCTGTGGCTTTGCATTGTGCAGGATTGTCATTAGAAGAGCTTAAGGAATCGCCTACTGAGAGTTTCTATCCGGATAAAGTGGATGAGCTTGTTTCTCGTTTCCATGGCAATGTGGATTTTGGTAGCAAGTGGAGAGAGTATAAGAAAATGGCTAAGGATTTAACGTATGAAGAAGGCTGATAATTACGGCGCCAGAGTTAAAATCGAGAATATTATGGAGGGTGAAGTCGACGAGGATTTGTTATTTGCTTTATTGACTAGATTAGTTGTTAAGGACGAGGTTCTCGATATGGATGTAATGTTGGCTAGTCGCTGTCGTGAGTATTCGGGACATATCATGTTAGCAGAGAAGCGCCTTCCTGGTCGGTCTACGTTCATACAATCGCCATTTCAGTTTCCGTATGGTAAAACTGAGCTGCGAAGCTGGCGGGATGGGCGGGGTGTACATTCTGTTGGAGGGATAAGAGGAGGATTCAGGAAGAATGCTTATTTTTCTTCAGATAATGCGGAATATCTCATAAAGCGAGTGGCTGCCGTGGCTGTTGGGCTTTGCTTGGAAACGCCTTTACAAGAGATGGATTCTGTCAAGGAATTTTCAGCCGAGGAGCTGGCAGAAGCGTGGCCGAGGCTTAGATACGGAATTTACATTTAATATCGCCATTGCTATAATAACCATATGCATATTATTCTTGGTGGGACGAGTGGGCTTGGATTAGAAATGGCGAAGCAACTGCGAGAACGTGGCGAGCGTGTGCTGGTTCTGGGCAAGACTCATAATCCGCAGAAACACGGAGAAGGTTTTCCACTGGATGTGTATTATTCAGATCAAGTGGAGGCGGCGTCGGCGCGAATTGAGCAGATTTTAAACGGCGATGATATTGATCAATTTGTGTGGGCGGCTGGATATGGCTGGCGCGGCAATTTTGAAGATCAGCCGAGTGTTCGCAGTATGGCGGAAGTTAATTTTTCAGGCGCGTTGCCGCTGGTCCAATGGGCTTGGCGTAAGATGTCAACGCAGAATCGTAAGTCTGTACTGACGATTATTGGGTCGACAAGTAGCGTTAAAGCGCGCTCGGATGAAGCTGTGTACGTTGCCACGAAGCACGCTCAAGCGGGTTTGGCGCGAAGTTTGGGGATGCAGGCAGATGAGCAAAAACTTCCAGTTAGAGTTGCACTATTTCTGCCCGGCGCTATGAAAACTCCGTTTTGGAATGGGCGCGATCTTCCAGCTGACTATATGTTTTTTAATGATCCAGCAAAAATTGCTACTCATATTATCAATGCGATTGATTGTCAGCAGCAGCCCTTTTTGGAATGGGCGTTGCCAAAAGGTACGTTGGTTTAGGCTTTCCAAGGTGCTATAATTCAAGCATGACAGATAGTTCGAATAATGATCATTTTGGGGTAAAAGTTGTAGTTATTGGTGGCGGAACGGGAAGTTTCACGCTGCTTTCTGGATTGAAAAAATATACACACAGCATTACAGCGTTGGTCAATATGGTCGACGATGGCGGCTCAACTGGCGTGTTGCGCGATGAATTGGGCGTGTTGCCGGCGGGCGACGTCAGGCAATGTCTGGTGGCGCTAAGTACTTCGCCGAAAGTTCGCGATTTGTTCAATTACCGGTTCGGCGAGGGCAGTATGAAAGGTCACGCGTTTGGCAATTTGTTTATGGCAGCACTGGAAAAGATGACAGGAAGTTTTGCTGATGCGGTGGAATTGGCTAGCGAAGTTTTGGGTGTCAATGGCCGAGTTTATCCGATTACTCTGGACGATACAACGATGTCGATTAAGCTGAAAGACGGCACGGTTGTTGATGGTCAACACGCGGCTGAGTCGCTAAAGATTCCGCGCGGCGAGCGTCCGTGGCTAGAGCTTAAACCGCCAGCTACGATTAACCCGCGAGCCCGTCAAGCGATTTTGGATGCCGATTTGGTGGTGATTGCGCCGGGGCTTTTATATGGTAGTTTGGCGCCAGCGTTGTTGGTTCGAGGCGTTACTCGGGCGCTTGCTGAAACGAAGGCGAAGAAAGTCTATGTTTGCAATTTGGTTACCAAGCCGACGCAGACTGATGGATTTACCGTGGCGGATTTTGCGGATGAAATTGAGCGATTTTCAGGGGTGAATATGGATTATGTGCTTTACAATAATCATCGCCCGCCAGAGGAATTGATAAAGAAATATGCTCACGACGGCGAATATTTGGTCGAGTGGGATAAGGAATTGCTGAAGAAAAAGCATTATTATGCGTCGGGCAAGCGTTTGATTGCTGATGACGTGTGGGTCAATACGAACTCCAACAGCGATCCGTTAGCGGCTCAGCGCAGCTTGATTCGTCACGATGCCGACAGAGTAGCGCGCGAATTGATGCGGATTTATTTTGCGTAGATAACCGCTATCGTCTAGCTATTGCAAAAATTTATAGTTTGTGATATAATTTACAAGCTATATTATGGAAAGTAAAGAATTATTAGACAATAACACCAATCTTCAAAATCAAGGCGAAGTTGATTTTTCTCTTGAAAGGAGAGAATTGGCCATGGGATTGGTGGAGACATTTAGCGGAGATCACTTAACTCCGTCGCGTAAACTGGCTGCAGAGATTATTATCGGGATGCCGGAAGGTTTAAGTGATAGACGACGCATTGATTATATTACAAGGTCGCTAGATGGCGTATCTGAAGAGATTAACAAGGATACTGTTATAGGTATAGTTGAGGACTATAAGGTCTTACAAGAGGCTTTTTCGTCGTACATGGAAGATATTGATGAGGGCTCGCTAGCAGGAAAAGCGCTAAAGCTTAAGGACAATCAAACAATTCCTGACGATTTAGACATGGATGGTGATGATTATGGTAAGAGCCCGTGGGCTGAAAATCCGTCAATTCCAGCACCGCATCTTGATAACTTGATAAAGGTATTCTCAACAAAAGGCGAAGGAGCTGAAGGTGTAGGTCTAGAGACTGCGATGATTGCTGGAGCTATAACCTTATCTAACTTAAAAATCGCCCCTTATCATAGCGCGTTCGCGTATAAATGTGCAGTGTTTGCTGAAAATTTCTTAATTCCAGTATGTAGTATTATTGGGCTAGACAACTTGGAATCTGAGCTAAAAGATGAAATTGGTGTTATGACGGGGCGTAATATTGGCGATGCTTTATATCGCAAAGATGCCTTGAGCAGTGATATCGATTCGATCATGAATGAGGTGGACAGGGTTGTGTCGTTGCATTTTGGTAGCAGGTATTCGACTGATCCTACACGATTTGATTTTGCTATGGGTAACTTTAATGGTGTGTTCTCTGAGCTGCTAGGGGAGTCAGATCTGAAACCTGCCGTAAATACCAATTCCTCGCATAGTACATTTTTTGGATCTGGTACTGTAAAAACCCCGAATGGGGCAGAATTGGAAGTAAGGGCTCGAGGTAAGGGCCGCGGCTCGTATTGTAAAAAATTACTACAGACTATAGGTTATTATGATAAACGTTCTCAGCCTCTGAAAGATTCGGGAGAATTCCATCCGATCGACTTATATGGTATGACGGTAATTTGTCAAGACAACGAGCAGCTAGCCGATGCCTATGCTGGTGCCGTGATTAAGGCTATTAACGGCGGTAAGATTACTCCATATCCAGCTCCAGGACGGAAAAGCGAATGTTTTGTTGTTAAGGGTTCTTCGGATTTTCAGGAGAAGATCCGCCAGAAAATTATCGATAAGATACCAGGCGTTGACATGAAAATGTTCAGTTTTAAGGATAGTAGTAGCGGATTTACAGATGCGAAGATTACGGGATTCTATGCAACTGACGATGGAAGAATTCCGTATGCTCCGTTTGAGATGCAATTTTCTACGCCAGATGCTCGTCTGGTGGCTCGTACTGGTAAAAAGGCGGCACACTTTTTCTTTAAGCTGCAGAAAATTTACGGTGATTTGGTCAATATGAGTGATGAAACAGCAGAGAAGATAACTGATATTTGGCAGCGTAAGCAAGACTTCTTTACAAACTGTGCTGATGGAGAGAAGGAATCTCATTTAACAAAACAAAGTCGTGAGCGCGTTCGTAAATTTAAGAGAATGAACAGCACGTATCGCAAGATAGCCAGGCGAGCTATGATTAGTGTATAATCATATTAATGACAACTTACTATACTGACGGCTCTGCTTCGCCGAATCCCGGTCCAGGTGGGTTTGCAGTTATTCGTGATCTTCAACCTTATATTTTGGGGTCGGAAGATGGCGATACTACTAATATTCGCATGGAGGGCAAAGCTCTAATTGCAGCATTGAAAGATGCTAATGGTGCGCCGTGCGTGATTTATTCTGATAGTGAATTTTGGATTAATGTGGTTACCAAGTGGGCGCCGGGCTGGGAAAAGCGCGGTTGGACGAAGAAGGGTGGCGAGATTAAAAATCTGGACATCGTGCGTGAACTGTACGAACTATATTCGAATTCTCAGGCGGATTTGCGTTGGGTGCGTGGTCATGAAGGCGATGAAGGGAATGAGCTGGCGGACGAATGGGCTAATCGAGCGCGTGAAGGTGAAAGATTGACAAAATAACAGCTAGCGACATCTGATAAAAATTGCTATACTAGAAAAATGGAAGAAGTGAGGGAAACGACTGATATTTTTTTGTGGGCAAATCAAAACGACGCAAAGAAGAATGATTTACAGATAGAGCTGTTCTTATTTAGCAAAAATTACACGCCGTATTTTATGCCGATAAAAGGAGATGTTGAGCAGCAACTCAGACCGCTGTTCTTGTTTGATTATATCAATCAGGTCAATTTGGGTGCGGGTACTGGATTGAGCGTTCGCGATTATGAATTGAGCGAATCGGAAGATAATGTTCTGTTGCGGACTGACTTGGAAAAGGTTGGGCGAGCTGAAACGCTGATTCATTTGATTGAACATGAGCGTCATGACATCGTGGAGTTTTCGGAGACTGAGCACGAATTCAAGCGTATGAAGGGAATTGTGGCGCGATTTACCGATCCGAACAACCCTGACACGACATTCTACACGGTTAAGTTGATTCAGCAAGGTCAGACGCTAAAGAGTGCGTTGGCTTGGGAATTTTCTGATGGCAAATTTGGTTCATTTAATGCGGAAGTTGGTTTTAAGGTTCCAGATGATAATCAAGTTTTGATTGTTGGTAAAGATATTTTTGCGTTTAATCCTGGAAAATTTGAGCGAATGTTTGGCTATGAGTATAAAAAGCAGGTGATTGCTGATAAAAAAGTAGCGGAAATTGAGAAGGAATATAAGCTAAGTTTTCCGGAGGGAATGGATCTTAACGCGTTGGTGAAGGAGCGCAAAAAGACGATTAATAAATTGCAGAAATTGGAAATCGGCGCGGTTAAGCAGGAAGATGTTTTGGATTATGCTGATGAGATGCAATTGGAATTGATGAGCGATGATAATGGCGCGATTATTATCATGGACGGCAATGATTTGGATATGTTCGTAAATCTCATTAACGAGGATTATATCGAGAGTAAAATCACGGGCAAGCGTTACGAAATTAAGTCGAAGAAGCTGCTCGGTGAGCCAGAGGGCGAACCGCCACGAGGCTAAAATGGATCAAGAATTAGCGTTGGCTATTCTGCTGAGCGGTCGGTCGGCGTTGCTGACTGGTGCGGCTGGAACGGGCAAAACTTACCTGTTGAATACTTTTATTGCGCAGGCGCGAAAACGGGGTAAAAAGGTGTCGGTAACAGCGACAACTGGTCTGGCGGCGACACATCTTGGTGGCAATACGATTCACAGCTGGAGTGGCATTGGTGTGAATGATCGTTTGCCGAACAATTTTTTTGAACGATTGTCAAAAACGCGGCGTGATGTGATTTCTAAAACCGACGTGTTGATCATTGACGAGATTTCAATGCTTCACGATTTTCGGCTGGATATGATTGATAAGGTTTTAAGAACCGTCAGGGAAAATGATCAGCCGTTTGGCGGTATTCAGTTGGTGATGAGTGGCGATTTTTTCCAATTGCCGCCAGTGAATCGTCCGAACGAGCAGGGCGGCGGATTTGTGGTTTATTCTGATGCTTGGCAAGAACTTCAGCCGGCGGTTTTATATTTGGAGCGACAATATCGTCAGAATGATGAACAGCTTTTGGAGATTTTAACAGCCTTAAGGACTGGCGATGTTAGGCGACGCCACGTCGAAGCGTTGCTAGCACGCACGGAAATTGAGCCGCCAGATGAAGATATTACGGAGTTGCATACCGTAAACGTCGACGTTGATGATATCAATATTCAAAAATTGGCGGAATTGCCAGGAGAAGAGCGTTCGTATCAGCAGACGACGACAGGCTCGAAAATTTATGTAGAGAATCTGCAAAGGTCAGTTTTGGCTCCAGAAAATCTGGTAATTAAGCTGGGTGCGTTGGTGATGGCGGTTAAAAATTCGCCGCAAAAATTATATGCCAATGGTAGTATTGGAACGGTCGTGGATTTCGAGCCGTTGACGGAATATCCTGTTGTTGAGTTTCGAGATGGTCGTCGAGTGACGATGGTACCGGATGTTTGGGAATTGCGGGACGGAGAGCGTAAACGAGCGAGTATTTCTCAGGTTCCGCTGCGTTTGGCGTGGGCGATAACGGTTCACAAAAGTCAGGGAATGACGCTTGATGCGGCTAAGATTGACCTGAGAAAGGCGTTTGTTGAAGGTATGGGTTATGTAGCTTTGAGTCGCGTGCGAGATCTGGACAATTTATATCTATACGGAATTAACCGTAGGGCGCTGGAAGTTTCTCCTGACGCGCTGGCAATTGACGAGGTTTTGAGACAGACAAGTAGGGAGTCTGTTGAGAGATATAGAGGTGTGGTCTTTAGATCTCATTAGTAGTTTATTGAATAGAGTGCTGGAGTTTATCGCTATTGATTTATTGAGGATTATTTACTATACTGACGCTAAGAACCACCGGAGCTAAATCGCCTTACTTGAGCGGTTCGCCGGTGTTCTTTTTATTGTTAAAAGCGTATACTAGTTTGCCTTTCAACTGTAGGCTGGTCTAAAATAACTTTAAGTGCTAATCCATTGCTCAAAACTATTAAATAGCGTAGACTTACATCAACCCAACACTAGACTTTTCCACAAAAATGTGGAAAAGTTTTTATTTGACATAAAAATGGGTAAAAAGTCATAAAAAGGGCTTGCAAGTGGGTAGGTGTGGGTAGTATAGTGGAGTCAGTGGAACGAAAGTTGATGGAAAATCACCAACAAAAAACAAACATCCACTACAAAAAACAACTAATCTACCACGAAGGAAGGACGACGTGCAGACAGATTACTTTGAGCGTAAGTTGGACGACAAGCGACGCTTGACAATTCCGGCTGAGCTCAGGGCAGAATTTGCATCAGGCGTCGTGCTAACTCGCGGGTTTGGTAAATATCTCCACTTATATCCACAGCAAATCTGGGATCGGGAAGTGGAAAGCGCTCTAACGGGAAGTATTCTGGATGAGCGAGTTGCCGACCTGAACGTTAAATTCCGACGAGGTAAAACCGCATCGGCGCTCGACCAAAAACAAGGACGAGTGACGATTGAGCAGCATTTGCTCGACTACGCTGGAATTGACAGAGAAGTCGTTGCTGTGCGAGCGGGGGAATATTTTCGGCTAATAGCGGCTGAGAATGCGGAATAGTAGATTAGCTAAGCACTTTAACAATTAGAAACCTCTCGAGATCAACTATCTGGGTATTTGAAAATGGCATGTGGCAATTTGCTCCACATTAAAAAAGGCAACGCACCTTCCTCAAACACCTCCCAAAAAAACTCCACCTCACACATAAGTCTCTTTGGAAAACATGGTTGTTACTGACAATCAACAAATTTCCACTCTAAGACAACAAAAACAAACAAAACACAAATACAAAAAAGCCAGAATTAAATATCCAGTTAGGTGATCTCGAGCATTATTTCTGTATAATGGAATAATGATGAGTATTAAAGAACATCCACCACAGTCGGAAGAACTCCAAGCGAGCGAACCGATTCATGTTCCCGTACTTTTGGAGATAACCCTTAGCAAGCTGCAGCCAGTCGAAGGCGAGTCGTATCTCGACTTGACGGCTGGCTATGGCGGTCATGCCAGGGCATTCTTAAATAGGACGGATAATTACTTGAACTCAGTGTTAGTAGATCGCGACGAAAACGCGATTAAAACATTGGGTGATTTGGCTGAAAAAGGCGTAACTTTAATTCACAAAGATTTTGTGAGCGCGGCGCAAGATTTGGTCAAGCAGGGGCGTAAGTTTGACGTGATTTTGGCTGATTTGGGGGTGTCGTCACCGCAGCTTGACAGAGCAGAGAGAGGTTTTTCGTTCAGATTTGATGGTCCGCTAGATATGCGGATGGACAATCGGACGGAAATCACAGCAGCGGATATTATCAATTCGTATTCGGTTGACGATTTGACGCAGCTGATTATTCATTACGGCGAAGAAAATCCCGGGCGGGCCAGGCGAATTGCGCAGGCAATTGTAAAAGCTCGACCAATTCAGGGAACGACTGAGCTGGCTGATCTGATCAAGCAAACCGTTGGTCGCGGTAGCATGAAGCATCATCCTGCGACTCGTACCTTTCAGGCGCTACGCATTGAAGTCAATCGCGAACTTAAGCTGATTGAAGAACTATTACCGCTTTTGCCACGCTTACTTAATAAGGGCGGGCGAGTGGGAATAATTAGTTTTCATAGCTTGGAAGACAGATTGATCAAGCGTTACTTTTCGGAGCAAGCAATGGCTGGCTATGAGGCTGAGCTGATTGTTCCAGAGAAAAAACCGGTGTCTGGAACTGAAGATGTTCACAATCCGCGTAGTCGAAGTGCGAAGTTTCGATACGCCGTGAAAAAATAAAACAAAAAGAAGGGGGGCTATTATGCCAATCCACATCAAAGTAGAATTCCAGAATACAGACAAGGCAGAGGCTGTTTCAGTACGCCGCGGCTAAACTAAAGCGTATTCCGGAATATACCTTAGAAAAACCAGCCTGTCTTTAACGGGCGGGCTGGTTTGTTATGTTAAATACAAATATAAACATAAAAGATAGAGACAAATGACAAACACCACCACATTTACTTCACGACGTTCACACGGTCAATTACGCCGAAATCAGAATTCTACACGTTTTCAGTCTCAGGTCAAACTTGGTCCTGTTGCTCATACAGTGCTAGTTGCATTGATGATTACAGTACTGGGCTTGATTTATCTTACTCAGGCAACCAGACTTACAGCTTACGGCTATGAAGCTCAGAGTCTGGATACAAAAATCACCGAACTAAGCGCAAAAAAGTCAGAATTGGAAGTGCAGAATGCACGCTTGACGGCGTTAGAGAAGGTGAAGAATAGCAATGTCGCTTCAGCTATGACGACAGCTGAAACGCATTACGCTCAATAGTGATATAATAAGATAAGCAATATGCAGCGGCTTATTCGTTCAAGAACTGGTTGGTTGGCCATCGCTTTACTAGTAGTGATGGCAGCTTTTGTGTTGCGATTATTTCAATTGCAGATTTTGCAATATGGCAAATATACGGAATTAGCACGGGCAAGTCAGCAGCGTCAATTTATCATTCCTGCGGAGCGCGGGAAAATTTACATGATGGACGGAAAAACGCCAGTTCCAGTGGTGCTTAATCAGGCGGTCTATACGGTGATTGCGGACCCGCAGTCGATTGACGATAAAGAGCGGAGCCAGCTTGTTGATAGTTTGAGGGAAATTGCTGGCGGCGAAATGACAGAAAATGTATCTGAACGGCTCAATAATAAAAAGTCGCGCTATGAAGTTTTGGCGAAAAATATTACCAGGACTCAAGCGGAAAAATTGAAAAAGAAAAACTTTGCGGGCGTGTTGTATCAGCAAAGTTCTATTCGAAATTATCCTGAGGGCGAACTGGGCGCGCACGTGCTTGGATTTGTGAACGCGGCTGGCGAAGGTCAATATGGCGTCGAAGGCTCTCTGAATAAGCAGCTTAAAGGTCGGGACGGGCTATTGCAATCTGTAACTGACGTGAGGAATATACCTTTGACGGTTGGAAAAAATAATATGCGAATCGAGGCGAAGCCTGGCGATAATTTAGCGCTGACGGTGGACAGGAACATTCAAAGCCAGACTGAATTGGCGTTGAAAAAGGGAGTCGAAGCAGCTGGCGCCACCGAGGGAAGCGTGATTGTTATGAATCCGAAAAACGGTCAAGTTTTGGCAATGGCGAATTATCCGACTTATAATCCGGCGGATTTTGCCAAGCAGAAAAATGGGTCGGTGTTTGTGGATAGCGCGTCGATGGTGCCGTTTGAGCCGGGTTCGATTATCAAGTCTTTTAGCTTCGCTACGGCAATTGACAAGGGTGTTATTACTCCGTCCAGCACGTATAATAATACCGATTGTATTAAAGTCGCTGACCGCACGATGTGTAACGTCCTGAGAGGTTTGAGTGGCACAATGACGATTCAAGGTGCGTTTAACAATTCGCTCAACGTTGGTACGATTACCGCAATTCGAAAATTAGGAAATGGTTCGCAGATTAATTTGCCGGCTCGCCAGACTTTGTATGAATATTATCACGATAAATTTGGCTTTGGGGCTAAAACTGGAATTGAGCTGGGCGAGGCTTCGGGTTATATTTACCCGCCGGATAGTGCTGAAGGAAATGAGGTTCGCTATTCAGCTATGACTTACGGGCAGAGTATGAACTTGACTATGGTTCAAGTCGCGGCTGGATTTTCGTCGCTAGTTAACGGCGGTCAATATTACAAGCCAACTATTCTCGTTGGCACAATTGACGAATCTGGCAATCTGAAATCGTCGGAAAATAAAGTTATTCGCCAAACCGTAAGTGGCGGCACGTCATCGCAGATGCGAACAATGTTAACGACAGCGCGCCGATCTTTATTCTTGTCAAAGAGCGACAAGTCTGGTTATGAAATCGGCGGAAAAACTGGTACTTCTGAAACAGTGGTCAATGGTGCTTACACTCAAAAGGAAACGATTGCTACATATATTGGTTATGGCGGTGGAAAAAATGGTGCCGAATATGTCATAATGGTACGTGTAGCGGCTCCGGGAAGAGGGATTAACTTACAGGGAAATCTCCATGCCGGACCAATTTTTACAGATATATCCAACTGGATGATTGATTATATGAAAATAGCACCAAAGGAATAAATATGGGAATAGCTTTACAAACAATGACCAATGAATTGACGCACGTGTTTTTACTGAGCGTCGGCGCGTTTTTACTAGCGATGTTTTTAACGCCAATTTATACGTTTTTCGCTTATCGATATCGCTTCTGGAAGCGCCAAAGGTCGGAAAGCACTGACGGGAAAAAGCTAAAGATTTTTGCCAAATTCCAAGCGGCAAAATTGCGTCGAAACATCCCGACGATGGCTGGAGTGATTGGCGTAATTTCAATCTTTGTGGTGACGATTTTCTTTAATTTAGACCGAGCGCAGACCTGGCTTCCTTTGGCGGCGTTGGTTGGTGGCGGAATTGTTGGGCTAATTGACGATATCATCAATCTACGCGGTTTGGGCGGCGGCGCGGCTGGGCTTCGTAGTCCAGTGAAGTTTGCGCTGATTACGTTGATTGGCGTGGTGCTTGGTTGGTTTTTCTTTGCCAAACTGGGCGTGACGAGTTTTCACGTGCCGTTTGTGGGCGAGGTGAATATTGGTTGGTTGATAGTTCCTTTGTTCGCATTTGCGGTGGTGGCTACCGGCAACGCTGTTAATATTTCTGACGGGATGGATGGACTGGCGGGTGGGCTGCTTGGTATTAGCTTTGGAGCATTTGGTGTGATTGCCTTATTGCAACAACATGTTATATTGGCGGGATTCTGCTTTACGGTTGTTGGTGTGCTTTTGAGCTATTTGTGGTTCAATATTTATCCAGCTCGATTCTTCATGGGCGATGTTGGGAGTTTCGCTTATGGCGCGTGTTTGGGCGTTGTGGCAATGCTGACCGACTCTTTGCTCCTACTTCCTGTGATTGGCTTACTATTTGTAATTGAGGCGGGATCAAGCTTGACTCAAATCGTCAGTAAGAAGCTGTTTAAGAGAAAGATTTTCTTATCCGCGCCGATTCATCATCACTTGGAGGCGATTGGTTGGCCAGAAACTAAAGTGACGATGCGCTTCTGGGTCATTGGCTGCGTGATGGCATTTATTGGCGTGATGCTGGCGCTCGCTGGAGGTCATATTGCGTAATTCGGTCGCCAAAAATCGTCAATCTATCGCTCAGCCGGTTCGAAGTCATCGACCGATGTATCAGATTGTGCTTTATATGGGACTTTTGCTGCTACTTGGGCTGATTGTTATGTATGCGCTGGGGCCGCAACGCGCTAATGTGATGAATTATGCTTACGGCACGAATTATAGCGATACGTATTTCTTTGGTAAGCAGCTGACGAGTGTGTTTATTGCTGTCGTGGCTTTTTCTGCGTTTTATTTTACGCCGTACAAATGGTTTATTGGCGAGAGATCAAAATACATTCTTTACGCTGGATTTGCGCTATGTATTTTACTATTTCTCTCGGGCGCGGTACTTCATTTGTCGTTTGCGCAAGAAACTAACGGTGCGTATCGATGGTTTCAATTGGGCGTATTAGGAAGTTTCCAGCCGTCAGAATTGCTCAAATATGGTGTGCTATTGTTTTTGGCGGGATTTTTAGGGCGTCGGTCGCAACAGGGAAAATTAAACGACATCCAAGAAACTATTATTCCGCTGGGCATTATTTCCGGCTTGTCGCTGCTGATGATTGTGTTTTTGCAAAAAGACTTGGGAACAGGAATTTCGTTGATAGCGATTATCTTATCAATGATTTTAGTGGCTGGAATTGATTGGAAGATTTTCAAGAAGATTCTGGCAATCGTTGCACTTTGTGGTTTGGTGATGATTTTTACATCGCCGCACCGAATTGAGCGCGTGATGACTTTCGTGCAAGGCGATAACCACAAAGGGACGAGCAGTCAGGAGAACAAGAATTATCACATTCAGCAGGCCAGGATTGCGATTGGTTCTGGCGGGCTTCTGGGGCTTGGAATTGGTAAAAGCGTTCAGGCGACAGGATATCTTCCAGAAGCGACTAACGACTCAATTTTTGCCGTCATGGGAGAAACGTTTGGTTTTGTTGGCTTAATGGCTATATTGGCGCTATTTACAGCATTATTATTGTCAATTTTGCACGTAGCCGCGAGACTTCCAAACGTGACGTTGCGGTTAATTGTGGCGGGAATTTTTGGCTGGATTGCTTCTCACGTGATACTGAATATCGCCGCAATGACAGGGCTGGCGCCGCTTACTGGAATTCCATTGCCGTTATTAAGTTATGGTGGCACAAGCATGTTGTTTATCGCGGCAGCGCTGGGTTTAGTTTTCCAAATTTCCAAATATACGTCACATAAAGCATTAGAGGAGGGTGAAAGTGGCCAAGATCTTAGCGGTCGGCGGCGGCTCAGGCGGACACGTTACGCCAGTGGTAGCCGTATTTAGAGAATTACAGAAAACTGGTGATCACGAGCTTCGTTTTTGGTGCGATAAAAAATTTGGCGCCAGCGCACGCGGGATTTTTGCTAAGTTCGACGAGAATATTCCGGTCGATTTGATTATTGCTGGAAAATTACGCCGATATCACGGAAAAAGTATCTCATTTCATCTACATCCGTCGATTTTATTTCCAAATTTGCGCGACGGTTTTAAGGTGGTGGTTGGATTTTTCCAGAGTTTATTTAAGCTTATGAAGTGGCGTCCAGATGTTATTTTCATCAAGGGCGGATATGTTTGTTTGCCAGTTGGCTATGCGGCTCGGCTATTAAGAATTCCGTTGGTTTTGCATGATTCTGACGCGCATCCAGGTTTGACGAATCGCTTGTTGAGTCCCTTCGCGAAAGCTATCGGCACGGGCGCGCCGCTTGAATATTACAATTATCCACCGGAAAAAGCTTCATATGTTGGCATTCCAGTTGCGCCAGAATTCCATCCATATTCTGAGGCTGAGAGGAAAGAACTGAAGGAAAAATTAGGCTTTAACGTCAATAAACCGCTAGTTGTTATTACTGGCGGTGGACTCGGAGCCGGGCGAATTAATTCCGCGATTGTAGCAATTAGGGAAAACCTGCTTTCTGAGGCTTCGGTATTTTTGATATCAGGAAATCAGCAATATGAAGAAATTCTCAAGCAAACCGACGAGCGGGAGGGCTGGCGATTGCAGGCGTTTGTTCACAACGGAATGGCGGAAGTTTTGGCGGCGGCGGATATAGTCGTGACCAGGGCAGGGGCAACCACTCTTTTGGAATTGGCGGCGCTACATAAACCGACAATCATCATCCCTAACGGCCATTTGACAGGCGGGCATCAATTGAAGAATGCTAAGGTTTATCAAGATGCGTTGGCGGCGTTGATCGTCTCCGAAGACGAGTTGGATAAGGACAACCAAATCTTGGCACGAAAAATAATTGGCGTATTAAAATCTCAGAAAATTCTTAAAGGTCTGGGTGATAACTTCGGTAAATTTGCCAAGCCAAACGCGGCTAAAGATATGGCGAAGATTATTCTTACTACAGTGCGAAGGCAGGGTAGGCGAAAGTGAAATTCCCCTTCTCTAAGAAAAAATCGGACGAGAATCTAAGTCGTCGAGAAATCGCGGCGCGTCGTCGAACTGAGAATTACGAGAATTTGCCCGCCCAATCATATCGTCGGAACAGGACGCTTAATAGTCGCCAAACATCCTCTCCTTTGGAGACTTCTGAAAGACTCGAGACTCATGAATTGGTGAAAAAACGTCGCCGTGTAATGCGGAAAATGTTTGCGACTGCGGTAAGTCTGCTTATTGTGATATTTCTTTTGTTTCAATTGACAATCAATATTTCAATCCAAACTCCCGACGCAAAGAGTTCCAGTAGCGCTAATAAATACGTGGGCGTTCTTAATGAATATTACAGCGCTCATCCAGCGGAGAGGTTTCGGTTCTTCCTCAATAATAATGACCTAAAGCAATTCTTTTTACAGAAAGCTCCTGAGGTAAAAAATATTCGCGTGGAGGGAGATTTTCTAGCGCGATCAGCCGTTAAGTTGACGTTTAGGCAGCCTGTGGCTCAGTGGTCTTCCGGGGATAAGATTTATTTTGTTGATGATAGCGGTGTTACTTTTGAGCAGAATTATTTTGCCGCGCCTACGGTTGCTGTTCGTGATGAGAGTGGCCTGCCGACTAGAGGTGGTCAAGAAGTTATCAATCGTCAATTCTTGAGCTTTCTTGGTCAAGCTGTGTCTGAATTTTCGCAACATAAAATGAATGTTTCAGAGGTTATTCTGCCAGCTAATACTGTACGCCAAGTTTGGTTTAAGGTCGAGGGCAGGGAAACTCAGATCCGTATGACGGTGGATAGGTCTGCTCAAGCTCAGGTTAAACAGGTGATAGCTACTTTGAATTATTTGGATAATAACGGCGCGAAGCCAGGGTATATAGACGTCAGGGTAGATCAGAGGTCGTTCTATAAGTAGGGCGATCAACTTCTCTTCTGGATAGAGTAAGTTCTCTTTTTGTTCTATTTCTGTATGACGTAGAGAATATATACAACAATATAAAAATATGCAAAAGTCAAATAATTACAAAATGATAAGCTAGGGGAGTAGGGCAATAAAAATATAAAAATGTCAAATAATATAAAATACGTTGTGGAAAACTTAACGAGCTTACGGCGCGCATACTCAGAGTTTATATTGATGTAAAAATATCAATGTAGCACTCCAGTATGTGTAGTGCTGGAATTAAAAATATTTTTTTTAAGTTCGTATTTTGTTGGTGTATATTTTTATAAAAGACAGCATGTTTTATGAAGTTGTATACAATAGAGAATCCCCTAGTCAAATTACTGGAAAAAGTTCGTTTTATAAGGTGTTATCGGATATATAGAGACATATGTATATTCACCTTTGTATGACATTTATTATTACGTAAAAGGTACATTGTGCGACATTAAAACTATATCTAAAACACGACTATTCCATCGTCTTTCTTCGCGATAAATTTATCTCATTTTCACCAAATCAACCTACTTGTCGTTTATCGTTTTATAAATCGCCCTATTTGCTGGCTTAGTGTGTTTTATGTTGTATGTTGGTTTATCTGCATTGGCTCGGATTTATAATTTATGTTTGTATCACGCAAAATTTATCAATATAAATACTCAGCCGGATTCGTCTTTATATATGCTTAAAAATGACTAATAATTAGTTCGTATTTTGTTCTATTGTTTTTTAATTGCTAATTTTGTGAAAGAGCTTGGGTGATTCTGTGCTTAATTATTTCACTGTTCCATTCGCCCGCCTTAAATCGCAGTAGGGGCATACCCCTGCCTTATTTTGATTGTTGGTAAAATGTGCCTTATCAAAAAAGGCACCTCATTTTTGAGGTGCCTATACAACAACGACTGCAAATTACAACAATCGCCCAGCCATAATACTACTTTTTAAGCGATTGCTCAAGGCGGTAGTTTATCTCACCAGTTATGCTGCGACCGTTCTCTGCGGCTAGCACAACTAAGCGTTCATACACTTCCTGCTTAATTCGTACATTATAAACTGGCGTAGATATCTCAACCTTAGACTTGATAATCTTTCCATTCTTTTTTACAATTTGATTTACTATTGGCATATTCGCCTCCTTTTTTATGAGGATACCTTAGCGCCAAGCGAGGCGTTAAGTTTATATTTTTATTATCTCTTTGGGTTTGCGATTCATTATAATATGGCGTATCCTCTAATTGTTAATGTGCCTCGCCTGAGTGCTTCTATTATAGCAAAGTTGCACTCATAATGTAATCATTTTGCATGCATTTTATGTAAAATTTATCCTGAAAATGATAATTTACCATATGGCGTCGCCGTACATAAATAAAACCCGCCCCCATTTTCAGAGGGCGGAAAGGCCACATGGATGTTTAAACCATGCGTTTGCAGTTTATCACTATTTTTTAGATTCCGCAATATGCTTAAATATACAATAAAATAAGGCGTACCGCTTTCCGAGACCAGACCCGGGTGTCTTTGGTTATAGTTCCCTAACAATTTAGATATTGATATAATATTACGCCGGACGGGGGAAGAACACCAGCGTTATAGTTCCCTAACAATTTAGATATTGATATAATAAATCCGCTAATCATGCAGTGAAAATGGATGTTATAGTTCCCTAACAATTTAGATATTGATATAATTTCACCATCAGCCTTTATATAAGCAGTGCGGTTATAGTTCCCTAACAATTTAGATATTGATATAATTATAGAGTCATCAGTTGCTAAGGAGGCTCTGTTATAGTTCCCTAACAATTTAGATATTGATATAATGTCGCGTTCGTTACGTTGTTGCGATAAAGGGTTATAGTTCCCTAACAATTTAGATATTGATATAATTACGCCCCTCTCTGTTAGGCTACGTGTTTAGTTATAGTTCCCTAACAATTTAGATATTGATATAATGGTACGTTACCGCTCGTAGCGGAAAATATAGTTATAGTTCCCTAACAATTTAGATATTGATATAATTCAGAAATCTCTATAATCATATGCCTCCTTGTTATAGTTCCCTAACAATTTAGATATTGATATAATTCAGAAATCTCTATAATCATATGCCTCCTTGTTATAGTTCCCTAACAATTTAGATATTGATATAATGTTGGTCAATCAAGATAATCGATCCACTAGGTTATAGTTCCCTAACAATTTAGATATTGATATAATCAGAATCGAATACATATTCTTTCTGAGTAAGTTATAGTTCCCTAACAATTTAGATATTGATATAATAGTCGTAAAGTCTATACTGTGCGACGAAAGGTTATAGTTCCCTAACAATTTAGATATTGATATAATTATGATAGCTAACACAAATAGCACTATGAAGTTATAGTTCCCTAACAATTTAGATATTGATATAATTATGATAGCTAACACAAATAGCACTATGAAGTTATAGTTCCCTAACAATTTAGATATTGATATAATTTGGATGTGTATCTCAAAAAGGCACGAGAGGTTATAGTTCCCTAACAATTTAGATATTGATATAATGGTGCTATTAAGATCCCGTCACCAGGTTCGGTTATAGTTCCCTAACAATTTAGATATTGATATAATCGTCATCAAGATATTGCATATTTGAAAAGCGTTATAGTTCCCTAACAATTTAGATATTGATATAATTTACCCATCACGCCACTATCATTGATAAGGGTTATAGTTCCCTAACAATTTAGATATTGATATAATTACGCCGCCTTTACAACAGCAAACGCCTTAGTTATAGTTCCCTAACAATTTAGATATTGATATAATCTGTGAGGCGAGGTAAACGCCGTCAGCCTGGTTATAGTTCCCTAACAATTTAGATATTGATATAATTTTTTTCGTATATAAAATAGTCATTGCTACGTTATAGTTCCCTAACAATTTAGATATTGATATAATAAAACTTACACACGCGTTCGTCTTTACTCGGTTATAGTTCCCTAACAATTTAGATATTGATATAATACTTCCTTAAATCCCCCTCTGTTACGAGGGGGATTTTTGGTTAGAAAAATGCTAATTGCCCAGCTGGAACGGACTTTTCTTGGGTGGTTTTTTCGCCAACAATAACGTGCATGTGTGTAAATTGATGCTCTGTTAAATAAAGCAATCGCACCGAGCCGCTGTCCGGGGCGTGCCTCTTAATTCGCATCATATGTTTTTCTGCAACGTCACGATTTGGACATAGCCGTGTATATATGCTGTATTGAAGCATGTCAAAGCCATCATCCAATAAGAATTTACGGAACTGTGCGGTGGCCTTGCGCTCTGTTTTGGTATTGGTCGGCAAATCAAAGAATACTGCGACCCTCATAAGTTTGTATGACATCCCTTTTACTGGAGGACGATTTTTGGTAGAAGAAGCTTATCTGCCTCCTTTGTCTCTATACATTCAATAAAGCTCTCAACTGTTCGCTCAACCGAATGTCTCACGGTAAACTTCTTACCGTTCATTATAACATAATAATTTAATATGTCAATAATAAGTTGGCGATCATGCTTAGTGAGGCTGGCATCGCGGTCGCCGACATGAAGTGGCGCAACTTTTTCTAAGATATATAAATCGACAGCGGCACGGTACGGCTCAATTAGATCGTCAGCCAGGTTAAAGCTGTTAAGCTCATTGTGGTGAAATAGCCCCTGTGAGGCAACTAGTCCGCGAGCAGCAATATGTCTGGCAATGTGACTTCGCACCATAGCGTAGCCATAGTTTAATGCGGCATTGTGCCAGATTGGCTTGCGGCGTGTGGCGTCGCCCAGTATTTGGTCGAAATAGATTCTGGCGGCAATTGACTCGCGATTGCTGGTGTCGCCCGATTTAACATCGTTAGCTAAAGACCGCAAAGTGGAATCGTCTAGCCCGCGAGATCGCAAGACGTCTGCTTGATTTGTGATTTTACTGATAATAATTTGTTGCCATAGTTGCTTTTTTAATGGTTGGCTCATGGACAATTGTTGACGCGAAACTTTGGCTTGGCGCGAATGTTGTGAATATGGTAGAAGTACGCTGGCAGGTAAATGCTTTTCGTCGCATATTACAGTGGTTGTTCCTTTTGTAGCTAATGCTGTCAGCAAATTTGTCGTGATAGTTGATCCGTAATTGTCTAAAATTAAGGCGTCAATATCTTCAATTGGAAGAGTCGATTCCATTTCCTGTGCAATTACTAGTTGATTATCACGCACGCTAAGCCGCGCAGGATTTTCGATAGCTACGACGCGCCAAGCCATTTATAGCCACCTGTAGTTATCGCCTAGTATAGAGATGTCGTAGCGCTCGATGAGATTTGCGGAGCGTGGTGAGATGCGACGGCGGTTTGTTCCTTCTTTGCTTGGAGAACTGGCGTTTATGACGGTTATTCGCCCACTATCAATGTCATAGGCTGTGTAGTAACCCTCCTCGATATTATTACCGAAATAACACCTTACATAATCATTCGGATATAACGAGCAAACTTTAGTGAATGTCTCATCTACATCAGTAAATCCTTTTGGCACTGGCAGTATTTTTGTTGGTGCGGGCTTATTTTTTCCAACTTGGTGGGCGTAAACTGGCGCGAAGAAGTGTTCAATCTTGCCTTTCTTGTTCGGCTTTTGATATACATCAAGTCGCACCATAGATCCGTTGTTAACAAATGCCTTATCGTCGTTGATATAAAATCCGCTTGGTTGTGTCGAATATACTTTGATAGTTGAGACTGGAGACAGCTTATTGCCGTTTTTATCAGTCTTCTTGTCGTTTTTATATATGGGTTCAGCGAACGCTTTTTCGGGATTGTCATCGCAAGCGTCCAGTCTTTCAAGTAATTTTTTATATAGCCATTTATCTGATTCTTTAAGCGTGGAATTTTCGACATCCTTGCGTTTAACTTTTTTGAGCGGCACTCTTACGGTTCGTTGATCGCCGTCTTTAACTTTTGGTGAGCGAATTGTTTCTTTATGTGCCGAACCAGTCGCTTTACGGCGTGGCATACGTGAGACAAAAATTGGTTTTACGCTCAATCGAAACTCTTCGTCGTAGTTATCAAGACCTCGCAACTCATTTTGCAGAGTCTTGATATCGACATTAAGGGTTCGCTTCATAACTTCTTTGCCGAAGTCATCCCACGGCTGAGGAAAATGTTTCGAAGATAGCACAAGCATTGCATTTTTACGACGCTGAGCTTTATTAAACTCATCTTCATCGATGATTTCTCCAGTGAGTTTATCAGTTTTTTCTTCCATCGTTTTGGCAGCTGCAAGCAGTTCTTTGATTTCGTGGCGCTTGGCGTGCAAGTTAGCTTGCATTATAATCTTTTGGTCAATTGCCGCTACAACTGCTGCATCTTTGGCGTGATGTAGAACGTCCTCGCTACGATCTTTAGCCAGACCCCAACGCTTGCGTAGATATGCTGTCGTTGTTCCGCTTGGTGCAATTACGCGCTGTTTTTCTTCACCTTCTGCAAAGTCAACATTTTGGCGTAAATAATTCTGAATAAATCGTGTGATGTATCTAGTATCGTTTAAGGCACGCACATTCCAGCTGTCGTTCTTATAATCCTGCAGAAGCAGATTTTGCTTCTTCTTCATTGCGTAGCCGTTATATTTGTAATTGATGGCATTTGTGGCCTTATCGTCCGTTTTAATATCGCGTGTCTTATATATCGACTCTACTCTGGCGACAAACTCCTTCCAGCGGTTTTCATCTGCGCCAAAATATTCAAATGGAGTTTTATTGCTCTTTTTCTGGTTTTCTTCTGTTAGTACTAGCACTTTATTAGTTATCCCGTCATTATTAGAGCGTGAAAATGGTACGATGTGGTCTATCTGATATGCATTGTCGTCTTGTAACATCGTGTCGAAATCGATTGGTTTTCCAGAATATGGACAAATACCGTTTTGCTCACGATAGAGCTTAACCTTAATAATTTGCTGACCGTTAAAATCGGCGTTTTTATTCAGTGGTACGCTAAGTTCTTTTAGGTGGCTG
This sequence comes from Candidatus Minimicrobia sp. QA0096, assembly GCF_963967315.1. Taxonomy (NCBI): domain Bacteria; phylum Candidatus Saccharimonadota; genus Candidatus Minimicrobia; species Candidatus Minimicrobia sp. QA0096. The sequence continues at coordinate 46,776 of NZ_OZ017288.1, forward strand.
AGAAGTTGCTTGCCGCCCTTGGTTTTTGGCGATGCTTCATATCCATCAGCGATTATAGATTTAATGTCTTCGTTATATCCTTGATTCTCTTCATTTTCTTTTTTAATTGCGTTGCGTTCTTTGAAATTTTTTGCCAAGTCACGAGCAGTTTCAACTTTAATAAAGTAAGGTTTACCGTATTTGCGTTCAATGGCGCGAACGACCTTCAGTGTTTGCGATATGGCACGTTTTACGACGGGATTGGTGATTTGCTCTAGACTAGCTGATTGTTTCTTGAAGTCATAACCAGCGGCCTCACAGGCTTTATCGTAAGTCATACCATTAAGAATATGCGGTGTGATTTTTTGCAAAGCTTTTATCGACAGATGGCAGAATGACCCAAAATTAGTAGCTTTAATTTTGATAATTGCGTTTCTGGCGTCATCAGAAATTGGCAATGCATTTAATTCGGCTTTAATTCCTTCGTCAGATTTTTGTGTAGTGAGAATATAAGCGATTTGATTGATCGTTGATTCGTTGTCAATTTTCGCCCAATCTTCTGGTAGATTTTTTAGTGCTGTTTTAATATCATAGTAGGCTTTTAAACCGCCGAATGTATTTCCCTCTCCGAATTCATCGCCGTCCTTTTTCTTTCCGTGCGTATATTTTGGAACGTAATCTTCACTAATTCCCGCAATGCTACGCACTTTTTTATACGTTAGGCTTTTTTGGTTTCTGGCGGCTTCGATAACTTTATTTATCTGCTCTGAAGATAATCTTATCTCTAGATTTTCTCGCTTTGCCTGGCGCTTGCTGGCGTCGCGAGGTATGAATACCAGATGTGATAAGTCGCTTGCCAAGCGAAAAATTTCGAAGCTGTAGCTAGCTCTTGGTGCTCGTTTTTCATTTTCTTCAAAAGTACAGTTCCCGACCATTTTTTTAATCAGCTCTTCAGTCATAAATGGGCGCTGGTACATAATTGCTGATATATTTACGACATTTTTGTCATCGTCCAAGCCGTAAAGCATTTCATTGATCGCTGTATCGGAAACGTTTTTTAAGGCATATCTTTTCTGGACCTCAATGATCTTTTCTAATTCGTGCAAAAAATCACCACGAGAAAAACTATTAGTGTAATCGTCACGCTTATTGCGTTTATGTGACGCAAAGTTTTCATCGCGACTCAGAGCTTCGCCGACGGTTTTATATTCATTCTCGGCGAGGAACTTTTCATTAGTTTTCAAGGCTTTTGATATGCGACCGCCTTCTTTTTCCGACTCTTCCTCAACTTTACGATTCGACTTAAATCCACGTCGTTTGGCGATTTGGTACATGACCTTGAGCAGCTCTTCTGGGGATAATTCCTCGGTGAGCGCTTTTGAACGCAGAGCATATACGTCTAATTTGTTAAATTCGGATTTGTCACTTAAGACTTCTTCGATTCGATCTCTGGTGAGAATATTTTGGTCAATAAAGAATTGCTTCAAATTATTCAAACGTTGACGTCGCCGTTTTAAGCGACGGCGAGCTGACCGTGCGTCGCGGCGAGGTTTGGCAAGCGAATCTCCGTTTTGTGGATCTTCTGGTTTTTCAAAAATGCGCACCCCTAAATCATGGATGCGCTCTTTATCTAAGTCTAATACTGCCCAGCCGATTGAAGATGTCCCAATGTCTAGACCTAGTGAATATTTTTTTGGTGAATATGAATATTTTTGAGTCATGATGGTCCTTTTTGTGAGATAATTTAATGCAATTATACAACCAAAATAGAATATTTGAAAGCGTAAATACTTTACTCATAAAAAAGATAATCCGCTCAACGAGTGAACGGATTAGAGCTTTGCTTTAGTATTTCTACTAAATTATTATAGAAACCTAAAACAACTTAGATATTGATACAATCCTTACTTAAGGGACTGTAACTACAGTGTACTCCAATCAATGCTATCGCGCAAGTATTATTTTGGTCATATTCTGCCAACTGAGCGGCACTAGCACGGTTACCACCGCCGTCGACATTCTGGGATTCTTGTGCTATATTACGAGCAGAATCCCCTAGATGGTGTAACTCAGTTGATGGGCTCGTCCCTGCTGGCTCCATGGGGGATTTTCTTGTTGTGGTGTGATCATTCTCATCATTGGTATTCTGGACTTCTTGTGCTATATTGGCACCATCAGGGCTTCGACCGGCGGAAACTGGCGCGCCGCCGACATAGCTATCGCTATTGGTGGATGATGGAACAACATTTGCGCCCCCATCCGAAGCTCTCGAAATCTCTTCTCGTTGTTGGGAGAGATTTTTTATTTCTCCTTCTTATCATTGACATTCTGGGCTTCTTATACTATACTTCCATTAGAAAAGTCGTCCAGTCCCCGTTCGGCTTGTCCACGGGGCGCACCATTAAGGTCACCTGGGCGGCTTTTTTTCTTGGCTTCGCACATTACCTTCATAAAGAGTATCTCGCCCTGTTGTCTGTCTTCTAAGAAATTTACAGGCTATTAATCATTGATATCTTGAGGATTGTTTGCTATAGTGGAGTTATTAATATCCCCTCCCTTTAAGAGGTTCATCCTCTGAGGGGATGCTTCCAGAAGAATCCCCACTTAAATCCCGGTAATGGGATTCGGGGATTTTTTCTGTATTATTTGGTTATAATGCCCCAACAATCTAAATACCGATATTCCCTAAGAGCCACGTTTCACCTTTACTCCCGACGCTCCAGAGGTGATATAATTACTATAATATGCATGCCGCGGTCCAATCTATAACCATAAAAGTGAGCGAAGTTGATTCTGCTTTGCTTAATGACGCGGATGAGCTGCAGAAAATGTTAAGAAATGTTACGGAATTGGCTGGCTTACATCATCTGGAATCGGTGATGCATCAATTTTCTCCGCAAGGAATCAGCGCCGCCCTGCTTTTGTCGGAGTCGCACATCGCGATTCATACGTGGCCAGAAAGCGGCGTGGCGTATATAGCGATGACAACTTGTAAAATGCTGGATGATGATAAATTGCAACAAATAAAAGAGTTGGTCGCACGTATGTTGGATGCGAAAAACATAAGTATGGAAGAAATGGCATTGTAATATGAAACGAACCAAGGCGCGACTTAAAATCAACCAAATATTGACTGGAAAGAAAACTAATTTACGAGTTGTTGGCTGTTTGCTTTTTCGCGAATGGGATAAGAAAGATAAGCGATTTTACTACTGGGAAGAGTGGGAGATTACTGGGCTGGCTGATTATGATAGCTGGGTGGAATATGATCACAGCGATCAAACCGTTTCTCTGTATGAGCCAATTCGTTTCACTCAGACAATTGATCCAACGCAATTGAAAAAGGGTCAATCATTCACCGTTTCCGAGCAGGATGGCAAGGATCACGTTGTGGTGGTTGACGAGGTTGGAATTGGTGAAATTATGAACATCAAGGGCAAAAACACGTATCAAGTTTTCCCGAAAGAACTGATGGCGTACGCTACTTTGAGGGATACTGGCGCGCCAAAAAACCGTCAGTTGATCACGATTGAGAAGTATAACAATCGCGAATATGATGCCTATCGCAAGGTTCAATTGAGCGACAAAGAACAGAAGGAAATGTTCGGCAGGACCATTAAGCCGATTGACTGGACGACGATTATAGTCATTACCATATTTATCGCCATTATTTTGTTTGCGTTCATCTTTGACAACAATTCCGACAGTAGCAAAGGCGGAGGTCACGGCGGATCGCGCAGTGTTTACGGCGGCAGTAGCGGCGGGCTTGGCAAATAAAAGGAGTTATAATGTCACGATCAAGTACGAAAAAACGGGAGCAAGTTGCTTTATTTGCGGCGGCAATTTTAGTAGCAATTGGCGGAATTATTTACGAGCTGATTTTAGGCGCAGCTGCGTCATATCTGGTGGGCGATTCGATTTTGAGTTTTAGTCTGGCAACTGGCGTGACGTTGTTCGGTATGGGAATTGGCTCATTGCTGGTCAATTACATCAAGCTTCATCCAGCGACCAGCTTCGCAACGAACGAAATTATTCTGGGGCTAATTGGTGGAAATTCGGTGATGCTGATGTATTTGGGATTCGTTTTTACGCGTTCGCATTGGCTAATTTTTGCTATCATAAGTCTGGCAATTGGTATTTGTATCGGGCTGGAAATTCCGCTTTTAATGAAGATGTTTCAGGAGTTCGGGCGCAAGTCTTCGGTGAAATTGTTTAGTAAGATTTTAGCGCTTGATTATTTTGGGGCATTAATTGCGTCGCTATTATTCCCGCTCGTTATGCTTCCGTATCTTGGTTTAATGCGTAGCGCGTATCTGGTGGCGGCACTGAATATTGGCGTTGCGGTTCTGATTCTTAAGCAAATGAAGGCTTCGAAAATTATTATGACAATTAGCGTTATTGCAACAATGTTGCTTTTGGGGTTTTTCATTTTTGCGACAGAAATTGAACATGGAATTGACAAGCGAACATATAAGGATCCGGTGATGTGGCAGCAGCAGACGCCTTATCAGAAAATTGTGCTGACGAGATATAAAAATGACACCAGGCTGTTTTTGAATCGTAATTTGCAGTTCTCTAGTCTTGACGAGGCGCGTTATCACGAAACGCTATCTGCTTCTGCCTTATCTTCGGTTGCTAATCCGAAGCGCGTGCTGATTATGGGCGGCGGCGATGGTTTGCTGGCTCGGGACGTTTTGAAATATCCCAGCGTTGAGCATATTACGTTGGTTGATATCGATGAGGTGATGACCAATCTGGCGAAAACTAATCATCTTCTCACCGATATAAATCAGCGCTCGTTGCATGATCCGCGCGTTTCCATTGTCAATCAAGACGCTTTCCAATTCGCCTTCTCTACCTCAGATAAATATGATGTTGTGTTGATTGATTTGGTGGATCCGTCGAATGAAAAATTAGCCAAGTTGTATTCCGAGCAATTATATCGTCAAATTGGTAATATTTTAACGGAGCGTGGCGTTATGGTGACGCAAGCGACGTCTTCATTTTTCTCTCCACATGCTTTTTATATGGTGGCAAACACCGTCAAATCATCTCATCCAGAGCGATATGTGACGGCGTTTTCTGTCAATGTGCCGTCATTTGGCGAGTGGGGTTTTGTGTTGTCTGCGCCGCAAGCCGAGGTCGTGGCTAGCCAGCCATTGCCGAAAAACCTACGATATCAAAACCAGAAATTGCTCACCTTCCTGACTAAACAAAACGCCGTATCGGTGCCGTCTGGACCGACTTCTACGTTGGTTTCTCCGCGAATCACCGACGTTTACAATTCCGATATGCGTCAGTGGCGATACGAATAGTTTTTAGGCGGCGGCAGTGCTCTTTTTTCGTCGGCGACGTCGTCTTTTTGGCGTTGCTGAAGCTAGCGGTGTAACTGTGTTGATTGCAGTTTCTGTAGGTGTATTATCATTGCCGCGAATTTGCAAAACAACTTCGCCATCGTTTGCTGCGGGTTGCTGCTTTTCCGGTTGGCTATTGACCGCTGGAGCGTTGTTTACAGGTTGTGGTTGAGGTTTGGCTGGTTGCTTTTTTTGGTTGCGAACAGGCTTTATTGCAGCATCAATTTCTTTCTCGACATCTTCCCTATTTCGCGAATACATGCGACGCGAATGTTCAATAATGTGCGGCGTGTTGTCTGCTTGGCTTGGCGGAAGTTCCAATGTGCGGGCAGAAAACGCCGGAGTTTTTTCACCACCAATAACCATATTAACAACGAAATTACGATTGTGCATTTGAAGCAGGTCGATCGCTTCGAAGTTTGGCTCGAATTGCTTAGCAAGGATGGGTGCATCGTCAGCAGAAACTCGGAAAGAAATCATAGTGCCGACGTTTCCAAAAACCGCATCGCGAACCGTGTCGCTCATCTGGGAAATGTACTGATTGGCAACGGTCAAGTTAAGGCCATATTTTCGAGCCTCGGATAAAATGGTTGCAAACGAATCGGTGGCGAAGTTCTGGAACTCGTCGACATAAAGATAGAATGGGCGGCGGTCGCGGACGTCAGGAATGTCGCTTCGAGACATGGCGGCAAGCTGGATTTTTGTGACCAAAAACGAACCGAGGATGGCGGCATTATCTTCACCGATAAGACCTTTGGACAGATTGACAATTAGAATCTTTCCTTCGTCCATAATCTGGCGAATATTGAACGTGGATTTTGGCTGCCCGATGATGTTGCGGATGATTGGATTGGCGGTGAAAGCCCCGACTTTATTTAAGACTGGCGCAATTGCCTCGGCGACAAACTTGTCATTCCAGCTGGCAAATTCAACATTCCAGAATTGCAAAACCACGGTGTCTTGGCAATAAGTCAGCGTTTCTTTTCGGAATTCCTTATCTGTTAGCATGCGAGTAATGTCAAGCATCGTCGCTTCCGGTCGGTCCAGCAAAGCTAGAATTGTATATCGCAAAATATACTCAAGTCGCGGGCCCCACGAATCGCCGAAAATACGCTTCAAAACGCCAATGATTTCTGATGAGATGTTGGTTTTTTGGTTCGGGTTCGTGACTTCCAGTGGGTTGAATCCCAGAGGATACGCGGTGTCGGCTGGATTAAAATAGATCACGTCGTTCAATCGGCTGCCAGGGATAAATTTCATGTTGTTTATTGCGAAGTCGCCGTGCGGGTCGATGATGGCATATCCTTGATTATGGAAAATGTCGCTTAAGGCGAAGAGTTCTAATAGTCCGCTTTTTCCGGCGCCCGTTTGTCCTATTATGTAAACGTGGCGTGAGCGGTCATAGCGCAACATGCCAAATTGGTGGCTGATGCCGCGGAAGTTGGTGACGCCAAAGGCAGAAATTTGGTCATCGTTGACATCTTCGCCGGTTAAGACTGGCAATTTGGACGGCGGTTCTGCGGTTTTGGAGCTCGCCCAAACTATATTTGGCGTTTCAACGTTGGTGTGTGGCAAATGAAAAACTGACGCCAGCTCTTCTATATTTAAGATGAACCCGTCGCCGATGAACGAACGCTTGCGATATTTATCAATAAATTCTTTGCCAAACGCACCCTTGACGGCGTGAAATCCGTTGAGATTGGTTGAATTGAACTGCTTAAATGTACCGACAAGCGCCTGCATGCGAAGTTTGGCGTTTGTCTGACTTTCGCCCATATAAACTAAGCGAATCTTCACTTCATAGCCGAGCTTGGTTGCCTTTTTCTCTGCTTCAGAAATGCGAGTTTTATCGCGGTCTGACAGCTCAACGGCTGTCGATTGATTTGCTCCCTGCTCTGGTGGCTGCCATAATGCGCCAAGTACACCGATTAGCCACTGCATACTGCCGCCGAATCCTGGCAAGGAGAACATTCGTCCGTTTTTTATACTATTTATATATCGATCTGCAGCGTTTTGCCAGTCATCTGGGATTGGTCTGACTAGCACCTGAATCCACAATTCTTCACCGGTGGTTTCCAGTTTTGCCAGCGTACCCGTAATGCCCGCCAGCGGGTCGACCTCGAAGTTTTGGAAGGTGCGAATCGGGAGAAATTCGTCTGTGGTTAATGTTAATTCTGTCGAGTAAGCAACTTCGTGGTCGCGCTCATGCTCGGTATAATCTTCGTCGGCTTGGTGAATTTGAACGGTTGGGTATTGAGAATAAATCTGTCCTTCGACAAAGCTCTGCAGGGTTTTTGGTACCCAAACGTAAAAGCGAATTTGCCCATTGACTGAGGCGATTTCAAAGCTGATGTGCTCTTGGTGCCCGCCAGATAATCGCAATTCTTTATTGTCGCGAAGAATTCCGTGCAGTGAAGCGAATAACTGTTCGGCGGCAAGCTCTTGCTTGTCATTTGTGCGTGGGATTTCCAGGACTAAAAGTACGCTCTCAACTGGGGTGAAATCTTCGATCTTCCGATAATTCCGCCACGTCAAAAACATCAGGACTGCCACGATTGGCATCCAAATATACCATTGTAATAATGTGCTGATGATCCAAGAAATAATCTGCATTATGTGTAAATTATCTCACCTCTGAAAGAAGTTTGCAACTTAGCTTAAGCGGCTTCTTCAAAAACGTATGTGGCTTTAGCGACGCGTTTGAATTGCGGCTTTGATTGAAGGTTTAATAGAATGGTGGTTTCCTTGACTTGTCGTTTGTCGAGGACTTGACGAACGATTTCATCACGGTGAAGCGGAGTTTCGGAATTTTTCAAAATATCGGTAATGATATCTGCTACAGTTCCGCGGCTGTAGCCCCAGCTGGCAAGCGCGTAAATACCGCGACCGATTAGAACAAAGCGCTTGTCTTTAATAAGTTCATTGTGAATTGCCTGCGTCGTGACGCTTCGGCGGTTAAATTCGCTGTCCCGAATTCCCTTAGCAATGTCGGAAAAATGCATCGGTGAGCCATTTGTGTCCAAAACAACGTAGATTTTATCGCGAATGTTCTTTGGGTTAACGGCTGGCCATTTGGCTAGTCCCCACTGATCGTTTAAGCTGGCCAATTTTTTACTAACGGTAGCCAAGGCTGCAATGTTTGAAGGATGTTCATAGTTCAATTTTTTGTGCAATTCTTCCGCGGTAATAGGTTCGCCGTGTTTTTTGATGGTCTTTACAACTTCCTCGACCCTTGCTCTAATTTGCTTTTCGTTGCCGAGAGTGTCGATAGCTGCTGCTTGGTAATAATCGTCATTCTCTGTAACAATCGTGATGTTTTCTGCTAGCTCAGAAATAAACGCCACACGAGCGCGGTCAATTGCAGTAGCTTCTTTACCGAGGAAATGCGACGCCAAATCCTGCATACGCGCAACTCGTCCCATCTCAGACAAACTCGAAGTAATTTCTTTTTCCATAGCAATAACCGAAGGAAGTTCTCCCTCGGCGACAGCTGCACGTAGACGTGTTAAGATTGCTTTTTCTAGCTGACGAACGCGCTCGCGAGTAATGCCGAACATATCGCCAATTAACTCTAACGTTTCTTTTCGGTCATACAAACCAAATCGTCGAGAAATAATCTCCTTCTCGCGCTCTTGCGGAATCTTAGAAATAATAGTATCGACGACAGAATTTAATTTGGCGCTTTGCTCGGTTTTTGCTGTCTCGCTCATGTTGCTAGAAACATCCTCTCTGCCTCACCACAGGTTATATTGATTGAAAATATGTTTTTAATTATACAATTGCATTTGACAAAAGTCAATAGGTAAATGCCATAATTGCTGATATAAATTATAGCATTTATTTTACGTTTTTTGCAATAGATTATATGAAGAGTTTTTATTATTCGGAATTATTGGATAGTATAAAAACGCTATTTCTTTTTAGCGGATGTTTTGGCGGCTTTTTTAACTACGCGTTTGCGAGTTGGCTTCGCTGTTGTGGCGTTTAATAGCTCCAGAGCTTTTTCGTGAGTAATAGTTTTCGGATCCGTGTCTTTAGGGATTTTGACATTTTTAGCGCCGTTGGTGATATACGGACCGAATCGACCATTAAGAACCTTAATTCCATCTGGAAATTCGGCAATATTCTTAGCAGCTTCGGCTTCTAATTTGGCGGCGTAAAGTTCGCGTGCCTTTTCTAAAGTAATGCTGTGAGGATCTTCTGGCTTAATGGAAACGAACAATTTGCCGACTTGAATATACGGACCGAATCGTCCAATATTCGCCTTAATATCTTGCCCTTCCTCTGTTTGTCCGACGATGCGTGGCAACTTGAACATTTCCAGTGCTTGCTCTAAGGTTACCGTTTCAATCTTCGCGTCCTTTGGCAGCGGTGCAAAACGTGGCTTTTCGTCGCCGTCAGTTTCGCCAAGTTGCAGCATTGGGCCGAAACGACCGAATCTTGCGATAATCGGTTTATTCGTCTTCGGGTCAATTCCTACTTCGCGATTAGCGCCGACCTTACTTCGGTCGATCCCGCCAGATTGCTCGATTAATTTATGGAAAGGTGTGTAAAATCCGTGCAACATTGTGCTTTTTTCCAGATTAGCACCGGCAATTTTGTCAAATTCCGTCTCAACGTTGGCGGTAAAATCGTAATCAACAATTTGCGTAAAATGATCCGTCAGGAAATCGGCAATCAGTTCGCCGCTTGGCGTTGGAATAAGCTTGCCGCGTGTCGAGCCAGTTTTTTCCTGGACAATACTTCGGCCAACTTCCTCGCCGTTATAGTTCAGGACAATCACATCACGCGGTTGACCTTCGCTGTCGCCCTTTTCAACGTAGCCGCGAGTCTGCACGGTGTCGATAATTGTGGCGTATGTGGATGGGCGTCCGATTCCAAGCTCCTCCAGTTTCTTGACTAGCGAACCTTCAGTGTAGCGAGCTGGCGGTCGTGTAAATGTTTGACGAGCCGTAATGTCGTGAGAATTGACTTCATCGCCAGACTGTAACTTCGGTAGAAGCTCATCTTTATTGCCGCCGTAAACGCGTAAAAATCCGTCAAACGTAATAACTTCGCCCTTCGCCTCAAACTGAGCTGGCTTTTTGCTTTTTGGTAATTTTTCACCCTTGATGTCAATTGTGATAGTTGTCTTTTCTAGCTTCGCTGGCGACATTTGCGACGCTAAAGTGCGACGTCGAATCAGGTCGTATAATTTCTGGTCATAGCTATTATTAGACGCGGTTTCCAGAGTGATGTCCGTCGGGCGAATGGCTTCGTGAGCCTCTTGGGCGGACGCGGATTTGGTCTTAAACTTGCGAACCGTTGAATAATCTGGACCGTAAAGACGCTTGATAAAATCAGTAGCCGCCGCGATGGCTTGACCGCTCAAATTTACAGAGTCTGTACGCATATAGGTGATTTTTCCGTCTTGGTATAATTTTTGCGCCGAGGCCATAGTTGCTTTGGAGCTGAAGCCAAGTTTAGCGTTGGCTTCCTGTTGCAGGGTTGACGTGGTAAATGGTGCCGCTGGATTTCTGGTCCCAGGAGTTTTTGAGATATCGCTAACAATAAATTCGGCGGGTTTCAGACTATTTAAGAACTCGTTCGCCGCTTCTTCTGTATCGAATTTTTGATTAAGCTCGGCCTTGAATTCTTGATTGTCGTGAATAAAAATGGCAGTAACTTTGAACTGAGAATTGCCCTCAAACTTCATAATTTCTCGTTCGCGCTCGACTAGTAATCGCACTGCTGGGCTCTGAACGCGGCCAGCCGACTTGCCGCCCGGCACTTTCTGCCAGACGACTGGGCTGAGCTCAAAACCAACCAGTCGGTCAAGGATTTGCCTGGCTTGTTGCGCCTGAACCAAATTCATATCCACGGTTCGCGGATTCTTAATTGCATTAGTTATGGCGTCTTTGGTGATCTCGTGGAAGACGATTCGCTTGGTTGTTTCAATTGGAAGATCCAGCACCTTACATAAATGCCAAGCAATGGCCTCTCCTTCGCGGTCTTCATCGGTTGCAAGCCAAACATTTTCCTTGCCAACTGCCTTGACATTTTTCTTTAGTTCGGTGATAACTTTCTTTTTCTCAGGATCAACTTCATAAATTGCGAAAAAATCGTTAGCCACGTCAATCGGCGGCGTTCCATCCTTCGTCTTTTTAACAATCGAGCGAATATGCCCCACACTGGACAGGACGTGAAAATCCTTGCCGAGGTATTTCTCGATGGTTTTAGCTTTGGCTGGTGACTCGACAATAACGAGATTTTTCATAACTTTATATTATAACAAATCATTATCTGGCTACAACCGCAAAGTGAATTATTATGAGCGACCACTGAGGCGACTGAGCATTGCCATTGAGCCAAGGCTGCGATTAACATCTATTATTTGGCGCGGCTCTTTTGGTTTTTCTGTATTGCCGTTGACCGCTCTCTTTACGTAAGTGTATGTTGCGTGTGCAGCGAGTGGAAGAGAGGTAGCAGATGCTACAGCCCCTAGCTTGCGTAGAGTCTTGGCGAGATTTGGTTTTTTGTTTTGTTCGGCAATATGAGCACCAATATATGATATCAAAGTGGCTGTTTCTCCTGCCATGGCTAGTTTTCCTGATTTAGTTGGTCGAGTTTCAGCCTTCTCATCGCTACGCAAATTAGCGATTCCCGTAGCTAGAGCGTTTATCGAGTTTAGTAGAGCAACAGTGCCAAGAACTTTCTTCGGAGCCAGCCCCTTTTTATGTATTTCATAGAGGATTTTTGCCATAACTATTTTGTCTGTTGTGGCGTCTAATGCCGCGCCAGTGTTGCTGGTCTGTCCTGTCATACGTGCTACTTTGCCGTCCAAGACGTCAGCTAATCGCCCGACCGCGCATTCCGCCAGTCCTTCAGCCGTATCAATTTTTTTAGATCCGTGCATCACCAAAGCGGCGCCAGTCACGCTTATCAAATTAGGGACAGTAAAGATGTCCTTAGCAATTTTATGGGCGACAGGAGATGCTTCTCGGGCTTTTTTCATAGTCCGCATAATAACATCAATTTGTCAAAATAACAATATTATCGTAACGTCCAGTTGTTCGCCCCGAGAGGCTTGATAACACCGTTGATTTCTAGCATTGTGAGCGCCGTGGCGAAGTCTGACGCGGATAATCCTGATTTTTGTTGGATTTCGTCGCCGTCGCGCAGCCCTTCTGAGATGAGTTTTATGATGATGCCTTCTTCAATTGTTGCGCTGGCTGCTAATTCTTGACCGTTGTCTTTTTGTAATTTTTCTGGCGCGATGATTGATAAAACATCGTCGGCGTCTGTCACCAAATACGCCCCTTGTTTTAATAAAGTATTACAACCCGCCGACAACGGGCTGGTTATGTTTCCGGGAACTACAAACAAATCTCTTCCCTGGTTCAGTGCGTGCGAGGCTGTGTTTAATGTGCCGCTTCGCTCGGCGGCTTCGGTGATAATAATTCCGTCAGCCAGCCCACTAACCAAACGATTGCGCTCCAGAAAACTCCAACGATTGACTATTTTATTATCGCCCTTCATCCATTCTGAAACGACCGCACCGCCCCGCTCTATGATGCTCATGGCTAGTTGATAATTAGTCCGCGGCGAAATATCCGGAAGTTCATTTGGGACGACCGCCACGACTGTTCCGCCAGCTTCAATCGCAGCTTTTTGGGCAATACAATCCACGCCTAACGCCAGCCCACTCACGATTACACATCCGGCTTTTGCCAGATCTGTTGCTAATCGCTCGGTCACTTCTTTTCCGTAGGCAGACGGCTTACGGGACCCGACGATTGATACGACTGGCGCATTTGTTTCTGGCAATTTTCCCATATAACATAAGCTTTTTGGTGGATTGGCAATATGCGCTAATCTCTGGGAGAAAATATGCTCATCTGGTGTAATTCTATTGATTTCCATAAAAAATGTGGTAAAAAGTATTGACACTTTGTCAAATGTTTGCTATAATCAAGGACGATTGGTTAAGTAATCATTAACCAAACGCACCTTATACCCCCTATTCTAACTATATGTTAGGTTGCGCGCAATGGCATTAAGTATTCTTACCCTCCACTTTTTGCGGTTCAACGTTACGCGCATACTAACCCCTTTAACTGCCCTTTTTCAAAGGCGACCTCTGTTAATGTGAGTACAAAATTGTATTGATAGTCATCAGGCGCGGACTTTTGGAGTTTTAGTCGCGACGCTTCACTGATACGGTAGCTCGGGTGGGTTGAAGGGTAAAAAAGCGTCAGGTGATGCCCACCCTTACCTGGCGCTTTTTTGTTGGGAAAAATTATTTATTTTCTATAATATGTCGGCACTTTCCGCAAACACCTTCCAGCTCAAAGTGGTGTTTTGCGACTATGAAATTATGTTTTTTACCAATGAGATCTATGAGTTTTTCGAGTTCTTGCGATTGTATGGGTTCGGCATTTTGACAATTGATGCAGTAGAGATGGTGATGATGCGGTATAAAAGGTTCCGCTAACTCGTAATAGTTCTTCCAGCCAATAGTTATGGTGTTTACAATGTTCAGATTATCGAACATTAGTAGCGTGCGGTAAATGCTGGCACGGTTAATGTTTTTGCAGTTTTTCGCAATATCGCCGACCGTAAGAGGAACATCTGAATTTCGCAGGATATCGAATACTTGCTGGCGAGGTTTTGTCAGGCGAAGATTGTGGCGTTCGAATATTTCATTTAGCATAGTACTATCAATAGTTTATAACTTATTGCAACAAGTGTGCAATAGACTTACAGCCCGAGTAATTCATAAGGATATTTAGGTTGGTTGATTTTTGTGATGTGTGCGTCGGTTATGACGTATTCAGCTTGACTATTAACGATTTTCTGCGACAATTTACCCTTGACGATTAACCATGTTCCATCTGGGTAGTCTGTCGAAAAGTTTTTCTCGACCAGGATTTTCATAGGCACGCTGTCAACAGTGCAGCAACTTATAACATATCTGGCAATATTGAAGTAATTATAGCCGTAGTTTTTTAACAGATCATTTGAAACGAAGCCGGTAATGGTGATATCTTTGCCGTTAAAATAAGCGGCCTCTTTGCAAGAATTTATGGCGGTTTTCCAGAGATTTATTGAGATTGTAGAAGAGCCTTCTTTTGGTTGAGGTGTTTCGCAACGACTTTCGGGCTCAATAATCGCAGGACTTTCTTTTTGCGCGAGGCTGCTTGGGGAGAGTGGTTTTGGTGGCAATATATATCCGACTGATAATATAATTATTGCAAAATAAGATATCGGGGCAATTTTTTTCAAGCCAATTCTAGATTTATCTTTTGCGGGTTTATTTTTCAATTGCAACATTATATCAATAAACAAAAGTATAACGCCGATTACACTAATTATGACCGCGAATGCGTGATAGCGCGGATGTACGTAAAATCCGAGTTGATCGCGCCAAGCTAATAGCAAAATATATGCGCAAACGACAATTCCGCCAATTGATCTTGCAAGATTAGCGTACATATAAATTAACCCCCAGTCCGACAATTAGCGATAAGACGAATACAATTAAGGTAATTGTTGCAATAAATTTCCAGCGAAAAGTTGTTTTTAATAGTGTGATCATTTTAATATCTATCATAGGTCCGAACAGCAAGAAAGATAAAATTGAGCCTGTTGTGAAATTTCGCACGTAAGCTAGTGCAAAGAATGCGTCGATGCTGGAGCATATCGAAATGACGAAACTTAGCGTGATCATAGATATGACTGATAAGAAAATATCGCTACCGACAGCGTTTATGATGAATCGTGGAACGAAGATTTGTGTAGCGGCTGCGATGCTAGCACCTAAGGTTAGCATAGTAAATAATTGCCAGAATTCATTACGTGATGAGCTGAATAGGTTTGGTAATTTTGAGTCGTGATTATGAGAGTGGCAAAGTTTTTCAAATTCTGAATTAATAATGGAATCTTCCTTAAAAAAGCTGACGATAAAAGCGGTTATTTGTACGATAATTAACGCAAAAATAATTCGCCACCAAACCATTCGGGCGTCAAAACTGAAGGCGGTCATGGTTGAAATTATGGTTATCGGGTTTATGATTGGCGCGGCGAAAAGAAAGCTAATAACGTCGGCAGGTTTTAATCCGTTTGCTATTAAGCTGCGCGCGATTGGTACGTTGCCACATTCGCATACGGGCAAAAATAGTCCGATCATAGAGAGCGCAATTCGTCGAAGAAAGGCGTTTTTTGGCAATATTTTGAAAACGTCTTTTGATGATAAAAAGTATCTGATAAGCGCGGATATGATAATTCCTAAAATTAAGAATGGGACCGCCTCGACAATTACGCTTAGCGTCAGCGTGATGAAATCTTGTAATGACGGAAGTAATTTATTGCACCATTCTGCAAATTCTCCGTTTAATAACATGACGCCGAATCGTGAGCTGAATTGATAAATAGAAATTATAAGGACGCCAAAAAACACCCAACCGATCAATTCGCTGTTGGCTGATAAAAACTTTTTTATGCGACCATCTGGCGATTTTTGTGTCATATATAAAATTATACTCCATGCTTATGCTATACTAAATCAATATGAAACATCTTTTACATTCACATCATCCGTTTCGGATTTTCTGGTTTTCGGTCCTATTGACCTTAGGTTTGGGCAGTTTGATTTTTAGCCATATGGGCGTTAGCGGTCTTTGGCTATTTACTATTTTGGTGGTTTTGGAAGTTACGTTTAGCTTCGATAACGCAGTGATAAATAGCAAGGTTTTGGCGGGAATGAGCCAAGTCTGGCAGAAAGTCTTCTTGACGGTTGGTATATTTGTGGCGGTGTTTGTCGTTCGATTTATATTGCCAATTGCTATTGTGATGATTGCGAGCGGTCACGGATTTATGGATGTTGTCAATCTAGCGCTTCATAAACCTGTTGAGTACGGCAACATCCTGCATGAGGCATCGCCAATGATTGACGCGTTCGGTGGTGCGTTTTTGATTATGATTGGGCTTAGCTATTTTATCGATTACAACAAGCGTGTTCACTGGATGCGACATGTTGAGCCGATTTTGGCGAAGGCTGGGCGATTTGAGAATTTTAAGGTGTGCATAATGCTTAGCGTGGCGGCTGTTTTGTATTTTACGGTCGAGGCGCCGCATAAATCTTTGGTGCTGATTTCAGCGGTTCTTGGAATTGTGCTGCATATCGGATTGGAACTATTTGGGTCATTTTTCCATGAAGATGACGCGAAATCTGTTAAGATTAAAACTGGTTGGGCGGCGTTCGCTAGCTTGTTATATTTGGAAGTTCTGGATGCCAGCTTTAGCTTTGACGGCGTGATTGGTGCGTTCGCCATTACTAACAGCGTGCTACTAATCGTGGCTGGACTGGGCGCTGGAGCGATTTGGGTTCGATCGCTAACCGTATATTTGCTAAGAACAGGTGCGCTTAGCAAATATAAATATCTGGAAAATGGCGCTCACTGGGCGATTATGGCGCTCGGCGTGATGATGATTGCCAAATTATTCCACTTGGAATTGCCGGAATGGGCGACGGGTGGCTTGGGCTTATTGTTCGTGAGTTTGGCGGTCGGCAGCAGTATATTGGAAGCCCGATCGATCAATCTACAAGAAGCTGCGGCCGAAAAATTACATCAAGCCGAAGAGCAATTGAAGAACAGCGCTTCAAAAATTGTGCCGCGAAAACGAAGATAAAGTTTTAGATTCTAATATTTTATACTGAACGGCTCGATAGTTCCGTTAATAAATTTCTCGATCAAATTAATTGATTCGGGCAATATCCAACTTTGGAGAATCTTTTGCTCGTCTGAATTGAATTTGCCTAGGACAAAATCTACGTCACCGACTTGACGTCTGAGTAAATTGTCTGTACCAATACGAATATGCCAAAAGTCTGATCCGACGTGAGCGTGGAGCGACTTTAAGCCATTGCTACCAGCGTCTCGTCCACCTTTGCGGGTTCGAATTTTACCAAAATCTAGCGCCGTGTCGTCGTGAATAATTAGTAAATCGTCCAATGTCAATTTGTAAAAATCTAAGATTGCTCGAGCGGAAATTCCAACCTCGTTGTAAAAAGTAGTTGGCTTAATTAGTAAAACTTTTTCTCCAGAAATATTTGTTTCGGCGATATCTGCGGAAAATTTTGGCTTATTGCAAAAAACTGCATTATTCTCTGAGGCAAATTTATCAATAATTAAAAACCCAGCATTATGCCTCGTGTTTGTGTATTTTTCGCCTGGATTCCCCAATGCTAAGATGACTTTCATAGACTTAGTATATCACCTTGTGAAAATGACGTATAATAAGCATATGGCAAAACGCGATGATGATTTGGAATTTAGTATCAATGCGCCGTTTGATGATGGGCGAGCGGTTATCGATAAAGTTCCGCTGTATTTGGTGAATGGCTCGTTGGGCGCTGGAAAAACTAGTGCTCTTGAGTTTTTATTGCAACAAAGTGACTATAAGGGTTCTCGGGTGATTGAGAATGAATATGCTAATGAAAACGTTGACGGATATCGATTGGAAAAGTTGGCGGATATTGTGACGACTTTGGCTGGCGATTGTGTCTGTTGTTCGTCGAAGCACGCATTGACGCGAATGTTACTTGACTTTTGTCGCAATTCCCCCGCCCCAGTGTTTATTGAGGCGACTGGTGTGGCGCGAACGATGAATTTGGTTGAGAAATTGATTAATGCACAAATATTCAATAAGTATGAGTTGGCTCAGAGTTTTTATGTTATTGACGCACATGAGATTTTACGTGGAATTGAGCCGGCGCATGAAATTGAACTGCAAGCGGCTGATATGATTTTAGTAACCAAAGAAGATTTGCTAGGTGACGACGAGCGACTGCAATATGAATCCAAGCTGAACTCCCTGCCTTACGGAAAAATACTGAGCGCGCCACGAGGTAAATTTGATATCAATAAAATGACGACGCCATCGGGACTACTAACGTTTTTTGATAAGTACGACGGCGAATTGGCGGTGCCGGATAATCCGACATATGCGGTGCTGGATGTTTCTGGTATGAAAATTGCTGCGGCGACTCTGGAAAAAATTTGGCCGGAACTTTTTGATGCTTATAAACTCAGGCGAATGAAGGGTTGTTTTATTGATGATAATGGTGCGCGGCATCATTTGGAGGCGACGGAAAATCAGATTCAAATAGCTAATTCTGCGGCGGAAGAGCCAGCAAAAATTGTGCTAATTGGTGAACGTGCGGACGAAATTACGCGTGAAGTTTTGTCTGCGCAATTGATGATGTTTGAATAAAAGTTCGCTTTCGTCGTTTCCGACTCATCAGCATAGATACACATCTATGGAGCAAACACGACAAGTGAGAGAATCTGACGGAGAGTCTACAGACTCGCCATGTTTGCGATGTTATTGCCTGCTACTCCTGGTTGTTGGAGAAGTAGACGACAACGTAAGGATCGTAAGTAATCCCCCACGAGTAGTTGGGTCCTGTGTATCTGAATTCAACGTCACGAACCTCCTTCTCGAGGCTCTGGAGTTTCTTAAGGAACGCCTTACGACACTCGGGATTGTTTGCGACTGCTGAGGTTATCAGAAGATCACGATCGTAGATACGGATCTCATCTGGAAGCTTACCTGTTATCATGTATTCACCAATTGCAGCGTTCCTGACCTCCTGGCACAGCGCGAGGATCCCCTCCTTGAAGAAACGGGAGACTTCGTTCCGCCTGAGCGTCTTCAGCTTCTCATTTGTCTCTTCGATGCTGACAGTTCTCCTTGCCTTGACTTCATCGGTAATAAACGACATTGTAGTACTCTCTCCTCATCTGGGCGAACGCCCGTGCTGGAAACACTGATCAACGCCCGGATGGCATAGATCGAAGATGAGGTTTTGAGGCACTTATTAGAATACCGCAAAATCTCACCTTCGTCTTATAGATTCTCTTCACTTGTCAAAGTGCGCTTTCAGACAAGGATTTGCTCAACTTGTCAACAAAAGCCAATGTTATTTATATCACGCGATAATATTTAAGTCAAGAGAAATTGTCGTAAAAATAGGATTAAGCGAGCTTTTCGGCGTTCTTGGCCTGCTTGTAGGCTTTGGTGACTGGTGCCAGACCGCGCGCAACGCGTTCACGATTGGCTTTTAATTGTTTTTCGTCACGGAAAGACATTTTAATCGGCGTTCCCGCAAAATTGAAAGCTTCACGTAAAGTTCGCTCCAGATAACGTTTGTAGCTCCAGTGGACAAATTTCAGATTACTGCCGTAGATAACAAACCACGGCGGAGCAACGTCCGTCTGGACAATGTAGCGCAGTTTCGGGTGTGAATTTTTCAGACCAGCTGGCGGATGTGCGGCGATGGCTTTCTGTAAAATGTCGTTTAAGGCACGAGTTTTACATTCTTGGCGTCGGCGTTTATAAATATCAAGCGCTAGGTCGAATAACTTAGCTACATTCTGCCCAGTGACAGAAGAGGTGAATATTAACGGCGCGTACGGCGTGAACTTGAAGTTATAGCTGATTTGTGGGGCGATTTCGTCGTGCGTGTAAGCGTCCTTACCTTCGACGGAATCCCACTTGCTGACAACCAGAACCAGTCCCTTGCCCGCCTCGTCAATAATTCCAGCTAGGCGCTGATCCAATTGAACGTTAAGCTCATTGACGTCCATAAGAAGCAGACAAACGTCGGCTTCGTTGATGGCTTGCATTGTGCGAAGAACTGAGAACTTTTCAATTCCCGTTTCCTGCTTTCCTTGGCGGCGAATTCCAGCGGTGTCGAGCAATTCAATCGTCTGACCGTGATAACGAACTTGAACGCGGTTTACGTCGCGAGTTGTGCCGGCGACGTTGGCGACAATGGCTTGCTGCTTGCCAGCTAAGGTATTGAATAGATTACTTTTGCCGACGTTTGGTCGACCAATTAGTGCAACGCGAATGATGTCGTCAGGTGCAGTTTCGGTGGCTGGCGGAATAAGTTCGGCAATGCTGTCAAGAAGCTCCGAAATGCCAATGCTGTGCTCGGCGGAAGTTTTTATGATGTTTTTAATGCCGAGTCGTTTGAATTCGTCGATAGAAAGAGAGCCTTTTAAGTCTGCTTTATTGGCTATTAGAATGACTGGCTTACCGCTTTTTAGGGCTTTTTTGGCCAATTGTCGATCAGCGTCGGAAGGATATGCAGAGGAGTCGACGGTTACGAGTATTACATCAGCGGCGGCGGAGGCGTCAGCGATTTGGTCCTGAATGGTCGCCTCGAATTCGTCCTCGGCAGTCTTAAGTCCGGCCGTGTCGATGAGCCAAAATTGCGAATAGTCATCTGACGGCGTAGAGTCGACGTTACGTCGTTTGTATGAGAC
Source organism: Candidatus Minimicrobia sp. QA0096 (assembly GCF_963967315.1). Lineage (NCBI taxonomy): Bacteria > Candidatus Saccharimonadota > Candidatus Minimicrobia > Candidatus Minimicrobia sp. QA0096. The sequence goes on from NZ_OZ017288.1 coordinate 67,423, forward strand.
TTTACCAACAACGTTGTCGCGAGTTGTTCCAGCTTCCCTGGCGACGATGGCCGTGCGAGAGCGCGTCAAGCGATTAAATAGTGAGCTTTTGCCGACGTTGGCTTGTCCGATGATAGCGACTGTTGGTAATTTAGACATGATTATATATTATAGCAGTTTTCGGGCATTTTGGCTACTACACTGTTTATGTAAGCCTCGCACGGACGAATTATTTTTAGGAAATCCGTAAAATAATGCGGGTTATTTTCTATTGTTAACTTCTCAGGTTCGGCTACGACGAGTGTACATTCTCTGCTGTCGCTATTATATTCTCTGGCGTAATTATGGATGTATACCTTTGGAGATTCTTCGTTAATTGGATTTTGGTAAAGTGTTATGTAGCAATTTTCTTCGGGGTTATTTATGCAGTAGTAAACGTTATTGTTGTCGTCTTTGAACGCTACAGATATGGGATATTCAAATTTCGTAGTATGTTTCTCAACCTCTTTAATAAGTTCGATGTAAGCGTAGATTTGGTTTTCTAGGAATTTTGGTAAAATGTCGGACTTATCATTCTCATAGAACAGTTTTTCTATGGTATCCGATCTTTCTTCCTTAAGGTTACGTATGACTGCTCTTAGTTTTTCTGAGGGCAAAGGTTCAGATTCGCGCCCTAGCGTTTCCATTTTGCAATTACACTTTCTATCAAATTTAGCACAAAAGCTATATTACAATATTTACCGTAAAATGTAAAGAGCCTCGGAGTAAATTATGAATTCGTGAATTTCTCTTCTCGCCATTCGCCTCTCTTGAGGTCACCGAGCGAATAATTGCCGAAGTTTGTTCTGTGGAGTTTTTTAACAGTGTAGCCTAACGCATCGAAAGTTCGCCGAATTTGACGATTCCTTCCCTCGCTCATTTCCACTATCCAGCGATAATCATCGCCTTCGTGTTGTCTTTCTAGTGTCAATTGACTGCGTCCGTCAGGAAGCTGCACGCCAAAATCATTGATCATTTGGCGATGTAGAGGTTGCAATGGCTGGTCAATTGTAATAAGATATCGCTTAATCTTATAAAACGACGGATGCGTCATGCTGTGGGCAAAATCGCCGTCGTTCGTCATGAGAATCAGTCCGGAGCTGTCTTTATCCAGGCGACCAACAGGTTTTAAGTGGTGAAGGTTTTTTGGTAGCAATTTGTAGATTGTCGGAACGCCACCCTGAGAGGCGCGCGAACATAAGTATCCTGTTGGTTTATGTAGGATAATGAGCTGTTTGGATTGTAATTCTAGCAATTTGCCGTTGTAGGAGATTTTATTATTGCCAGAAATTTGTTGACCCAATCTGGCGGGATGACCGTCAATAGCTATTTTTCCCTTCTCTATCAATTCGTCGGCTTTCCGCCTGGAAATACCCAAGCACAGCGCTACAAATTTATTGAGGCGCCAAGATTCTTGCTTTGTGTCTGAGTTTGTCATTGTTGCGGATTTATCGGTGGGAATTGTGGTGACTGAGTTTCTGACGATTGATGTGGAATGATTTGCTCTTGAGATTGTGCTTGGACTGGAGGCATTGAGCTAACTTGCTCAATAGGATCTGGCGTCGGTTGTGGTGCTGGAATTGACTGCGGTGTTAGAGTTTGTGTTGGTTGAATTTCTGCAGTCGGTTTAGAAACTGTCTGTGTATTATCCAATTCTTCTGCCATAAGCTTGGAAATGTCTACCGAATTCTGGGAATCGTCAGCAGGCAAAGGTTGAATAATGCGGTCACCAAGTCCCGAAGGTCGCGGCGCGGGCGATGAAAATGGCGCCATAGGTTGCGGTAGGGTCGTTGGTTGTTGCTGAGGCGTCGGGATCGGTTGCGGCGCTGGAGTCTGCGCTGGTTGAGGTAGCGGCTGTGGTGCTGGCGCGAATGCTTGCTGTGGTTGTTGCTGCATAAGTGGATTTACTACAGGAGCTGTTGGTGCTGCAACGGGGGCAGCTGGTTGTGGTGACAATGAAGAGATGTCAGGTCTAGTAACTGACTGCAGTGCCGCTGGAGTTGGTTGAGACGTTGGAGCTACTGGCTCATATGTATGAGCTGGCTGTGAAACCGGCACTGGATTTGTGCCGACTCCTGGAAGATCACCCAAGGTTTCGTGAACCGCTCTCACGACGTCCTCTATTCCCACCTGAGATTTCACCAAGTATTTATCAGCACCAAGTTGCTCACCGCGTTTTCGCTGATCTTCTGATGACAGTGCGGTCATGATAATCACCTTAACGTCTTTTGTTTCTGTCGTCGAGCGTAAAATGTCCAACATATCAAATCCGGAAATTTTCGGCATCATCACGTCGCTTAAAATTAATCGCGGACGTTCTTTAATTGCCATGGCTAGAGCTTCTTCGCCGTCGCCCGCCGAAACGATATCGTAGCCCTCCGCCAAAAGTCGTACACCGTAAATCTCGCGTAAACTTTTGTCGTCCTCAACCAATAAAATTTTTGTCATATGTTTATACTATACTGAAGTTTTGACAAAAAATCCATAGTTCTTATGGCTATTATTCGCGACCAGGAATTGATAGATGCTGGCGTTTTCGTCGCAATTCTTCCTCAATTTCAGCCAGCGTTGGCTCGGAAGAATTTCTGGCTGGTTGTGGAATTTCTGGCTGGACTGCTGTAGTCGTCGGGACTGCGGGTGTGGCTGGATCTGGATTCTCTGGAGTTGCGATTGCGGCTGGATCTGAATCGACAATTTCGCTATTATTTTCAATTGCGACATCTTCCGTCTTCTCTTCTGTGGCAATTTCAATTTTTTTTGAAGCCAGAGAATCTGGATTTTTATCTTCGGGCTTTTCAACTTCCGCAGATTCCAAACGTTGTTTTGCGTCCGAACTGCTCATACGAGGAATTTCCAGATAGAAAGTACTTCCCTCTTTATATTTGCTTTCAACTCGCAAGTTTCCAGACATCGCCTCGGCCAAGCGGCGACTCAAATATAGCCCCAAGCCAGTTCCGCCGATTTCTCGCGTGTCAGAATTGTCCACCCGATAAAATTTCTGGAATAAATGCGGAATATCTTCGGCTGGAATGCCAATGCCGCTATCTTTTACGCTTACGGAAATCTGCTTATCGTCGCCGGTAATATTGATGACAACTTCGCCCGATGGCGTGTATTTGATGGCATTTTCAATCAGATTGCTAACGACTTCCCTAAAATGGTCAGGATCAATATTGGCATAAAAAATCGGTTGCAGCGACTTCTCCTTACCCTCATCAATTATGTCTGGCATAAAGATGTAATTGAGCTGCTTTTCGCTAGCTTTTGTCGCTAAACCATCAAAAATATCCTTCAAAAATTCGTTTACGTTGATGATTTTCGGGTTGTTTTTCATTCGCCCGTCTTCAACTTTGCTGATATCGAGAAGATCTTGGAACAATCGTCCCAGATGTTGCGCCGATTCGTGAGCCTTGGTGATGAAGTCGCGGGCTTTCTCGTCGATGTGAGCGGTGGCTGGATTTAACGCCAGACCCAAATAGCCCTCAATTGACGCAACTGGCGTACGCATCTCGTGGCTGGCGGTGGAGATGAACTCGGCTTGCTCGCGTTCCTCGGCTTTTTCTTTGGTGATGTCGCGGAAAACTACGATAACTCCTTCGCCCTCAGTGCCAACTGGAGAGCTGACGATTGACACTAAAATGCGTTTTTCAGAGCTGGTTAATAGGAATAATTTATCGTTATGAGTTGGTTGGTTTTTTGATAAGGATTGGGCTATTGGATTTTCGAGGTCCTCTACGTCTTTTCCGTCTGAGGTGACGAGTTTTAAGACGCTTTTCCAGTTGAGTCCGAGTGCGTCGCCTTGGTCCCAGCCGATGATTTGTTGGGCGGATGGATTTATCAGTTCGATGTTACCGTCTTTAGAAATAGCTAGAACGCCGTCGTCGATGGCATTAATCACCACATCAGACTTACTTTCAACCGCGGAAAGTCTATTCTCTAAGCTGGATGTGTTGTTGTCAGTTTTTTGGCGGCGAATCCATAAAACAAGGCTGAAAATCAAAGGCAAAAATCCGAAGAATAGGTAGCCGATGATGAATTGTATATTTATTCCCTGTTGAACGCTGGTAGCTATAATCTGTAAAATAACCAAAAGCCCCATTATTCCTAAGATTATTGCGCCGAAAAATCCTGCGAAAATTGCCACGATAATCCACATAACCAGGAATGGTGAAACGACTCCGCCGCTGGTAATTATGGTGGTTGTGGCGACAGTGACGGTTAACAAATATACGAAAATTCCAATACCAGTTTCGTGTTTTCTGGGAAGCCAAAAGCATAAAATCAGCACAATTAAGCTGCCGATTCCTGCCACGCCAGCCGCCAAATCTGAGACAGATAATCCGATTGGCAATTGATAACCGGTCGGTATAAATCGCGCCCATGCATATAAAAGAATGATCGTGAAACAGCTCAGTAATGCCACTTCACACAACCGTCTTAACCAAAATCTGGAAATTGCGTGAGGCTTAAAGTAAATCCCGCCCTTTTTCATAGTTTTATTATGGCGAATTTTCAGAAAAATCTCAAGTGATAAATATGACGTAGAGGTTGTATGGATGCGGAAAAGTAGACAAGCCTCCCCTTTTCGTGGTATAATCTATGGAGTTACGGCCCTATCGTCTAGCGGTTAGGACACCAGGTTCTCATCCTGGCAACCCGGGTTCGATTCCCGGTGGGGTCACCAAAAATAGTTAACTTATTAAAAAACATCTACATGAAGGTGTTTTTTTAATTTGTGAAGTAGTATGCTTCAATTCTCAATATTCTTCAGCTTTTCGTATATACACATACTACAAACCGTACGTAGATGGTCTAGTCTAGGGGCGGCCTAGAGTTCATAAAGTAACAAATCCACCTCGTCCCATTCCTCAACCACTGCGGTTAAAGTATACATAGCGATGGTTTTGGCGTTGTCGTATATTTGTTTTGATGTAAGATTCTTTAAATCTCTCAAGTTAAAGAGGCTGATGTTGTTGGATTCGCCGCTAGCTATATCATGTGTCGGATTTTCCGAAGTAATAAACGCATAACTTATGTCCGTGTGATAATGCCCGCCACCAGCAGGATATGTGTGAATCGCGATCGGTTGAGGATGCAGTTTCACTCCAGGCAATGAAGCAAGTCTATTGTAACTCGGCTGTAACAACCTCAGCTGGTTTTTGTCGTAGCCAGATTCTTCGACTATTTCCCGTAAGACCGCTTGCCACGGTGTCTCGTCCAGCTCGACATGCCCACCAAACTGCAATAACTTGTTTAGCTTGCGGTGCTTATGTAAAATAATCCGAGGTTCAGCACCCTCTGTTATTTTCACGATATATCCGCTAACACATATATCGTGCTGGCCAGGCTGGTTGTGTATATGAGGCATACTATAAATTTTACTTTAATTGTGGTGTGTGGTCAAAAGGATGCGCAAGGGTAACCTTCAGGGTGAGTAGGTTATAAATTGCGCTGCATGTGAGACGCCGTGGGAGTCCATAGAAGGACACTTTTTATTATTCTACGTTGATTTTCCTGGGCGAATACGACCTTGATAGGTTTGTACGAGCTGTATAATTGGGCGGTACGTGAAGTGAATGTGTATATGGACTTATCACTTGAGCATGCTTCTAGCAAAACTCCTTACTGAGTCAAATGTGTCATATTCATCTATTAAACTCTTCCTTGTCACCCATCTAACATCGTGAACTTCCTTATACTGTGCGGTAATCTTGTCGGAATCATCAGCCTCAAGAGCAAATACCATATCAAGATGGATATGTTCAACATCTTTCTTGCTTTTTGGTATAATTTGATACATCAAAGCGTACGGTCGTGGAATTTGCGCCTCTTTTATACCTTTTAGGGCTAGATCGTTTTCATCATCTTTTATCGGTATGGCCATTACGCCAGTTTCCTCGTAAACTTCGCGTATAGCTGCCTCATGCGGAACTTCGTTGTCTTCAATATGACCACCAGGGGGCAGCCACTTATTTAAGCCTTTATGATGGATAAGTAGCATTTTGGTACGGTTTTTATTAACAGTATATCCTGTTGCGGTAAAATGTTTTTTATGATCTTTAGTATTTTTGAAAATTGCTTTCATTATACGTTTGCCTCCATACTTTTTACTGATTTGACTATTAACGCTAAGTCGTCGCTCGTTAAACCTTCGTGTACTATGGGCCAGTTAAGTGATTTTTTATTGATTTCAGCCATCTAGATAATTTTCCCAAATTTCCTGTAAGTCCCTGCTAAACCCCGGCAAAAGCTGCTCGTTTTCGGCGCGGTTTTTGATAAATTCGTAGTATTTTCGCTCTTTTTCGTGGATGTCGCCCGCAAAAAATAGCTTTAGAATTTCATCATTGCCTTGTATGTCTAGCTCTTTATATATACTGTGCGGTGAGTTACTCGCCGCGTGTGCATTCGCCAGCTGCTCAATAAAGCCGCGGTAGCATTTGTACGCCTGCCAATTTTCGCCGCGACGGCGGTGCTTGATGTAGCGCAACGAGCCCATCATCACGTCGAAATAATCGTGCTCGGCGCGTGGTTCTGTCCATTTTTTGAATTCAATGTTAGGCTTCTGTGGTTTGTTGTTTTTTAAAATGAGTCTAGAGTTTGGAAAAAACTTGACCTCACTAGGTAGCGAAAACCCAATGTCAATTTTATGAAACGGGCTCATACCGCTCAGACAAAAAGTTCGGGCAATTTCATGTTCATCATTCTTGATCGTGTAGACCGCGCTCAAGCCAAATTTATCCGCCAAACTTTTACGAGCGTAGGCTTCGGCGGCGGCTGGGTGCGGCGAGGTAGCGGTTAAGTCAATGTCAGAAAGTTCATCGCTCTTTTCTGTTGCTCGTGAGCCAAAAAGATGCAGTTCGGAAATGTGGGGGTTGTCGGTAAGCGCTTTTATAACTTCATCTAAAGATGTATGGCTATCTCTCATAGACCCTCTCTAACGTAATAGCCTCTCAGTTTGCTTAAATAAGCTACTATCTGAGCTCTGATGCCACTAACCTCGTGTCCGATGCCGATCGTTGCTCTCATAGAAGGATCTCCTACAAGATTGTTCCTACTAATCATAATATTTTTAGTCGTCGCTGCTCATCTGCTTAACGACTTCTATCAAATTCCGCGGCGTAATGTCGGCTTTAATCAGGTATCCATCGACGCGACTCATGACGGATTTACGCGAAGCTTCGTCTTGCTCAAAATTGGTCATAATCAAAATCTTACTATTCGGAACCAAATCGACATTGTTATTTCTCAGTGCGTCTAAAATCTGGTCGCCGCGCTGTTCTGGCAGCATCAAGTCTAAGATTATCAAGTCAAAGTTCTGGTTGCGCGCCGCCACTAGCCCGTCATTTCCATCGACCACCCACGTCACATCGTAGCCTGCTTTTTGCAGACTCCTGACATACATTTCGCCAATAAATCGGTCATCTTCCACGCATAAAATTGTCTTTATCATAATTCCTCCTAGCCCTTATACATGGCGTGATTTTTTATCCAGCCGCCGCCCTTTCGTATCAATTGATTATTTAATTGGCCGTCTTCTAACAATTTATCTTTAACTGTAGCATAAATTGGCAAAGTGAACGAGAAAACCGAGCCTTCGTTTTCGCGGGATCTAGCGATTATCGAGCCGCCGTGAGATTCGACAAAAGCTTTGCAGATGTAAAGCCCAATTCCCGTCCCAGCCACGGCCTCGCGTGATCTGTGCGATCGATAGAACTTGTGGAACAAATTGTCCACGACATTTGCCGGCATACCAATTCCATTATCAGCGACAGACACTTCCACGAAGTCGCCCTTTTGTTCGGCAGAAACCGTAACGGATCCGCCCTCAAAACTGTACTTAATGGCATTGTCAATTAGATTACCAATCACTTCCCCAATACTTCCGTGGTCAGCGGCTACTGTCGGCAGGTCATCTGGAATATTGACGCTGAGCATTCTGTGTTGAGTCGAGGCGCGAAGTTGCATATCATCGGCAATCGAGGCGTAAATATTAGCGACAGTGTCTTCTAATAAATAAACCTTCAAGTGGTGCCTATCATATCTGGCAACGTTAAGAATGTTGTCAATGTAACTAGACAAGCGGTTGGACGAAACGACCAGCCTATCAAGAAGCTGCCTTTCGTCGCCCTGCAAGCGCCCAGAAAACTCTTCATTGATAATGTCCAGATAGCCACGAATAACTGTAATCGGTCCGCGGAGTTCGTGAGCAGCAAATGAGATGAAATTAAGGTCCTCTTCTTCTGGCAAATATCCTTTAGACTTGTCGATGAGGAAAATGACAGTTTCGGCGGCGGCGCCTTTCTCAAATGAAGCCACGATATCAAAAATCCGCGTTTTTTGGATGATGTCAGGGTTGGTGCCAATGCGTTGCCAGCGATGTTCTGCTTTAATTTTCTCATTGGAGATTTCGTGAAGCCAATCGGAAATGCTCGGTTCGTTTAGAAAATCAAGCGCCAGAAAATCCTCGCCTTTTGCGTTCCTGGAAATCGGGGCGGCGGAATTGGCGAAGATAATCTTCTGATTGGAATTAAGAATCACGACGCCAGTGCTGGTTTGATTTAGAGCTTGAGTTAGCGGAATTTTTGGCTTGTCGTTGTCACTAGTTGGTTTTTGCTCTGGTTGATAATCGCCATAAATCGCCTGAAGCGCCGTCTTAAACCCAGTTTTTTCGTAGCGTTTATCGTTAGGATTTGGTGGAGTGTCGGTGGTTAGTTCGCCAATTTTATGAGAAAGTGCCGCCAGAATTTTATTAAGCGGCGCAGCGATGATTTTAACGATAGAAATTGAAAATAGGATTTGCAAGATAGCGGTAATTAAAATGATAATCCAAAAATTTAGCTGGGATATGGAAATTGCCGTGAAGTGGAGTGCGATTCCCAGTCCTAATATGATACAGGCGCTCGCTGATAATAGGACTAATATGACTTTTCGGTAATAATATTGTTTGTACTCGCGCAAGGTTTTAGATGCCGGATCTATTGCCATGAAACACTTCCCCTTCCTGGTGTGAAGGCTGCAATCCATGTTTGTCCGCGATTTAAGGCGATGTCTTTTCCGGATTCGTCTGTCAATTTAAGCGGCGAATTTATGTCTGCTTTTGACCAAGTGGCGGTGGCGACTGTGCCGTTTTGGAAAATGTAAGCCTTGCCGGATCCTGTCGTTTTGACATCTTCGTATCCATCGTAATTTTGAGCCCGAGCTTCAACGCCAACTTCCATAGCTACGACAGTATTTGGGGCAATTTGCCCATCTTCCCTATCGGTATGTGGCGCGCCAGCCATGCTCCTGAGGTAAGAATTCGACGCCTTGTCGTAAGCGTATGAGGTGTTGTAGAGTGAGCCGCTGAGATTTATGTTTACAGATGTGGCGTTTGGCGATTCGACAGGCTTGCCGTCTGCTCGTGCGAAGCTGGTGAATTCGGAATTATTATAGCCTTTTGCGCTGTTCAATTGGTCAAGTTTTTCTCCTGAAGTATAGACATTGTGCGGCGCGTAGCGGTCGCGAGATCGCCAGTATGATCCATCGTTAAAGAACTGATCGATGTCACGATAATTGCCGTTTCTGACTTGAGATAAAGCGTTGGGGCTTCCGCCAACGTGCGCGATTGATGCTTGATATGGCGCCGCCCAGCTCAGATAGTATAATCTTAAGCTTCGAACTGGACCGATTAGCGCCGGCTTTTCTCCCTGGTACAGAGCCAAAAACCTAGTGATTCCGCCCTCCGCCACGGCTTCATAAACCACACCAGCTTTCTTCAGTCCTGACTGCGGTCTGGCGGCTGGACTATTCTCAATCATCACGCCAGTTACAGGCAGCTTTGCGGCGGCTTCGTTCGCGATTTCCACGCCAGTTAGCGGCGAATAAAACTTCTTCGGTGCGGGTTTTTTAGTTGGCAATTTCAGTTCCACGCTAGCGGTCTGCTCGTATTTTATGGAGTGAATTGCAATTATGAAAACTCCAGCAATAACCATCACGCTCACCACGAGTACGATTGCCAGGATATGCTTTTTTACCCATTCTTTGAACGACTCCCAGCGAGCGTTCTTTTTTTGTCCTGATTTATCTATTTTTTCAACATTCATGCTTATGCTTAGTATAGCATTTTCGACGCACGAATAAACTATTTTTGTAGATAATTATCGATTCTTTGCAGAGTTTTTTCCTTACCAATTAGCGCCAACGTATCGTTAAGTTGCGGACTAAACGGCGCCCATGTTGTCACAATTCTCACCAGGCTAAACAAAATCCCCGGCTTCTGCCCCGTCGTTTCCAGTAATTCATTAAGGCAATTCTGAATTGTTTCTGGCGTCCAATCTGTAATTTTCTCGAATTCTTGGCGAGCAATTGACAATAACTCTCGCCGTTCGTCGTCGGTCAATTTGCGAAGTTGCTTATTTCCATCAATCAATTCCGTGTCAATTTCAGGCTCAACGAAGAAATAGCTTGTTAACTTTGGCAAATCCTGCAATGTTTTCAAGCGGTCTTGCGCCAATCCCAGAACGCGTTTTTTATACGATTCATCAGCGTTTTTGGCTTCTTCGCCCCAGAATGATTGGCAGCGAGAATAAAGATCATCTAAGCTAAGCGAGCGAATCCATTGACCGTTAAGCCAAATGAGTCGTTGTTCGTCAAATCGCGCGCCAGATTTCTGAACGCGATCGAGTGAGAACTTCTCAATTAACTCCGTTTTACTAAAAATTTCCTGCTCCGTGCCGTCGTTCCACCCAAGTTGCGCTAAGAAATTAAGCATTGCTTCTGGCAAAATTCCCTCTGATCGATACTCAGTTACGCTTTTAGCACCGTCACGCTTGCCAAGCTTTTTATTTCCCGATGGCGCCATAATGTGTGGCACGTGCGCCAGAATTGGTGGCGTAATTTTAAGTGCTTTGTAAAGCGACAGATATTTAGGCGTACTGGCAATGTATTCCGAGCCGCGAATCACGTGCGTGACTTGCATTTCGAAATCGTCAATGATGTGCGCAAAATTGTAAGTTGGTAGTCCGTCTGCTTTGATGAGAATAAAATCGTCCAAGGCTTCTGGCCCGGCTGACAACTCGCCCATAACGGCATCTGTCCAGGAATATCGCTTAATTTCCGGAACCTTGAAGCGTAGCGGCATTCCAAGTTGCCACTCTGGCGGATTTTCTGGACGATGGTCGCGGTATAAGAATGCTCGCTTTTCAGCCTTGGCTTTGTCGCGGAAAACTTGCACTTCTTCAGGCGTGTACGGATCGGCGTAAGCTAGTCCTTCGCTAATCATTTTCTTTGCCCACTTTATGTAAATATCACGGCGATCTGTTTGGTGATATGGACCAAAATTGCCAGACTCTTCTTTTGGATTGTTAAGATTTGGCCCCTCGTCCCAATTTAGCCCTAGCCAATTTAAGGTTTCCAAAATCATTTCTTCTGCGCCTTCGACGAACCGAGCTTGGTCTGTATCTTCAATGCGTAAGATGAAATCTCCCTGATGCGCCCTGGCAACAAGGTATGTGTATAGCGCGGTGCGAACGTTGCCTAAGTGAATATAGCCAGTCGGACTTGGCGCAAAACGAGTTCTAATAGTCATGAGTAAATTATAGCACGTTATCTGATGAGTTACAGACTGGTGGCAATTTTTTCAATTTGACTGCTTGAGAGGTTCGCGTCGCCACTGATTTGATATAAAATCCCGCCGTTCACCCAAGCCGCTTCTTTTCCGCCGCTGTAAATTGTCAATCCGTCGATCATCGTGGTGTTTGGATTCTTGTGCTTTTCAGAGAAGAATTCTTTCACAGCTGATGAATTCCAACCGCTTTTTTGCTGGGTTATGGTGTATCCTGAACTTCCGTCGGCGTAGGCATATTTCATAGAGACCTCTCCCGATTTGAATTTGATAGGTCCGTTTAAGGCGTAGCCGTCTGGCTTATAGCCTGGATATTTGGCGTCAATTCCCGATTGAACGGCTGCCATTTTTATAGAGATATTTGGCATACTCAGGTACGTTAAATAGCCACCGAGTAGCATCACCGCAAAACCAACAGAAAACGTATTAAACCAACGCAAGGCACCGCCCTTTTTCTGGCGTCGACGTGCTTTTTTATTGCTAATGATTTCATTCGACAGAGCTTTCTCAATCGCTTCGTTTTTCAATTGATGAGCGGTTTTTGCAACTGGCTTTTCTATTTTTTGCGGAGCGACGGCGACAAGCGAATTGTTATTCATAGCCAGAGGCTGGCGTTCTTTTCGCAATTTAGTGTTAACGCTAAGAGGTCTTTGTTGGGCGCGACGAGTAACGGGGTGAGCTTCGGCTGGGCGGTTAATGGCGATTTTCTGAGGAGCTGGCTTGCTGACAATTGGCGTAGAAAGCTTCTTCACGGCGACATGTTGCTTCACGTCGACGCGAGCTTTCTGGGGTTTGGCGGCCAATGGTGTGCGCTGCGGCATTTTAACGTGCCGACGATTCAATGTGCTAGATTTCTGAACGTGTGCGGCGTGAATATTTGATACAGATGTGCCACGCTTACTGATTGATTGTTCTTTTTCTATCTCAGATTTTTCAATCTTAATATCATCCATTACCATTCCAGTAATAGTGTTGTAAGCTCGTCCATTGATAACCACGTAGTTTTTACTTGCCATTAATCCCCCTAATGTTTATTCCTGTATATTATATTACAAATCGCCTAAGGTTTTTTCAAGTGTAAAAATATGTTATAATTTTCGTAATTATGTACCAGAAAAAGAATCGCACTAAAGAGCTCGCACGGCGGACCTTTGTGTACACGCTGATGACATTATCACTTATAATTCTTCTTACGTTTTTGACGTTTAGAATGCTCGGCTATACGTTTGATCCAAATACGAAAGAATTGCAACAAACCGGACTTGTTCAATACGAATCACATCCTGGCGGGGCGCTGGTTTATGTTGACGATATGGAGCTGCGCCGCACTCCGACGAAAAGCACCGTTCTTCCTGGCAAGCACACTTTTTCGATGAAATTAGACAAATACGAACCGTGGCAAAAAACGCTGAATATCAAATCTGATACCGTGACGAATTTGAATTACGCCAGACTGATTCCGACAAAACGCGAAACCACCGAAGTAAAAACATTCGACTCATTACAATCCGTTTCTCTGTCGCCAGCTGGTAATTTCTTGATGGGATTTAGCGTTAAGGATAAAACTCCGATTTTGACAATTGGCGACATTCGCGATACGAACAAAGATAAGGAAAAGTTCACGGAGCATGCATTAAGCACGAGCGTTTTGGCTGGCTATTCCCTATCTTCTGACAATCATACGTTTACCGTGTCGGAGTGGGACCGCGATTCTCGTTACGCGCTAGTGAAACATTCGTATCCGGCGGAAAATAACGCTACGGGCGTGCAGTGGTTGGTTTTTGATAGAGAAAATCCGGAGAAAATTATTGACGTTACGGCGATGACTGGTTTTGCAATTAAGCAAATTGGCTTTGCGGGGACTGGCGCGCACACGGTTTACGCTTTGCAGGAAACTGGCGAATTGAGGCGAGTTGATCTTGATAGCTCGACAATTTCCAGTCCAATTTTAGTTGGCGTCGAATCTTTCAAGCTTTACGGCGACGATCGTTTGTCCTATCTGGCTGTTATTGACGGTAAAAAAGTGGCAGGAATTTGGAAGCGAGATTGGAAAGAGTCATTTGTGATCGGCACCTTTGCTAGTGATTCTACCCCGGTAATTCGAATTTCTCGTTATTTCAATAAAGATACCGTGGTCTTGACTGATGGCAAAAATATGACAATTTATAGAGGCGACATTTCGGATTCTAAGGACCGCCAAAAAGAGTTCTTAAAAACGGCAAAGACCATTAAAACTGACAATGTGACTGCGAACGTGATGATGGACAATGCTGGGCGATTTATCGTGGCGCAAAACGGCGCGGTACTGCAGACTTACGATTTGGAGCGTAAAGAATTGTCGAGCGCGTTTAATATTGGTGTGGCGCAGGAAGTGAAGTGGCTTGACAACTTCTATATTCGTAGCGTTTCTGCGTCGGGAAAAATGGAGATTCGTGAGTTTGACGGCACGAATGCTCATACGTTGATAGACGTTAAGCCTGGTTTGGATTCTGTTTTGTCCTCGAATCAGCGATACGTTTACGGATTAACGACCAACGCTTCTGGAAAAATTGTCCTGAGTAAGATGAATATGGACAATGGATCTGTTGGGCTATTTAATTAAATAGCTAGTTTATCGACCGCCGAATAATTTCTCAAGCAAAGTCGGCTCGGGTTTTCCTGGGATATTTGATTTGTTGCTTTGCTGCTGATTTGAGCTGGATTCTGACGTCGCGGTAGCTTTGCTCGGGTCTGGGCTAATTTGTTCTGCGAAGATAAGAAGTCGTTTCTCTGCGGTTCCTAAAGGCACGCAACTTACAAGTGTCAGCATTGGTTTATCCGTGTTAATCTGAACTTTTGAAACTTCGGTCGGCATAACAACTTCTGTTGATGTTATTTTATAAGTGTAGCGTTTCCCATTGTAATTCATGTAAATAATGTCGCCCTTGACCAACTTCTCATTCTGAGCAAAGACGAATTTATAATCGCCACCAGCGAAAGCGTCGTTACTGGAGTGCGCGGCAAATACGGCATTTCCGATTTCGCCTGGCACGGCGCTGGCGCCAGGAATTGAAAAGTGAGCCACTCCCTTCTCCATGGCTTTTGATTGCGATTTCGTGTCGCTAGCGGCGCCGTAAATAACTGGCGCGTCAACGTTAATCTTTGGGATGATAATCCTAGGTTCTGGTCCGACAGTTACGTCCGTGGAGGCGTCAACAATGATATTTTGCGGGTTAATTGCACCAGGTGTTGTGTAGGCTGCGACCGCGCCGAAAATAACGCGGTTATATTGCAAAAACATGAAGACTAATAGCACCGATAACCCAGCAATCGCCGGAACGAAATGCCGGGATTTTTTCACCTTATTTGCGGAGTCGCGAACCTTTTGCTGAATTTGACTGCGGAGTTCTTTTATGGCTGCTTTTTGTGGGTCCAGCGGTTCGTCTTCGCTGATTACTGGCGTGATATTCTGATTTTCCCTCGTCAATCGAGAAATCTCACGGTTTTTTGCCGCGATGTCGCCAGCGTAGTAACGCTCGTAATACATCTGATAATATTTCTGCCAAGCACTGTGGTATTGCTTCCATTGGTCGGCTGAAACTTGAGTGTGGACGGCTGAATTTTGAGTTTGAGCGGTTTGGTTTACGGGAGCGGAATTGCTAATTTGCGGCTTTGGCTGAATCTGGGTTTGGGCAATTGGCGTCGTCCGCATAGCGTGATTGACGGAGTCTTTTTTTAGCTCTGGCTGTGGCGTTGTTGAGATTTGCTGAGGTTTGGATATTTGTGTCTTAGGCTGTTCTGATCGGACTTCGGGTTTTGATTGTAATTGAGCGGAAAATGATTGCGGCTGAGCTTTTTCTGGCGCAGAATTTTGCTCTTCTGTTCTGGAATAAATAGCGTCAAGCTGTCCACGAATAACATCAGCAGCGGCATTTCGTGAGGCTGCTGAGTCGCGAGTTGGCGGCGTGAGAGATCGGCGCTGATCTGATACCGGCATGCCCACTCGACCGTTTGATTGATCATCCGTCGGATACATAACTTCTTTCATTATACGTCAAATTGATATCAAATAAAAGTCGTGCTTGTGAGAAATTGTTAGTTGTGTTACAATCATACGGTAGCTTGGAGCGTTCTCTTGTGCCGCGGTGGCGGAATTGGTAGACGCGCTAGACTCAAAATCTGGTGAGCAATAGCTCGTGCCGGTTCAAGTCCGGCCCGCGGTACCAGAGGCAGCTTCAGGCGATAATCGTCCATTTTGGGCGATTTTTTTATGCAAAGAAAACAGCCCGCAGAAAGGCGCTACCGAGGCTTTATAGCCTTCCAGGCAAGCTGTTTCCTTTCTGCGGGCTTTACAGCCCCTTTCCTCCCCCATTCATTCCTGCGTTCAGCAGGAACATGAAGCTGGTGAAGCCTCCGCCTAGTGCCCCAATGGGGGCCGCGGAGGACATGTCTGCGGCAAGCAGGAATGCGATTAGCATCCCAAGCAGTGCCCCGATTGCGGCGGAAGCGGCGACGACCGCCGCTAATGCTGTAACCATGATGAAGAGAGGTCCGATTTTCATGACGCTTCCTTTCGAGAAGTGTTCTTACACTCATGACCAAGGGCTACTTTCGCCCTTTGACAAGTCCGAGCGAAAGCTTGTTAGTATAATACAACTAATTGTACGTAATGTCAAGTAGATATTTATAAGAAGCTATATTTTGCAAATAGCGGTACTGATTGCTGCTAGCGGCGCTTTCGGCGACCAAATCAAGTAGCTTGCGGCGCGGGCGCCGACGGTTCCCCGCCAAATTGCCATTGGTGCGTCCCATTTTTGGGTGACGACTTCTCCGCTGTGGGCGATTATTAAATTGTCGGCATGAAAAACGCAAATTGTTACGGGATATGTGATGGTGAATTTGTGCAGCGCTTCAACGAGTTGTGACAATTGAATGCTGAACGTAATCATTTTTGGATAAAAAATTGCGCGGAATATTTTCTGAACTTGCGCCAGACTTGCCACGAAAACCACGTGCGGATTGTCCAGAATTTCCTGAAAACTATTTTGCACAAGGTTAATCGCATCTCGCGTCAGCACGACGGGAATTTCTGACTTTTTGATCAATTCTTCGTAGACGATTGCCGTTTGACTATTCCGTCCAGCGTCGCCGCATAATAGCAATACATCCGCCCATCTTTCCAGCGCCAAAGTTTCGGTGAGCGCTTCGTTTGCCAGGCTTCCTGATTGGTTTGTCGGTGCGAATAAAACGTCGGTCATATTCGCGGGAACATTTTTTTTCAAGGCGTCAGGGAGTAAAACACGAGCCTCACCCACGCCAGTTTTAAGAGATTCTTGGTAACTTTCTGCCACTGCTAAAAAGCCTAATTTGTTACCGCCGATGATTCCTAATTTTCCCGCTTGGTCGCGTCGTTCTGGCTTGTTCCATTCGACATCTGGAAAAAGTGGCTTCCCTGGTTCTTGTTTTTGCCAAAATTTCATATCCATTACAAATTTACCTCGATACTCACCGGACAATGATCGCTGCCCATCTGTTCTGGATGAATTTGCGGATTAGTAACACGATTTGCAATTTCACGCGATGCCAGCCAATAGTCAATCCGCCAGCCAACATTTCGCGCTCTGGCGTTTGCCCAGTGTGTCCACCAAGTATACGCGCCAGTTTTTTCGGGGAAAGCCGCCCGGAAAGTGTCTGTGAATCCAGCGTCCAAATAGTTCTGAAAACCTTCCCTTTCTTCGTCGGTGAAGCCATGTTTGCCAACGTTGGGCTTTGGATTTGCCAAGTCAATTTCCTGATGCGCCACGTTCATATCGCCGCAATAAAGGACTGGCTTTGATAATTCCAATTCTTCCAGATAAGCCAGCACTGCCTTGTCCCATTTTTTATATCGCAAATCTAATCGGCTTAAATCTCCTTTTGAATTTGGAGTATAGCAATTGACAACCCAAAAATCGTCAAATTCGGCGGTGATAATTCGTCCTTCGTCGGCTGGATTGCCGTATTCATCGCCCGTTAAATCAAACTGCTCAATGATGTTCGGCGGAAAACCGTCGCGCCAACTTAAGGGCGGGATTTTAGAGAAAATCGCCGTACCGGAGTAGCCTTTTTTGGCGGCGGAATAGAAGTGCTCGTGATAATTCGGCAGGTCAATTTCAACCTGATCTCTGGTGGCCTTAGTTTCCTGCAGGCACAGAATATCTGGATTGTACGTGTCGATGAACTTCGCAAATTCACCCTTATTTATAACTGCGCGAATGCCGTTTACGTTCCAAGAGAAAAGCTTCATAATTTTATTATACCGTGATGATATAATTTAATGAATATGCTACCAATGTACGATAAGTTTTTGGGCGAAATATCAAGCGATTTTATGGACGTCGGAGGAGTGAAAACTGCTTGCTATTTTTATCAAGGCGGCTCGAATAAAACTATTTTGCTAATTCACGGCATTGGTGGCGATTTTCACGGAATGATTCCGTTAGCTTATTACCTGAAAAATGACGCGAATTTGATGTTTGTTGACTTGCCTTCTCACGGCAGAAGTCAATTGATAAAAAATATGAAAATGAGCGATATTGAAAATTGGGCGATGAATTTGATGTCGGCTTTTGGCGTTAAAGGTGTGTCAATTGACGAGGTTGTTGCTCATTCACTTGGATGTTTGGCTGCAAATAAAATGCAATGCCAGAAAATTTGGTACATCAGTCCTCCGATGAAAACTTCGGTTATGTCGAGAATTTCCTCGTCGTTCTTTTACCGCACTCGTCGGATGAATCAATATATTTATTTGAACTATTACTTTTCGGTGTTCCGTGGGCTGTGTTTGGTGAATAATAGACGGAAAAATGTCGTGGATTTGATACGGTGGCTGACGAAAAATACGCAAGTAACGCGGCGGCAATATTTGGAGCAATCGAAAATTGCGCGGGATATTTCTCGGGGTGAAAAAATCATTATTTCTGAGCGCGAATTTACGGGATTGATAGTTGGGCGACGAGACAAGATTTCGCTTCCTGTGAACGCCGCCGATGGTGTAAAAATTGATAAATTTGTGGAGCTTGATACGGGACATTTGTCGGTGTTGGATAGCCCAGAACTGGTTGCCGAATTGATATTGGCGGAATAATTATTTGATATACTGTAGATATGAGTAAGAAAGACGATAAAAAACTAATTGTTGATATGATTTCTGAGAGCGAATTCACCGTTCAGGGTCATGGTGTGCATACGGCCTTTGTAGAGATGACAAATGCGCTTAAAGATCGTAATGATATTGATATTGCGGTGAATAAGGCTCGGTTAGATGCGGATATCGTCCATGTACAAACTACTGGACTGTATTCGATGAAAAAAATGCGTCAATCTGGCGGAAAGAAGGTCGTGTCTGCTCATGTTGTACCAGCTTCTTTTATAGGCAGTATTAAGGGCGCGAAGTTGCTAGAGCCACTTGCTCGCGCGTATTTACGATGGTTTTACAATAAAGCTGACTTGGTCTTAGCGGTATCTGATTATACAAAGAATGAACTGGAAAAAATTGGTGTCAAGAAGCCAATTTCTGTACTATACAACACTATAGATACGGCAAAATATGCCAATTCACCGGCGAAGAAGAAATCTGCTAGACGAAAGCTTGGCATTAGCAATGATGCTTTTGTGGTTGTTGGAAATGGTCAAGTGCAGCCACGTAAACGTGTCGATGTGTTTTTTGATATGGCAGAAAAGATGCCTGATGTGGAGTTTGTATGGGTCGGCGGCGTGCCGTTTGGAGTGATCGCGGCTGAGAATGGTGCTATGCAAAGAATGATGAATAATCCGCCAAAGAATTTGAAATTTACTGGTGTGATACCACTCGATGAGGTTGCTGACTATTACCGTGCGGCCGATGTATTTGTATTGCCGAGCGAGCAGGAAACCTTCGGTTTGGTTGTTGTTGAGGCTGCTGCTGCAGGATTGCCTGTTGTCTTGCGAGATATTTCTGATTATGACACAACATTTAGAGATGGGGCGGTAATGGCTTCGTCTGATGGTGACTTTGTGAATCAAGTAGATAAACTGAGGCGAAATAAGAAATTTTATAGCCAACAATGCCGATTAGCAGAAAAGATTGCCAAACGTTTTGACAGCAGTGCTGGCGCTGAACGATTGGTCGAATTTTATCGATCGCTGATATAAATGGTATAATGGGGCTATTATGAGGATAGGACTTTTTACGGACAGCTACAGACCGTCCATTAACGGTATCGTTTACGTTGTTGAATCATTAAAGCGCGAGCTGGAAGCTTTGGGGCATGAGGTTTATGTTTTTTGCCCAGCAAAGTCTATTAGTCCGTCCAAGCAAGCCGAACTCCTCCACGAAGATGAAAATAGTCGAATAATTCGTTTCCGCTCAATTACGGGTGCGTTCTTTGATGATTATGACACGTCGGTGTTCTTCCCTCCTGTGGTGCAGCGTCAAATTGCCAATATGAATTTGGATGTGGTACATATTTTTACACCATCGCAAATTGGGCTATTGGGAGTGAAGGCGGCGAAGAAAAATAATATTCCTTTGATTATCCAGCATTGTACGGATCTATATGAGTTCGTCGATCATTATCCTGCAGTTTTGCCGGGAGTTTTGGCGTTGGCGGGAGTAGTTTTTCCATTGTCGGTGAAATTGAACGGACAAGATTTGCTGGAAGTTGCTAAGCTTTATCGTCCGCGTAGTGGCGTAACGAAATGGAATAAAGATATTATTGAGCGCGTCATTACTATTTTATACAGTAAGGCGGATGCGGTGATTGCCCTGTCGCGTAAAAGCCGTGATCAATTGGAATCTTGGCAGACCGAAGATTACACGTACGATGTTACTTTAATGCCAAACGGCGTGAATGCTCTTCCGCGGGCAAGCGCGAAACGAGTTGCGGAATTTCGCGAGCAATGGGGTCTTGATGAAAAAGATGAAGTATTTGGCTTTGTGGGGCGTTTGGGCGAGGAAAAGAATTTGCCAATTTTGATTCAGGCGTTTAGTGAGTTTATTGCCGAAGCTCGTCCGAAATCGAAGCTATTGTTTGTTGGCGATTTTGAATATCGAAAAACTTTGGAAAAAATGGCGGCTGAGACGGATTTCGCGGATAGGATTATCTTTACTGGTGCCATGCCGCGAGAAGATTTGGGCGTGGCGTATAAAGTGATGAAGGTGTTTACTTTTCCTTCGCTTAAAGATACGCAAGGCTGGGTTCTTCACGAGGCTGCTCACGCTGGAAAGCCGATTGTTATTATTGACAAGGAAGTTTCAGAGGTTGTGAAGGACGGAGTTAATGGCTATTTTGCGGAGAATAATCCAGAAAGCGTAGCAGAAAAAGTGATTGCAATTCTAAAAAGTCCGAAAAAACAAGCAGAATTTAGTGCTGAAAGTAAAAAATTAGCCAACAAGTTTACGGAGCGAAGTCAAGTGAAGAAGCTTGAAAAGCTCTATCAAAAGCTAATTGACGCACGCGAAAATCAATAAATTCTGAGCCTGGTTCGTAGTCAATGCGATTATCTATTAGAGATGAGTCGCCTGGTTTCCCTGTCTTGGTCGCGGCGTTTGATGGCTTGGCGCTTGTCGTAATTTTTCTTACCTTTTCCGAGCGCAATTACAACTTTAATAAATTTTCCGTTGGTCAACAATTTGGTTGGGACAATTGTCATTCCCTGTTTTTTGGCTTCTGTAAAATTGGACAATTGTTTTTTACTTACCAATAATTTCCGCGCCGAAGTGTCGACTGAACGGCTATTTGCTTCTCCGCGAACGTTTAATCGCAGTGAAAAGCTGGCATTATTTAGCCACAATTCGCCGTTTCTTAAGCTAACAAATGAACCTTTAAGTTGGACATGGCCTTCTCTGGCGGCTCGCACTTCCATTCCAGTTAAAACCAAGCCGGCAACGATTTCTTCGCCAAGTTCATAATCAAACCGTGCGCGACGATTGACAATATTCTGTGTGGCTGGTTTTTTAGCTTTTGGCTTCGACATGGATTATATTATAACAAAACTTAACGCGACAGTATATTTAGACTAGTTTGGTGCGGCTGAAATATGACTTATGTTACAATATCTCAAGCATGATAGCCGACATTCACATTACTGAAAAAAGTTTTGGCGATAAGACGTTAATGAAAGACGTCAAGTTCAGTGTGGACGATGACGAGAAAGTCGGTGTGGTTGGCCGTAACGGCGTTGGTAAGTCGACGCTGTTTGGAATATTGGCGGGCACGGATAATGATTACACGGGAAAAGTCGTTTTTCGCCGTGGCATTACGATTGCGACTACGGCTCAGGAGCATCACGGTTTGGGTGAGCAAACGGTCATGGCGTACATTCTTAGTGGACTTCCGGAATATTCCAAGCTGAAGAAAATTATTGATGAATACCCATTGACTATGGGCGACAATATGCGAAAGATTGAAGAATATACGCAAGCCCTGGAGCGATTTGATCAAAAAGGATTTTATCAAGTTGAAGAGAAAATTGAGCGAGAGCTGAGCAATTTTCAATTAGACGGTTATGGTAATCGGAAGATTTCTTCCCTGTCTGGTGGGCAAAAAAGGCTGGTGGAAATTATTAAAATTATGCACTCGGAGGCACATTTGGCGCTGATTGACGAGCCGACCAACCACATGGATTACGTTGCGAAACAGCAGTTTATTGATTGGATGAATTCACAGCCGCATCAAGCGATGCTAATCATTACGCACGACCGCGACGTATTAGGACAAGTTGATCGAATTGTTGAGATTAAGGACGGTCAAGCCGTGAGTTATCGCGGAAATTACGACGCGTATTTGAAGCAGAATGCGCAAGCGACGACAGCTGGAATGAACAATTTTGAGCAGATTGAGAAGCGGATTGTTAACCTGAAGCAAAAAGTTTTGGACTATCAGCGGCTTAAGGAAAAATCGCGAAATCCCGGCACGATTCAGAAATTTAAGCGGCTGGAGAACGAGGCGCGAGCGGAGCTGGCGGAATTGTCAGAAATGGAAAAGCCGACGTTTTGGATTGACAAAGAGTCTGCTAGTCAATTGGATTATAAATCGGCGGAGCGTTACGGAAAATTCAAGTCGCGTAATATTCGCCTGAACATGAAAGACGCTTCCAGTCGTAGTCAGCACGTGTTGGTTCGCGCGGAAAATGTGGCGGTTGGGATTGGTGAGCGGATATTGTTTGAGGATGTGAATATTGATTTGCGTGAAGGTGAAGCGATTGAAATTAGAGGTCGCAATGGCGCTGGTAAGACTACGCTGATTCGGATGATTTTGGCGTCGGGTAAGAGTTTTGATGGCGGTCCTATTCTTTATTCTGGCGATATTTTCCTTGATCCGCAGGTTCGAATTGGTGTTTATGAGCAAGAAATTGACGAGCGATATCTGTCTGATCCGCTAGAAAAAGCGATTGAAAAATTGTATATGAGTTGCGATTTGTCGATTTCTGATACGAAAATTCGGCAACTTTTGGCAGACTATTTGTTCACGGACGCTGATCGAATGACGCCGCTGGTTCGCTTGTCTGGCGGTCAAAAGGCGCGTTTTCAGATTATTGCTATGTTGGCGAACGACCCGCAACTGCTGATTTTAGACGAGCCGACGAATCACTTGGATTTGCCGAGTATCGAAGAACTGGAAACGGCGTTGGCCAAATATTCCGGCGCGATTCTTTACGTCAGTCACGATAATTATTTCCGCGAAAAACTTGGCGGAAAAGTTGTGCAAATTGGCGCAGAATAAAAATTTTCCGCCAGAATTTGACGGAAAATCTTGAATCGTTTTAAGAAAATTAGTCGGACAATAAGCCGTTTTTTCGTAGCAAATCTTGTAGTTTCGGTCGATCAAAACCAAGCACTAATTCCCCGTTAATATCCGTTACTGGCACGCCTTGGAAATTGCCGCCATTTTTATTTAGCAACTCCTCTTTTGCGCCAGGATCAGCCTCGATATCTTTGGAAACAAAGTCAATTCCCAGCTTCTTCAGCCATTCCATTTCCGTGTGGCAAAACGCACACCAGCTAGTGTTGTACACGACAACTTTTGTGTCTTGATGGTTGTTCGTTGTGTCTTCGCTCATATATTCCCCTATTTAATAACACTTCCAATTATAGCATAACGGTTACGTCTATTTAGAATTCTTCGACGTCAAATGCCAATTTTTGCACCACTCGCAGTGATATATATCAATCGACAAATTCGGGTTTGCTAATTCTTGGATTTCTGCTGCTTGGCGGGCCTTTATCTCTGTTGAGAAGCGACGTTTTTTCTGGCAATTAGCCAACCCTGAAATTGACATCAATGATGTTTTTTGGCTTTTTTGACTATTTTTTGAATAATTTCGTCGCGGCATCTTGCAAAATAGTATAACAGATTGATATAGTGGAAAGTAATGGTAAAAGAAACTGACATTTCGGCTAATGATACAGGCGATTCTGGCGCGATGATGATCTTGGCAAGGACGATGATTGGTACAATGTGGCGAATGTTTTTGCCAACAATTGGCTTAACTTTGTTAGGATTGTGGCTGGATAATGCCAGCGGAATAAAGATGAGATGGTTACTTGCTGGAATTATTTCTGGCGCGATTATCTCAGTGATTCTCGTAGCTTTGCAAATTGCTAAAATTAAACAGCAGGAGTTGAAGAAATGATCGATTATATGGCAAGCGCTGGTCCGCATATTTCAGTAAAGGTTGACGAAGTTTTCAATGTCGCTGGCGTGTCTATTACGAATTCACACTTGATGGGATTCTTGGGATTGATTGTACTAGTGTGGGCAATGTTTCGTACTCGTGCGGCGGTTTTAGGTAAAAAGAAGCATAATTTTATTACAAGACTAATTCAGTGGACGTTCGACGGACTTTATAATACAGTTTGCCAAGTCATTCCGGACCGAAAATGGGCGCGTAAGGTTGCTCCGCTTTGTATTACACTATTTTTCTTTATCGTTGCGCAGTACTGGCTGGGACTTTTGCCGATCGTTGGTCCAATTACAATTGGCGAGCATCACACCCCACTGTTCCGCGGTGGAGTTGCGGATCTTAATATGACTTTCGGCTTGGCAATCGTAACGATTGTCGCGGCTCAGATTTACGCGTTTAAATATCTTGGCTTTAAGGGCAATTTGGGGCGATATTTCGTTAACCCGCTGCGCGATCCAATCATGTCATTTGTCGGCATTTTGGAATTGGTGGCTGAATTTTCGCGAATGCTGGGACTTAGTTTCCGCCTATTTGGTAACGTTTTGGCTGGCGAAATTCTCTTGGCGATTATCGCTTACATGACGAAGTTTTTGTCGCCCGTAGCTCTGCAACCATTCTATTTCTTTGAGTTATTTATCGGCGGTATTCAGGCGTATATTTTCTTTATGCTATCAACTGTGTTTATTTCCCTGGGGCTGGCTCACCATGATTCACACGAGCCAATTGATGAAGTTCACTCCTCTGTTGAAACTAATAAATTAGCAACATCAGAGAGTGATTAAATTAGGTAATAATTAATTAAAAGGAGAATATTAACCATGGAAGCATTAGCATTCACACTTACCTACGCAATCCCAGCTGCATTTGCTGCAATCGGCGCTGCAATCGTTGGCGCAGCAGCTATGAACGCCGCTGGTCGTAACCCAGAAAAAATCAACGATCTACGTACAATGATGATCTTGGGCATTTCATTCATCGACGCTATTGCTATTATCGGTTTCGTCGCAGCAATCGTCGGCAAAGTTATGTAGTTTTCGGAGTAAATTGTGGAGAAAATATTAACACAATTTGCCAATTCTGGCGCATCGGAAAAAGCTGGTTTGTTTGATTCGCTGGGTATTGATTGGGCTCTGTTGGCTTTTCAGACAGTAGCGTTTCTAATTCTGCTGTTTGTTTTGCGTAAATTTGTCTATCCGCCAATGATGGAAATGCTCGTCAAGCGAGAAAAAGACTTGAAAGCGGCTGACGCGGCGGCAAAATCTGCCAAGGAAAATGCCGACCGAGCTGAAGAAATGACTGCCGAAATGATGCGAAAAGCACGAGCGCAAGCTAGCGACATCGTGGCGTCTGCTCGAGAAGAAGCGACCGAAGTCGTTGAAGAAGCGGCTAAAAAAGCGACTGCCAAATCTGAAGCTTTGATTAAAGAAGCGCATAATACGATTGCTCAAGAAATTGAAAACGCTAAGAAAGATCTGCACAATTCGACATTAGAGTTGGTAGCTGAAGCGACTGGCAAGGTTTTGGGCGAGAAAATTGATGCGAAGAAAGATACAAAGCTGATTTCGGAAGCGCTTGAGGAGGCTAAATAGATGAAGTCGGTGTCCAGGAGAAAGTTGGCAAAGTATGCAGCTGAACAGATTTTAGCTGGCAATGACGCTGTGTTGGAAGAAATTGCCGGTCTTTTGATTTATGAAAAGCACGAACGTGAAGTTGATTTGTTGGTGCGAGATATTGAGGCTGAATTGGCCGAGCGTGGTGAAATTGTAGCGTCGGTCGAGAGTGCGAGAGCGCTTGACGACAGTACAAGGCGTAAAATAGAGCAATTTCTGGCGTCTGCGGCGAGCGATAAAAATAGCAAGCCAAAAGTGTCGCTAAGAGAATCAATTGACCCGACGTTGATTGGTGGATTTAAGCTACAAACGCCGACCGCAACACTGGACGCAACGGTTTCGAAGAAGTTAAACGACTTGCGGGCGAAGAAAATCTAGGAGGAAAAATGAGCAAGATTGATGTGACAGAATTAGCCAAAAGCCTGCGGGAAAAAATCGCGCAGCTGGAGGCGACGGAAGGTTTGGAAGATGCTGGCGTGGTTATTCGCGTTGGTGACGGCGTGGCTTGGGTGCATGGTCTAAGTAGCGCTGGCTATAGTGAAGTGCTAGAAATTGAAACTGATGACGACACGGTTGAAGCATTTGCTCTGAACTTGATGGAAGATGAAATTGGCGCGGTGATTCTTGGCGGTGAAGATAAGGTCAAGGCTGGCGCTAGCGTTCGTCGTAAGGGTTCGGTGCTAGACGTTCCTGTCGGCGAAGAGCTGTTGGGGCGAGTGGTTGATCCGCTAGGTCGGCCTCTTGACGACGGTCCAGCGATTAAAACGAAGAAACGTGGTTTAATTGAGCGTCCTGCTATTGGCGTGATGGGTCGTAAGTCGGTTCACGAACCTCTGATGACCGGTATTATGTCGATCGATGCTATGTTCCCGATCGGTCGTGGTCAGCGTGAGCTTATTATCGGCGACCGTCAAACTGGTAAGACGGCAATTGCTATTGATACGATGATCAACCAGGCGCGTCAAAAGACTGGCGTGGTAAATGTTTATGTGGCGATTGGTCAGAAATTGTCGAAGATCGCCAGGTTGGTCGACCGATTGAAAGAAGAAGGCGTGATGGATCAGACGATTATCGTCGCAACCAGCCCGTCCGACGCAGCCTCTCTGCTTTATTTGGCGCCTTACGCTGGTACTGCTATGGGAGAATACTTCCGAGATAACGGCGGTCACGCATTGACGATTTATGACGATTTGACCAAGCACGCGGTGGCTTATCGACAGATGTCGCTATTGTTGCGCCGTCCACCAGGACGCGAAGCTTATCCAGGTGATGTCTTCTATTTGCACTCGCGCTTGTTGGAGCGTTCGGCCAAATTGTCAGATAAACTTGGCGCGGGAAGCTTGACGGCTCTGCCAATCATCGAAACGCAGGCTGGCGACATTTCCGCTTACATTCCGACCAACGTGATTTCCATTACTGACGGTCAGATTTTCCTGGAAACCGACTTGTTCTATCAAGGCATTCGCCCAGCCATCTCAGCCGGTCTATCAGTTTCTCGTGTTGGTGGCGCAGCTCAGACGAAAGCCGTTAAATCTGTCGGCGGAAACTTGAAGCTCGGTCTTTCTCAGTTCCGCGAATTGGCATCATTTGCTCAATTCGGCTCAGATCTTGACGACGCGACAAAAGCTCAAATTGACCGCGGTCAGCGACTCACTGAACTTCTGAAGCAGCCACAATATCAGCCAATGAGCGTCTGGGAGCAATTTGTCAGCATTCACGCTGTGACTAGCGGTATGTTTGACGATGTTCCAGTTGCAAAGATTAAAGACGCGCAGTCTGCCCTATTGACTTATCTCTGGAAAAATTCTAAAGATGCTATGCGTGAGTTAAACAAGGGCGACAAACCTTCGGATGAGCAATTGAAATTGATTGATGAAGCTACGAAAGAAATAGCGAAAGGATTTGAGGAGTAATTCATGCCGAGCACTCGCGCGCTGAAAAATCGCATTCGTTCGGTGGACTCGACTAAGCAGATCACCAAGGCTATGCAATTGGTGGCGGCTAGTAAAATGCGTCGGGCTCAAGAGGCGGACAAAGCTTCTGCGCCGTACACAATGGCAGCGGAAGAATTATTGTCTTATTTGGCTAGCCAAGGCGCAACCGACAATCATCCGCTGTTCGCCAGGCGAAAGATAAATAAGCGATTGATTATCGTGGTGGCTAGCGACAAGGGTTTGGCTGGCGCATACAACACCAACGTTTTGAAGAAGTATTTGGAGCTGTTAAAGCGTGATGACGAGCGCGGAATTGAGAACTTGACTTTGACGATTGGTCGGCGAGCTTCGCAATTCGCAACGCGCCTTAAAGATACGAAAATCATCGGTACGTATGAAGATTTGCCAGATCAGCCGTCTGGATTGACGTTTCACACGATTTTGAATACGGCAGTAAATATGTTTGAGAATGGCGAAGTTGATGCAGTTACGCTTGTTTATACGCGTTTTGTCAATAGCATGGTTCAGACTGCAGAATTAGACAGATTGTTGCCAGCAGGAACGAAAATCTTGGTTGATCCGAGTGAAGTTTCTAACACGATTTCTGACGCCAAATATGAGCCGAGCATCCCAGAAGTTTTGGACGCGGTAGCGTATCGTTTGGTCGGTGCGCGACTGTTACAGGCGTTACTTGACGCTCGCGCCAGTGAACATTCTATGCGTATGATGGCGATGAAGAATGCTACGGATAATGCCAGTGATTTGGTTGACGATTTGACGCTAGCTATGAATAAAGCTCGTCAAGGGGCGATTACTCAGGAACTTGCTGAAATTTCTGGTGGCGTGGAGGCGATGGAACAATGATAAAGGAGAAAAAGATGGCAAAAGATTTAGGTAAAATTATTCAGATCGTTGGCGTGGTCGTTGATGTGGAATTTCCACGAGACGTTGAACTTCCAGCGATTTACGATGCGTTGCATGTTAAGAACGGCAAAGAGACGCTGGTTTTGGAAGTAGCGCAGCACTTGGACGAGCACACTGTTCGAGCAATTGCCCTATCATCAACGGATGGATTGAGCCGTGGTGCAGAAGTTGTTGCGACTGGTGCGCCAATTTCCGTTCCAGTCGGCGCGGAAACTCAAGGGCGAATGTTCAATGTTGTTGGTGAAGCGATTGACGAAAAGCCGCAACCAAAGGGAAAAACTGCGCCAATTCACCGCCCTGCTCCAGCGCTTTCTGAGCAGTCAAATAAGACTGAGATTCTGGAAACTGGTATTAAGGTTGTTGACTTGATTGCGCCGCTTGCTAAGGGTGGAAAAGCTGGCTTGTTTGCTGGTGCTGGTGTTGGTAAAACGGTTCTTATTACTGAGTTGATTAACAATATCGCTAAGTTCCACTCTGGAAACTCTGTTTTCGCCGGTGTTGGTGAGCGAACTCGTGAAGGTAACGACCTTTACTACGAAATGGAAGAAGCTGGCGTTTTGGACAAGACTTCGCTGGTCTTTGGGCAAATGAACGAGCCGCCTGGAGCACGTTTGCGCGTGGCGTTGTCGGGTCTGGCTATGGCCGAGGCTTTCCGCGACGAAGGTAAAGATGTCTTGCTGTTTATCGACAATATTTATCGCTATACTCAGGCTGGTGCCGAGGTGTCGGCATTGCTTGGTCGTTTGCCAAGCGCGGTTGGTTATCAGCCGAACCTTCAGCAGGAAATGGGTGCCTTGCAAGAGCGCATTACTTCAACAAAGAAGGGTTCGATTACCTCTGTTCAGGCTGTCTATGTGCCAGCTGACGACTTGACCGACCCAGCTCCTGCCACGACCTTTGCTCACCTTGACGCTACGATCGTGATGAATCGTTCATTGACGGAAATTGGTATTTATCCAGCGGTTGACGTTTTGGACTCCAGCTCAAACTCGCTTGATCCAGAAATTGTCGGCGAAGAACATTACCGTGTGGCGCGTGAGGTTCAGCGAATTTTGCAGCAATACAAAGAGCTTCAGGATATTATCGCTATTTTGGGTATGGAAGAATTGTCGGACGATCAGAAGCAGATTGTTGCTCGTGCTCGTCGTATTCAGCGATTCTTGGCACAGCCGTTCCACGTGGCTGAGAAATTTACCGGGAACCCAGGTGTTTACGTTAAATTGGAAGATACAATTCGTGACGCTTCCGATATCTTGGCTGGTAAATATGACGATAAACCTGAGAGTTGGTTCTATATGGTCCAGGGTACGCTGGCTGATCAAGTTGCTCGCGACGCTGAAGCTGAATCTGCCGAGGCTAAAAAACATTCTGAAAAGAAAGCTAAATAGTCATGAAATTGTCATTAGTCACACTTATCGGTACGAAGGTTGACGAAGAAGTTTATTCGGTGTCAATTCCGACTACTGACGGCGAAATTTCCGTTTTCCCAAGCCATGAGCCGCTAGTGACGATTGCACGGGACGGCGTAATTACCGTGCGTCGACATAAAGAAGATTCCGATAATCAGTTGGAGTATTTCGCAATCTCTGGTGGCGTGGTAAAAATTGATTATTCGTCGGTGCAAATTTTGGTTGATGAAGCTGATCACGGCGATGACATCATCGAGGCGGAAACTCAGAAGGCTCTGGAGCGTGCTATTAAGGCGCGTGATGAGGCTGGCGATCAAGTTGAGCGTGAGAAGGCCAAGCAGCTTATCGATCGTCATATGGTGCGCTTGAAGGTTGCTGATCTTCATAGGCGTAAGCGACGACGCTAACTATATATCGGCAATGCTACGAAGGAGCCTGATTATTAGGCTCCTCGTGCTATGTCTTGCTTGAGATCCTCGATTGACACTTGCGCAATATCGACAGTGTCATAGGAATATAGATTAGGAATGTCCTCTTCGTATGGCTTAATAAAGTACTCGATAATAAGTTCTGGGTCTAGCATCCGCTGACCGTCGTAATTGTATTGACCGCTCATTGAATAGGCGCAACTCCCAACGTCTCGCACAAACCTAGAGATTTTTGCCGAGTCTTTGTTGGTCTGCTGAAATGTTTCAGTATCAATGCACCACGGTTTAGTGCTGATAGTAAATGCAAAGTTTTTTATTTGCGCGTCATTCATTGTATACGGTTTTTCTAGGCTGTGAAAATAGTGCATAGTGACGAATGCAGTACGGGCGATAAGCCGTGCTTTTTCTTCAGGTAGCATAGTTTCGCGGTATTCGTCGACTAGACTATCGCAGCTCCGCACGCCTTGTATAAAATCGGTAATCACTGCCACTTCTCCATTCTCGAGGCGGATAACGCCTTTCGGCTCGAAGGTGCGAATTGCTTGAGGGTGCTCTAAGCTATTGATATCTCGCATTGTATCAATATCTTTCAATGCTGCGCGCGGTGTAAGATATGGCTTGATTGCCCAAGGTTGAGTTGCGAGAGCTACGCCCGAGCAGTATGATGTTGCATCATAAAACCCAACTTCATTGATGCTATTGCGGCGACCTTCCGAGTAATCGTCGCGAGGATCTAACCCTATATAAAGATAATCTAATGGCACACCCAACTGGTCGGTGCCAAATAATGCAATATCTCCTGGATACAGTTGATCTACTTGTTTTCGTAAATCGATCGTATCATCAATAGCGATTGGTGTTATAGATAAATATCTTTCGAGCTGACGCATAAACTATTTTATATCATAAATCACGGATATTTGCAATAGCTAGGCGGACTTCATCGGTCGTCGTGGTGTGCATTAATTTCTCTCGAAGTTCCTTTGCGCCGTCAAAATCGCGAATATAAATCTTGAAAAAACGTTTTAGAGTTTCAAAAGGTCGCCCTAAAATCGGCTGGTAAGAATCAAATAAATCCAAGTGATAATTAAGAAGCGTCAATAGTTCTTCTTTGTGATTATCTGCGTCAGTTTTCGATTCACGGAAGCAGAACGGATCACTGAAAACGCCTCGCCCAATCATAATTCCATTCACGCCGGGATGCTTTCTGGTAATTTCCAAGCCATGTTCTCTGTCGCGAATGTCGCCGTTGATAGTCAAAAGAGTTTGTGGGGCAATTTCATCGCGCAGCTTAACAATCTCGTCAATCAATTCATAATGCGCCGCAACTTTGCTCATCTCTTTTTTTGTACGCAGATGAATCGTCAAGTTCACGATGTCTTGTCTGAGAATTGTCGTAAGCCACTCGCGCCACTCGTCGACATAAGTATAGCCCAGACGGGTTTTTACACTAACTGGCAATCCAGATTTTTTGGCGGCGTCAATTGCAGCTATCGCTATGTCGGGTCGGCGAATCAGAGCCGCGCCACCGCTTTTAATGGCAGATTTGGCGGGACAACCCATATTGATATCAATTCCGTTAAAACCAAGTTCCGCGCAGTGCTTAGCAAAAGCTTCCATATCTCCTGGCTCGCCACCCCAAATTTGCGCAATTAGTGGCTGCTCATCGTCGGTTTTAATTAATCGCCCAGCTATGGCTTTGTCGCCAGCGTGAACCCAGCCGGTAGCATTTGCGAACTCAGTGAAAAATATATCTGGTGCGCCAGCCTGTTTCACGACATGACGAAACACGACGTCAGTGACGGCTTCCATTGGTGCCAATATGAAAAATGGCTGCGGTAAATCATTCCAAAACGATGTCATCTCTGTTATTTTATCACAAAAAGGAGAAAACCCCTCACTCTCGTCTTTGAGAATGAGGGGGATGGGGGCTCAAGCGGTTCTGCTCGGAGTTGATCTCAACGGTGAGAAAAACTGCCACGAGTGAATCTCGCGAACCCGAAACTGGGAGGGAAGCAAAACCCTTTGTTTTACTTCCCGGCGGACATGGAGGGAGTCGAACCCTCATCCTCACTCCTTATGGAGTAAGGGCACCGTTTTACATGTCCCTTGATTCTTTTCCGGATTACCGGCTGGCTGAATCACGCCAGGAGCGGACGGACGCTCTTGTGCTAACACTAAGTTAGCTTTTTCGTAGATTAAGATCTGCGACCGTCAGTTAGGATGGCTCAAAATCTAGTTAGAAGACTTGAGCTCTCCCCTCTGGGCAGCTCGAGCATCGTCGCCCATCTTGCCGACATACTTGGCGGCTCGGTCATTCATGGCCTTCTGGGCGCTGTCTGCCGTTCCGTTCTGGACGGCTTCAGCAGCCTTACGGTATGCCTCCCGAGATCGGTCTTCAAAAAACACCGCCTTCACCTCTTTCCTAAAAGAAAAGAGCTGACCTCATCTGTGCTCCTGGAGAGCACGATATAGAATCAGCTCTACCAACAAAAGCGTTTATTATAATAACACTAATTATAAAAAAATGCAACAATATACTAGAATATTTTTATATTT
Source organism: Candidatus Minimicrobia sp. QA0096 (assembly GCF_963967315.1). Classification (NCBI taxonomy): domain Bacteria; phylum Candidatus Saccharimonadota; genus Candidatus Minimicrobia; species Candidatus Minimicrobia sp. QA0096. Next base: position 100,591 of record NZ_OZ017288.1, read on the forward strand.
CGCCCGCCAGAAGGTCTTTTTCGAATTGCAACATTCCCTTATAATCCGCCGAATAGTCAGAAATATCCGGCAGATCTAACGTGGTGATTTTTTGCCAAATAATCTCAATCAGTTGCGTAAATTCAGTCAGTTCTTCTCTGGAGAATGTATCTTCCAAGCTAAGAATATCGCCGGTCTTCATGTCTGGCTCGACAAATTGCAATCGCCCGCCAGTAAACGTGAAATTGCCATAATCGCGTGAATGCTCGACCAGCAGCTGATAGAACATCAATTGCTGACGATATTTATGAAGTTTGATTTTCTCGTAATCGGCCGAACCTTTCCAGGAATGCGCCGGCTTGCCAGTTTTATAATCCGTTACGAAGATGGTTTTATTTTGCTTGTCGATGTCGACAACGTCAAGTTTACCGGTCAATCTGGCGTTATCTATAATTACGCCTTGGTTTGAAAAGTCTAATTCCGCCAAGTCCGTGTCATGAAAATCTGAAGATTTGGCGTTTAAGAATGCAGTCAAAGCCGACTTCCCTTTGTCTAAATACAATTGAAAATCGTCCGCTGGCAAATGCTGGCTCTCGAGGGATTTTTGGAAAAATTGGAGGATTTGTTCGGTGCTTGGCAATTGATGATCGGCGCTGAATGAGCAATGTGCTTGCTGAAGGCTGCTGTGAATCGCGGTTCCGTAAGCTGCGGCGGAATTTTTGGCGGATGGAAAATGCAGCAAATTGTTCAATAAGAAATTTTGCGGTCCGCCACGTGAAACGTCGAGGAAGTTGTTCAAATGCGTCGCAGAAAGTTTGTATGTTTCCAGCGCTGACGCCAATAAGTCCTTTAATTCCGGAACAATCGGCGAAGTTAGTCGCGTCGTCCAGTCGGTTTCAGCGAGTTTAATTTGTTCAGCTGGATCGTCGTTGGTTGGAATAACATTTGGTGTGCAATTCGTCAAGAAACTAGCGATTATCGTGTCGCTGCCAGAATCGTTGGTTTGAGAATAAGTCATGGTCAATGTGGTTTTGGCGCGAGTCATCGCCACAAAGAATAATCGAAGTCGTTCGTCGTAAGTGGCGCCCGCTGGCTGAAGTTGGAGATTTGCGGGATATCGTATAGCTCGACTACGTGAACGAACTTTCTCACCCCAAGCGCTGTCAATTGCCCCAATTACAAAAACGTGCGGAAATTCCAGACCTTTGGATTTGTGTGCGGTCATTAAGTTTATGGCGCCGCTGAGTGAACTTGCGTGCGTGCGAATTTGTGTTAAGCGGGTTTTTGTTGAAATGTGCAAGTCAATAAACTCCAAAAAGTCTTCCAGAGTTGGATTTTTGTCGGTGATTCGGTCGCGAAGTTTTTGGCGTAAAGTGCGCAAACTTTCCAGAATTGTCAGATATGCTTCTGGGTTTTTATCTAGCTTTTCTGGCGAGAAATAGAAATTGGCGAGAGAATTAACCTGAAGGTTGCCGCTCTCGTCATTAGTTAAGCCTAATAAATTGTCCAATTGCTCTTCCAGCGGCAAATTCGGCACGTCCTTAGCGCGCTCCAAAAGCCACTCCGCAAATTCCTTAAATACGCTATTCGCCAGCATACTTTCCAGCCACAATTGCCGATTTTTGTAAGCTTGAAGACTCAATTTCCAGATGTCAAGTGCAGAAAATCCAAACGCTGGATGAGCCGTAATTTCCGGTAGTAGACTATTGGCAACGTCCAAATTATTCTGGCTAATCGCCACGACAGTTCGCGCTAATTTGTCCAGAATCTGAATTATATCTTGCTCCAGAATGTCGTCGTGACGCTCGTAATTGACAAAAAGATTTTCCTTATAAAGATGCGGAAGAATTTCAATGAGTTCTTTGTGGTGGCGCGCAATAATCGTTATGTTTTCTGGTTTCTCGCCATTTTTTATCAGCTCGGCAATTTGTTTGGCGATTCCCGCTCGCTCTTCGCTAACGGATGAGAATTCTTGGATTTCTACTTTTGAGCCTTCGCTATTTGCGTGCGCGGTCAATTGTTTTGATAGTCCGTCAATTGTGTTTTCCAATCGATCCGCGCCTTGAGTGATGACGTCCCGCGCTGAGGATAAAATGTTCTCGGCAGAACGATAATTGTCGGTCAGAACGATAATTTTTGGGTCGTGATAATGTTGGCGGAAACGCTGGATGTTGCCCACGTCTGCGCCTTGGAAGCTGAAGATTGCTTGGTCGTCATCACCAACCGCCATGATGTTTGGATTATCGTCGTTCTCGCTGGTCAAATTGAACAATAATCGTAATTGCGCCAAGTTCGTATCCTGGAATTCGTCGACCATAATGAATTGGAATTGCTCCTGAAGATTTGCGCGCAGTTCTGGGTGAGATTCGCAGGCTTGAATAACGGATAAAATCATGTCGTCGTAGTCAAATAACGAACGCTCGGACAGAATATTTACGTATTTTTCGTAAACGTCAATTGCGGCAGATAATTTTTCTGCGGCGGTAAAATCTTTCAGGACAAATTCGCCATTGGCATTTTTTTCGCACCATTTATTTTTCCAAGCAGTCAGTGGTTTTGTTGAGTTTTCATCAATCGCTTCCTGGGCGGCGTGCGCAATGCTCAGTGCTAAAACGTTGGCATATGGCGTGATTGAGGCTGGCAATTTTGAGTTTTTCTCGTCAGGGTTTTTGGCGGCTAAATTGGCAATTTTCTCAGCTATCGGCGCAAACATTTCAATTGTCTTTTTCGATATTTTGGCGGAAAATACTTGCTGAATGTCTGGTGCAATTTCGGCGATTGTGCTTTGATTGTCCTCAATAATTGCCCGTAATTCTGACGACGTTAAGCCGCTTTGCTTGAACTCGGAAATAATGCGAATGAGGTCTTTGATGTAAACAAATTCCCCGTTATTTTTCGCGCTTAATGGATTCCGCCAATCGAGATCTTCAAGTATGCCAGAAATGATTTGATATTGTGTCAATTCGTCAACTGGCTGAGCGTCGGCGCCACGGAAAAAATACTCGCGATGTTGATTGATGATTTCTGTGCCGAAGCTGTGGAACGTGTGAATCGCAATTTTATACGCGTCCTCACCGATAATCTGACGAAGTCGTTGGCGCATATTTGTGGCGCCGCTTTCAGTAAACGTCAAGCATAAAATACTGTTCGGTAAAGTGTCGGTCTGTTTCAGGATTTGGGCGGTGCGCATACTCAGAAGCTCGGTTTTCCCTGTTCCTGGCCCAGCAATTACCAAAAGCGATCCGTGGATGTAGTCGACTGCTTGTCGTTGATTATCGTTTAATTTAGCGTAACGAGTATTGAAATCCATAGTTTTATTTTACCATGTCGGCGGTCTTCAGAACGCGATATCAAAATTGCTATTTACAGAATTTATCTAGGGCTATATATTTAGCATAAGGAGGATTAAATGAAAAACTTAAAGAAGATAAAATTTAGTCATATATATATGTTTGTGCTGACGATTGCGTTGATTTTTCTGAGTTATCAAGTCTCCTGGCTGAATGAAAAACAATATCGAAGATCAGTCCAGTCTTCCATCGATTATCTTGAAAACGCCCAAAGCATTAAGCGACTTGAGTTTTGTGTTAATCACGCCATTAAAGATTGTACTGAAGAAAATGTCGATGATTGGAATGAAAAACATCCAGAAGATGCGTTTAAGGGTAAAAGCCACTTGGATATTTCCCGTCAAGCAATTGAAGCGGTCAGGCAAGTTGACTATTAGATTTCACATCTTCGTCATCTCGCGTACCTCATAAAAAAATGGTAAAATATTATCTATGAATAAGGCGACGTACGACGAGCTGGCGCTGGAGCGAATTGCTAAGGAAAAATTTGGTTTTCCAATTGATGTTCAATCAATAATTTTGTGGCACGCCGATGTTAGTCGCACGGCTAAGGCGTCGGTGTTTTTGACGAATAAAAAGCAGCTGATGTTGTATTTGGAGGCGACTTCGCCGTTGATTTTGTCTGACGTTAAAAAGATAATTTCTCGAATGGGCATGCGTGCGGAATTATTTATTCCGCCAAAAGGTCAGCCGCGATATTTTGAAGACATTGGCAAGCGTAAATTCCGCGAAGTTTTTCCTGGAAGAAAGCACGTTACGGATGAAGATTTGCATTTTTATAAAACTTTGGCGCCGTATAATCCCGCCTTGGTTTTGATTTCTGAAGTGAAAAATGGCGAGATATATCAATTTGATTCTGACGCGTACGGAAATTGGCGAGTTGGCGCAAGGTTCAGGTATAGAAGGATTCAAACGAGCTAATGCGCGACTACCTGGACATTATTAAGCGGAACCTACTTTCCCCTATCGTCGTGGTGATTTTTCTGCTGGCTGGCGCGCTGGTTTATGTTCGCGAATATCGTGATGCGTGGTTCATTTCCGTGGTGATTGTCGTGAATTCGACGATTGGCATTATTCAGGAGCTGAGAGCTAAGCGAGTTTTGCGGCAATTGGAGTTGATGAGCGCGCCGAAAGCTCGATTGTTAAAAGACGGAAATGTTGTCGAGGTTGGCTATGACGAGCTTAAAATTGGCGATGAAATTCTTATTCAGGCTGGCGACGAACTACCGGCGGACGCGAAAGTTATCGAGTCGAAAGGCTTGGAGCTGAATGAAAGCATGTTGACTGGCGAGTCTGCGTCGATTGAGAAAAAGGACGGCGATGTCGTGTTGGCGGCGACGACGGTTTTGGCTGGTGAAGGTGCGGCGCGAGTAATTGCGATTGGTGACGACACGAAAGCTGGCGCGATTAGCCAAGTTTTGAAGCGTTATAAGCCAGAGCTTACGCCTCTGCAATTGGCGATTTGGCGCGCAATTTATTTCTTGACTTACGGCGCAATTGTCCTGTCGCTACTTATCGCTATCGTCTATTATTTCTCTGGCGATAATGTCGTCGTCATCTTAAAAACCATCACTTCGGCGGCGGTTACGGTTGTGCCGGAAGGTTTATTGTTGGCGAGTTCTCTGCTTTTGGCGTTCGGCTCATTGCGATTGGCTCAGGCGAAAGTCTTGCCGCAAAAATTGTCAGCAATTGAAGCCATGGCGCTTTTGAATTTGCTGGCTGTAGATAAAACAGGCACCTTAACTAGTGATGAAGTGACGCTTGAAAAAGTCGTGGCTTTTGGTGATGAAAATGACTATTCAGACTCTGACATTGCCAGTTTTGCGGCGTTAATTGCTCATGAAACCAGCGGTGGAAATATCACTGGCCGCGCAATTTTGGCGGAAGCTACGTCGCCAAAAAATACGAAAGTTTTGGAAGTGATGGCGTTTTCATCGGCGCGTAAAATGGCTGGCGTGAGGGCGAATATTGACGGTGAAATTCGGACGTTAATGATGGGCGCGCCAGAGTTTGTGTCGAAGTTGGCGCCGGTAGATGAGGAGACCCAGAAGAATCTGAATGATTGGGCTGACAATGGCTTGCGCGTGTTGATGTTGGCTGAATTTTCGGATGATAAAACCAAATTGAAAGACTTGAAAAACGGTTCTGGAACGGCAATTGGTGCGGTTGTTCTGCGCAACTCCCTGCGTCATGGCGTTGTTGAAACGGTGGATTTTTTGCAGCGCCAAGGCGTAACTATTCGCGTAATCTCTGGCGATAACCCGCGCACAGTTCAATACATCGCTAAGGAAGCTGGGATTAAACATCCAGAAAAGGCAATTTTAGGTGAGGATTTGGCGGCGCTTAGCGAAGATGAATTTAATAAGGCTGCCGATACTTACACGATTTTTGCTAGAGTTTTGCCAGACCAAAAAGAGCGCTTGATCAATCGATTTCAGCAATCTGGCAAGTTCACTGGTATGGTCGGCGACGGCGTGAATGACGCTCTGGCTCTGAAAAGGGCTGATCTCGGTGTGGCGATGTACGCTGGTGCGCCGGCTTCTCGTCGAGTTTCCGACATTATATTGCTCAACAATTCGTTCACTTCTCTGCCGATGGGAATGAAGCTTGGCAATCAAATCATGCAGGCAATCGAAGTCATCGCTGTTCTATTTTTCCATAAAATTATTTACGGCGTGACGCTTCTTCTTGTGACGATTCTTATTGACATGAACTATCCGTATTCGCCGCGCCACATTACGTTTATGAATATCTTTCTGGTGACGATGCCGACCCTCATGTGGACGCTGTTTCCTCCCACGCCGAAGCATCGAATAAATCCGAAGCGATTTTGGCACGACACTTTGCTGGCGGTATTGCCGATTGCTTTAATTACTGGCGTGACTGTCGCGTTCACCTATTGGATTACCTCTGTTATGTTCCCTGGTCACGCTGCAGAAGTCGCAACGATGACCGTACTTACCGCGACTTTGTTTGGTGTATATTTGGTATTCTTAGTGGGAATTATGCTGGACGTAGCTATCGATAAATCCGCCAAGCGCGCTCGCTTGCTTTATCTTCTGTCGGTAATTATTGTGGCGGCTGGAAGCTTTAGCTTTGGTTTTCTGCGCGACTTTTTCGATTTCACCGTGCCAAATTTGTTCATAATGTGGCCAGCAGCTGGCGCAATTGTCGTAGCGATGTTAGTCCAGCTATTCATTGCTCGCTGGGCTGGTCGGCGAATTGTTCGGTAGGAACTTGTCTATCTATCCAGTAATTTGCCAAAAACGAGATATCCTATAGTCCAGAAAACGCAACCGCATAGTAAAAATATTCCGAATACTTTCAAATAATCTGCGAACGAGCTTAACTCGTACCAGCCGCTTATTAATAAACAAGGAAAAATTGTTAATATCATGACGATAAAATGTATGGCGGATTGTTTAAGTAATGACCATTTTTCAATGTCGTATATTACAGATGCGGCTGCGACTATGTAGATTACGCTTTCTTGTCCAAAACCACAAGGTGCTCAATGTGCGGCGTTCTCGGGAAGAAATTGTAGCCTTGATGATGCGCGATTTCGTATTTTTCCTGAAGCAGGCTGACGTCTCGCGCTTGCGTGACTGGATTACAGCTCAGATAAATAATCCTAGGCGGCTCAGTTTCCAGCAGTCGATTAGTAACATCCGCGTGAAGTCCAGCGCGCGGCGGATCAACGATGACAATTTGTTCGCCCGTTATATATTCCAGAGATTTTTCGCTCGGCGCCAAAATCGCCTTGGCATTCGGTCGATTCAGCTTGGTGATATTCCTCTGCATTTCCGCGACGGCATGTTCGTTAATCTCCACCAGCGTCACGTCATCGCCTCCAATTGTCAAACCAATTGTTCCAACTCCAGAATAAAGGTCAAGGGTCGGCATTTTTTCACTGCAATCGATCCACGCTTTCATGTCGCTTAAAGCTTTTTCGTAAACGGGAATGTTGACTTGGAAAAATCCTTCGCAAGCGTAGTTGAAGGCGACGCCTAAAATCGTGTCGCTCAGTGTTGTGTCACCGAGTTTGTTCAAACGTTCGGTGATTCTACTGGCTGGGCTTTTGGGGTCGGAATAGATTATTTCGCCACCTTTGGCTGATAATAATTTGGCTTCATCGTCGGAAATCAGATTTTCTATCTTATCTTTTACGTACAATTGCCAGACAGCGTTTCCCTGTTGATCTGAGCGAATCAAGAGTGTTTTTAATTGGCGAGCGACAATCGGCTTTTCTAGTAATAGGTTGCGGATTTCAATTGCCAATTTATTTATGCTCGGATGTGCCAAGCTGGTTCCGTCAACGATGACCTTCCCTTTGCCGCCACGCTTGAAAAACGCCAAGTCTAAAGTTTCCTTTTCGTCGTCGTCCGTTTTGTCGCCAAACCAACTGAACTCGACTTTGTTGCGATAATTAAATTCCACGCCGTCGGAAAATACCTTGATTTTTTCAGGCAATGTGATGTTGTGAAGTAAAAAAGCCTCTTCGATTAGCGACGCTTTGTGTGATTGCTCGCTGGACATCGGCATTATTTGCCAAGGACTGGTGCTTAAATAGCTATTTTCATCCTTCGGTGTAATTCGCTCTGGGCTTTCCTCGATAATTTCCGCCACTATTCCTTCGACGAAGTGTGATTTTTTCTTTGTCACGCGAATCGTTACTAATTCACCAGGCAGCCCTCCCCAGACGAATGCTTTGCGGCCGTCGTCAAGTGTCCCGATGGCTTGCCCGCCGCCAACGATTTTTTCCAATCTTAAAGTCTCAAAAATTTGTTTTCTCATTAGGTTATATTATATCAGGATGTGTGGATTTTTTCTGTCTGGCGTGCTATAATCGTCATTGTCCTGGCAATAGTGGGACGTCGCCAAGTGGTAAGGCACTGGGTTTTGGTCCCAGCATTCGCAGGTTCGAATCCTGCCGTCCCAGCCAAATTTGAACAGACATAAACAGTCGCTCTTTTGGGCGATTTTTTGTTTTTATATTAAATTTCAGAAACAGAGTGGTGCTATTTTATAAAAATACCCAGTAAGCCGATGATTAAAGATATTATGGAGATGATAGTTGGTATCCAGAATTTTTTAGATTGTACTCTGCTTGTATAATATAATGCTTTCATTCTTTCTTTTATTATGTTGATTTTTTCGTAAAATCCTCTCAAAAAATATTCGTAGTCATTAATCACCCATTCGTCATATAACAGATCTCCAGTATCGCCGTTGTATGCGCCGCTAAGTTCTGTATTGTCACGATTAGTCATAGTCTCTATATATTTAGCCTGCCTGTCTATACTTTCAATAATTAATTGTATGTCAGATTTTTTAATTTCATAATTATCAAATAGTTTAGAGTATTGGTTAAGCAATAGAAATGGCGTCTCTCTCATTACTCTTGCCGCTCCAAATTCAGTGAGAGCGCGCACTTCGTTGTTTGTATATTCAAGGCTTTCTTTACAGGTGTTTATTTTCTTGTCTATTATACTATCTATATAGATTATCTCCGGTTTTATAGAGGTCTTGTAAATAAAAGTTTTCGCAGTATTATAGAATATTTTCTTGATTGTATGTCTCTGATTGTATTCTCTTGTCATGTCAATATTGTATCAACTTTTGTATACCCTAGTATTATTTAAATTTATGAATCTATAAAAAAGTCCCCACTCGCTAGTGAGGACTAAACTGTCGTGGTGGACAATTGAGATTAGCTAATGTTGATAACCTGTAGCTGCTTGGTCGCCAAGCCGTTTTTCCAGGAAACAGTTTCGGATTTCTTGTGATTTAGCAAGCTTTTTCCCAACGGACTATCCACGGAAATTCGCCCGTCCAGAGGGTTTGCCTCCATGCTGTGAACTAGCGTATAGCGGAAAATTTTTCCCTGTTGATCCATCAAATCCACGACTGAGCCGATAGCAATTTTCAATCGATCGCGCTTCCTTGGCAGCGGCTTAGCGTGACGTAAAATATCCTTTTTCATAAAGATTTTTGATTGGATATTTTCCAGTTGCGTAATTACATCGTTGCGGCGTAATTTGTCATCGCGTGATTTGGCGCGCCCAATTTCTTTCAATTCTAATATGAGCGCTTTTTCCGAAATCTCTAGTCCAGAAATTTCTTTCTGAAGCTCCTTGAATCCTTTTTTACTTAAAAATGTTGTACTCATACTTCCCCTTTCGGATCGACAATTTTGCCAATCAACAATCCTATTACAACATCTAATTCTGAAAAATAGCTGAAAATTTACAGAATTGGCAAGGAAATTGTGAAAATGGTTGAGTTTTTTGATGTAGTAACAGAGATTTGTCCGTCCAGTGCTCTTGTCAATTGTTCCGCTAATGGCAACCCTAATCCATAGCCTTTCGTCTGTTGGTTGCCGCGGAAAAATCGCTCAAAAACGTGTGGTAAGGTTTGCTGTGAAATTGTGCCGTCGTTGATGAAGTTGACAGTGATGTTTTGTTTTGATGGGATAATGCAAATTTTTACCACAGAATTTTTCGGGCTATGTTTCAATGAATTGTCGAGTAAAATTGCGCACAATTCTCGCGTGGCGGTGTGATGAAGCGGAATATTTATGTGTTCTGGGCAATTCATTTTAACTCGCGCTTCGGCTTTCCGTTCGCGGACGAGTTCGGATATCAATTCCGTCAAATTGAAATTTTTATCTTCCAGTGCCAACTTATTTTCCGTCCGCGATAACTCCAGAAGCATCGCTGTAAGCTCCGTCAGTTTGTTGATCTCTTCCAGATTACTTTCCAGAGTTTCTGTAAGTTCTGCCTTGTTCGCTTTCCAATTTTTTAACGCAAACTCAGTCTCTGCTTTCATGATTGCCAAAGGTGTTCGGAGCTGATGGCTGGCATTAGCAACAAATCGCGATTGAGCTTTGTGGGCGGTTTCTATCGGTCGCAAAGTAATTTTTGCCAATAAATACGAGCACCAACCGCCAGCGAGCAGAACGATAAGATTTATATAGCCCAAACTAATCAAAAGATTTCGAGTTGAATTATCTATTCTCTCTGACAAATTAATTGCAGGAAAATCACCCTCCCTTTGAACGATAATTTTATGAATTTGCGCATCAACTTCCGAGCGCGCCACCTGAAAAATAATACTACTAAACAGTAAACTAACGATCATCAAAATCATCAAATACCAGCCTGCCAACTTAATTGTTGCTGAAGTAAAAATTTTCATGATTCAATCTTATAGCCGAAGCCGCGCACGGTTTTTATCAATTGTTTTTTGAACGGTTTGTCGATTTTTTGGCGTAGATTTTTTATGTATGCCTCGACATTATTCGGTAAAATATCAGCGTCAAAATCCCAAACGTGATCAATCAGTGTTTCTTTACTGAGAATCTGATTCGGATGCTGCATCAAATATTCCAGCAGCGCATATTCTTTGCTTGTGAGGTCGATAATTTTTCCTGCGCGAGTTACCGTCTGTTGTTGCTTGTCAATTGTCAAATCGTCAATTTGCAGAATGTCTGGCTGGCTAATCGGTGGACGACGAAGCAAAGCTCGCACGCGCGCCAACAATTCATCAATTGCAAAAGGCTTAGTCAAATAATCATCGGCTCCCACGTCCAGCCCGAGCGTTTTATCTTCGGTCGTACTCAGTGCCGTCAGAAACAGAATTGGCATATTTTTCCCGTTTTCGCGCAATTTTTTAACAATCTCCGTGCCCTCTAATTCCGGCAGCATTCGATCAACAATCAACAAATCATACGGCTGACTATCTGCCAAATTAAAGCCCTCTTCTCCGTCGTACGCCGCATCAGCCGCGTATTTTTCGCGCTTCAAAGATTCGGTTATGACCCTCGCAATTTTTCGTTCGTCCTCAATTACTAGCAGTCGCATATTTATATTATATCTTTTTTCCCACGCTAAGTGTTATAATTTTATTTAAAGAAAAGGAGGCGTATGCCAGATAATAAAAAAATGGTTGAGATTCGTCATTTTAAGATGAGTTTCGGCGATAAAACTGTTATTAAAGACCTGAGTTTTGATGTTTTTCGCGGCGAAGTTTTTGGTTTTTTGGGAAGTAATGGTTCGGGAAAAACTACGACGTTGCGTGCATTATTGGGACTATATCAGCCGACTGCGGGCGATTTATTGATAAACGGCAAGCCATATTCGGTGGAAAGTCAGATTCGCCTCGGATATCTTCCGGAGGAACGCGGCTTGTATAAAAAAGAAAAAGTCTTAGACGTGATGCTTTACTTTGGTCAATTGAAAGGTCTGAGTCGCAAAGAAGCTAAGGATTTTTCTATGAAGTTTTTGGAGCGCGTCAATTTGAGCGACAAGGCTAATGTACAACTTGATAAATTATCTGGCGGACAGCAACAGAAAATTCAGCTTGGCGTAACGATTATGGGTGATCCAGAACTGCTGATTATGGACGAGCCAGCCAAAGGTTTTGATCCAGTGAATCGTCGTTTGTTGATGAACATAATTGAGGAACAGCGAAAAGCTGGCGCGACAATTATTTACGTTACACACCAGATGGAGGAAGTTGAAAGATTGTGCGATCGCTTGATTTTATTGAAAGACGGTCAAGCGGCGGCATACGGAACATTGGAAGAAGTAAAAAAACAATTTGGCGGCGCGTCAATGGACGACATTTTTGTCCAAGTTTACGGTGGCGAAGCGAAGGAGTTGAGTGATGAGTAAAATGCATAATTTGGGGACGGTTTTCAAATTTGAAACGCTTAGAACACTGAAGAAACCGACGTTTTGGTTGACGGCCTTGGGATTCCCCTTGTTGATTGGCGTGCTGTATGGCATTATGTTTTGGTCGCAAAGCACGACTATTGAAGCGTCAAAAAATCTGGAAAAGCAAGAATTTTCACTGGAAGTCACGGACGATTCGAAGTTAGTGAAGCCAGAATTACTGGCGGCAATTAAAGCCAAAACCGCCAAGTCGAAAGAATCTGGAATTGACGACGTAAAAAATAATAAGGTTGATGCGTATGTTTATTTTCCAAAAGATTTGAGCAAGCAAAAGGTCGAAGTTTACGGTAAAGATGTTGGGTTATTCCAAAACGGAAAATACGGCGCGGTGGCACAGAGTTTATTGAGTCAATCAGTAGCAAGTGACGTTAATCCAGCACAAGTTGCGATTTTACGCGACAAAGTCCAATTGTCATCAACTACATATCTGGACGGAAAAGAGCACGGCGGCATTAATGAGATGATCGTGCCGGGAATGTTTTTGGCTATTTTGTTCATTCTCATCAGTATTTTTGGCAATCAAATGCTCATTAGCACCACCGAGGAAAAAGAAAATCGCACAGTTGAAATGTTACTCACGACCGTTAAAACTGACACTTTGATTACGGGTAAAATTCTGTCTTTGATGGTGTTGGCTTTGATTCAGATTTTGGTGATTGTTTTGCCGGTTTTGGCGGGCTATTTGGCGTTTGGCTCGAAGCTGCAATTGCCTAATCTGGACTTGAGTACGCTCGTGTTTGATCCTGTGAGAATTGGTCTGGCGATCATAATTTTCTCCGCCAGCTTCACTTTATTTACGGGAATGTTGGTGACTTTGGGCGCGATGATGCCGACCGCCAAAGAAGCCAGCCAGTGGTTCGGAATTGTGATTATGCTATTCATTGGTCCATTTTACGGAATCACGGCGTTCGTTTCCTTCCCTGATTATTTCTTCGTTAAGTTCTTATCGCTATTTCCATTCACCGCACCGATTCCATTGTTGTTACGAAACGCAATAGGCAATTTGCCGATTTGGGAAGCTTTGCTCGGTACGGCAATTTTGGTCGCTACAGCGGTGTTTGTTATGTGGCTATCCGTGCGCGTTTTCCGCTACGGCGCGATGTCTTATGATAGTAAATTATCTCTGTCGGCGTTGCGAACACGCCGAAAAGCTGGTAAAGTTTAGGTATGAAAGTACGTATAGAGATAGACACGAAAACATTTGTGCGATTTTGGCTGGTCGTTATGGGATTTGGTCTGGCTGGTCTGGCAATTTATTCCGCAAAGGATGCTCTGGTTTTATTGGGAATTTCTCTGTTCTTGGCGCTGGCGCTAAATCGTCCAGTTGCAGCAATTGCTAGGAAGCTTCCTGGAAAAAGTCGATTGGGCGGCACGGCACTGGCATATACGACGCTGGTTTTGCTTTTGGGTTGTGTGGTCTGGTTTGTTATTCCGCCAATTGTCCAACAATCCGCCAAATTCGTCGAGAGCATTCCGAGTATAATCGACCAAGCAAGCTCACAGTGGCGTGGCGTTAATGATTTCATTGATAAGAACAATTTGCGCCCGCAGGTCGATTCGATGATGGAAAACATCAAGCAGCAATCTTCGTCTTGGGCGACGAGCGTCGGCACGAATTTATTATCCAGTGTTGGCTCTTTGGCGTCATTCTTGGGCTCGCTATTCTTGGTGCTGGTGCTGTCATTCCTGATGCTCCTCGAGGGTCCAACTTGGGTGAAGCGTTTGTGGGGATTGTATAACGACGAAGAAAAAATGGAGCGTCATAAGAAGCTGGTTGGCCGAATGTATAACGTGGTCACGGGTTATGTTTCTGGACAATTGACGGTTTCTGGAATCGATGCGATATTATCAGGTTTCGTGGTGTTTGTGCTGAGTTTGACATTCCCTGTCATAAATTCCAATTTGGCAATGCTCACCGTTATGGCAACGTTTGTGTTGACGCTAATTCCGATGTTTGGCGCAACGATTGCTGGCGCGTTGATATCACTACTGCTATTCTTCAATAACATGACAGCTGGCGTTATTTACGCAATTTATTTCGTGATTTACCAACAGATTGAGAATAACTTTGTCTCTCCTTCTATCCAATCAAAGAAGGTTGAGTTGTCGGCTCTGACTGTCTTGGTCGCGGTGACAATTGGTTTGTATGTTGGTGGTCTATTGGGCGGTTTGGTTGCTATTCCAGCCGCTGGCGTCGTGAAGGTTTTGCTGGACAATTACTTGGAGCAAGCCAAGTCTAACCGCGTTGAAAGCGAAAAACCTCTTAATAAATTAGTTAAGAAATTGAAAAACGAAGATTAATTAGCACGAAATAAAATATAGCCCGTTGAATCTAGCGGGCTATTTCCGTGTCCAAATGCTGCCGCTTGGCGTATCACGAACGGCAACGCCAGCCTGAAGAAGTTCATCGCGAATTCTGTCGGATTCTTCCCAATTTTTCTCTGCGCGTGCTTGACGTCGCTGGATAATCAACCTCTTCAAATCGTCAGTAATATCAGGCGTAGACTCAGCCAAATCCAGCCCTAAAATCTCGTCAATCTCATCAATAAACTGTACTAAACTCTGTCGATGAATTTTATCCAGCGGCGTATGATCCAACTTTGAAAATACTTCATCAATCAACGCCAGTGCGCCTGGAGTATCCAAATCATCGTTCAATTTCTCGACCAATGCCTGACGTCCCGCTAATAACGAAACTGAATCGTCCTGCTCGTCCTTATCGTCGTCATCTTCCAGTGTGTCGTGAGTTTGATGTCTCAGAACCGCGTAATCCCGCCAATGATTCAATCGTGCCTGCGCTGCTTCCAGGATTTCCCAGGTAAAATTCCCTTCCGTTTGATAATGCTTACTGAGAATCGCCAGCTTAAACGCCATCGGACTAAACCCTCGCGAAATAATATCTTCCAGCGTAATAATATTACCCAGTGATTTGCTCATCTTTCGGCCGTCAACTTTTATGTGATTATTATGTAGCCAAATCTGAGAAAATTGTTTTCCAGTCAGACTTTCGCTCTGGGCAATTTCATTCGTGTGATGAACTGGAATATGATCAATCCCACCCGCGTGAATATCAATAGAATCTCCAAGTGTTTCACGGGCAATTGTCGAACATTCCAGATGCCAGCCAGGAAAACCGACTCCCCACGGACTATCCCATTCCATATCGCGCTTGGCGTCTTTTGGTGAAAACTTCCATACGGCGAAGTCGGTAATATTGCGCTTTCCTTCAACGCTTACTCTGGCGCCAGCCTCCAGTCCCGCTATGTCCAGCCGCGCCAATTTCCCGTAATCCTTCAAAAGCGACGTGTCAAAATACATGCCGTCGCCGTCGATTTTATATAAAAATCCTTTTTCGTCCAGTCCTTTTGCGAAGTCAATCTGCTGCTGAATATAATCCGTCGCCCGCACCAAGTAATCTGGTTTTATCAATTTCAGCACGTCGTAAGCCTCGTGATTGGCTATGGAAATATATCTTTCCGCCACATCCCAGGCAGTCTTCCCTTCACGACGCGCACCTTTTTCCATTTTGTCCTCGCCGTTATCGTCATCACTGGTCAAATGTCCAACGTCGGTGATGTTTTGCGTTCGAATAACGGGAATATCTTGCCAGCGTAACAATCGTACTAACACGTCCCAGTAAATATAGCCAACCCAGTTGCCGATGTGCGGTTGCGAATAAACCGTTAGACCACAGGTGTAAAATCTGACCGTTTCTCTGTCAAGCGGCGTCAGTTTGTCTTTTCGTCTAGTGAGCGTGTTATAGAGTTTTATCATTAGTTCTATTGTACGGCACTCTGGCTGGTTTTTCAAAATTGGTATAAAAAACAGCCCCAGTTGGGACTTAATAATTTCAAGGAAGAAATGACAGACAGTATTATTACAAAACGCCGCCTGCCATTTCTCCTGGGAGAAGGTTAGTCCTGAGGACGTTTCCACTCTAGAAGGGTCTTAACCCTTCCGAGCAGATTGTGCAGCTGGGAGATTTGGTACTCCCTCAACTGAAGAGTGTCAGAATCGTCGATCAAGATATGGACATTCTCCTCCACCTGCAGTGCAGGTACAGCGATCTCTACGAGATAGTCTCCGAGATTTGGTACACTCTTCCTGTGTTCTTCCAAGGCGTGCACCGCCTTTCTCAGGACAGAGATGACTGCGCCGTTTAGACGCTTCATCATTCTGCTGTGATGCAGTACGAGCTCGTTGTATGTTGACATAACCTCCCAAGCCCGCCAGGGTTGAGTCTTAGCTGCAGCTCCCGCTGCAACAAATACATCAACGATCTTTTCCTCCGTTGAACGCGAAGCACTCACTACTCTGCGAACAGAGTGATTCTTGACGTCAAGCGACGACGTCAAGATGTCGTACAGAACAGACATGATTGAGAGGTATCCTTCAGTCATGCTGGCAGTGAGGTCTTCCCTCTTCGAGTCTGGAATTTTACCAGATTCCCGAAGCGTGCGTCCGATTTCATTGATGGAACTCTCCAGTTTCAAGAAGAGCTTAATGTCGCTCTCTTTGAAAGAAAACTCCCAAGCCAGCGCGACATCATCTTTCTGTCGGGACATAATCCCTTTCCTGTCTTCTCACCCCTGGGCGGTTAAGTGACGTTTTGCCACAAGGTGAGATTTCACGCCTCTTCTCTGCTTTTTATAAAAGGAATAAAAACTCACCTTGTATATAACTGTCTGTCAAAGTACGCTTTCGGACAAAGATTTACTTGACTTGTCAACAAAAGCTGGTGTCATTTATATCACACTTATATTAAAAAGTCAACTCTAACCTAGTCCTGTCAGGGTCTAAGACATCGTAGCTATGTCGCCAGATAAGCCCTTATGTTTGACAGAATAGACTATTTAACACATAATAGAGAACTTATGGGAGAAGCGTATTTTATGCATCCGCCTGTATCTGGATATGACAGGCCCCTTTCACTGGACTCTTTGAAGCGCATGAAAGAGGGGCTAATCACTGCTTTGGAAAAACCTTGCGTAATTAACGACTTAGGACAGTTGGCGCTAAATTTATATAACACGGCTCAAATGCTGGAGCCTATGGAATATATTGAAGGTGAAGATTTGGGTGATAGCTATCCTGACTCAGACTGGCCAGATAAAAATATAATACCGCTTGTTAGTAGCGATAAGTTTGTTGTTTCTGGAAGGCAGATATCTCCTATGCCAGTGCAAAAAGATAGAATAAGCGATACTTTTGCCAGTGAAAGTTCTGCCAGAATGTGTATTGATGATATGTATCGCGCCTTAGATAATTATCCGCCCACAAAAATAGAAAGAACAGATGTTGGCGGTTTTTGTAGTAATAGCATCTACAATATGGGCAATTCAAGAGTATATCTTCGCCCTATTGTTAGTGTGGCTCGTAATGCATTGATGTGTATTAATATTGCTACATTAGCACACGAGACATCTCATGCTCATGATTGTGTCACGAATCCAGTTTTGGAAGTATGTTCTAATGATAGTAAAGAGATTCTTTGTTTTGAGTTGCGAGCCTATGCTGTAGGTAAGGTACTTCAGGACTATCTGAAACGCGATCAAGGAGTAAGGTTTATCTGCCCTAGCGTATCGGACCGAGTAGAAAAGGTGCGAAGAAAAGTTAACGGACCTCTACAGTCTGAAAATGCATTTGATGTAAATGATGATCTGATAAATCAACTAGATAGAGCAGGCCTGAGAAATATATATTGATAGCGTAGTGGATTAATATTCTGTTTGTAGAGCCTGATCCGTTGCCGTGACTAATTCTCGGACGATTTCATCATAGCTTTCATATACACGGAATCCTGCCGCGTACGGATGACCGCCACCGCCAAAATATCCAGCCACGGTGTCGGCGATTGGTAAATTACCCCGTAAGCGCGCAGTCAATTTGCCGTCAGGGTAAGTTTTAATAACGCAACTAAGTGCCACGCCTTCAACCAGCCGCAGTTCGTCGCCAATCAACGCACCGGGGTTATAGGCGTCGCTGTAGGCTTGGATTTCTTCAAATGGCACATGCACCAGCGCCAGTTGTCCGTCTAATAAATATTCGATTCGCTCGATCAATTTTCCCTTGTACGCCAAAATTTCTGGCGATTTTTTCATAAATTCGCGTCGTCGCTCTTCAATTTCCGCGTTGGAAGCGCCCAGTTCTGTAAGTTCTCCCGCCGTATGGAAAGTCTGAGCCGTGGTGTTTTGCGTAGTAAGCCCCAGGCTATCGCTCATAATGGCTATCAATAAATCTTCGGCCGCCTGAGGATTTATCTTCCAGTCGGAATGCTTGAACAGTTTATACAATAATTCCCCGGTCGCCACGACGGTTTCTGATAACATAATATGATCAAAGCTAAGTGTCGATTCGGCTGTGTGATGATCGATAACTAGAGTTGGGTGTGTTTCTAAGAAATGTCGCGCTCCAGGAGTTTCTAATACCTTACTGAGGAGCACGTCCGCGCTTGTATCGACAATTATCGCGGCGTCGGCTTGAAACGGAAAGTCGTTCTGCACTCGATCCCAACCGCGAATATAATGAAGATATTTCGGTATGTCTACTGGACAATATAAAGTAACAGTCTTTCCTAGGTCGCTTAAGACTTCTTCTAGCGCCAAGCTTGAACCCAGGCTGTCGCCGTCGGGATTTTCGGCTTGAATAATAACTATATTGTTTGCGGATTGAATGAATTGTTTAGCTGTATCTAGCATATTATTTATTATAACAAATGATTTTTACTCTAATATAATATACATTGTTTTTAATTACATAAGTGGTATAATATGTGATGGACTATTAAAAGTACTGCACAATCGAAAAAACATAAACATTTTTATAAATTATTATTGACAAAATATAAAGATTGTGCTAGTATGAGGACATAAAGCCTGAAGATAGGGCTGGAAAAGAGGAGTTTTTATGAACAAATTTAAGAAAATCGGCATTGCTATCTCTTTGGGATTCGCTATGCTCGGTGGAATCTGGTTGGCATCACCTTCACAGGCTGCCGGCTGTAACAGTTTTAACGTTGTATACTGTGGTACACATTCTATGTCAGAATTGCAAACAGCATACAGCCGTACAGAAATTAAAGAACTATACAAAGAGTGGTACGTTACCGAGACTATGGTTCAAGGTGGCTCAAACATGCGTGAAGGTGTAGTTGACGCAAACGGCAACATTACAGTTGACGGTCGTGTTGTAGCTACAAACGCTATAACCGTACAGTCTAAAGCTGGTACTCGTCAGCCTCAGCCACAACGTAGCTACAAGACCTCAAACGGATATACTTACTACCAATATACAACTGGTCAGAGCTTCGTTGACGGACCTAAGAGCTACAATATTTACGCATGGTTTGACAATAACGGCTCATTTATCACTGGTGTGATTAAAGACTGTGGTAACCCAGTTTGGGGTAACCCAACAACACCTCCAGTAAAGCCTGCTCTAACATGTGACGCTTTGCAAGTAACTGAAATTTCTCGTAACACCTTCAAATTCAGCGTTAAAGCAACTGCCAAGGGTGGCGCATCTATCACCAGCTACACATACAACTTCGGTGACAACAACATCAAGACAACTAACTCATCAGAAATTCAATACACTTACGCAAAAGAAGGCAACTACACAGTTACTATTACTGTAAACGGTAAAGAAACTGGTGAAGTTAAGAGGCAAAACCCTAACTGTCAAAAAACTGTTACGGTTAAGCCAGAGCCAAAAATGATCGTTTGCGACCTTAATACTAAGAAATATCCAACAGAAATTAAGGAATCAGAATTCGACAAGAGTAAGCATTCAAAGAATCCAAACGATTGTAAAGAAGCGCCTGCTAAGATTAAAATCTGCGTAATCGAGAAAAAAGAGATTCGTGAAATCAAGAAGGAAGAGTACAACGAGTCAAAGTACACAACTGACTTAAGCAAGTGTCAGGAAACTCCTACACCAAACACTCCTTCAACACCAACACCTAGCCCAGAATTGCCAAAGACTGGTGCAAGTGACGCGATCATGTCAGCACTAGGCCTAGGTGGACTAACTACAGCTACTATCGCTTACATCGCTAGCCGCCGCCAAATGTAATAGGTCAAGCTAGCAACGAAATACCCGCCGAGATGGCGGGTATTTTTATTGGTGATGAAGCTGTTGAGTTTATAACTGTTTTCGACCTTCTAGTGCGTGAGTTAGCGTAATTTGGTCTGCGTACTCAAGGTCAACGCCGACTGGAATACCCCTAGCCAAGCGTGTGATGGTCGTATTCAGCCCAGCCTCTTGGATATATCTTTGCAAAAACAGTGCTGTTGATTCGCCTTCTACTGAAGCGTTCGTAGCGATGATAATCTCTTGAACGTCGTCTGTTTTTATACGCTCAATTAGTTCTGGGATATGCAATTGCTCTGGTCCAATATTGTCAATTGGTGAGATAACGCCGCCCAGCACGTGGTATGTGCCCAGGAACTGCCCTGTTCTTTCTATAGCGACAATGTCTAGCGGCTCCTCGACTACACAAACGACTTTCTTATTCCTGTTCGAATCTGCGTATAAAGGCGACACATCGTCATCTGAGTCGATCAACGCAAATGTCTTCGGGCAGGTTTTTACGCGGTCGTGTAATCGGTCTAATGAATGCGCTAATTGCTTTGCGGATTTGGGATTGCGGCGTAAAACCGCGTAGGCATATCTTTCAGCCGTACGCGGTCCAACTCCAGGTAGATTACCAAAATCATCAATTAAAGCAGTTAGAGCTTTTGGTAAAATGTCGATTGACATGGCTTTAGAATGGCAAGTTGCCCAAGCCGCCCATCAATGGCTTCATAGTTTCAGCAGCGACTTCCTGAGCCTTTGTCATACCGTCGCGAACTGCGATTTCGATCCAGTGTTCCAACTCTTCGATATTCTCCAAGTCGACCATTTCTGGGTCAATCTTTACAGACTTAATCTTTAACTCGCCAGTGATTTGCACGATCACAGCGCCATCGCCAGCCTCAACTTCGATGATTTCTTTGCCTAATTGTTTCTGTGCTTTGCGTAATTGTTGCAGCATTTTTACCTGATCAAACGCCATATTCCTCCTTATTTAACACTTACAATTATACCCTATTTGCGGTCGGATGTGTAGATATAGAATCGGTCGCCGTCTTTATGGTCATTGACAATTACTGACGACAAGTGCCCAGAGTAAGTCTGCGGAATTTGAGACTTTACGCTGTGGCTAACATATAAAGTCTGTCCGACGTTTGCTGGCGCTGTGTGGATAATTGATATCTGGTGATAGTTGTGTTTTTTAAGCGCTTCGTAAATCGGTGATTCTTCTTTACTAACCAATAACGAGAATGAATCGGTCGGCGCGGTATTTTTACGGAGTAGAGATAAATCTTTATTAAAGCGTGAAACTGCTTCCGGGAAATAACGATAACCGTCAATATAACGGAAGCTGCCACCCATCACCATAACGATAATTAGCATTGATATAAAAACCAGTCCTGTGCCGCGAGCGTATGGATTGCGCGGGAAAAGTCCGTACCACATATTCATTAGAGATTCCAATCCGACCGCCAAGAGAATAAATAGCGGGATGATGATTATCGGGGTGAGGCTTGGCTGAAAGATGAGTAGCGCCAATGCTAAGATTAGCCACGACCAAATCATAAACGAGCGGGCGCTGGAGATTTTTTGGAAGCTGCGGAATAGCCCTAGCCCGATTAACACCATTGCGTTGATGTCCATAATTGGCGTGATTTGGTTCCCTACAACTGATGGGAAAATGCGGATGTATGTGTAATATAAAGTCCTGAGGTTTGCAACGATGTCAAAACTTAGGCCGTTGATACCGATGAGATTGTAAAATAGCGCGTGGGATTTATAGCAAAGAAAACTAATCGCACAACCAATCGCGAATAAAATGGCGGACG
Source organism: Candidatus Minimicrobia sp. QA0096 (assembly GCF_963967315.1). Classification (NCBI taxonomy): domain Bacteria; phylum Candidatus Saccharimonadota; genus Candidatus Minimicrobia; species Candidatus Minimicrobia sp. QA0096. The sequence continues at coordinate 122,557 of NZ_OZ017288.1, forward strand.
GTATGATCCAAGACTTGCGATGTTTCCGGGAGATAAGGAAATAGCGTGGATGCGGATGCAGAAAGGCGATAATCAGAAGCCCCAGATTGATATACCAAAAATACGGAGTGAAGAGGCTGAGTGCCGTGGTGATGGCTAAGCTGATTCGCCAAATGGGGGCGTTCTGGGCTTTCTGGAGAATCAATGTAGCGAAAAGCAAAGTTAGCGCGGTGTAAAAGATGTATAAAATGCCAACAGTTGCGCTTTGACCGATGAATAAAAATTGACCAGTCGTTGCCATGATTAATAGCGATAGAATCGTTGTTGACGGCTTAAACCAGCGTTTTAAGAGGAAGAAAATAGCGACAGAACTGGCGATTGAAAGGATTACGGCAGGTGCTTTAATTGTTAATAAGCTGACGCCGAACAGTTTGAAGAATAGCAATTGAAGAAGATGGAATGGTAAGTTTGTGATGGCAATTCCCTCTATGCTGAAATTCAAGTGATTCGTTGTATTGACCATGTCGATTTCTGCTTGCGACAATCCACCTGGTATGTGCAGTGCAGAGATTATAATTGCTCCGACGTAAAGTAACGCTAGCAACGTATAGCCGAAAACGTAGCGCCATCGGTAAAGGAATATATCGGTAACTTTTTGCTTTTTCATTGGTATGATTATAACACAATTCTATTCATGCTTGCGATCCAGACTCATAAAGCGTAGGCGCTCTGGGTGGAAGTATAACTGAACTTTACCGACTGGGCCGTTACGATGCTTGGCGATAATGAGGTCAGTAATATTCTGAACTTCCGGATTGTCGGGTTCGTAATATCCAGGGCGATAAATAAAGCTCACGATGTCGGCGTCCTGCTCAATGGAACCGGATTCACGCAGGTCGGCTAGTTGTGGAATTGGTGGCGTACGTGATTCAACAGAACGGCTCAACTGACTCAGGGCGATTAGCGGCACATTCAATTCGCGAGCAATAAGCTTCAGTCCGCGTGAAATTTCCGAAACTTCCTGAACGCGGTTTCCGTTGTGGTTTCCATTAGCCTGCATAAGCTGTAAATAGTCGACGATGATTAATCCTAATTGGTTTTCATGAGCAATTCTTCGAGCTTTCGTGCGCATTTCCAAAACTGATAATCCTGGAGTGTCATCGATATAAATTGGCGCCTCAGCCATTTCTCCCATAGCCTCAGACAACTTAGCAAAATCTTCATCGCTCAGATTTCCGGTGCGAATGTTCCAGCTGTCAACTCCCGACGCATCCGCCAACATACGGTCGACCAGCTGTTCCTTACTCATCTCTAGACTGAAGAATAGGACAGGATTTTTCTCAATCGTTGCCACATTATAAGCCAGATTTGTCACCAGCGTCGTCTTACCCATGGCTGGACGAGCTGCCAGAATGATCAAATCTGATTTTTGCAAACCAGCGGTCATATTGTCCAGATCGCGATATCCAGTGCGGACTCCTCTGAGAGATCCTTTATTTTTGCTGAGCTCTTCAATTCGATCAAAGCTATCCGTCAGAATACTTTCCAGACTGACCAAATCTTGCTTGGTCGATTGGTCGGACACGCTGAAAAGTTCAGCTTCGGCCTTCTCTAATAATTCCTGCGTGGTCGTCGATTCGTCATAGCCAAGTTCAGAAATATCGCCACTCGCTTTTATCAGACGCCTGCGAACTGCTGCTTGTGCAATCATCTCCGCGTAAGCCGATGCGTGCGCCGCCGTTGGAACGTAGTTTGTTAGTTCTGTCAGGTATGCCGATCCGCCAACCAATTCCAGCTCATCCTTTCGCTTCAATTCGTCGGTTAAGGTCAGAAGGTCGACGGGCTTGTGTTTTTCAAATAGCCGCATCATTCCGGCAAAAATCAATCCGTGATTCTTGTCGTAAAAATCGCTAGGGTGAGTAATTTCTGCGGCGTCCGCCAAAACTTCCTCGTCAATTAAAACCGCCCCAAGCAAACTCTTTTCCGCGTCCAAATTTTGTGGCGGTATCTTCCCTTTTACTTCTTCGCTTTTATCTGCCATTAAATATCCTCCAGCTTAACTTCTTCGCCGCCACCCATTAATTCTGCAATTTCCGCCAATTTTTCGTCCTCTGGTGGCTTCTTCTCTCCAATTATATCAATTTCCAAATCCATCTCAGTTTCTTCTGAGATAATTTCTGAGATCAATGGTTTGTTTTTTGCGTCGTCCAGCTTTTTCTTGTAAAACGCGGAACCTGCGTAAATTGTCAATTTTTCACCGTCAAACGACCACTGACTTTTCTGTAATAATGACGCCAGTCCGAGGGATTTTTCCTTCGCTCTTTCAATGACTTTTTCCCAATTTAGCTCTAGTGGCGCGTCAGTTTTCTTTGGTTTTTCGGCGGGTTTTTTTGCTGGCTCGACTGGTTTTTCTTCTTTTTTAATCGGCTTTTCGGTCGGTTTTGCTGGCTCTGCGGTCTTAATTGGCGTTGGTTTTTTGGCGGGTTTTTGGGGCGCAGCTTGAGTTGTATCTTTCTTTGTCGCGGCTGACTTTTCTGTCTGCTGAGAATTGCTATTCATAAATATCGTCAATAATTTCAAGTCTGGGTGCGGGTGTCGATCAACCTCAATCAATTGCTGAACCAACCCAATAAGATTCGGATTTTTTCGTAATCTATTGCGAGCAATCGACAATAACTGATGCGACACAACAACTGAATTTGCGCCGCTATTTTCTAATTCCTGGAAGATGTTTAAGACTTTCTCATTGTCGTCGGATGTATATGAATCTAGCAAATTGCCGAGCATTGTCGCGTCGCTCAGTCCCAAATATTCGGTAACCATATTCGCTGTCAGCGGCTGGTTTGGGGTTGCTAAAATCGACAATTGGTCAAGTGTACTAATGCCGTCACGGAATCCGCCACGGGAACGTTCAGCGATTAACCTGGCAGCATCCTCTTCGATTGCAAATCCTTCTTTTTTCGCTATATTCATTAACTGGCGCGTCATAATTTCTACTGGAATTGGGCGGAAGAAAAATTGCTGGACACGGCTAAGAATGGTGGCTGGAAGTTTGTCGGCGTCAGTTGTAGCTAAGATAAACACCACGTGCTCTGGCGGTTCTTCCAGGGTTTTTAATAGCGCGTTAAATGCTGATTTTGACAGCATATGAACTTCGTCGATGATATAAACTTTTTTCGGTGCAGAAACAGGCGCGACTTGGGCTTTTTCTCTTAAAGCGCGAATGTCGTCAACGCCGTTATTGCTGGCTGCGTCAATTTCAATAATATCCAAGTTTGAAGAATCGTCATCATATGGCAAGTGGTTAATCTCGTGCGCCAGAATTCGCGCCACCGATGTTTTTCCCACGCCACGCGGTCCGGTCAACAAGTACGCATGAGCAATTTTTCCCTGCTCTAACGCTCGACGTAAAATACTAGTCACGTGATCTTGACCTAAAACTTCATCCAAACTGCGACTGCGATATTTACGATATAGCGCCTGACTCATCCCCTCATGCTCCTCATGAGATAATTATAGCAAACTATACCTTGAGACAGAAGTTAACAAATGTGATTTCCGAGTATTCGAGATCGCATAAATACGATTATTATTGTGATAATGGCAGTAATTATGCAAGTTAACAGCAGAGCCTTAGACTTCTTGCTAATTTTTTCTTTCTTAAGGATGAATATTGATGTAATTAGAGTCACCGTTCCCAAGATGTATGGCAAGTATCGTGCCAGTACTATTGAAGTATTTAATAATATTGTAGTTAAGCTCACTAGTAGCCTCCTTTGCTGTGTTTTACCCTCGCTCTCTATACTTGAATAGAGAGCGAGGGACTGGTCTCACGACCATGGTGTTGAATATGTGAAGTTGTTCTGGTCCACGAACACTGCACGCACTTTATGTGCCGGCGAGTAGATCATCGGCGTATAGCGTACAGTGACGACTGGCGCGCATATTGCATCGAAGTATACCTGTTGTGTGTATCCAGTATCCTGGACAGCTTTCAGATATCCGCTACGAGTGCACTTGATCCAGCCTGGGCTATGCATGAAAATGCGAGCCCAGTTTGTCTTGCAGGTTGGCGACCACCTAACATGCAAGGAGAATTCCTTGTGGTTGTAGATTTGGGTGGTGACGGCATCGGCACTGCAGCCCGTTGCGTCTGCGTCCTGTCCTGAGCACCAGTCTCCGTAGCACCCGACGGCATGAGCGGCGGGTGGGGTGGCTAGCGTCATCGCTGAGAACACGAGAGAAATGATGGCAATAAATGCCGCCAATCGCTTCTTGCTGTTCATCATCAACTCCTCTGATTGTGAAACGTACACCGAGATTATTCTCGGATGAGTAGAATTATACTTCTGTTCTATCAAAAAGTCAACCCCTGCTCTTCTAAAATAAAAGTAATAATGTTAACAAAAGCCTCGCGGTTAAATTACTCTTAAAACAACGCCAGCTGCGTGCTGGGTATTTCTATGTCAATGACGCCGTCAACTTTTTGCGCCCGATAGCCAATAAGCTTTTTGATGTTGTAAGCCAGCAGCTGACCATCGTAATCAGTGACGGCAATTGAGCCGATGACACTGCGTACATGTCCGACTAATTGACTGTAATTCTTCATTAAAATAACACGTGACAAATCAACGCCAGCGGTTTGAAAATAATCTTCGCAAGGAATTAGCTCGGATTTCGGAAACGACACACCAATTTTTTGCTCAATTTCAAGTAATTTTTGTCGCAATTCCCTTTCGCCAATCGCATAGTCAAAAGGTTGTTTTATCAATTCCATCTTTTTGTGAACTGGTAGAGTTTCAACTATTCCGTCCAGCTTGGAAATTTTCGCCTCGTATTGCCTGGCGATCAATGCCGAAGAAAACGTTTCTAATTTTACGGCTAATCGCGCTCCCTGCTCCAATAATCTCCGAATTCCGCGCTCTTCTTGCGAGATTCCAACTTTTATGACGTTCGGCGCGAAGTACGCCAAGTAAACAAAGTGCGGATTTTGATTGATTTTTTCTTGTTGGGCGGAAACCGAATTGGCATTGTAAAATGCTGGATTGAAGCCGGTTTTATCGCGGCATTTTAGGCAATTTTCATACTTTTCATCAACCGTGGCGTAATCTGGACAAATTTGGCTACAGCGATTCTCAAAATCCACCCAACCCGCGCAATATTTAACAGAAAAATCGAACTTAAGAGATAAATCTTGTCCAAATAATTCATAACGCTCAATTTTATCACCAACTTGACATTTAATAAAAGGCTTATTATCAGCGTTAAAACTGGCGTAACTGAGCAAGAACTCGCTCGGTAGCATAATATTTACAATGCAGCTTCGACAGCAGCCCAAGTTGCGTCAGGATTGTCTTCAGGGATGATGATTGTAACTTGGTCGCCGACGTTAATTCGGAAGTAAGTTACGCTAGCAAGCAAAATACGATATTCGCGACCGGAAGCCTCGACGTAGTAAATTCCGTCGTGCTGGACAAGTGTTCCGATGACTTGTTTTCGAGGCACAGGGCCGATTTGCTTATAAATAAAGCTGCCGTCTTCAGCGATTGTCAATTTCATCAAGTCGCCTTCAACCAGCTTCGACTTTGAAGCGTAGTTGGCTGGGATTGGGTAATTTTTACCGTCAGGACTGAGCATCATTTGTCCGTCAAATACGCCTTCGATAATCTTTCCTGCTACATTATCTGACGAAGTTTTTGGTGTGACAACTTGACCGTCGTCGCCAATAATACTAATCAATAATTCTTTTGCGGCAGCTAAATTGGTCTCCGCCTCTTGAATAAGTGTCCTCAGACGCTTAATTTGCTTTTCTGGTAATTCAGACATGGTTCTCGCAATTCCTTTGTCTATTTTTTATAATACTTAACTAATATATAGCATATCCCTACATTTATATCAAGTCGTGTCATCTAATTTTCTCTGATTTTCCACAGCGCTATAAGATATGGACGAAAAAGTGTTGCAAATTTTACTCTTGAAAATGGTGTGCGGTTCGTGATATTAAGATTGGCGACATAAAAATCACCGCCCAGGGCGGACGGTGATTAAACGAAACAAATTGGCGTTATATAACAAATTATGAAAGCTCGACAGTAGCGCCAGCGTCTTCCAAAGTTTTCTTTGCAGCTTCAGCTTCGTCTTTAGAAACTTTTTCCTTGACTGGTGCTGGAGCGCCGTCAACGATAGCTTTTGCTTCACCTAGACCTAGGCCTGTGATTTCTTTAACAGCCTTGATGACTGCAACCTTCTGAGAACCAGCGTCTTTCAAAGTAACTGTGAACTCAGTTTTTTCGTCAGCAGCAGCGGCGTCACCACCAGCAGCTGGACCAGCAACAGCGACAGCTGCAGCAGCTGGCTCGATGCCGTATTCTTCTTTAAGATGATTTTTCAATTCGTTAACTTCTAGAACTGTCAATTTTACAAGTTCTTCAGCCAATTTCTTAATATCAGCCATTGATATTCTCCTTTATTATTATATTGTTGCGATGAATGCAACGTTACTAGTGTTGATTGCTAAACTTAAGCAGCAGCTTTGGCTTCGATGCCGTCCAAAAGTCCGTGCAAATTGCCGCCAAGCGCGTTGACCGTGTCGTGTACTGGTGATAGCAATTGTGATACCACTTGAGCAACGAGCTGGTCTTTGCTTGGTAGGCCTGCCAATGCTTTAACGTCAGCTTCGCTAATTGCCAAGCCTTCGCCTGAGAAGCCACCTGCAAGTTGTAATGCTGGATGTGTTTTTGCAAACGTGTCCAATACCTTAGCTGGCATAACTTCATCTTCACTACTTACAGCGTAAACCAATTGACCAACCAATAAGCTGGTGTCGGTTTCTTTGTAAGTGTCGATTCCTTGAAGAGCTACGCGTACCAATCGGTTTTTAACAACCTTGATGGTGACGTCCGCTTCGCGAGCAGCCTTGCGTAGTTCTTGTAGGTCGGCAACGGTAAGGGTTTGATATCGAGCAAAAGCCGTGCCCTTAGCGTCTTTTAATAGCTCTGTCAGTTCAGCAACCAAAGTTTGTTTTTTATTGCGTGAAATTGCCATAAAAATCCTTTCTTTGATTGAGTTAATTTGTTATGTGCCAATTTGTTAACGTGCGGTAATGGAGAATCAAAAAACGTCTTTGATTCTCGCACTACCAAAGACGTCAAATAAAACTGTTAGTTTCATCCCTCGGTGGCATTTTTATACTTGTTTTACGTCAAGTCGCCACTGTCTTTGGTAATGTTCCAGACCATTGTAGCAGAAATGACAACGAAAGACAAGAGTTATGGTGATTATTTTCCAGTCGATTCAATCGCCTTATTTATCGCATTTTCGCCTAATCGTAATATTCTTCTGCGTTGAGCGACAGTTGCGCCTCCCCACACGCCATATTCGGCAAATTCTGGGTGTCGAAGTGCATATTCTAAGCATTGTTTTAATACTGGGCATTTTCGGCACATAGCTATGGCAGCTTCCGCGACCTCTGTCTTTCTGACGCCCCTTAGATCTTGGTCTGGAGTATTTGGGTTTATTTGGAAAAACAAGCGATCAGCTTCTTCGGGGGCTAGTTTCGCGCATTCGGCGCCTTCTAGTAGACTCTCGTTACTTAATTCTGACATATTTACTATTTTACAATAATAACGTAATAAAATCAATAGACTTCTATGTCTAATCAAAGAGAAAACCCGCTCCGTAGAGCGGGTGTAGAACCTCCTAACTTTTTTCTGTATCTGTATGTTCTGTCGAGGGGTGCTAGTCGATTAAACTAACACCCCTCGACGAGATGGGTTACCTCTCCGAGCGTGACGTCTGACGACGGCGCACCCAAAGGGCAATGCCTCCGAGGGCAGCTAGCGCAATCGCGCCAGCGATCGCACCTCCACTTGTACCAGTGATCGCCAGCTTCTTGTGCTGGGGTGCTGGTGTGGGGATAGCCGAGGGCGTAGGCGTCGTGCTCGGACTCGGAGTCGGTGTCACCGACGGGGTCGTGCTCGGCGTGGGTGCCGACGGTGTTGAGCTCGGTTCCGGGGTTGGAGTTGGGGTCGGCGTCACCGACGGGCTCGGTTCCGGCGTGGGTGCCGACGGTGTTGCTGACGGACTCGGTTCAGGAGTCGTCGACGGGGTCGGCGTGGGCACGGGAGTCGGGGTTACCGACGGTTCCGGTGTGGGTGCCGGAGTTGGAGTCGGCGTTGGGCGGGTATCGTAACCCGCGTCGCCACCAGACTCACGTCGAACAACCCGGGCACTCATGTCCCAGGACTTATCCTGAGACGTGATGGTTGCCTTGTCAGTCCACGGACCGGGGTCTGTGGAACTGACGTCGATGTTCAGCTCGAATCGGGCTTTTTCACCCGTATTAAGCTGGACTTTGACGACCGCCTTGTCGCTAGAGCAGCTAGCGACATTGGCTTCCTCAAACCGGATATACTGGGGCTGACCCCAGTTGCCGGCCGAGGAATAGACCCCAACCCGTCCATTGAGCAGGCTGCTACAGACGAACGACTGACCCGGGGAGGTCAGCATGTCCGTTACGACGAATTGCTGGTTGTCCTGGGTCGCGGTGGGCAGCACGATTGTCACGTGCTGCCTAGAGTCATCCACAGAACCCCATTTAGAGGGGTCCTTGCCAACGTGGGAACACCCGTCGCAGGTGCCCACTCGGATGGTCGTCCTGCGAACAGTGCCACCAACGTCCCACTTCAGTTCTCGGGTTTCCCCGGGAATAAGAGAACTACTCATGTGGACGCGCCACCACGCCGAGGCGTGGAAGTTCACTCGTCCGGGCACCTCTACGGCATCGGTCAGTTTGATCGACACAGTGTGGTCGGCAGAGTAGGTGGCGTGCCCAATGATGACCCCTTCCGGGGTTGTCATTGGAATCGGTGTGAAATCCGTGTCTGTGCCAAGTTCGCTCGGCACAGATACGGTGATGCTATCTCCAGCACAGTGATTCTGTGCAAGAGTCAGGTTCACTGCGAATTCCACCGCCTCGTAGGCGGTGTACTCAGGCGAGCCGTCAGTTGTTTTCAGGCTAGTCTGAATTTCCTCGGCTGAAATCGGCCGAGGAGTACAGTTGCTGTCGGTGGTTGCCGCCGTGGCGACACTACTACCGGACGACGACTGTTCAGTGTTAGCAGTGCTGCTCGACTGAGCCTCGCCAGCGACGCCAGACGAAGACTGAGTCTCGTTGCTGGTATCTGCTACTGTGGCAGTAACACCAGACGACTGGGTCTCGGCAACAATACCAGACGAGGACTGGGCCTCGGCAACAATACCAGACGAGGACTGGGCCTCGGCTGCCGACTGCGCCTCGTCGGCGCGTGACGCCCCTCCGAAGAGGAACGCCATGAGTAGCGCCACGAGGGCTGCTGCTACGGGCACTCTCAGTGGAGTGTTGTGCTGCTGGTGCATTTCGCACCATCCTTTCTCTTGTGAATAATAGATACAGATGTTAAGGTCCTTATCCAGCTAGGCTGGAAATCAGGAGATCTGAACATCAGCATCTAGGTGGACTTTACTATTTTATCATAAAAAATGAAAAATGCAATAGTAACACAAAAATCCCGCCAGAATCGACGGGATTTAGTTGCCTGAAATATAAAAGGTTACAGAGAGTTCTCTACTTTAATGCCAGGGCCCATAGTTGTGGCAATTGCAACGCTCTTAATGTAAACACCCTTTAAGCTGGATGGCTTTTGGGAGTTCAAGCTGGTTAAGAATGCGCGTGCGTTTTCTGACAATTTTTCAGCTCCGAATGATACTTTACCGATTGACAAGTGAACGATGGCTTGCTTATCAACGCGATATTCAACTTTTCCGGCTTTTGCTTCAGAAACGGCTTTAGCGACGTCAGTAGCGACAGTGCCAGACTTTGGATTTGGCATCAAACCGCGTGGGCCAAGCAAACGTGCGTATTTACCAAGCTTTGGCATGTACTGTGGAGTTGCGACTAAAATGTCGAAGTTCAATTCTTCCTTGTCCAATTGGCTTAGGAATTCTTCGTCACCGATGATGTCAGCGCCAGCTTTTTTAGCGGCAGCGTGTTCTGACTCTGGTGCGAAAACTGCTACACGAACATCCTTACCTGTACCGTGTGGCAATGCTACGGTTGAGCGAATGTTTTGGTCAGCTTGGCGTGGGTCAACGCCTAGGCGGATGTGGATTTCAACGCTAGCGTCGAACTTGACTGGGCTGGTTTCTGTAGCCAATTTCAAAGCCTCGTCTAAGCTGTACAATTTGTTCTTTTCAACGTTCTTTGCAGCTTCTTGATATTTCTTACCGCGGCGCTCCAAGCGTGGACGAGTAACTGGCTTTGGACCCTTCTTTACGTGAGCTTCGGCGTCGTCTGATTGAGGAGTTGTGTCGCCAGCTTCCTTGCGAGCTTCCTTCTCTGCTTTTTCAGCGGCTTCGTCAAGAGCTTTTTGGCTGCGTTTGCCAGATTTAGCGACAGTAGCTTCGCGCTCAGCAACAACGTCTTTGTCTTTGTTGTCGTGAGATTTGCTTGCGTCTGTAGCTTCTGCAATTGCTGCTTCGATTTCAGCGATTGTGTTTTTCTCGCTGACTTCTAGTTTTAGTTCTGCTGCTTTTTCTAGCAACTCGGCTTTCTTTGCCATAAAAATCCTTTCTGTGGTACGAACGGCAATTTGTCATCTTAACAAATCAGCCTCCCAACATTGATTGATAATGTTGAAATTATACCATATTTTCAGAGATTGAGGCAAATGTTTGATTTTATGGAGAAGAATTGTATAATATGTAATATTATGAGTGAGTTTACGAAAATTGTAGGTAACGAAGACGGTTCTTTAGGCACGATAGATATCTATATCCCAGAGCAATGTATGTCTTGCCCAAGAATAATAGAAAAGTTAAACGACTTAGAAGAATACAGAAAAACAGTAAATAAACTTCTAGAAATGGCGTTTAGTGGTGATGAGGTGACATTAGTTAATAAGGCTACAGGTGAGGTATTAGATAAAGATCAATCTACTAAAATTGTTTGTAAAATGGCCGCCAGTGGAATGGACGAGCTAGATGAAAATATTGCAAAAGCGCAGAGGGATATTTACATGCTAACTAATGGGTGTGAAGGACCTTTAACTCTTGGAGGGTCTGATGGTTCTCGGGTTGTGCGCGTCGCTATGTGCGATAGTCCGAAGGTATTTTATTCAGGGTTGGGTGAAACTCAAATTGGTGAGCCGGTGATAATACAGCGCGACCTGAAAAAAGATGAAGATTAACATATAATTGCTGTTTTTGATAAAATAGTAATTATGGATATAACAATTACAAACATACAAGCAAGGCAAATTTTAGATTCGCGTGGAAATCCGACGGTTGAGGCGGACGTGACTTTGAGCGACGGTTCGTTTGGGCGTGCGGCTGTTCCGTCTGGTGCAAGCACTGGCTCTTTTGAGGCTGTTGAGCTTCGGGACGGCGAGTTGGCGTTTGGCGGTAAAGGCGTGCTTCGTGCGGTTGAGAATGTCAATGGTGAAATTGCGCAGGCTTTGAAGGGCTCTAATCCGTTCGATCAGGCCGCAATTGATGAAAAAATGAAGAGCCTGGACGGAACGCCAAATAAGGCGCGTTTGGGTGCAAATGCGATTTTGGCCGTGTCGCTGGCTGTAGCGAAAGCTGCTGCTAAGTCGCGTGGCGTGGAATTGTATCAATATGTCAATAGCTTGGCTGGAAATCCTGCAATGTGCCTGCCGATGCCAATGATCAACGTGATGAACGGCGGTCAGCATGCGCTCGGTGCGACTGATTTTCAAGAATATATGATTATTCCAACTAGCGCGGCAACTTTTGCGGACGCGGTTCGAATGAGTGCGGAAGTTTTCCATGCGTTGGCAAAAATCCTGAAAGATGAAGGCTATCCTACGACGGTTGGCGATGAGGGTGGCTATGCACCTCATGTCAGGAATGGTAATATGGAGCCTATTTTGTTGCTATCTCGCGCCATCGAGCAGGCTGGCTATAAATTAGGCGTGGACTTTGGTTTTGCGCTGGACGTTGCGGCGAGCGAGCTTTACAAGGACGGCAAATATAACTTGGCGACTGAACACCGAATTCTGTCGGCTGACGAAATGATTCGCACGTATAAAGCCCTGTTGGAACGTGTCCCTGTTCTATCGATTGAAGATGGATTGAACGAAGAAGCTTGGGAAGATTGGGAGAAAATGACGGCTGATTTGGGCAATTTTGCGCAATTGGTTGGCGACGATCTTTTGGTGACGAATGTCGAGCGATTGAAGCGCGGAATTGAAGAAAAGGCTGGCAATGCGATCTTAATCAAGCCGAACCAAATTGGCACATTGACTGAGACGATTCAGGCTGTTCTGATGGCGAAGAATGCTGGCTGGAATACGGTGATGAGTCACCGATCTGGCGAGACGGAGGACGTAACGATTTCTCACTTGGCGGTCGGTTTGGGCACGGGTCAAATTAAGACTGGCTCGATGTCGCGGTCAGAGCGAATTGCTAAATATAATGAGCTGCTGAGAATTGCGGAAAAGCGCCCAGATTTGGAAATTGCGCATCCGTTTGTGAAGTAGCTCACGCAAAAAGACTTCCCTGTAATTCAGAGGAAGTCTTTTTTTTATTTGGCGATTTTTTGACAATTCTTTGAGGGTTATCTTCTTAGAAACTCAATTTCTCCGCCCTCATTGATTCGGACAATCTGCGACGGTTGAGCGTCGGCGACCTCTCCAGAATCGACATAAATTGGCACTAATTCGTGGAAATAATTTATCGCTTCGATGACGTTCTTTGCCGGTTCTTCTCCCGATGGATTTGCACTGGGCGCAACCAAAAGACCGACGGTTCGAATTAACTCTGCCAACGGAGATTCTGGCACGACTCTGAATGCCAATGTTCCGCCGTTTCTCGGAAGATATGGCAGAAAATTAGGGCTCACTTTGGTGACGATTGTTGTTGGTCTATTTTTGGAGATTTCTTGATATTTGCATTTGATTGATGGCGTGAGATTAGGAGTGTCATCAATATTTGCAGCCAAAATAATAACGGGTTTATCCAAGGGGCGCCGCTTAACTTCGTATAATTTCTCGACGGCTTTTTTTGAATTGGCAGCGGCTAATATTCCGTAAATCGTGTCAGTTTTGGCAATTATCAATTGCTCATCTTTAAGTACGGAAATTACGCTGTTGTCTAAAATATTCTTTATAATCATTTATTACATCTTACCATAAAATAACCCCGAGGAGTTCGGGGCTATTTGCTAAAAGTTCTGTAGATTAGTCGACGACTTCAACGCCCATTGAGCGTGCTGATCCGGCGATAACTTTCATTGCGCCTTCGATGTCGATTGCGTTCAATTGGTCTTTTTTCGCCTCAGCGATCTCTTGCAATTGTGCGCGAGTAATCTTACCGACCTTGTCTGAGTGTGGCTTGCCGCTGCCCTTTTGAATTCCAGCTTTTTCACGAATCATATCATCAACTGGCTGACCAAGTGAGTTCCAGGTGAATGTTCGATCTTCGTAAACTTGAATGTGAACGATTACATCCTTACCCATCATGTCTTTTGTAGCGTCGTTGAATGGATTGATAAAGTCCATCATGTTTAGTCCCCACTGACCAAGCGTTGATCCCACTGGAGGACCTGCTGTTGCTCGACCGGCTGGAATACGTAATTTCAAATTACCAATAATTTTCTTTGCCATAGTTCTTCCTTATAGTTTGTAGTGCGTAACTCGAATATTATATCGAAAAATGCTTAAAATTGCAAGCTAAACTTTTTTAACCTGCAAGGCGTCCAGTTCGACTGGAGTGTCGCGACCAAACATGCTAACCATAACTTTCAAAGTGCCCTTAGACGCGTCAATTTCGCTCACGGCGCCGTCAAAGCCCTTGAATGGACCGTCGATAATTGAAACAACTTCGCCTTCTGAGAAGTCAATCTGATGCTTTGGCTCTTCAACGCCCATTCTCTTCTTAATCTTCGCAATTTCTTTTTCAGAAACTGGAGTTGGCGTAGTGTCGGCGCCCACAAATCCTGTAACGCCTGGCGTGTTGCGGATGATATACCAAGTTTCATCGGTCAATTTCATCTCAACCAAGACATAGCCCTGGAAGATCTTAGCTTCAACGATTTTACGCTTACCGTTGCGAATCTGGATCTGCTTTTCCTTTGGCACGATAACGTCAAAAATCTTATCAGCCATATCAACGCCATTGATTCGCTGGTGGATTGATTCGGCAACTTTTTCTTCGTAGCCAGAATAGGTATGAATTGCATACCATTGCTTACTGTCGTCATATCGTTTTGAACTCATAATCTCTCCTCTATTTCAAAATTTGGTTAAAGCCCCAGTTGAATGCGGCGTCAAGTAATAAAATCAGAACGACAAACGCAAAGGTGAAGATAAGCACCGCCGCTGTCATTGCCCAAGTGGCTGAGCGGGTTGGCCAGCGAACTAGCTTCAACTCTTCCCAAGCGCCTTTGAAATACCCAATCAATCCACCTTTTTCGCCGGACTTTTTAGGTGCTTTTGCGACGATTTTGGTTGGTTTATTAATTTTTTTCGCTACAGCTTTTTCTTTTTTTGGTGCGTCGTCAGTAGCCTTGATTCGACGAACCGTAGTTTTGCTGCTTGCCTTGCCTTTCTGTGCCATATTTTCTCCCAATTTAAAAAGTCTGTTTTTCACAGACTGTCAATAGTCATTGTAATTCATCCGAGCCAAAAAAACAAGTTAACCGAATATTATTTGTCATTATTTTTGAACTCTTTTAGCTTGAATCCGAAGGTTGAGCCGTGATTTAATCGGCTTTCTACCTCAATTTTGCAGCCCAATTTCTTCGCTAACTTAGTAGAAACGTATAGACCTAATCCTGTGCCTTTCGTCTCGCGAGTTCTATAATCTTCTGCGCGGTAAAACTTGTCGAAAATTTTTACTATGTCGGCTTTGCTAATGCCAATTCCCGTGTCAATAACCTTGAAGGTGATTTCGCCAGATTTATTTTTCTTGATTGATAAAGTTATGGAGCCTTTTTGTGTATATCGAATGGCGTTGGTAATGAAGTTTTGGAGAATTTCCTCCAGATATAAACGAGAAACCTTAACTACACCAAGTCGCCCGCCGATATCCAAATTGAAAGCCAAGCCTTTTTCGCCCGCCTGAGGTGAATATTCTGAATTTATCTGAGCCGCCAGCTCTGTCACGTCAATTATTTCTGTTTCATCAGCCACACCTCGCTCGGCGCGCGATAATGTACTGAGGTCGTTGATCATTCGCGCTAAGAATAAAATTTGCTTATGAGATTCGTCAATGGCTTCGGGAATTTTGCTAGTCATTTTACGCTCGACCAACAATTTGGCGTTACTTAGCGAACCTTCAGCAATAGCAATCGGCGTGCGTAATTCGTGACTGACTACACTAATAAATTCATCGCGCTCTTCCTCGAGGCTCTTAGTCTTCGTAATGTCGCGCAAGATAAGTACATATCCGTCTGGCGTCATTTTATCGCCACCCTGAACTGGCGCAAGCGTAACTTCCAGGCGAATATAATCGCCATCTTCGATTTTCATCAGAACGTCGTCGCGCTGGCGAATCGCAGAAGATTTGGTGAGCTCCTTAAAAATGTCAATCGGCTTTTTATCTGTCGTTTCAAGGTTCAGCACCTGACTGATATGTTCGCCGTTAATTCCACTGTTCGTATCAATCAAATTAAGTGCCGCAGAATTGTACGTATTGATAATTCCGCGCTCGTCCGTACTGAGAATCGCGTCGGTGATATTATTGATAAGCGTGATCATTCTTTGATGTTCGCTTAGGCTTTTTTTATTATTTTTATAATCAGATTCATCGCTAATTTCCGACAATATTTTATGTAAAACAATAGCTATAACACCTAAAACAACACTCAGAGTGATCAATAGAAAAATTAGCGCCCACATAGCTAAAGTATAACATAAGCATATGCGTTTCTATATGTATGGCGAATATTTTTTCAATTCATTTCGGTGGATTTTATAATGCGGGTCAAATTTGGCAACTTCGTCCCAGAATTTCGTCGAGTGATTCATATGCCTGGTGTGGCACAATTCGTGGATAATTACGTAATCAATTAGCTCAAATGGCAAGTTCATCATCCCGATATTCAAGCTAATCGTTCCAGATGAAGAGCAGCTTCCCCAGCGACTTGATGAGTGCGTGATTTTACTCCGAGCAAAATAAAAACCGTGTTCTTCCGCTAAAAACGACAATCGCCTTGGTAAATACGACTTGGCTTCTTTTCTGAGTGCGATCAGAATTTTACTGCGGATAAGTTGTTGGTTTGCGGCCGATTCGACAGATTCTGCTTCGTTGATTTCTGCCAATATCTGCGTTCCGACGATTTTTACGCTCGAAGGTTTAGCGGTCGTTTGTATCAATAAATGATGGCTTTTGCCGATTTGCTGATTTTCTGTGTAAGAAAGTTTTTCTCTGTACTGAGAAACTAGTTCGCGGATTTGCTTGCGGGAAGTTTTAATCAATGCCTTTGCAGTCAATAGCGGCGCATATGGCGGCATTGTAATTTGTATTCGTCCGTCTGGCGCAATTTTCAGGCTAACGCTCTTTGCTAAGCTGCGTTTTTTAACGACAATTTCTCCGAATTCTTCGTCGGTAATAATTGTCATGGTTAACCTATGCTAATGCGATTTCCGGCAATTGGGCGGCGTGGAGCTTCTGGACGACTGGCGCCAATTTGCTTAAGAACAGTGCGAGCTTGACTGCTTAAGGTGTGACGACCGCTGATCACGACGTAAGATTCGCTGCTGTGTGGAGCTGAAAACTGTTTCAATCGTCGTTCAAAAGATTCGTCATTTCCGCTGTAAGTCTTTATCCAGCGATGCTTGGCTGTGGCGGGATCGGTTTGCACCCAAACAAATAGGACTTTATATCCATATTCCCTGGCAAGGCGATTGATACGCATACGATTCGTGCGCTGATCCGTTGATCCGTCCAAAATAACAGTTTGTTTAGTCTTCAAAAATTCTTCCAAAAGCGACAATGTTGCGTCAGAAATGGTTTTTGTATTGTCCGTAAAAACTTCAAATTGTCGAGAACTTACCACTGGAGAATTGAAAATCTTCGCAAATTCTACAGCGAATTGCGTCTTCCCTGAACCTGGCGCACCAACCATGGCGATAATATGCGGAAGTGAAGGTGATAAAGGTTTCATATTGAGAAATTATAGCAGATTTTTGACTAATAAAAAAGATTCTCTTTCAAGCGAGAATCTTGGCAGGAGTGGAGGGACTCGAACCCCCGACACCTGGTTTTGGAGACCAGTGCTCTAGCCACCTGAGCTACACTCCTATAGCAACCATTTTATCACGAATTAGCTTTGTCGCAAATGTTAAAATTGTGAAAAATAAAAACTCGTGAAAAAGATCCCAAAATCCCTTGAAAAAACATAAGCGTAGTTCTACAATTAACTCAGAGATGAAAATTTTAATGCTTGGGTGGGAACTTCCTCCGCACAATAGTGGCGGACTTGGCGTTGCTTGTTATCAGATGTCGAAGGCGCTTGCTTCGGAGGGCGTTGATATTGACTTTATTATTCCCTATATCGCCAAGCATCCCGGAATTGACTATATGAATATCTATTCAGCTACTCCTTTGCCGCCGAATTATCACGATTTGGGTGCGTATAATAACGGTTCAGAGGAAGACCGTGAAAACGCTAAGGACGAGTATGGTCTTTCGCCGATGCGCGCTGTACAGAGGCGTTATGGCAAATATGTTCGGAAGTTTGTGAAAAATCATCAGCCCGACGCGATTCACGCGCATGATTGGTTGACGATGGAAGCTGGAATAATTGCTAAGGAAATGACTGGTGCGCCGCTAATTGTGCATGTTCACGCGACGGAATTTGACCGTTCTGGCGAGCAGTCAGGAAATCCTCTGGTTCACGAAATTGAGCAACAAGGCTTGTTGATGGCTGACCGGATAATCGCCGTTAGTGAAATCACGAAGGAGATAATTGTTAAGAATTATCACATTCCGCCAGAGAAAATTGAGGTGGTTTATAACGCGATTGATTTGGCTGACTTGCCGCCGCATGAGTATGACGCCAGCACTTACAGGTATTTGGAGGAGTTGAAAAAGGATGGCTATGCGGTTGTTGGTGCGTTGACGCGACTCACGGTTCAGAAGGGTTTGACGTATTTTGTGCGAGCTGCAGCGAAGGCGCTTGATAAATATGAGAAGATCGTTTTTGTTTTATCCGGAAATGGCGAGCAAAGAGATGAACTGATTGAACTAGCGGCAGACTTAGGGATTAGCAATAAGATGATTTTTACGGGATTTGTGCGCGGAAAACAATGGCGAGATACTTATTATCTAATTGATGTTTTTGTGATGAGTTCGATTTCTGAGCCGTTTGGTCTGACCGCATTGGAGGCAGCTCATCACGACACTGCACTACTTATTAGTCGTCAATCTGGTGTCGGTGAGGTATTAAATAACATTATGCGGTTTGATTATTGGGATGTGAATAAATTGGCGGATGAAATTGTTAATATCGCTGAATCGCCTGCCTTACAGAAATCTTTGAAGAAAAATGTTAAGAATGAATACGCGAGAATTTCTTGGCAGGACGCCGCTAGAAAATGCCTGAAACTGTACAAAGGAGCGCTGGTATGAATAAAAATAAAGGAATAGTTTTATATCTACACGTACACCAACCGTGGCGAATACGCGAGTATAGTATATTTGACGCGGCTTGGAAGCATAATTATTTCTCTGGCGGTCAAAATCCAGATCAGGACAATCAAAAAATATTCCAAAAAGTTGCAGAAAAGTCGTATTTGCCGATGAATGCTTTGCTTGAAAAATTATTGAAAAAATATCCTGATTTTAAGATTTCACTGAGTTTTAGTGGAACGTTTTTAGAGCAAGCCGAAAGGTTTAACCCTGAAGTTTTGGAGAGCTTTAAGCGCTTGGTAAAGACTAGTCAAGTAGAAATATTATCAAGTCCTTATCATCATAGTCTGGCGTTTTTCTATTCGCGTAAGGAATTTGAGGAGCAAGTCGAACTTCATCGCTGGAAGATTCGTGAGATTTTTGGTGCGGAAACGCGAGTTTTGGCAAATACAGAGTTGGCGTATAGTGATGACTTGGCGAAATGGGCTGAACAGGACGGCTTTAAGGGCGTGTTGGCTGAAGGTTGGGATCCGATTCTGAATTGGCGCAGTCCGAATTATGTATATCGCCCGAGAGGCACGAAGAAAATTGGATTACTACTTAAGAATTATCGATTGAGCGATGATTTGGCGTTTAGGTTTAGTGATCGAAAATGGAATGAATGGCCGTTGACCGCGGACAAGTTTAATACGTGGGTGGAAGATTCTGTCCGTTACGCGCCACTGCTTAACTTGTTTATGGACTATGAAACTTTCGGCGAACATCAATGGGCGGAATCTGGGATTTTCGGCTTCTTTGAGAAGTTTGTTGATAAATGGCTGAGTGCTGATGGCAATACTTTCTATACCGTTAGCGAAGCACTGGACGCGAATGTGCCTGCTGGTGAAATAAGTATGCCGTCGCCTGTAACGTGGGCAGACGCTGAGCGGGATTTGACGGCTTGGAATGGAAATAGTCTGCAGAAAGAAGCTTTGCGATATGTCTATGAGCTTGAAGATGAGGTCTTGAATAGTAAAGACGAAGGTTTAATTGGCGATTGGCGAAAATTGCAAACTTCAGACCACTTCTATTACATGGGAACGAAGAATTTTACCGACGGCGATGTCCACGCTTATTTTAGTCCGTATGATTCGCCATACGACGCTTTTCTTTACTATATGAACACCATTCGTGATATGAAATCTCGATTGAGGAAATAGTCAGACATTCTTATCAAATAAAAACTCCCTCTTAATGCGAGGGAGTTTCTGTATAATCCTGTTAAATTAGCTTTTACGAGCTTTAACTTCGTTACGACCAAGGTTTTTCTTAGTCTCAGTGTAAGTAGCGTGTTGCTTCGCAATTGGGTCGTACTTACGTAGTGTCAATTTACCCTGACCTTTTGTGGTGCGGTTCTGGGTGTTAACAGTAGTATAGTAAGTTCGGTGGTTGCTCAAGTTACTCACCAAACCAATCAGCTTTCGTTTCGTATTCTTCTTTGCCATCTCTTTACTCGTTAGATTTTATAAAACGTCTTGACTAATTATAGCATGGGTGAAGTGAAAATGCTAGACCTGTATCAGATTTTTTATTAAGATTATGTCGTTCAGCTGAGTTTTTGGCGGCTGTTTTATAGTATAATTATCAGAAAGGCTGCTCTTATTAAACAGTCGCGGAGGATATTTATAAATCAATTATGGAGGATTGGCTCGATGCCAGAGGCAGACTATACCCTGAAAACCGCCGGAAACAAGAATTCAAATCAGGTTACGGATCAAGCTAACTTTATTTGGAATATAGCAAATAAACTGCGCGGCGCTTATATGCCAGATAAATACGGTGACGTTATTATTCCAATGACGATCGTGCGTCGTTTTGAATGCTCTCTTGCAGACACTAAAAAAGAAATCCTCGAAAAATACGAAAAGAATAATAATTCCCCTGTGCAATTCCTCTACAAAATTTCTGGCTACCAATTTTATAATACAAGTCGCTTTACCCTGGCTGAACTTTGTAATGATCCAAACAATATCGCCGCTAATTTTAAAGAATATATCAGCGGATTTTCACAGAATGTCCGCGAGATCTTAAGTGGTCTTGAGCTTGATTCTCATATTAAGAAGATGGATAAAGAGGGTTGTCTTTACTCCGTCGTAAAGGATTTTTCCGAGCTAGATCTATCACCAAAAACTTACGATAGCGTACAGATGGGCTATATCTTTGAAAATCTTATTGGTCGCTTCTTTGAAAACGTGGATGCAGGTCAATTCTATACTGGCCGCGATATTATTAAGATGCTCGTCGAAGTTCTCATGTCTGAGGGCTGTGATGATCTCAAGGACCCGCAAAAAGTTGTTACGGTCTGCGATCAAGCTTGTGGAACCGGTGGTATGCTTTCCACGGCTTATGATTCTATTAAGGCAATAAACCCGACCGCGAACATTCGTTTATTCGGTCAGGAATACAACTCTGTGAGCTGGTCTATTGGCCTCGCCGAAATGCTGATCAAAGGTCAGAATTCAGAAAACTTCCGTCACGCTGACACATTTAAGGAAGACTGCTTCCCAAATCAAAAGATGCGCCTAGTTATCGAGAATCCACCATTCGGTACGCCATGGTCTGGCAAAGACGCAAAGCAAGGACAGGAAGATGCTGTTCGCGCTGAATATCGACGCGGCAAAGATGGCCGCTGGGGAGCTGGCTTGCCATCTGGCGGTGATTCCCAACTTCTTTTTATGCAGTCTGCTATTGATAAGATGGATGAAAATCTTGGTCGTGCCGCAATTATTGAAAACGGTAGCCCACTCTTCACTGGCGGTACGCTTTCTGGAGAGTCTCAGATCCGTCGCTCAATGCTCGAGCGCGATTTAATCGAAGCGATTATTGCTTTGCCGACTGATCTCTTCTATAACACCGGCATTCAAACTTACGTCTGGATCCTCTCGAAAAATAAACGCCAAGAACGCAAAGGCAAGATTCAGCTAATCGACGCTTCCGGAATCTTTCATAAGCTTCGCAAGCCGCTCGGCATGAAGAAAAATGAATTCAAAGGCGTGGATATTAAGAAGATTGTCGATCTATACAAAGCTTTCGAAGACGCCGACCCAGAACTCTCTAAAGTTTATAAGAATACGGAGTTCATCTATCGCGAATATACCGTCATGCAGCCACTACAAAGAAGCTATGCGGTAACAGCAGCCAGAATCGAAAATATGCTTTCAAGCGGATCGCTGAATACACTTTATGACGAAGCCAAGGTATATGAACTCGAAAATGCCGATAAGTTAACTGATAAAGACCAAAAGAAACTCGATAACTTCCGCGCAAATAAAGAAATCTATGATGTCGTACTCGAGGCTCTTGAAAATGCTAAGTCAGATAAGAAATATAATTCCCCAGAGGAATTTAAACCTGTGCTTGAAGATATCCTTTCAGATATTAAGCTCGATAAGAAATTTGTTACAAAGATTATGGATGGCCTTTCTGAAATGGATAAATCGGCTAAGATTCAGACCAAGAGAAATGGCGAGATTGAGTATGATAAATCTACCAAAGACTCCGAAATCGTAAAGTTTGATGAAGACGTCGAAGATTATATGGCGCGTGAAGTCTTGCCTCACATTCCAGACGCAAAGTATTTTGATGAAGACAAGATCGGTGCGGAGATTCCGTTCACTAGATACTTTTATAAGTATCAAGAGCCAAAATCTAGTGAAGAACTAGAGAAAGAGTTCCTAGAGCTTGAGAAGTCAGTCAATGAACGCGTAGCTAAGCTATTCAAGGAGGCTTAATGACCGACAATAATGTAAATTGGAAAAAAGCACGAATAAAAGATGTGAGTACGCCATATACCGGCAATAGCATTAAGGATGAACATAAAGATTTATATATAGATAATATCAATGCTATCCCCTACATCTCTACAAAAGATATTAATGACAAATTTCAAACGATCGATTTTGATAATGGACTTTTCATAAAAAACAGCGATAAATCTTTTAGACGCGCGCCAAAAAACAGTACATTATTATGTATAGAAGGTGGCAATGCCGGAAAAAAGATAGCCTTTAATGACAGGACTGTATGTTTCGTTAATAAGTTGTGTTGTTTCCACTCAAAAACAGAAAACAATAAGTTTCTCTATTATTTTCTTATGTCACCATCATTTACTGAAGAATTCAAAAGTCGTATAACTGGTCTTATTGGTGGTGTGAGCGTTTCTGTTCTGCGGAATATCCATATACGATTACCTGCTCTTGATGAGCAAGAAAAGATTGCTGACTTTCTCGACGAAAAATGCGCTGAAATTGACAGACTTTCCGAAGACATACAAAAACAAATCGATATCCTAAATGACTACAAGAAATCCGTCATTACTCGAGCCGTCACCAAAGGCCTCGATCCAAACGCAGAAATGAAAGATAGCGGTGTCCAATGGATTGGAAAAATACCAGAAAAATGGACGGTCATACCAGTAAAATATTGCTTTGACATTGAAAATGGCTCAGATCCTAAAACTGATTATGGTGATACACCAGTATATGGAAGCGGTTCAAAAAGTTTCAAGAAGTGTGTCGAGTTTAAGAAAGGACCAACAGTGCTACTTGGTAGAAAAGGTACCGTTAATATTCCCCAGTATGTAACTGGTAATTATTGGAACGTCGATACAGCTTTTAATACAAAACCTAAGGGCAATTATGATTTGAAGCTATTCTATTATGCAGCTTGTAGCTTTGATTATGAAAATTATTCAACCCAGACTGCGCTCCCCAGTATGACCCAATCGAATTATTACAATTTTAAACTTCCTTTAATGAGCCAAGACGAGCAGGAACAAATCGTTACTTTTCTCGATGATAAATGTACAGAAATAGATGAATCTATAAACTCTAAGCAAGGACAGATCACAAAACTTGATACTTATAAGAAGTCTATCATTTACGAATATGTAACCGGTAAAAAGAGGGTTGTATGAGCAATACGGCTGGAGAGAATTGTAGAAAATAATAAGGAGAAAGCCAAATGAAATCACTAATAGATGAGAAAACAGAATATCAGCAATACTTTATCGCTCGACTTTGCGATGCAGGCTACCGTGAGCGTATTGCCAAGGAAAAATACGACAAACGTTATGCAATGGACACCGAAGAACTCCTTGCTTTTTTACGAGATACTCAGCCAGAAGAAATGGCTACCCTCGAAAAGATTCATAAAGACAATACCGATGCGTTGGTTATCGCAAAAATTAACCAACAAATTCTCCAAAGCAGTCTCCTCGACGTTCTTAAAGATGGCGTAGAAATTGCCGGCACTACGCTAAAACTCATCTATAACAAACCTGCAACTTCTTACAACCCAACGCTAGAAGCCTTCTATAAGAAAAACCGCTTCACTGTAATGCAAGAAGCCGTAATCAGCGACCACGAGCGCGTAGATTTAGTTCTCTTTGTAAACGGCCTGGCTGTAGTGAGCTGCGAGCTTAAGAGTGAATACTCTCGCCAAAATTATCGTAACGCAATTGACCAGTATACTAATACTCGAGACCCAAATAACCGTCTTTTTAAGTTCAAGGCGGGTACGGTTGTCAATTTCGCAATGGACTTAAATGAAGTCTATATGACTACGAAACTCGACGGAATCAACACTACTTTCTTACCATTTAACCGCGGCTCTGGTGAAGGCGTAAAAACTGGCGCCGGGAACCCTCTAAGTGACGGTGTTAGCGAATATCCCGTCCACTATATGTGGGATGACGTACTTACGCCAGACAGTATGATCGAACTCCTAATGAACTTCTGCTTTACGATCCGTGAAGAAAAGAAAGATCCAGAAACTGGCGAGAAATCATACAAAGAAAAGCTCATTTTCCCACGTTATCATCAGCGCGATGCCGTCAGGAAACTTCTTACCGATGTCCACGACCGCGAATCTTCGCTGAACTATCTTATTGAGCATAGTGCTGGTTCTGGTAAAACAAATACTATCTGCTGGCTTGCACACCGTCTCTCTTCTCTCCACAACAAAGAAGATAAGCAAATCTTTGATAATGTGATTATCGTAACTGACCGCCTAGTAGTTGATCAGCAACTTCAAAAGGCTGTAAAGAGCATTGACCACCAAGCCGGCCTCATTCGTGCAATCGGTGAGAGATCGAGTGACGATTCCTCTACTCTTCGCGATGCGCTTAAGGGTAATACGAAGATTATCGTGACAACAATTCAGAAATTCTTGTATCTTGATTTTAATGAGCTCGTAAAAGAGCTCAAGGATAAGAAATTTGCAGTTATCATCGATGAGGCTCACTCTTCTACCTCTGGTAAAGATATGTCGGCGGTTCAAAATATCCTTGGCGCCAAAGACGCAACTTCTGAGAATGCCGAAGACATTGATAGCTCGGATGTGTTGGAAAAAGAGCTCAGCAAAAACGGCAAGCAAGAAAACGTATCTATCTTCGCCTTTACAGCTACACCAAAGCCAACCACTCTACAATTATTTGGAACAGATATTGTCACGCCAGAGGGCGATGTCCGGAAAGCTGCTTTCCATCTCTATTCAATGAAGCAAGCAATCGAGGAAGGCTTTATTCTCGATGTACTCAATAATTATACCGAATACAATACTTTCTATAAAGTATTACAAGAGCCGAGCGAAGACGATCCTATGCTAAAGACTGTGGAAGCAAAGAAGCAAATCTATCGCATAGCAATGCTTAATCCAGAGAATATTGAACAACGCATTGCGATTATTGTTGCTCACTTCCGCGACAACGTAAAGAATGAACTTGGCGGCCAAGCAAAGGCTATGATTGTAACAAACTGGCGCGAAGAGGCTGTCCGCTACTACTTCGCTTTGAAGAAATACCTTGCCGACCATGCAATAGACGATATCAAGCCACTAGTAGCCTTTACCGGCAAAGTTAAACTTGATGGCGACGAAACTGAATATACTGAACATGGAGTTAATGGCTGCTCCGAAGACAAACTACCTGAAGAATTCAATACAGATCGCCACAATATCCTTATCGTGGCTAATAAATATCAGGTCGGCTTCGATCAACCAAAGCTTTCAGCGATGTACATCTTAAAGCCCCTCGCTGGAGTAAACGCCGTTCAGACACTCTCTCGTCTTAACCGCACCTGCGCTCCATACGCAAAGAAAACTTTCATCCTTGACTTCGTAAATACCTACGAAGAAATGGAAAATGCATTTGCGCCATATTATACTACAACTATATTAAAAAATACCGCGTCAGTCTCCGAACTTCGTGATAAGGCTGAAGAAATTGACGGCCACGGAGTGGTTATTGATTACGACGTGGATGCACTCTTCAAAGTAGTTTATGAAAACGCTGCAAAAGACGCCAAAGGTACTGGCAATATTCGCACAAGGATTAATGCGAATGCTGAAGCGAATCAGATCATCCGCCGCAATATCCTAGTCATGAATAATATGTTTGGCGAGGATATCAATAAAAAGAAAGAGTTTATCGGAGCTTGCCGAAGCTACGTCCGTCTCTATGATTTTCTTTCGCTCATTACTGGTCAAATAGATAATGAGCTATTCAAGAAATATATCTTCCTTTCTACTTTCTTAACCAATATCGATTTTGGTACCGGTAATGGTATCGACATCACAAAGAAAGTAAATATGGTCGAGTTCAAGAATCTATACGCCCAGAAACACGATGGTGGCCCACACGCGTCTAAACCGTTTGTTAATCTTCCAAATGCCGAAGTAAGACTTACAAAAGACGAAGAACAACTACTTTCGAGAATCATCGATGATATTAACACCGCTTCCGGCCAAACGTTTGATACGGATGTCGCAACCAAAGCCATGCTTCAGATTAAAGACTTGCTTCTCAAAAACGAAAATCTCAAAGTTGGCGCGAAGAATAATAACGAAGACGACTTTGCATTTAGCTTCTATGACGATGCAGACGAAGCGTTGCTTGAGGGTTTGATGAGCAATAACGAGTTCTTCACCCTGCTCCTCAATGATCAAAATCTCAAAAAGCGCGTTCTCGATGCATTTAAACATAGTGTCTACACGGAATTAAAAAAGAATTAAATCTAAAGGAATTATATGAAGATCGAAAGAGGCAGGATTATAAACGATTTCATCGAACCAAACAAACGCCAATATTCAATACCGGTATACCAACGCAATTACGAGTGGTCTGATGAGCAATGTAAAAAACTATTCGCCGATATTATAGATGCACATAATAAAGACAGGTCGCATTTTTGTGGATCTATTGTCTATGCAAGATTAAAAGATGAACATAATATTGATTATTTTGTGATAATCGATGGGCAACAGCGTATCACGACCATTTATCTATTAATTAAAGCTCTGATGGATTCGACCGGCTCTGCTGCTGAAAAGGATCAATTTGTCTCTGCGCTTTACAACGAAGATAAATTCGAAAAGTATGATTGGGATGAAGCAAGCAAGTTAAAACTTAAACCCATTAAATCCGACAATATTCAGCTAGAGCTTCTTATGGAGAATAAGCTCGATGAACTCGATAAATCCAGTGACATTTATAAGAACTACAAACTTTTCCGCGAACTAATTAATGAAGCCTTAGAGAAATATTCCAAACTTACCATTCCAGGAATCTACGATGGCCTAGAACATCTTTCGTGCGCCAGAATTGGGCTTGAAGACGATGATGCGCCACAAGAAATATTCGAACGCATCAACTCGACTGGGTTACCATTGAGTCTTTCTGATAAAATTAGAAACTTCGTCCTTATGACCGATGTAGACCAGGAGAGCCTATACGAAGAGTTCTGGCTTCCTATTGAAAAGAATGTAAAGCGTAATAAGATGTCTGATTTCTTCTTGAATTATCTGAATATGCAATTAGATATTTTTGCAAAGGATAATATCGCCTACGATTGCTTTAAAGAGTTCTATTACGAGCATGGATATACCAATCAGTCTATGCTAGAAGAGCTAAAACATTATTCTGAATTATACAGAGCATTTCAGGGTGGCGAGAACGAGTTTTCAAGAAAAACAAATAGTCTCCTCGGCGGTCTTAGAGATTTAAAACAGACAACAATTTACGTATTCTTATTTAGAGTTTTTGATGATCGTCTTAATGGAATTATCGACGACGAGACACTAGAAAAAGTCCTTGAGTTCTTCCTAAACTACAGTGTAAGGCGTTTAGCTTGCGAAATCGGCTCAAACTCTTTACGCGGCCTATATAAGACACTCTATAAGCGTATCTTCAATAAAGAGGAAAACAAGAATTATTATTATGATTCAATCGTATGTTTCTTTACTCAGCTGAACTCCGGCGATAAATTCCCAACGAACTCTGAGTTTTTGGTCGCTCTTCGTGAAAAAGATATATATCATAAACCAGATTTACGAAGATATCTCCTCTCCACTATAGAAAACTACGGTTCTAAAGAAAAGCTTGAAATCAATAGCGATATTACTATCGAGCATATAATGCCACAGAAATTATCATCCGATTGGCAGAGGATGATTGGTGATAATTGGCAAAATGATCACGCAGAATATCTCCATACATTAGGCAATCTCACTCTTACTGGATATAATAGCGAGTTATATAATAAGCCATTTAGTGAAAAGAAGAAATTACTAGAAGAATACGGAGCAAAGATTAAAACTCTTAATATCGATGTTCTAGATAAGGAAGTTTGGAATATTGAATACATCAAAGCTCGTGCTTTGAGACTCGCAAATAAAGTTCTTGAAATATTCAGCTATCCCGAATCTTCTTTCGATATTTCATTTAAGGATCCGAGATATAAAGAATATGGGTGCGAAGACGCGGATACGGCAACGAACAAGAGCGTTGAATACTTTATGCTACAGGGAGAAAAAAATTACGTTACAAGCTTCGCCGATATGCTAAGAATTATAATCAAAAAACTTTACGACGAAGATCCTAGCGTAATTGAAGAGATGGCTAGAACGAACAGTCAAATAGTTAGCTGGTCAAAGAATGTGATGTTCTCCTATGAGCCTGGCGTCACGAGTGGCGACCAAAAGATTGATGGCACAGATATTTACGTATCTGAGGGCTTTTCAGCCGCTTATATTATTTGTATCATCAGGTCATTGTTGGAAAACTACGGAATTGAACTCGATGAGTTTAGCTACAGTGCGAGAAACGTAAAAGCTGCTTGAGAAAAAGCCACCTCTACCGGGCGGCTTTTAGGTACGCGGCCATCGCTTCTTTCACACTGCATTCCGGAATGTTCCCAAGAGTTTCGACTATCTGGGTAGCTAAGCCACCTAAAGACCGTAATCGGCGCTCGCGACGAGTGATGCGATCATCAGAAAGTTCGTCGATCTTGCGATTGATTTGACCGACACTCTAAATAATCGTGTCCATTTTTGTTTCGAGCTTCGGCCACCTTAACTTCCAAATTCTCAGTAGTCACATTTGCTCCTAGGCTTTAGTTCGGCCATATAAAAAACGGTCATATAATGTCGCAACTTTCGGAGCAATAAGAGCGTCTATAAACTTATTGCTCATGTATATTATATCGCAAATAGCAATTTTGTATGGTAGAATTGAAATATGGGTTTCAGATTCAGAAGATCTGTAAAAATAATACCTGGCGTAAAGCTTAACTTTTCTAAGCGAGGCGTTTCTACTACGCTTGGTGTGAAAGGTGCTCGTTATACTATGGGAAGTGGAGGTCGACGAACGGCATCGGTCGGTATTCCCGGCACTGGTATTTCGTACGTGACTACGCAGAATAAACATGCTGTAAAAAAGTTATCACAAAATACAGCTGGATATCACTCCAAAACAATAACGCTAATACTATGCCTTATGCTTGGACTATTAGGAGTACATCGCTTCTATGTTGGTAAAAAAGGAACTGGTATACTTTGGCTGTTCTCTGCCGGTGGTTTTATTATTGGTTGGATAATAGATATTTTGGCAATATTGAATGGAAGCTTTACTGATAGCTTAGGTCGTCCTCTGTGATAAAATATGTTATAATACTTATAGTTAGTTGCGATCCTGAAAGGGATCTCTTTTTATTATTAAGGCTGAGGTTAGAAATGCCAAACAATATATCTCTCAAAAGTCTTGAGTTAGTTACGACACTTCGTGTACTTAGCAATAGACTAGTCGACAGAAAAAGCTGTCAATATAAAACAGCATATTATTATCGAGAAGTGCTAGAGCAGTGCATGTTTGCTCTAGAAAATATTTTAATTGAGCGTGGCTTAAATAAAGAATTTTGGGCGCGCATTCGTGGCGATAGGCTATTCCTTTTCTATTTACCATTAAAACGTATTGGCATAGAAGTTAGGACAGTGACTGATGACGCGCCGGGAATAATCTTCGTAAAAACTTCTATATGCAATTTATTGGCTGTAGAGGAAAAGTCCTGTCGAAAACAATCGCTGATTTGATTGAGATTCTTGAAGAGTCTAGTCAGCAATACCAAAGAAAAAGGAGTCAATATGAGCAACATCATCAACGTAACGCCAAACAGCAGCGGACGAATCGTTGTATGCCTATACGACACAAAGACGGACATAACAGAATTTACACGGTATAACCTTAAACTAATCACTAGTCCTACATAACTTCACTCCATAGACTGCTTTCGTTCTTGGTTAGCCAAGGTGCTAGGTAGGTTTTTCTAACCCTACGGATTCATCAAGTTTTGACTGCTAATTGACGACTCCGATGGAAACAAAAAACCTCTCCCGGTGCTACACTACATAATAGTGTAAGACCAAAAGAGGTTAATCTTCGATATGGAGCCACGATCGGGGCTTGAACCCGAGACCTCATCCTTACCATGGATGCGCTCTACCAACTGAGCTATCGCGGCGTAACAGGCTTAATTTTAGCATATTAAACCGTGTTTAATCAACCGAGTTTATTTCTTACGAGTGGATTTCTTGACTGACGTGCTGACTTCTTTTGGCAGTTTTGGCGTGACAAACGCTTCTATTATTCCCCACGCTATGCTATTGACCAAGAACGTAACGAACAATATTCCTGAAGCTGACGCGGCCAAGTGTGCTGACGAAGCGTTAAATAATGTCAATAATCCCGCCACGGCTAGCCCGATTATAGCCAGCATGATATAAGCGTATTGTAGTTTTAATCTTTGGTTTTTTTCGCTATTCCATAATGTCAGGATAGATTTTGTAAATTCAAACATGTCCATATAATAGCACATATGTTTATAAAAGTCAATACTATAGCCCTTTCTTGTCTAAAAAATCGCCCGTAAAGGCGATAATTCAATCTTGGTGCTGGAAGTAGGACTCGAACCTACGAAGCCTTACGGCGGGAGATTTACAGTCTCCTGTGATTGCCACTACACGATTCCAGCGTGATATGGAGCCGCTTCTCGGGCTCGAACCGAGGACCTACGGTTTACAAAACCGTTGCTCTAGCCAACTGAGCTAAAGCGGCAACTGAATTTATTTTATCAATTTTTTCTCTCTGTGACAAGAGTTTACATAACTATTTTTCGTGGTTGATGTATTTTACGCTGCTGGCGTGGGCGCGGTACTTCAGTTTTACTATTTGTCGGCGCTACGGGAGCGATCATTTTTGTGGCTTTCTTGCGTAATTCTTCAGCTAATTCAGCCTGTCCGGCATTGTCGTAGGCCTCCGCTAGGATCTTCAGGGTTTGAGGAATCGGCTCCAGCTCAACAGCCTTTTCCAGTGCATTAATAACCTTCTTCGTGTTCCCTATTTTTTCCTGAACTTTGGCATAAGCGATGTAGCGCGCAGCCAAATCATCTTCCATCTCCAATGCCTGCTCAAATGCTAGCGACGCCTTTTCATAGTTCTCTGTTTCGTAATAAATTAAGCCGACATTATGAAGACTCGAAGCGCTTGGTTCGAGACTCTGAGCGATCTCAAAGCATTCGATAGCATCTTTATACGCCTTCTGCTTGGCATATAAAATTCCCAAACGGTTATATGCAGTGGCATTTTTCTCATCGACGCGTAAGATTGTCAGCAGAGCTTTTTCTGCGCGCAGGTACTTATTCTCGCGAATCGATTCTTGGGCAATTTCCCATAATTGATCAAGTTTATTAGTGATCTTAGTTGGCAAATCGCCAGTTTCTTTAATTGACGGATGATAGAAAATCGCCCAAATCATTAAAATTAGAATGAGGAGTAATCCAAACATATCTATACTATTATATCACAAGTTGCGTAAGCGCCAGTCTGACGTTGGCGTTGGATTTTAATGCGCTCGCAACAGAGGTGGTTTTTTCAAGTTGCTCTTCAAGCGACGGATTTGTTCCGCGCGATAAAGATTGAAAACGAATCATATTTACTATAATATCCGTCAACAATATCGCTTTTTGGCGGTCAGAAAAGTATTTGACGAGATTCTTAAATGTGTCGTATTCTCGATTTGTGGCTAAAATTTGCTTTGCGTCTGTGGCTAATTGTCGATATTCGGCGAATTTTTCTGGATTTTCCGCCAACTCTTTAATCAACAATGGGCGCCCAGCCGCCAAAAAAAGAATTTGCTGGCTGGAAGCTGGGTCTAAATTGTACTTTTCAAGCAGTTTTTTATCTTGGGCGGATGTCGTTTTATGAAGTGTCAACGTCTGGCAGCGAGATCTAACAGTATCAAGCATCAACTTCGGGTTTTCCGCGACAAGGATAAAATTGGTATTTTTATTCGGTTCTTCCAGTGCTTTCAGGAATGCATTTTGCGACGGCTCGGTCATTGAATCGGCTTCGTCAATGACAATAACTCGACGATTTATGGCGTAAGTTCGGAGTTTAGAGATGAGCTCGCGGATTTGATCAACAGATATGGTTTGCTTTTCTGGAAGCGGTTTCAAATGAAAAGTATCGTTATTCTTTGCTAATATTTGAGCCACGCCTAGTCCATCAAGCCCGTAATCCGCAATTACCAAAAGCGCGTGCGGCAATTGCGATGAAATCTGGCTGATTTTTTGAGCGTCTCGAGCAGATATAATCACTTCAGACATCTATAAATCCTCTGGGAAGAATTTCTTGAATTCGTCAGGAACTATGGCTTCAAAAACTTTTCTCTCACCAGACGGCAAAGTTATCTCTAATTTTTGAGCATGCAACATCATACGACAATCCGAAGACTTTCCATAAACTCGATCGCCAAGAATCGGCGCATTCAAATGAGCCAAATGGACGCGCAATTGATGAGTTCGACCAGTGGTCGGCTTCAACTCCACAAGCGACTGAGCATCATTTTCCGCCAAAACATGGTAAGTCGTCTGAGCTGGTTTCCCGTTTGGATCTATGCGAAACGTGCTCGGCGCTGAAGGATTGCGACCAATTGGCAGATCAATTTTTGCGGCATTCAACTTTGGCTTGCCGTCGGTTATCGCTATGTAGGTTTTCTTGGCGGTTCGCTCGGCAAATTGCCTCTGTAGATGCGCGGCAGATTCTGGGTTTTTGGCGATAATCAGTAGTCCCGAAGTGTCGCGATCAAGCCTATGAACAATTCCCGGACGATCGGTATCCGTTGCGAATGAGGTTTTGGGGCGAATTATCTCCGCAACAGTCGGCTCGTCAGAAAGTCCGCCCTTCGCGTGCGTCAGTAGCCCGCTTGGTTTATTAACAACAATCACATCATCATCCTCGTATAAAATCGGTAAATCAACGTCCGTCTGCTCTTTTTCTGGCAAATTAAGCGCAATTTCATCAGTTTCATCAACCTCAAACTTCGGCGTTGTCGCGACTTTATTATTGACCGAAACGTATCCAGCTTTTATGTATTTTTGCCAAAGACTTCGGGAAATTGTCGTGTCGAATTTGGTCGATAAATAAATATCCAAGCGTACCTTAGTTGGCGAAATTTTGAACATTATGACATACTTTCCTTGGAACGGCGTTTCGATAAATTTTGGGTCTAGCGGATTCGGTAAAATCTCGGCATTATCTGGTTTTTCCGTCCACAATTCGTCAATAGATTCTTCGTCGACAATCGAACCGTAAAGCAGCGCAAAATGTTGCTTATTCAAAATAAATTCCGCAAAAACATGAGATTTGTCTGTTTGAATCTCTAGCCGACGCAGTGATTTGACGGGCGTATTGTCGTCCGCTAATTTGTACAATCTAGCTATTTTCAGCACTGTTCGAGGTAATATTTTCACGCGACTTACTCCCTATTTTCGAAGCCCTACGGCTTTTTGAACGCGATACAAAGTTTCATTAGCGACGACATTCATGTCTTTCTCACTGGAAGCCAGCTTTTCTTCAATTGCTCGCTCATCAACTGCCGCAAGTCGATTATGGAAATTCTCCAAAAATCCCGCAACTTCGTCGGCCACGATTCGCTTGAAATCGCCATAACGATCCATACCGAAGTACTCGTTGACGGTCTGCTCCAGAGTAACTTCCCTGCCAGCGTCTTGCCGAACCAAAGTCAAAATTTCCAGCAAATTAGAAATTCCAGGCTGATTTTCCTTGTCGTATTGAACTTTGCCAATTGAATCTGTTGTTGCACTCATTATTTTCTTATGTGCCGATTTTGGATCGTCAGAAAGGAAAATAACTCCCTTGCCACTCTCGTCAGATTTGCTCATTTTCTTCGCTGGATTCACGAGATCTTTAATCCTCAATCCTTGGTCTTTTCCGAAGAATTGATGTTGCTGAATTACGGGTTTCGGCACGATAAATAGATCACCAAATTTACGATTCATTCGCTCGGCAATATCACGAGTGAACTCCAAATGCTGAGTCTGGTCGTCGCCAACCGGCACGTAAGTTGCGCCGTAAAGTAGAATGTCGGCAGCCATCAGGACGGGATAGTTAAATAGTCCGACGGAGATACTTCTGTCTATAGTGTCCCAAATTCTCTGTTCGTCAGACATTTCCCCCTTGGTTATTTTACTATCAAGAAACTTACGCGATTTGTCTTTGAACTGTGTCATTATGCTCATCCTGCCAAACCCAGTGAAGCAATCTAAAATCCATGTTAGCTCACTGTGAGCTGGGATATAACTTTGGCGATATAGATGAATGGAGGGATTGTCCAACGACAATCCAGCGGCGGCGTAAACTCGCGCGTTATTTAGGACGCTGTCGTATAACTTGCTGTGGTCAATTGGCGTAGTAAAACTGTGGAGATCTGGGATGAATAGATTGATATCGTATTCGTCCGAGCGACGTTTCGCCATGTTAATAATCGGCAAGATAGCCCCAAAGTAATTACCTATGTGGATGTTATTGTTGGCGCGCACGCCAGTGAGGATAACGGGTTTTGATGGTTTCATTAGATATATTATAACATTATTCGGCCATTAGCGGGTGCGAGATTGCGAAATATACGCCTGTAAAATTGTTTTTAGATCCACGCTGTGGCGGAAATTTATATTATCAATCTCACTCAAATCAACCCACTCCGGCATGCCGTTGGCGTAGGTCTTCTCGCTGTCGGTTATATTGTCGTTATTTATTTTTCCATGCAGTTGACTATGGGTAAAATACAGCTGAATCGACTGGTTAGCTTGCGACTCAGCGTTGCGCTTGAAGAAAGTGGTTGCTTGGTGAATAATTCTATCTGGTGTGATAGTCAGTCCAGCTTCCTCCTTAACTTCACGGACAATCGATTCCTCGATCGTTTCGCCTTTCTCGACACCGCCGCCAATTAGGCTATATCCGTCCCATTGCCGAGTTAAAAGAATCTTATTATCCTCAATAATCACCACGTACACGCCGACGCGAATATTTAGTTCGTCAACGGGAACGGTGTATTGATTGCCGAAGACGTCTTTACAGATGATAGATTTAGTCATTATTCTCTCCACTTAAATAATCCCTAAACATCGCGAGCCCATCAACTTTCTCAATTATCGTCAGATATTCCTGCCATTCTTCGTCGTTCAACTCTGCCAAACTGCGACCAGGAAAGCTCGGATGTCCATAAATATATAACAATTCCGTCCAGCCATGGAGATTATTGCCACATGGCTCGTCAACGATAAATCCCTCTTCGTTGGCTACGAAAATGTGGTCTTTTTCGCCGTCAAAATAGCCAACCGCAAAAGAAAAAATAGCTCGACGATCAGCCTCACCCTTCATTAACTTGATAATGCCGGGATAGCTAAAGCTATTCAGTAGCAATTTAACAAACGGCCCCGGAAAACCTTTCAGCGCCGGGATGAAGAAACCGCGATCATCAACGACCAGGCGCTTGTTCGGAAACGCTTTCTTGGCTTGAGATAATTTACTTTTGGCAATCGTTTGAATATCTAGTCCGCGCCCTTCGTCAAAATCATAATCGAGCTGCCTTAAATCAACACCAAGCGGCTGAAGGAGTTCTTGAAGACTGGTGAATTTACTGTGGTTGGAAGTGATAAAATAAATTGGACTATTTTCTTGTTTCATACTAATAAGTATACGCTAACTAACGTTATTTTGCAGATTTCTAATGCTTGTGCCGTGCGGAATATGAATGAGGAGATTAGCCGCCATTTTCCCATTGCCTGGCACGTTGCAATAACTTATCGACGTAAGCTGCTTTAAGTTTTTTATACGCTGACCTGTCGTAATTTGCTTGCTTGGCATATTGATATTTTATCTTTGAATATTGATCAGCTTCGTCATTGTGAGACCTTAGATAATCTCTGATAATTAAGAAGTTATCGTGCGTTTCAGTATTCGCGACCGCGAGGTGAATATGAATATCGCCCTCGTCAGTTTCTTCTTGTCGGGACGCCAGGAAGATATACCCTTGACGGGAACTTGGATTTAATGAAGGAAAATATCCAATTGCTACCAATTTGTCTCGCAGCTCGTTCATGTGTTCGCTATCTTTAGCAGAAATAAGGATATCTAGAATATTTTTACCATCCAAACCAAGTACCGCGGTACTGCCGACATGATGAATTTGCGAACTATCCGCAAGCACTAGCGCTAATTTATTTTTCACGCGCGTAAAGACAGCCGATATATCTTTTTTGGATCTTTTAATTTCAACCGACATAAGACTTTCTAAATTTAATCAATTAAACGTTATTTTGCATATTTCTAATGCTTGTGTCGTACGGAATTTTCCATAATTTGCCATCGATATCCAGGTTTTTCAGAAAATTGCACATTTGCTGCTGAATATTTTTTACGTCGGCACTATCTTCGGTCAAAACTTCCAGTTCAATAAATAGTCCCAATCCAGCAACTTCGTCGATGCAAATCGTGTAATCTTTGGTTTTCGATTCAAGGCGGACTTTATCAACCGTAACAATTTCTTGCCAGCCCAGCGCTGTGAGCATTTGGCGCGCCGTATCTCCGTCATCAACTGCAAATTCATATTCATCAGACACCAGCTTTGCCTGCCCTTCGACCTTCAGCGTCATCAAGCTTTGTTGCAGCTCACCAGTTTCCGGATTAAGAACATCGCGCACTCGCATAATTTTTGAGCCAGGAACAATTGGCGCGTCAACTTGCTCGGGCAATAAAAATACTGTATCAATTTGGCGTTTGCTTGAGATGGGCGCGATGAATTGGTCTTTAAGAACGGCGAGAAGATCGCTCTGCGTTATGTCGCCTAATACCTTAAATTTGGACTCTAATTCGATCATAAGCTTCCTCGTTTGGACTCCGCTATAGAGCGACTCGTTTTTGGTGAATATTTTCCGCCAAGTGCTGTTTTATAATTTCAGATATTTTTTTAGCGTATGCGCTAGTTATTTCGTGTCGCTGAGTTGCCATTGACGTATGAGTGATATTGTTATGATCTTTTGCTAATTTCTTCAGGTTTCTCTCGACAATCAGCGGGTCGAGTTTTCCAGACAAAATAGCAATCGGAAGAGTGAGCTTGGTGATATCATTCATTGTCGTCTGATTGATAATTGCGGTGTTTAAGGCCATCAAGAAGGATTCGGAAGTAACCTCATCAGCCTTAAATCCAGCGTCAGGCCAAATATTATGCCGATCAGCGAATTGCAAAAAGCGTTTCGAACTGCGCGGATGACTATTGAAAAACTCATAAAGCGCACGCAAAATTTTCTCTGGATGATGAATTTTTTCGTCAACCCTCGGATAATATATCGGCGGACTACACAAAATCAGCGACCTGCTTAACTTCGGATATTGCTTGGCGAGCTCTACGGCGGCCAGCGACCCCATAGAATGACCAATGACAATATCGACGTTATTTATGAATTCCCTACGCAAGGTGGCGACAATGCTTGCGGCTTGGTCGTGAACATTGTAGGATTTCCAATCAGGCTTGGGCGAATTGCCAAACCCCAGCATATCAATTGCTATAACTCGCGTGTCTTTTGGTAAATACGGCTCCAGCGGCGTCCATGTTTTCCAGGATGTGCCTAATCCATGAATAAGTAAAATCGTCGCTTTCGATTTTTCCGGACGAGAAAAATAATGCACGTTTAATGAATACGGAATCCGTAACCAGCGATGAATAATCTTGTCCAACATATTTTTAGTATACTATGAAAATACTCCGCCTGCATGTGAAACGGAGTATTTTGTGATAGCCTTTTCTATACTAACGCTTAGAGAACTGTTCGCGCTTACGAGCAGAACGAAGACCGTACTTCTTGCGCTCTTTCTCGCGTGGGTCACGCTTCAATAGCTCAGCCTTCTTCAGAACTGGACGCAGGTCGGCGTGAGCTGCAGTCAAAGCCTTTGCGATACCAAGCTTGATAGCGTCAACTTGACCAGCTAAGCCGCCACCCTTAACTAGGATAGTAACGTCGAATTCTTTTTGCTTGCTGACAATTGCAAGTGGATCGGTTACTTCTGCTAGTAAGGTTTTGTTGCCGTTCAGGTACTCAGCGGCAGGTTTGCCGTTGATAGTGATAGTGCCTTTTCCAGGAAGCAATCGAACGCTTGCTGAAGCACTTTTGCGTCGACCTAAGCCGTAGAAATAAGTATCAGCCATATTACTTCACCTCAACTTTCTCTGGTGTTTGTGCTGTGTGAGCGTGGTCGCTGCCAGCAAAAATGCGTAGACGCTTTAGACGCTCTGCTTGCAATTTATTCTTTGGCAGCATACCTTTAACAGCTTCTTCAATAATTCGCTCTGGGTGGCGTTCGCGCATTTCTTTGAATTGCGTTTCCTTAATTCCACCCGGGAAACCACTGTGGCGATAGTAATACTTATCAGTTTCCTTGTATCCAGTAACGACTGTTTGCGCAGCATTGATAACAACTACGTAGTCGCCACCGTCAATATGAGGAGTGTAAGTTGGCTTGTATTTACCAGTCAAATGCTTAGCAATCTCTGTAGCCAAACGTCCAAGTGGTAATTCGCTAGCGTCAAACAATACCCAACGGCGAGAAACTTCAGATGGTTTTTGTGAATAAGTCTTCATCTTATTTTCCTTCCTTTGGCATTGGTTTAATATCGTCAACAAACTCGATGATTGCCATTTGAGCGCCGTCGCCGACTCGCAAACGTGTTCGTTCAACGCGAACGTGTCCGCTGGTTCGACCACTTAGCTGTGGTGCAATTTCATCAACTAGTTTGTAAGCAGCGGCGCGTGTGCTTAATGCTGCAATCACCTGACGTCGGCTTGCTAGGTCGCCCTTTTTAGCCTTGGTGATGATTTTTTCAATGTGACGCTTTAGTTCCTTAGCCTTTGGCAAGGTGGTCTCGATTTTTCCGTACTCAACCAAGCTGGTAGCCAGACCTTTGAGTAGGGCTCGTCGCTGATCACGCTCGCGGCCGAACTTGCGCCCTTGATATCCGTGTCTATGCATAGTTAAAACTCCAACTCCGCCATCTTGTCACGTACTTCGTCTAGTGCCTTTGAACCGAAACCTTTCAATTCTCGCAAATCTTGCTCAGTCAAAGTTACCAAATCGCGAATAGTGCGGATTTCATTGTTAATTAGCGCGTTCGTCGTGCGGGCGCTTAAGTTTAGCTCTTCGATTGGCATTGCTAGCTCTGACTCTTCGTCTTCCTTAGCTGCACCAAGTGCTGGCGCGCCAGTTACCATCGTATTGCCAGCCAAAGCTGTGTATTGGTTGACAAGAATCGCTGCTGCTTCTTCGAACGCCTCACGAGGTGTGATTGTGCCGTTAGTTTCAACAGTGATTGCCAATTTGTCCAAGTTTGTCTCCTGGCCAACACGAGTTGAGTCGACTTTGTAGCGAACGCGTAGAACTGGTGAGTACATTGCATCAATAGCAATCATGTCGCTGTGCAAACGCTTTTCGCTTGACTCTTCAATTGTCTGGTAACCGCAACCTGCCTCAACTACCAAATCCATAACCAAATGCTTGTTTGGGTCATCGATTGTAGCAATTACTTGCTCTGGGTTAACGACTTCAACATCAGCATTAGTTTTAATGTCAGCGGCAGTTACTTCGCCAGCGCCAGATTTCTCAATGCGCAGTTCAACTGGATCGTCAGTAAATACGCGTAGGTGAACGTTCTTCAAGTTCAACATAATGTCGACAACATCTTCTTTGATACCTTCAACAGTAGTAAACTCGTGAGTTGCGCCCTCAATCCTGAAAGCTACAACTGCGCCACCGCGAACGCTTGACAATAGAACGCGTCGCAATGAGTTACCAAGAGTATTACCGTAGCCTGGGTGAAGTGGCTCGATTAGAAAAGTAGCACTGGTTGCTGAAATATCATCAACGCTCGCGAGTGCTGGATTGTAAATTGCTTTTGCCATAATTCTTCCCTAACCCTTCTTTTATCGTGAGTAATACTCAACAATTAATTGCTCGTTGATGTCAGCTTCTGCTTCCTCGCGCTTTGGCAAACCAGTTACTTCAATCTTCAGCTTCTTACTATCAGCTTTTAGCCAACTTAGTGGGCCTTGGACTGAATTGTTGATTACATCGTCAATTCGCGTAAAGTACTCTGACTTGGTACTCTTTGGGCGAACTGTGATGACATCGCCAGCTTTAACGCGAATCGATGGAATATCGACGCGTCGGCCGTTCAATTCAAAGTGTCCGTGACTAACTAGTTGACGAGCTGCGCGGCGTGATACGGCAAATCCAGAACGATAAACAACGTTATCCAAACGGCGCTCTAATAGCTTCAACAAGTTTTCGCCCGCCAAACCTTCTTGAGCGCGTGTTGCTTCGTCCATCAAGCGAGCAAACTGCTTCTCGACTAGACCGTACAAGCGACGAACCTTCTGCTTTTCGCGTAGCTGCGTAGCGTATAGGCTTGGCTTATTCTGACGACCATGTGCATGCTGACCTGGAATACCAGATTTTTTCGCCAAAATTTTATGTGCTTTTGGATGAAGCGCATAACCTTCGCGGCGGCTTTGCTTGACAATTGGTGAATTATCTCGTGCCATAATTATGCCCTCCGTGCCTTTCGTGGACGAACACCGCCGTGAGGCACGCCAGTTACGTCCTTAATGCTTTCTACTGAGATGTCGAAGGCGCTGACCGCACGAATAGCGGCGTCACGACCCAAGCCGACACCTTTCACGAAAACGTCAACAGACTTCAAGCCGTATTGAGATTTCGCAGCTTCAGCAGCTTTTTCAGCAGCAACCTGTGAAGCATAGGCTGTACCTTTTTTACTTCCACGGAAACCACATGCACCAGCTGATGAAGCAGTTAGTACGTTACCTTTCTTGTCGGAAAAAGTAACGATAGTATTGTTAAATGTTGCCTGAATGTGCAGCTGACCAGCTGGGACTGATCGGCGCTGCTTCTTCTTGGTAGATTTTGCGTCTGCCATTTCTTAGTCCTTTCTTTAGGTCTTACTTGCTGCTTTTGGTTGTGTACCGCCCACGGCGATGGCGCGACCCTTGCGAGTTCGTGCATTCGTACGAGTCCGCTGTCCGCGTGTTGGCAGTCCTGCTTTGTGGCGAAGACCGCGATAGGCGTTGATATCTTTCAAGCGCTTAATATTATTTGTCACCAAGCGCTGGAGATCACCTTCAACGGTGTATTCGCTGTCAATAATTTCGCGAATCTTGTTTTCTTCAGCCTCGGTGAGATCTTTCACCCGAGTGGTCGGCTCAATTTTAGCCGCCGCAAGGATGCTCGAAGCGTGCTTTGGCCCAATACCGTAAATATAGGTGAGCGCAATTTGCACCTGCTTCTCTGTTGGGATAACTACCCCAGCAATTCGAGCCATGCTTAACCCTGCCTTTGCTTATTCTTAGGTTTTTTCTTGTTGATGATATATAGTCGGCCTTTGCGGCGAACGAACTTATCATCGGGACTGATTTTTTTCACACCTGCACGAACTTTCATAAAGTGCTTAAATCTCCCTTCCCGAGTAAACCCGAGATTACCGTTAATATTTAACTACCGACCTTGAGGTCGATCGTCACGTAGGCGGAAGCTGATTCGTCCCTTTGTAAGATCGTAAGGGGTCATCTCAACTTCAACCTTATCACCAGGCACCAGACGGATATAATGCTTACGCATTCGTCCTGAAATGTGCGCGATGATACTATGGCCATTCTCCAGTTCCACCTTAAATTGAGTATTAGGCAGTGCTTCCACTACCTTTCCTACCATTTTGATGACTTCCTTTTGACTCGCCATAAGTTACAGTTGTCAATTATACAGTACTAAACACAGTTTGACAAGGGTTTTCGCCGTAAATTTAAGTGCTATAATTGTATTATCAAATTTAACATAAGGATTTTTATGGCAAGCAAGAAAAAACCAACAAACTTTAAGGCTACAAA
Organism: Candidatus Minimicrobia sp. QA0096; assembly: GCF_963967315.1. Lineage (NCBI taxonomy): Bacteria > Candidatus Saccharimonadota > Candidatus Minimicrobia > Candidatus Minimicrobia sp. QA0096. The sequence continues at coordinate 164,788 of NZ_OZ017288.1, forward strand.
ATCGAAGAATGAGATAATGACCGCGGTGCTAATCGGTCTGGTGACGGCTTTGATAGTGATAGTTATTGGCGTAATTTTACTACACGCCAATCAAACTTCCGACAAGACATCTCAAACAGCGAAAAAGGTTGATAATGGATCTGTGAACTTGGGGTCTTTGGGCTTCCGAATTGAAGGAGGTAAAGCGGTTATTCGCAACGATTCAGCCACGCAAGAGCTTCGCGATTTTCTGAAGGCAGAAGTGAAGAAGTCGGGCTGTAAGGATAACAACGGCGTAGCTGCGGTAATTGCCCATTCCCAAGATGAGAAACAATTGTTGCTGGGCTATGGTTGCGGCAATTCTGAGGCGCGAATGTTTGCAGTCAAGAAAGATGGCGGATGGAAAACGATTTCCCCAACCAACCAATTTAATTTGTTCAACATTCCGAGCTGTAAGATGGTTGATGAAAATAACATTAGTAATGAAATTGCGCCAGTCTGCCAAAATGAGAAAAAAGTTGGCGACAATCTATCTTACGATTACAAAATACGATAATCCCTTCACAAAAAGAATTCCCCGCTTTTCGGCGGGGATTTTTAATGTCAATTATTTTCTCTTAAACAAACGACGCTTCTTACTCTTCTTTTTGTCGCTATCAAGCAGCTCGTCTGGGTCAAAGTCATCATATGTAACCATCAGCGCACGCGAGTTGACTTGTCGCAGAGTTTCAAGGGCAACAGATACGATGATCAAGATTCCAGTACCGCCTATTGACAAACGCAAACCTTGCAAGCCTGTCAAATTGTACGTGAGATATTCCGCAACGAATGGTAAAATAGCCACGACTCCTAGGACAATTGAGCCGAACAAAATCAAGCGATTGACAGTTCTCATAAGATACGTTTCAGTCTGAGCGCCCGGACGCACGCCTTCAATAAATCCGCCCTGCTTCTGCAGATTTTCGGCAATTTCATTAGCGTTAAAGACGATTCCAGTGTAGAAATACGTAAAGGCGATAACCAAGATAAAATACAACGTTGGGTAGATAAATGCTTCTGCGGTACTGCCGGTGAATGAGCCGGCGTTTGGAGCTTGGAACCAAGTGATCAATTTGTTGGCGGTCGGTAGAAGATTAGCGTTACCAGACGCCTTCATAACTTGACCAACAAATTGCGGCAAGCTTAGGAATGCAACCGCGAAGATGACCGGAATAACTCCCGCTGCAATCAATTTAACTGGCAAAATGCTTTTTACATCGCCGTAATTACTGTTTCCGTGAACTCGCTTTGCGTAGTTAATCGTAATGACACGCTGAGCTTCGTTGATTTTAACTAGGAAGTAAAGGACGATGAGTCCGGCGATTGACATGATTAATATCGTCCAGAACATAACTGGGTTTACAGGAAGAGTGAACCAGTTAAAGACATTTAGACTGCCAGATGAAGTATTGAACAGTGAGGAGATTAATGACGCGAGCATTTGTGGCAATTGGCTGATGATACCAGCGAAGATTACGATAGAAATACCGTTGCCGATTCCTTGCTCAGTAATCAACTCACCGAGCCACATCAGAAGGACAGAGCCTGCTGTCATTGAAGTGATTGAAACGATCCATTCCATCATCGTAGGGTCGGCCAATGTTGTACTACCGCCTTGAAGAACTGTTTGTCTCAAGATGAAGATGAAAGCGATTGACTGGACAATAGCGAGCGGCACGGTAATAACACGTGTCCATTGTTGAATTTTTCGACGTCCAGATTCACCATCTTTATGTAGTTCCTCAAGCCTTGGAATGGCTTTGGTAAGAAGCTGAATAATAATACTAGCGGTAATAAATGGACTAAGTCCAACCAACACCAGAGAGAAGCTCGACAACGCGCCACCAGACAGCAAGTTCAAGATACCACCAAGGTCAGATTGCCCAAGTACCGACGAAATCGCGTTACGTAGTTGCGTTGGTTCCGCCAATGGCACTGGAATGTGCGCTAATAATCGATAAACAACGATTATTCCCACGACAATAAATAGTCGTTTTTGCATATCTTTATTTTTCAGCGAGCGAAAAATTATTCTCCAATTCATGTTTTAGCCCCTCATAGTCACTAACAATTCTTAACTCTGTTAATTATACATTACCTCTGCCGATATTTCCATACTAAAAAACATAAAAGCGTATGCTCTATAGATGAAACCGCGATTTTAGAACAAAAGAAAATCCCCTTCTCTTTCGAAGGGGATTTATTATTATCGAGAAAAATTATTTCTCTTCAGCTTCTTTCATGCTTTGGCGCAAAGGCGTAGCTACTTTCTCGAATGAGCCACCAGCTTTTTCGATGGCAGCAACAACTGAAGCTGAGGCAGCTTGTACTTTCAAGTCAACCTTAGCCTTCAATTCACCACGAGCAATCACCTTAACCGTGTGGAAAGGAGTTGCAATGTAGCCTTCAGTGAACAACAAAGCATTGTCAACGGTCTTGCCGTCAAATGCGTTCAAATGATCCATGTACACAACTTGAGCTGGAGTTCGCAAGCTCTTGAATCCGCGAGCCTTTGGCACAGCTTGAGCTAATGGACGCTGACCACCTTGGAACATTACGCGAAGCTTCTTACCCGTTCGGGCATTCTGACCTTTAGTACCGCGACCAGCAGTCTTACCTTGACCAGCAGCAATACCGCGACCAACACGTTTTTTATTCTTGTTTGCTGAAACTTGGAGATCATTGTACTTCATTATTTAGCCTCCTTTTTGGCAACCTTTTTTACAGGCTGAGCGCTTAGCCATTGATCACGTGGAACTAATGATTTTAGAGCTTCAATAGTCGCGTAAGCAATGTTAACCTTGTTGGTTGAGCCAAGAGATTTGGTCAATAGGTTACGAACGCCCGTTACGCCGATAATTTGGCGAACTACACCACCAGCGATAATACCGGTACCAGGAGCAGCTGGCTTGATCAATACGCGTGCGCCAGAGAATTTAACTTCGCTGTCGTGTGGAATTGTCTCACCGTTTAGCGGCAATGTAATTAGGTGCTTTTTAGCGACTGACGTAGCCTTAGCAACTGCAGCTTGAACATCTGCACCCTTGGCAACACCGACACCAACTTTATCTTTGCGGTTACCAACAACCACCAAAGCCTTAAATCGGAAGCGACGACCACCTTTAACCACGCGAGAAACGCGATCAATGTTGATTACCAATTCTTCAAATTCTTTTGGTGCGTCATCGCGCACATTTCGCCGGTCATCGCGGCGACCACCACGTGGATTTCGAGGTCGACGACCTTCTGCACGTGGGGTAGTATTTGCAGCTTGCTCTGCCATACTAGAACTCCAATCCTTCTTGGCGCGCAGCATCAGCCAAAGCCTTTAGGCGGCCAGCGTATTGACGACCATTGCGATCAAACACTACTGCGCTAATCTTAATTTTCTTTGCTTTTTTAGCGATTTCAGTACCGATAGCGGCACTTTTTTCAGTCATCGTGCCAGTCGCTTTTGTGCCAACTGTAGTTGCTGCAGCCAATGTTTTACCAGCCACATCGTCAATCAATTGCGCGCTAACGTGCAAATTGCTAATAGTAACTGTCAAGCGTGGGCGCTCTGCCGTACCTGAAACCTTAGCGCGAACGCGGTTTTTGCGAAGAGCGCGGTTGAGTAGCTTCTTATTTTCAGCCATGATTACTTACCTGTCTTTCCTGCTTTACGCAAAATCTGCTCGTCGACGTACTTAATGCCCTTGCCCTTGTACGGTTCAGGCTTCTTCAAGGCGCGGATTTCCGCTGCAACTTGGCCGACTTGTTGTTTATTGATACCGTTAACAACGATAATCATTTTTTCGTTAGTAACAGTTACGCCTTCTGGGGCTTTGTATTTGACTGGATGTGAAAATCCAAGTGCCATTTCTAGCTCGTTGTTGCTTGAGCTAACACGGAAACCGACACCGTTAACCTCTAGGCGCTTTTCATAGCCTTTGGTCACGCCGATTACCATGTTGTTGATTAGCGCGCGCATCAGACCATGCTGACTACGGGCTACTTTAGACTCGTCCTTAGGATGTACCGTGACTTGTCCGTCTTCGACTTTCACCTCAACTGCTGGTGTGATGAATTGCTTCAATTCACCCTTTGGTCCTTTAACGACCACATCACCAGAGTCAACCGTGATTGTCACACCGGCCGGAATAATCACCGGCAGTTTTCCGATTCGACTCAGACTCATTACTCACCTTTCGTGTGATTTGATATTAACTTCAGTATTCTAACACAGACTAGGGGTAAAAAGCAAGGTTTTCAAGCTACGAAGAGCTAGTTAATAATGATATAATTATACTCAATGACAGCAACTATACTATTCGCCACCAGAAACTCAGGCAAGCGCGCAGAATTCGTTGCCGCGTTTCATAAATTCTCTCCGCAGACGTCAATTATTTCGTTGGCAGATTTGGACTATCAAATTCCTGACTGCATAGAAACAGGCACGACATTTGAACAAAACGCCCTATTGAAAGCGCGACACACAAGACATCATTTACACGGAAATGACAAAAACCTGATAATTATCGCCGATGATTCCGGCATGGAAATTGAAGCCCTAAATGGCGAGCCTGGCGTATTTACAAGACGCTGGGATGGTCATGAAATGAGTGATCAAGAAATCGTAGATTATTGCCTGAAGAAGCTTGAAGGTAAAACGAACAGACGAGCACAATACACGACGTGTCTTGTAGTAAACTTCTCTGATGGTCGTGAGAAAGTAATTTTTGGAAAAAATTCTGGTGTCATCTTAACCGAGCCACGAGAAAAATCTCGACTCAAAGGCATGCCGTTTCGGGAATTATTTTTCGTACCTGAGCTTAATATGATGTTTCACGAAGTGCGCGAGCTGCCGAAATTGAAGCGCAATGGATATTCACTCGGGCATGAGGTTGCAGTCGAAAAATGTGCTAGTGTGATACAGGAAAATTTATCTGACTCTGTATAGCGGTCTGCAACTCTGCGCTTTCGCTTGCCCATGGAATGTGCTGTGTGAGTTCATCAACTGTTACAAATTTAGCATACCGTATCTGTTCTTCCTGTATTTGCTCTTCGTCCTCGTTCTGTTGATGTAAGATATACTCATCGGAATTCTTATTAAGTTTCAGACTAACCCGAAGTTGTAAGTACTCGTCATCATTTTTTAAGTTATCTGTTTCCAAGATATCGTAATAACCAAAGAACTTATACTGACTAGACACGCTGTCTGTATTAATTCCCGTTTCTTCAGCTACTTCACGTACGATGGTTTGCAAGTACGTCTCGTGCTTATTTGGTTTTCCACCGGGCAGCTGCCACTTCCGACCATCTTTAGAGACGATGGCTATTTTATTATCGTGAGTAAAAAGCCAAGCATATACCTGATTTACCGGAAGAGCCTGATCTTCTGGGCGGATTTTTTTACCATCCTTCCAGGTGCGTGCTTTAATAGTTTTTCTTATGGCGTCCATGATATCTCCTAAATTTATTGCCCGAGCCAGTCTAATTTATTATACTTTATATCCCCGGGCGTCAGAAAGTGCCCTATGTTTTCTTTTATAGCACAGAGCGACACTGATAAAAAGCCACTCCGTCAAGTCTTTTTTATATTTTAATTTTCTCCGTTATCCCTATATTTTCGATAAAGTCTTGATCATGAGACACTATCACAACACCTCCTCTATACTGACCTAGCGCCAATTCCAAAGCTTCAATCGTAGGAATATCAAGGTTATTCGTCGGCTCATCCAGGATGATAAGATCAGGAGAGTTCGTTGACATGGCAGCAAGTAAAACTTTAGCTCGTTCGCCACCGCTGAGGTCTATTGCTTTTGTCGAAGAGATTGTTCGTTTATCCAGACCAAAACGAATTAATATATTTATCGCGTCGTGTAATTCAAGTTTTGGCGATAAATACCGCAAATTGTCCAAAGGTGAGTTGTCTTTAAGCGGCAATGATTGCGACTGATTCATATATATTATTTTTGCATTTTCGCCTTTTTTTATTTCTCCGCGATGATACTCGGGTGTATTATGTCCCATGATAAAGTTGAGGAGCGAAGATTTTCCTGAACCATTCTCTCCCTGGATCAATATTTTATCACCAGGACGCACATTAAAAGTAACGGGTCCTATCATCTTCTCTCCATCATGTGAAATACTTAGCGATTGCACAGAAATAAGGCTATGCTTCTTAGACGATACTTCATCGAAAGCAAACTTAATAGTAATTTCATCCTCCACTCTTTCAGGTTCATCCAATTGTCGCAGGCGAGACTCCACACCTCCAGCCGCCCCTGCAATATTTGAAGATGCGCGCTCTTTGCGAAAATTATCATTTAACTTATCACTATCCGATTTTTTGTGGCTAGCTTTGGCCGAATTCGCACGAATTCTCGCATCCCGCGCAACGCGGTATAGTCGCTTTTTCTCCTTTTCATATTGCTCATAGCGGTCGATTATTGCTTGACGAGCTTCACGTCTTGCTTCAATATATTCATCGTAACCAAGATTATACTTATTCACACCCTTGTCGCCAGTCAATTCTATGATCCGTTCTGCGGTGTTACGTAAGAAATGCCGATCATGAGACACGATCAAAAATGAAGCTGGCGAATTGTCAATAAAATCTTCAAGCAAGATTACTCCGCTGTCATCAAGGTTATTAGTTGGCTCATCAAGCAAAATTAGATCATAACGAGACGCAAAAACTGCCGCCAAAGCTATCCGTGTGCGTTGTCCCCCAGAAAATGTATTCAGACGTCTATCCGGATCAATATCACCCAGAGCTGCCCGCGATAAAGCCTTTTTAATCGTCGTGTCAAAATTTGCTACTTCGAATTTTTCATACCTCTCCAGAGCTTCGCCATAAGCTAATAGCGTCTTTTCACTAGCCTCTTGGGTTAATCTCTCGCACTGATAATCAAATTCTTCTCTAGTCGACTTAACACCAGTCACTTCTTCTATAAAATCATAAACTGTCTTATCGAGCCATTTATTCAGGTTTTGTGGTAAAATACCTATCTCTTCACCACTCGAAATAATATCACCTGATGTAGGCTGAATATCTCCGTTTATTATTTTTAATAAAGTAGTTTTTCCAGCACCATTTGGACCAACTAGTCCAATCTTGTCTCCGGCGTTAATAGCAAAGCTTACATCACTAAACAATTCTCGACTATTAGTTTCATAAGACACATCCTTAAGATCGATCATGTCACTATTATACTATCTCTGTACAGATAGATATAAAAAATAAACGCCCTGCAATGAGGACGTTTATTTGATTTGCGTGAGGCTTAGTAAACCTTCAACAACAACTCACCACCAAGTTTAGCCTTTGCTGCTTCGGCACCAGTCATGACGCCCTTTGATGTTGAGATAAGTACCAAACCGCGGCCGCTTTTTACCTTTGGAATCTCGCTAGCGCCGACGTAAACGCGACGACCAGGTTTTGAGATGCGGGTAATTTCGTTGATAGTGCTGTTAGTTCCTTTTTCATTGATAGTAACTACCAACACGCCACGAGGTTTAGCATCTTCCAGTTTGACATCTGCCAAGTAGCCATTTTTGACTAATTGTTCAGCGATGACTTTCTTCATCTTGCTGGACGGAACACGAACTTCCGTCTTGCCAACCAATTTCGCATTGCGGATGCGAGTCAGAAGGTCGGCGATTGGGTCTGTAGTTTGCATAGACATATTCTAATCTCCTTTCCTTCTTACCAACTACTCTTTGTTATGCCTGGGATTTCACCCTTGGCTGCTTTTTCGCGGAAATTGATACGGCTCAAGCCGAATTGACGCATGTAGCCGCGTGGGCGACCAGAAATGCTATCACGGTTCTTGTGCCTGGTTGGACTAGAATTGCGAGGCAATTTTTGCAAACCATCGAGGTCGCCAAGTTCTTTCAACTCAGCACGCTTCGCTGCAAACTTGGCAATCATCTTTATGCGCTTCTTATCACGAGCGACCATTGATTTCTTAGCCATTACTTGACGCCTCCTTTCTTCTCAAACGGCATGCCGAATTTTTCTAGCAACGCCTTAGAAGCTTCCTTGTTGCCGTTCTTGATAACAAATGTAATCTGCAAACCGTGCAAAACCTGAGTTTCCTCGAATGTCAATTCTGGGAAAATCGATTGCTCGGTGATGCCGAGATTATAATTGCCACCTTTATCAAACTTCAAGCCAACGCCGTGGAAGTCGCGAACACGAGGCAAAGCAACGTTAATCAAACGATCCATAAACTCGTACATACGAGCGCCGCGCAAAGTTACACTAACACCAATTGGCGCGCCCATACCTTTACGAATGCTAAATGTCGCGATTGATTTTTTGGCTTGTCGAGCTACTGGTGCTTGACCTGTAATTTTCTCGACAGTGTTTTTGACAATTTCGAAATGACGCTTGTCATCTTTCTTTTTGCCGGTACCAACGCTCACGACAATCTTTTCCAAAGCTGGCACTTCATGCACGTTCTTTAGATTCAATTCGGCTTGTAGTTCCTTAAGGTAAGTTCCTTGATACAAGGCTTTCAAGCGAGGAGCTGGCACGACAGTTTTCTTTTCTGCCATTATTTAATCTCCTTATTTTTTGCTTGGCGAGCAACACGAGTTTTGCCGCCGTCAGCATTCTTTACTAAACCAACCCGACTGGTTTTGCCTGATTTCTCATCAACAACCAGAGCGACTTTACTGATATCCATTGGTACGTGAATATCTTTCTTGCCGCCTTTTGGATTGTACTGGCTTGGCTTAACGTGGCGATGTCCAACGCCGACACCTTCAACCAAAACAGTTTGGTCTTTTGTGTTAACTTTTAGAACTTTACCAGTTGTGCCTTTATTTTTACCAGCAATAATTTTTACGGTATCGTCTTTATGAATTCGAGCCATTAGAGTACCTCCGGAGCTAAGCTGACGATCTTCATGTAGCCCATATCGCGAAGTTCGCGTGGAACTGGACCGAAGACACGAGTAGCTTTTGGCTGCTTGTCATCGTTGATAATCACTACAGCGTTGTCGTCAAAACAGATTGTTGAGCCATCTTTGCGATGAATTTGATCGCGAGTACGAACAACTACAGCTTTAACAACAGATTTTTTCTTAACGTTACCGGTTGGACTAGCGTCTTTTACTGAGCAGACGATTACGTCGCCAACGCGAGCGTAACGGCGTCGTGTACCGCCAAGAACGCGGATACACAAAACTTCCCTAGCACCTGAGTTGTCGGCTACCTTAAGGCGAGATTCTTGTTGGATCATTTGTCGTCCTCCTTAGCCTCTTCCTTAGTTTCGCCAGAAACTTCGTCCTTTAGTTTGATAGAACCGCGAGACTTTTCAATCACCTTAACTAGAGTAAAGCTCTTAGTCTTGGAAATTGGGCGAGTCTCTTCGATTTGCACCTTGTCGCCTTCACCTGCCTCGTTGGTTTCATCATGAGCAGTGTATTTGCGAGTCACGGTGTACTGCTTGCCGTATAGCGGATGCGTTTCGCGGCTAGTGACCGTCACGGTGATGGTCTTGTCGCGCTTGGCACTCGTTACGACGCCAATCAATGTTCGTCGGGCCATTACTTGCTCTCCTTTGTATTATTAATTTGTGTCAGCAGGCGTGCAATTTCCTTTCGGAGTGAACGCAACGCTTTTGGATTAACTAATTCGCCAGCAGCGTGAGAACGTTTTGCCTGAAGTAGGTCGTTTCGCTTTTCAGCCAATTCCTTCTTCAAATCGTCAATCGTCTTAACAACTGCTGCTTTAACAGATTTCTTCGTTTCAGCCATTATGCGTCCTCCCGCTTGATGAACTTACATTTGACTGGCAATTTGTGGCTAGCCAGACGCATTGCTTCGCGAGCAACTTCCTCTGAAACGCCCTGCATCTCAAATAGAACAGTACCAGCCTTTACCTTAGCAACGAAGAACTCTGGATTACCCTTACCCTGACCCATTTTCAAGCCAAGTGGCTTTCGGGTAACTGGAGTGTGAGGGAAGATTCGAATCCAAATCTTACCGCCACGCTTGATGTAACGAGTCATCGCCTGACGAGCAGACTCGATTTGGCGGGAGTTGATGCGCTCATTTGATTGTGATTGCAATGCAAAGTCGCCGAACGCGATGTAATTGCCACGAGTTGCTTGACCGCGGTTTTTTCCAATACGCACTTTGCGGTGCTTAGTTTTCTTTGGTAACAGCATTTAGCGACTCCTTTCTCCCTTATAAATCCACACTTTCACGCCAATGATACCAGCTGGTGTCTGAGCGCGAGCACAGTGGAAGTCAATATCAGCGCGCAAGGTATGTAGAGGCACTGAGCCTTCAATTACCTTTTCGCGACGTGCCATTTCAGCACCGTTCAAACGACCAGCCACCTCAATACGAATACCTTTAGCGCCAGCATTCATGGTGTTTTGTGCGGTCATTTTAGTTGCACGGCGGAAGTTGATTCGGCGCTCCAATTGGCGAGCGATATTCTCAGCTACCAATTTGGCTGCCAATTCTGGACGACGAACTTCTTCAATATTGATACGAACTGGCTGACCAGCAATCTTCTCAACTTGCTTCTTCAATTCGTTCACGCCAGCACCACCGCGACCGATAACAACACCAGCTTTTGCCGTGTGAATTGTAATCGTGATCAAGTTAGCGCTACGCTCAATCTCAATGCGATTGATAGTTGGGCGTGAGGCAAATTTCTTTTCAATCAACTCGCGGATTTCGTGGTCCTGACGAATCGCCTCTGCAAACTCTTTTTTATTGGCCGTAAACCAACGAGAGCTCCAGTTCTTATTGACCTGTAGGCGGAAATTGATTGGATTCACTTTTTGACCCATTTACTTCTCCTCCTTTTTTGCTGCCGGTTTAGCGGCTTTTTTAGCTGCAGGCTTAGCGGTTTTTGCTTCTGCCTTAGCTTCGGCCTTTTTTGCAGGCGCTTTCTTTGGCTTTTCCGTGCCAGTTACTTCAACCAAAATATTTGAAGTCTTTTTCTGGAATGGCAAAGCGCGGCCACGTGATGCAGGCTTAAAGCGACGCAAACGTGTACCAGTAGTAACGCTCAAAGTAGTAATTACCAAGCTTTTAGCGTCCAAGCCGTGGTTGTTAATGGCGTTTGCCTTAGCGCTTTCGATAGCCTTTTTAACTGGGCTAGCAGCGCGCTTTGGAACGTGCTCTAAGATAACTAGAGCATCAGCTACAGTACGACCTCGCACCAAGGCTGCGACTAGACTTACCTTACGTGGTGCCTGATCAACACCTTTAGCGTAAGCACGGACAGTATAAGTTGTATCAGCCATGATTACTTCTTATCCTTTCCACCGTGTTTACGGAATTTACGAGTTGGACTAAACTCACCGAGCTTATGACCAACCATGTTTTCGGTAATCAGCACGGGTACGTGCACTCTACCGTTGTGAACAGCAATCGTTCGACCAACCATCTCTGGTGTAATAGTCGAAGCGCGCGCCCACGTTTTGATAACGGTTCGATCGTCAAGGCTAAGAGCAGCAATTTTCTTTGCTAGCTTTACATCGACGAATGGACCTTTCTTTAATGAACGACTCATCGTGATTTACCTCTTCCTCTTCGCGTCGTGACGCGTGCGTACGATTAATTTATTCGAGCCTTTACGGCGACGAGTTCGATAACCTAATGTCAATTGACCCCAAGGAGTACGTGGTGCTTTACCAGTACCGTGGCGACCACCGTCACCACCACCATGTGGGTGGTCTGCGGCGTTCATAACAACACCACGAACGGTTGGGCGAATACCCTTGCGACGTTTACGACCAGCTGAACCGATCTTAACATTTTGGTGCTGGACGTTACCGACTACACCGATAGCAGCGGTAGCTTCCAAACGAACTTTGCGAACTTCGCCAGATGGCAATTTGATAGTTGCGTAGTTGCCTTCTTTCGCCATCAACTGAGCTTTAGCACCAGCAGCGCGTACCATTTGTGCGCCCTTACCAGCAGTCAACTCAATAGCGTAAATCATCGTACCAACAGGAATAACTGACAATGGCAAGCGGTTTGAAGCCTCAATTGGAGCTTCTTCGCCAGTTCGGATAGTTTTACCCTTAACCATTGAGGTGTCAGCTAGGATATAGTGGTACAAATTGTACTGATCCTTAACTCGAGCAATACGAGCTGAGCGGTTTGGATCGTATTCGATTTCTTCAATCGTCAAGGTCAAGCCTGCTGGCAAATTGTGGTTCACCAAGCGGTAGTGACGACGAACGCCGCCTCCGCGATGACGAACAGTAATTCGACCTTGGTTGTTGCGACCGGCATTTTGCTTCTTAGCTTTAATCAGACTTTTAAGAGGTTTTCTTGTTGTAATGTCTGACAAATCCTGACTCGTCATGCCGCGACGAGCAGGAGTGGTTGGATTGTAAGCTTTCACTGGCATTACTTGGTCTCCTCCATCTGCTGCTCTACTGCGTCAAACACATCGAGCTTATCGCCTTCTTTCAGCGTCACGTAAGCCTTCTTCCAATCCTTGCGCGTTGTTGTGCCAGGATAACGATTCTTGCCTCGTGAGAAGCGTACAGCCTTGCCGTCTTGTACTAAGGTTTTAACCTTAACTACAGTAACGCCAAATTGCGCTTCTACAGCTGATTTGATTTCGTTCTTATTCAAGTTAAGTGGAACGCGTAGCACGTATACACCGTTGGCGCTCTGTGCGTAAGCCTTTTCACTAACGCGTGGGATAATAATCGTCTGTTTCATATTACGCTTCCTCCTTACCCAACCATGCAGTAATTACAGGTAGAGCTTTCGGTGTTATAACGATTGTATCCGCATTCAGAATGTGATAAACGCTTAGATAATTAGCGCGAACCACCAAAACGTTCTGAATATTGTTTGTAGCACGCATAAGTTCTGGCGTCTTCTCATCTACAACGATCAGAACACGGCGCTCGAACTTGTTGTCTGCTAGGAATGTTGCGACTTCCTTGGTTTTGCCAGTAGTCTTAACATCTTTAACGACAATTTTCTTAGCTTCGTTAGCTACGGTCAAAGCTTGGCGAACTGCCACTTTCTTAGCAGTCTTTGACAATTTTTTAGTGTAGTTTTCGTTGCCGCGTGGGCCAAATACTACACCACCGCCGCGCCAGATTGGGTTACGGCTTGAGCCGAAACGTGCTCGACCAGTTCCCTTTTGCTTCCATGGTTTTTTACCACCACCAGAAACTTCGCCGCGCTGCTTGGTTGTAGCGCTAGCTAGGCGTGCGTTTGCCAAGTAGCTGTCATATGCCAATTTCAACAATTCGTGATTTGGCACTTCCACAGCAAAAATGTCTTTAGGAAGTTTGGTTGAATCTGCCATTACTTGTTACCTCCTAAAATAATCAGCCCCTTTCGTGGTCCAGGAACAGCGCCCTTAACCCCGATTAGATTGGTCTCTGGATCAACATATGCCACTTCCAAGTTCTTGACAGTAACACGTTCGTGACCCATATGGCCAGCCATCGTCTTACCCTTGAAGACTTTTTGTGGATACATCGAGCCAATTGAACCTGGCTTACGAGTATTACCCTTACCACCGTGCGTCTTACGATGACGCTTAAAGTTGTGGCGTTTAATGGTTCCAGCGAAACCTTTACCTTTGCTGGTTCCGGTTGCATCGACAAAATCGCCGACTTCAAACGCGGAAACATTAATTTCACTGCCAACTTTCAGATCCTCTGGAATCTGGTCGACACGGAATTCCCGAATATGTTTCGGGGTCACTTGGGCTGGCTTAACGTGTCCAGCCACGGCCTTGCTCAGGTTCTTACCCTCTCCAAAAGCTACCTGCACCGCATTGTAACCGTCGGTTTCGACAGTCTTCACCTGAGTCACGGTGACAGGGCCGGCTTGGATCAGCGTTACCGGAATGGCTTTGCCGTCTTCAGCCAAGAGCTGGGTCATACCAAGTTTGGTACCGAGAAGTGTTTTCACTTTTCCTCACTCCCACTTAAATACTCCTGATGACGTGCGGTTTCTGGATTCTGGGAGAACGTTAAATGTAAACATTCGCTCATAACCAGACCTGCTCATTCATCAAGGAGAACAGTTGATATTACGCGTAATAGAAATTACTTCCTCACTATAGCACGTTATGTATATTATTGTCAATAAAAGACAGGCTCTAAATCATCACGCCAACCGGCGTAAACGAAGTCAAAATTGCCATGAAAATTATCGTGACATACCAAATTTTCCGGTTGAATTGGTATTTCTCAATCTTTAATACCAGCAGCAACGCAATAAATAGACCGACGGGAATAGCCTGAACGACCAAGCCGCCCATCTCAACTGGATTTTTTAGACGAAGCCACAGTGCACTTAATATCACAAAAACCACCAATTTCAAGAAAAATGAGCCGTCATTATCATAAATACGTTCGCGACCTTTGCGACTAAACAGCTCGCTAGACTTCGAGCGATTGCGAGCATAAGTACGAGTTTTTTGTTTTGTCATAAGCTGAATGGAATTATAGCACAAAAAATCCGCCCCATTCAAGAGGCGGAAATTTTATATATCGTTAAATTACATACGAATTTCAGCGTCAACGCCAGCTGGCAAATTCAAGTTCTGCAAGCTATCAATCGTCTTTGGTGTAGCGTTTGTAATGTCAATCAGACGCTTGTGGACGCGGCGCTCGTAAGATTCACCACCAGTTTTGTAAACGTGCGGACTCTTTACGACGGTGTAAGTGCTGCGGCGAGTTGGCAAAGGTACTGGACCAGCCACGTTAGCACCCGTGCGAATTGCGGTGTCGATAATTTGTTTTGCTGATTGGTCGATGACTTTGTGGTCATAAGCCTTCAGACGAATACGGATTTTAATTCCTGTATCTTGAGCCATAGCTCCTCCTTGTGTGCGATCTCGTAACCTCTAATTGTCCTATTTATAGTCAATCGAGTTCTCGAGATAAATTATTATTAACTATGCGATTATATCAGCAATTTTCCGCTTTATCAAGATGAGAAATCATTTCCGCAATAATTCCAGCGGATTTATTCAACGATTCTTTTTCTCGCTCGGTAAGTGGATAGCCTGCTAAAATCTTCACGCCGTCGCTACTGATTGTCGATGGCAATCCAAGTACAACATTATTCAAGCCATATTCACCTTCAGCCAAAGAGCAAACAGGATAAACAGTGTGCGTCGATTTTCGGAGCGCCGAAACAATCTTAGACACAACAAACCCAATTGCAAAATACGTTGATTTCTTTGTTTCAATCACCCGATACGCTCGGTCGCGAACCCTCTGCTCAATTCCGTCAATCATTTCCTCTGTAAAGCCAGGATATTCCTTAATCGGCACTTCACCAATTTGCGCCGTTTCAATTGTCGAAAATGATGAATCGCCATGCTCGCCCAGAATATAAGCATCAACCGCTTTACTGTCGACATTGAATGCGTCCGCCAAATACGACTTCAAACGCGAAGTATCAAGCGTCGTGCCCGTCCCAAACACGCGATTTTTCGGCAAACCAGATTCCTTAAGCGCCACGTAAGTCAGAACATCAACCGGATTACTGACAATCACCAAATACGGCTTCGCGCCATTCGCCATAATGTTTTTCACAATATCACGCATAATTTTCGCATTAACGTCAATCAACTCCAACCGAGTCTGACCAGGAAGTTGCGGCGCACCTGCAGTAATCACAACGATATCATCGTCATTGATATCAGAATAATTTCCCGTATGAACCACGACATTCCTGTCAATTCCCATCGCGTCATTAATGTCGGCTGCTTGACCCCAAGCCAAATCCTCACTGCGGTCAATCAACACAATCTCTTCGATGACACTACGCAATGCACACGCATAAGCCGCCGTCGCACCGACCATTCCACCGCCGCCAACAATTAGCAATTTCTGTTTATTCACCAAAATCTCCTTTTTCTGTTTTATATTAGATGTTTTTATTCTGCCATAAACATTACCGCTTTGTCAATTAACTTTACTTTACAGCAAAAAATATGTATAATATTGGCAATTTATTAACTTTTACATATTATCAACGGGAGGATATATGGAAAAAAGAATGTTTGCAGAAAAAGCGCCACGCGTCGATACTGCAAAAGTATATCGAGCACTTGCAATGCTAGCTTTATTACCATCGTGTGTATTGGCTGGATGCGCAGGCGAAAAAGGAGTTGATGCTGGAAGCTCAAGTTCAGCCCCATATGGCGACTCTGAAACTACTACATCTCAGCCAGAAAATAGCAATACCGGGAATCCGTCACAAAATAAAAAAGACGATTCTGCGGGAAAAATAGATATAGAAAAGAACTCAATGTACTATTCGGAGAACGGAACCCGCGAAGGATTTATAGCTAACTGTACAGCAAGAACCTACGACGGATTCCCTGAAAAGGCAAACTGTTCAATGTATATTTGCGATGGAAACGATGTGGTTTTCTTCACATTCGAAGATATCGACTTCACCGAACAAACTCATGGACGAAGAAAACCTGAGATCTCAGACCTAATGAACAAGACAAGAACATTAGCAATGGAGTATGAGTATTATATTCCAACCGAAATCGGAAAGAATATGACTGAATGCCGAGAGAAGAAAAGCAGCGTAGGGCAATTCACTAAGCCTGTATCTTCTTCACGCAGCGAAAATGAGCAATACCTCTGCCTTCCTCAATTTATGACAACAATAGACGGAGAGAAGGTTGCTTTGGAAATCACAAAGACTACATCTGTCAACGAGGAAGACAATAACAATAGCCCATATTATCCTCACTATACGCTTGGTACTTCTAAAGAATGTTTTGACACAAGGTTCACTCATTAGACATACATTATCGCAGTGGTATCAAAAAATCCCCCGAAAGTTCGGGGGATTTAATTAGGCTTGTGTTATCAAGATTATTTGTTAATCTTTGTAACAACACCAGCACCAACTGTACGGCCACCTTCGCGGATAGCAAAGTTCAAACCTTGCTCCATAGCGATTGGTGCAAGCAACTTAACCTTGAAGGTTACAGTGTCGCCTGGCATAACCATTTCTTTGTCAGCTGGCAATTCAACTTCACCAGTAACGTCAGTTGTGCGGAAGTAGAACTGTGGCTTGTAGCCCTTTGAGAATGGAGTGTGGCGACCGCCCTCTTCCTTCTTCAAGATGTAAACTTCAGCTTCAAACTCAGTATGTGGAGTAATTGTGCCTGGCTTTGCCAAAACTTGACCACGCTCAATGTCGCTGCGCTCAATACCGCGTAGCAAGACACCTGCGTTGTCACCTGCTTGACCTTGGTCAAGAGATTTCTTGAAGGCCTCAATACCAGTTACAACTGACTTCTGAGTTGGCTTCAAACCAACGATTTCAACTTCGTCGTTCAATTTAACAACACCCTGCTCGATACGACCAGTTGCTACTGTACCACGACCCTTAATTGAGAAGACGTCCTCAATTGGCATAATGAATGGTTTGTCCATGTCACGTGCTGGCTCTGGAATGTAGCTGTCCATTGCGTCAACCAATTCCATAATAGCGTCTTCGTATTTCTCTTCACCTTCAAGAGCCTTAAGAGCAGAACCCTTGATGATTGGAGCGTCTTTGTCGAAGCCGTTCTTTTCAAGAAGTTCGCGGACTTCTTCTTCGATCAGCTCAACCATTTCTTCGTCAGCCATGTCCATCTTGTTCAAGAAGACAACGATCTTTGGCACACCAACCTGCTTTGCAAGCAAAACGTGCTCACGAGTCTGAGGCATTGGGCCGTCAGTTGCAGCGATAACCAATACCGCACCGTCAACCTGAGCAGCACCGGTGATCATGTTCTTGACGTAGTCAGCGTGTCCTGGCATGTCAACGTGTGCATAGTGACGATTCTTTGATTCATACTCTTGGTGTGAAGACGCGATAGTAATACCACGTTGCTTCTCTTCTGGTGCGTTGTCGATCTGGTCGTACGCAACAGGTTTGTTAACTGCGCTTGGTAGGCGCTTTGCCAACACTGCAGTAATCGCAGCAGTCAGCGTAGTCTTACCGTGGTCAACGTGGCCCATTGTACCAACGTTAACGTGCGGTTTGCTTCGGTCAAATGCATCTGCCATTTGTAGAAGTTCTCCTTAATTTAATTATTATTTTTCACGCGGGTACAGTCCATAAAAAAGACCTCACGGCGTATGAGTTTAATTATAACGATTTTCCAATCAGTTGTAAATAGCTTATTTCTTACTATAATACTTCGCCAAGAACGAATCGCGAAACTCGTAAAAAGTTCCATCCTCCAAGCTGGCTCGAATATCATCAACCAACTTAACGATAAATCGCTCGTTGTGAATTGACAACAACGTTCCAGCCAACGACTCGCGGGCGTGCAAAAGATGACAGAGATAAGCCGCCGTGTAATTTTTGCAAGTATAGCAATCGCAATCGTCCATAATTGGCGCAAACATCTCACGGTATTTTCGACCACGCACATTGACCCGACCAAACGGCGTATACGCGGCGCCGTTCCTAGCTACTCGCGTTGGGCTCACACAGTCAAAGGTGTCAATTCCCTGCTCAATTGCCGCAAAAATATCATCAGGCTCGGAAATTCCCAGTAAATGACGTGGTTTATTTTCAGGCAGAATTTGATTGACCCACTGAATCGTTTGCGCCATAGTTTCCTTTTCCAGTGCGCCACCAATTCCATAGCCATCAAAATCCATTGCGCCCAAAAACTCGGCAGTCTGCTTTCGCAAATCCTCGTAATTCGCGCCTTGCAAAACTCCAAATAAAGCTTGATATGGCTTATCTGGACGAGCCGCCCTTAAGCGCTTAACTTCCGCCAAACTTCTTTCTGCCCAAGCATGCGTCCTGGCTAGCGCCTCAACTTGATATTCGTACGGATCAATCAAAGAGGTCAATTCATCAAACGCAAAAGTAATATCAGCGCCAATTCCAGCCTGAATTTGCATGGACAATTCTGGCGTGAATTTATGATAAGAGCCGTCCAGATGCGACTTAAACATCACACCGTTTTCGTCCACCCAAGCATGACGCGACGATTTTTTAGCAATCGCAATTTCTTCATCGACATCAGTGCTCATCGCCAAAACCTTCTTAAAACCTGAGCCCAGGCTTAGCACCTGAAAGCCGCCGCTATCCGTAAAAGTCGGACCATCCCAGTGCATAAATTTACCAAGATATCCAGCCTTTTCAATCAACTCATACCCCGGCTGCAGATATAAATGATAAGCATTCGCCAGCACCGCCTGCGCGCCAACATCCTTCACCATCTCCGGAATCATCGCCTTAACATTAGCCTTAGTTCCAACCACAATAAACGCCGGCGTTTTAATATCACCGTGTGGCGTGTGAATAATTCCCGTTCGCGCCAACGTGTCGTTAAATCGTGAAGTTATTTCAAAAGAAAAAGGTTTTTCCTGCATAATCTGTTTGATTATATCACGAAATGGTCGACGGATCGTTTCGTGACAAGCTAATCACATCGCTACATCGCACCAAGTAATATTTATTCTCTTCCGCGTTATTAACTATTAGCACAGGCTCGCCGCGACTAAGTGGCAATTCCGACACGCTTAATATTCGGCCGTCAACATCTGGCCTATCGTTAATTTCTGGATTCCAGACCACCAAATTATCCGCACACAGCGCAAATTTTTCAACATATTCATGACTATTCACTTCTTCTAGTAGAACATCATTCCACGAAACCGCATTCAGCAAGTCACCAGGCAAACATCGGTATGCCGAAACTACACATTCGCCCTTAAACTCCCGCACTCTGCTAATATCCTGGATTACATTACGAGCGGCGCATTCATACTGGCTCAATACATCAAGCTGCTCATCAAGGGGCAATTTATAGAAACACTCACCATCAACTACCTCACTTGCAAAATTTGCAATTTTATGAAGTTCATTTACCGCCATTTTAAGCTCTTCAGCTTCACCATCAAATCCCTCCAAACGAATAATCTTATCTCTGTCGGGTATCACATAAACCTTCTTCGGAAAGTCTTCAGACTCACCATCTATCGTCACTTCAAGCGTCGCGTAAAATTTATCATGATAGCTAACGAAACACATCCCATCAATACACGCCCCAGAAACGTCCATAAATTCATACTGTAATTCATTATTTTTCGTAGCGTAAGGAGCCAACGCAAAACCGGTAAATCCAACAGTGCTAATGCCATAAAGTTTTGTCGCAGAAAACTCAGACAACTGATCATTTAGTATTTGGGTATACTCTCTTGACACTTCATCAAACTCCGACTTGTCAACATAAGAAAGATCCGTCGCTAGCTGCCAAGCGGTCTCCTGAAAATCGTCATTAAAAACCGTTTCAAATAAATCAATAGAGACCCCGATCTCCTCTTTATCAATTGGCGCCATATCAAGCACATCTTTCATATCTACACAAAAAGTCGCAAATCGATTTTTAATATCAAACATTTCCAGCACAGGGCGATCGTCGCGCCACGTAAAACTCGGTAGCCATCCAGATAAAACCGCGGGATTAGCGTCTTCTACATTATTTTCCCTGCCGTCAATTTTAATCTTATACGCCTGGCATTTCACTTGAATTCCGCCATCATACGGAATCTCATTCAAAACGTCATTTATCTCATCTATCAAAAGCTGCCTTGACTCCGCATCTTGAATGTCGCCAACACCAGCAACTTCTTCAATTTTGTCAGCATAGTGGCGCAATTTACGCACACACCGAGGAACGCCGCTATCATCCGGCAGCAACTCTATTGATACAATCGCCTGCTTATCAAGCGGAAAATAATAGTCCTTCTGCGAAGTTCGCACACACAAAGCAGCCATCTCTTTGGTGTAAGTCGCAAACGGCGCTGAAATCTCAGAGTCAATTTCCATAGGAGATATCAAATCCGCCACACCTTCAACTGACTGCAGACGATACGAATCATCCTCTTCGGATTGACTATATCCAACAACTCTAACCTTCTCGCCCTCAATATCGCCAGCGTGCGCAGCTTGTTCTATCTCAGCAATTGCAATCTCGTCGTTTTCTCCGCCGAGCAATAAATTCGCACCAGCAATTCGCCTCCAGTCCTCATCAGAGAACAGTTCGGGAGAATTAGACTCCGTATTAGGATTTGAACGCTCCATATTGCTATATATTATACAACTTTAATCGATATTTACAAGCATAGCCCCTTCCGTATGCTGTATACTAGAAACATGAGCAATAAAACCCTCGTTGATTTGGACCAGTGGCTAGCCCCGCACAAATCCACAATTCAGGCGCGTGAGAAGTATATTTCTTCGAAGCTGAAAACGGTTTTAAACGGCAAGACGCCAGCCGAATTCGCGATAGGTTTTTTACATTTCGGACTTCATAAAACAGATGCAGGATGGGCTTTTAGAGAATGGGCGCCGAATGCCACTCGGATATTCTTAGTTGGCGATTTTTCAGATTGGAAAGAACGCGAAGAATTCGCCTTAGATCGCGGCGAGAATAGCGAATGGAGCATAAACCTTCCTGAAAATTCACTTCGCCACGGACAGAAATATAAATTGCGCGTCTATTGGACTAACGGCAACGGCTGGCGACTGCCCTCGTATGCGAATTACGTCGTTCAGGACGAAAATTCTGTCGATTTTTCCGCGGTCGTGTGGTCGCCAAAAACTCCTTATGATTGGCAATATAAAACCCCACCCAAGCCAAAAGTTCCACTAATTTACGAAGCGCACGCCGGCATGAGTAGTCAGGAAGAAAAAGTTGCCAGTTTCAGTGAATTTACCACGGAGGTTTTACCGCGAATTAAAGAATCTGGCTATAACACCATTCAGCTAATGGCAATCGCCGAGCATCCATATTACGGCAGTTTCGGTTATCATGTCAGCAACTTTTTCGCGGTTTCGTCAAGATTTGGCACGCCCGACGATTTTAAGAAATTGGTCGACACGGCGCACGGAATGGGACTGCGCATCATCATTGACCTTGTTCACGCTCACGCCGCCAAAAACGAAGTCGAAGGTCTGAGCAATTTTGCCGGCGATCCGACACAATATTTCAAGCCAACAAATCATCCAGAATGGGATTCGCGATTATTCGATTACGGTAAGCCAGAAGTTTTGCATTTTTTGGCAAGCAATTGTCGCTGGTGGCTGGACGAATATCACATTGACGGATTTAGGTTTGATGGCATAACTAGTATGATTTACCACGATCACGGACTCGGAAAAAGTTTCACTAGTTATGACGATTATTTCCGCGATAATGTCGACAAAGACGCGCTCGCTTATTTAAGATTGGCAAATGAAACCATTCACGCCGTTCGCCCCGACGCCACGACCATTGCAGAAGAAATGAGTGGCTTTCCTGGACTTGGCGCATCAACAAAAGACGGCGGGCTGGGATTTGATTATCGCTTGCAAATGGGCGCGCCAGATTTATGGATAAAAACTCTGAAAGAGAAAAATGATGAAGATTGGGATTTGGGGCAATTGGCTTACACTTTGAGTTCGTATCGGCCAGAGGAAAAAGTCATTAATTACGCCGAAAGCCATGACCAAGCGCTCGTCGGTGATAAAACGCTGATTTTCCGATTGATTGATAAAAATATGTATTGGCATATGGATAAAATTGATCCAGATTTAACAGTTGAGCGTGGCGTGGCGCTGCATAAACTAATTCGTCTAATGACAGCTGGGCTGCATGGCGGCGGTTATTTGAATTTTATGGGCAATGAATTCGGGCATCCGGAATGGATTGATTTTCCGCGTGAAGGTAATAATTGGTCGTTTAAGCACGCTCGACGGCAATGGAATTTGCGCGACAATGGCTTCTTAAAATATCAATGGTTGGGAGATTTTGACGCGGCGCTGATGAAGATTATTAGGCAAATTGATAATCCTAATGTTCACCATTTGACAGTTCGCCAATCTGATCATATGGTCAGTTTTATGCATGGCGACTTTTTATTTGTTATCAATTTTTCGCCCGACAAATCCCACTCAGATTACGCAGTACCCGCAGAAGCTGGCTCTTATAAATTGGCATTAAGTAGCGATGACAAGAACTTCGGCGGGCAGGAGCGAATAGACCATAATTCCCGATTTTTCACTTCCCCGGCTGATAATAGCCACGACCTTAAAGTTTACTTGCCAGCCAGAACGGGCATTATTCTACAGAAAGTTGACTAATCTCCTCCTAGTATTGACTTTTTTACGCAAGTGTTGTATAAATGAATACAGACTTTCGTTGACAATCCCGTCAACGAAAGTAGTCCTTAGTGAAAGGGTCAATGATGAAACTCAAGCTGACTGCGGCAGTCCTGGCGCTGATCGGGATGACAAGCCTCCTCATGGGAGGCTCATATCTGACTGTCGTCGTGGCTGTCATCTGTACAGCCACAGCACTGCCCCTATCTCTGCACCTAACATTTAGGTGGTTTGTAGAGGATCCGCACGACGGTCTACTGTGGTTCTGGTCGGTCGTGTGGGCCACTATATCAGTGATGGCGGCAGCTAGCATGCTCCAATACATTGGAGTCGTAGACGTACCGCTTAGTGCGGCCATTGACAACGCACAGAAGATAGGGGAAGTGAGACAGTATGTCTCATATGCAAACATTGTCTCCATTCTTCTCGCGGTCATCATCCCACAGTCGCCCAAGTGCGACAACAATGACGAGGACTAACCGCCCGTCAAGAAATAGTTCGCCTTGAGACTTTTAGTCTCGGCTGGAGCTTTCTTGGCGGGCTATTTCTTTTGGTTTGTGGAATCATTTCGTATATCCTATTGACTTTTTGATGTAGATGTTGTAAAATGAATACAGTCTTTGTTGACAACCCCGTCAACAAAGGTAGTTCTTGTGGAAGGAAAGCCATGAACAGCAACAACACGAGTCTCGGCATCAGCCTGAGGACTATGGTCTTTACCATCAGTGCGTGCGCAGTCTTCGTGCTCACACTAGGCACGACTATCGGGGCAATTATCTGCTCCACAGCTCTCCTGGTGGCGGCGCAAGCTCTTACTATCCCCCTCGGCTGGGTCTACTTTAGTTCTACTGGTAAAATCCCAACAGTAGCGCTGAAGGTGACTGCAATACTTGGTACGGTAGTATATGTCGCGCTATTAGCCTCAAATATCGACACCCTAATCACTGACTGGGGTGACCTAACGACGGCGTTTAACGTCGTCATTGATGGAGAGGGGTGGGCCGGCGCGCTGGCGTTCACGCTGTTTATGTGTACGTTGCCAGTGGTGACTGCGGTCATCGCGCCAGTGCCGCCCGAGCGCGATGATTACTGTAACGACGACGAGGACTAACCACGCCCGTCAAGAGAAATAGTTCGCCTTGAGACTTTTAGTCTCGGCTGAGCTCTCTTGGCGGGCTATTTCTATTGGCATAAAATTTGTTACACTAGATATTGTGAAGAAAAAAGTACCAAAATTCATTGAGCAATCATTAGCCCGAGTTGCTAATCTTTACAGCTTTGAGCCGGAGCATCACCTGGAGAAAATTGACGAAAGTTTGACGCCGAATATGCGAGCTTTGCGCCTGGCTATGGCGATTGCCGAGCAACTCCTGAGTATGGGCGTGGTGGCGCGCGATGTGGTTCGTATGGCGCAAGGAATTACGCGGACATATTGCCGCAGACCCGTTCACGTGGACGTAAGTTACACTTTGGTGACAATTTCTCAAGACCGCGGAGTCAGCCATGAGCCTTTGACAATGGCGCGAGTTATCGTTCCTGACGATCCTAATTATCAATTGATTCAAGCATTGCAATTATTAGCCCTCGACATTCGCCGCAAGCAACTTTCCCTGGAAGAAGCCGAAGAGCGATTGCAACAAATACTCAAAAAACCCACCGAACATTCCCGGCTAGTCGTTTACGCGGCGGGCGGATTGGTGAGCGCGGGTTCTGTTATTTTGTACGGCGGAAGTTTGCTCATGGCATCAATCGCGTTTCTGCTCGGATTCTCAGCGACTGGATTATTAAGATGGCTGGGACGTATTGGCGCGCCGTTGTTTTATTCGCAAGCCCTCGTGGCGATTTTCGTAACATTGGTGGCGGCGGGCGCAGCTTGGTGTAGCAATTATCTGGGACTAAGCGTCAACGCAACATTGTTGGTTATCAGCGGAATTGTCTTATTAGTCGCGGGACTAATGTTTGTCGGCGCATTTCAGGACGCAATCGACGAATATTACATGACTGCCAACGCCAGATTGTTAAAAGTCGTAATGGCGACGGGCGGCGTAATTGCTGGCGTGATGGTCGGATTATACATTGCGACAAAATTTGGCGTAACATTCCCTGCGACACCGGATCGATTGACATTAGCAGACAAGCACACTCAGTATTTGGGGGCTGGAATTATCGCGGCGGCGTTTGTCCTGAGGAATCATTCTCGATTCTTTGGCATGATTATTTCAGCATTAATTGCTATATTCGGCTGGTGGATTTCAAGATTAGCCATGAGTTTTGGTTTTGATATCGTGACCGCAAGTGGTATCGCGGCGGCGGTAATTGGACTAGTCGCAGTCATGACTTCCAGGTTATGGAAATTCCCTTCCCTGGCGATTATTGCGGCGGGAATCGTGCCATTAGTTCCAGGATTGTCGCTTTACAATGGATTGATGGGCGTAGTTTTATATCCACCGAACAGCGTAAACTTCCTACCAGCCTTGGCTATCTTAGCGCGAGCAATTCTCATCGGCGTAGCGGTAGCAATTGGCGCGTCATTCGGCAACATCGTCGGTCGCCCAATTCGCCGACAATTCATTAATTTATTCCGTCGCAACACACAGATATCATAAAAAATAACCCGAAATTTAGCCAAACAAAAATCCCCGGATTCGCTCCGAGGATTTTTTATGAGGTAGAGATTATTTATTTCGCTTTTCGATAATCTCTTGCGCAACGTTTGGTGGAACTTCCTCGTATTGAGCTAATTCCATCGTTGAAGCGGCGCGACCCTGAGACATTGAGCGAATGTCCGATGTGTAGCCGAACATATTTGCTAATGGCACAAACGCCTTAATCAACTTAGCGCCACCCATCAAGTCTTCCATAGCGTCGATACGTCCGCGACGTGAGTTAAGGTCGCCGATGATGTCACCCATGAAGTCTTCTGGTGTAGTAACTTCAACCTTCATAACTGGCTCAAGCAAGATTGGGTTAGCCTGCTTAATACCTTCACGAGCAGCTATCGAACCTGCCAATGAGAACGCCAATTCTGAGGAGTCGACATCGTGGTATGAACCATCGTAAAGTGTAGCCTTAACGTCAACAACTGGATAGCCAGCAATAACACCGCCTTCCAATGTTTCGCGAATACCCTTCATTACGGCTGGGCGATATTCCTGAGGAACCACACCACCCTTAATTTCATCAACGAATTCAAAGCCCTTACCAGTCTCATTTGGCTCAAAGCGAACCCAAACGTCACCATATTGACCGCGACCACCAGACTGCTTGGCGTGCTTACCTTGAACTTCAGAGCGACCCTTGATACTTTCGCGGAAGGCAACCTGAGGTTCACCAATATTGGCTTCAACCTTAAATTCGCGCTTCATACGGTCAATAAGAATATCTAGTTGCAATTCACCCATTCCTGACATAATCGTCTGACCTGTTTCTTCGTCAGTATGAATTCGGAAAGTTGGGTCTTCTTCAGCCAAGCGCTGCAATGCCAACGCCATTTTTTCCTGGTCAGCCTTTGACTTTGGCTCAACCGCGATTGATACAGGTGGCTCTGGAAATTCAATTGATTCAAGAGTAATTGGATGCGCCACGTCAGACAACGTGTTACCAGTTGCGGTAGATTTCAGACCAACCACAGCAGCGATGTCACCAGCTTCAACCTTGCTAATTTCTTCACGCTTGTCAGCAAACATACGAACGATTCGTCCAATTCGCTCTTTCTCGCCAGTTGTCGTGTTAAGTACGTAGCTTCCTGAGTTCAGAACACCAGAATAGACACGAACGAAGATCAATTTACCAACAAATGGGTCGGTAGCAATCTTAAACGCCAAAGCAGACAAAGGCTCTTTATCTGACGGCTTGCGGCTAACTTCGTCACCGGTCTTTGGATTCTTGCCCCAAATTTCATCAACGTCTAGCGGACTTGGCAAAAAGTCAACCATCAAGTCAAGCAACTTCTCAACGATCACACCGCGACCGTCACCACCAGTGACTAGGTAAAAGTCACCAGCCAAAACGCGCTTACGTAGAGCCATCTTTAGCTCGTCAACGGTAATAGCTTCTTCGCCTTGATCCAAGAACTTCATCATCAATTCGTCATCAGCCTCAACAGCGTTTTCAACCAACAGAGAACGTGCGTTCTTAGCTTTTTCAAGCATGTCAGCTGGAATCTCACCAACCTTCAACTCGTGATCTGT
This sequence comes from Candidatus Minimicrobia sp. QA0096, assembly GCF_963967315.1. Lineage (NCBI taxonomy): Bacteria > Candidatus Saccharimonadota > Candidatus Minimicrobia > Candidatus Minimicrobia sp. QA0096. The sequence continues at coordinate 192,125 of NZ_OZ017288.1, forward strand.
GTAGTCGTCGTAGGTGTAAGCCTTCATGTCAATCAAGTCGACAACACCGTGGATAGTCTTTTCAAAACCAATTGGCAAGTGAACTGGGAAAGCTTGCTTACTCAAGCGGTTGTGAATTGATTCTAGAGACTTGTAGAAGTCGCCACCAGTCTGATTAATCTTGTTAACGAAACAAATACGTGGCACGCCGTACTTATTGGCCTGGCGCCAAACGGTTTCAGACTGAGCCTCAACACCCATCTTACCGTCAAAGACCGTAACTGCACCGTCAAGCACACGCAAACTACGCTCAACCTCAGCAGTAAAGTCGATGTGCCCTGGAGTGTCGATGATGTTAATCTTGTGATCTTTCCAGAAACAAGTCACAGCAGCTGACGTAATAGTAATACCACGCTCTTTCTCCTGTGCCATCCAGTCGGTGGTAGCACCGTCACCTTCACCACGAACCACACCGATCTTATGTGTCAAGCCAGTGCGGTACAAAATACCCTCAGTTGTCGTCGTTTTACCGGCGTCAATATGGGCAATAATACCAATATTTCTAAAATTCTTTAGCGGAACATGCGTCTCTGCCATAAATTTTCCTTTATATTACGTTAATTTGCCGAGATTTTTGGTCAATTTTTTGGCACCAAAAAACTACTCTTGCGTTTTATTATATCAGTTATCTATGTTTTTGACTAGCTCTGAGTCGGAGGATTTTTAGACTCGTTGTCGTTCTGAGCTGGCGCCGCAGGCTGATAGTTAGATGGAGACTGTTGCATAGGCGGCTGCGCGTATGTTGGCGGATATTGACCAGGTTGCTGTGGATAGTAGTTCTGCTGCGAATATTGTTGTTGCGGCGGAGTTGGTTGTTGATATGGCTGCTGTGGATACTGAGACTGCTGCGGGAATTGTCCAGCGACAGGATATGGATAGGCATTCATATTTCGGCGATTACTGACAGAAACAGCAATTGCGATAATTGACACTGTTAAGAATAATGCTCCCGTTGAAAGAATCGCCACAACCACGATTATAACTGTAGTGTTATTTTCTGATTCACTCGTTCCAGCTTCTGCGCTAGATGTCTCGCTTTCCGTAGAATCATCTGGAGTATTGGATGAAACTTCGATCATCTTCGCCACCAAATAATTGTCGGGATATTTTTTATCCAATTGTTCAAATTTAGCTTTTGCCTGAGAATATTTACCTTGAGAAAAACTCTCCAAGCCATCTTTCCAGAGCTTAGTCAATTCGCCGTTTGCCGATAACGCAACATTATTTTTCTTCGCCATAGTCTTCAGATCGGCGATATCACGAAATATTCCCTCTCCAAAACAAGAATTGTTGCGCTCGCTCCTATCCGCACAGGATGAACCGCCGTAGGTGTTTAGTCCAATCTGCTTACCATCGTCATCAAACGCTGGACCGCCACTGTTGCCTGCCGCAATTTGCGCGCTCATTGAAAATAGCTTATGTCCGCCCGCGTCACTGCCCGAACCAGAAACATTCCCCTGAGTAACGGTTGGCACAGTCTTACTCTTCTTCGTATTTACACCGTCATCGACAATTGCTGGATAACCAATCGCCGTCACCCGATCACCTCTAGAAATCCTAGATCTATCGCCCAATTCTACCGCCGGAAATCGCCCTTCGACCTTCAGAATCGCCACATCACTTTTGTCGCTATTCAGGTCCATGCCACGACCCTTCAAATCAACTTCCGCGTCAATTTTCTTAGCTGGAATATTAGTCTTCGTCTTTTTCCACTTAAGATTGCCCGAACCGTCATCTTCGCGCGCAATAGGTTCGCTTGAGGTCTGAATGACATAATCGTATCGATCGTTTTGCGAACGTATATTATCGGCAGGAACTTGGTTGATAAGACCGAGAATTGCCGCTTGCGCACTCTGATCGCCGCCGTTAGCCTTATTTGCCAAATCCCGAAGCGTCTCTCGAGTCACATAGCCCGCATCTACCACAAACTTTATATATTTATTCATGTTTTCTTGCGTGTTGAGACCCATGATCATACTCTGATTAGAAACTTCAGTAACATGCCCGTTTGTAGCAATGTAGCCGTCATCAGAAACAATCGATCCACTACCAATTCCGCCCGTACACAAACCATTCAGCTGCATACTAGCACCGTTCTGTGCCGTATAGATCATATCCGCACAACGATATGTCCCTACACGGACCGTAGCAATTTGATTCCTTGCCACCACTTTAATAACAGAATCTTCGTCTAGTTCATCCAAGGTATTCGTAGTGTCCTTATCTTCTGAGAAATTTTCCGCCTTAGTTTCGGTCTTAGCTATCGTAGCGGAAGCCACTTGCGCCTCATTGTTGCCATCAGCCCTAACCAAGTAGCTACTGTCTGGATTCTGGAAAGTAACCTTAGCAACCAGCGCCTCCAGCTGGTCAATATATGGCTGCGTGTACGAATTTTTACTCAATGCAAAAATCGTCATCCAGTAAGGTCTGCCGTTCTGAATCGTTAAATAAGTTATTTTTTCACCAGTTTTCTGCCACTTGCCATCAATAGTGCTTCCGTAATCGACGACCATCTTCTTAAACTTCTTCCCAGAAATCGTCGCGTCGCTAGTGTGATATTTTAAGTTCGGATTATCCTTTTTCTGCTTGTTGATATCGCCCTGAAGCATTAAATCCAAATCTGAATATTTCTTCGTGTCCTTGTATTCCTCGGGCATCGTTGAGCGATCAAAATAAGCTTTTTTGCGCGAAGTTATGATTGAGAAGTCTGGCATAATCTTCCTAAACGAGAAGTTCTCTTCTTCCTCCTTCGGCTTTTCTGAACCTTTCCTAAAATGCAATCGCAAAATCGCATAAGCGCGGCTTTCTTTCAATTCATCATCGGCATACGTAGTGGCGCTATACTGTTTTTCATTAGAGTCTTTATTTAAAACGTGACCTTCGCCAGTAAAAATACTCTTATCGTACCGAATCGAATAGCCATATTTGGAAACGACCTTCTGCGAGTTCTTAGCATCTTCTTCGGCAAAAATCTTCTGGATCTTCTTTTTTGCGGTTTTACTAACTCCGGAAGAGCGGTTATTATTAACGACAATCAGCCCAACTATAACAGAGATCAAGAAAACTACACCCAGAACGATGGCTGCAATTTTTAATTTCTTCATTGACTTATGGTTCATACCGCTCCAACCCTAACGATAATTTACAAACTGCAGAGGTGTATCATAATCACTTTCTCGTAATAAACTAATGACTTTTTGCAGTTCATCCTTCGACGCAGAAGTAACACGAACGAGGTCGCCCTGAATTTGCGGCTTAGCTTTCGGCGCATTAGCGCGAATATCAGCGGCAATCTGCTTCGCCATCGGCTGATCAAGGCCTTGCTTGAACGTAATCTCCCAAGTAGTCTTCAGGTTCGAAACAACTTTCTCTTTTGACAAATCCAGAACTTTGCTCGACTGACCACGCCCCGCCAATTTCTTGCGCACGATATCCAGAACAGCATCAACTTGCCAATCATTGTCGCCGGTAATTTTCAGACCCTTTTTATCATCCAGCCAATCAATTGCCGCGCTCGTCCCCTTAAAATCATAACGCCCTTGGATTTCTTTTTCAGCCTGCATGAAAACATTATTCATCTCAGCCTTGTCAATTTCTGACACAATATCAAACGAAAAACTCGCCATTTCTCCCTCCTAATTTTTTCTATTATATCAAAAAATCGCCCCGTTTAGAGCGATTTCCTGATTTTGCTTTCAAGCAATAATTAGCCACGAGCAAAGTGCGCAAAGGCGCGGTTAGCTTCAGCCATCTTATGAGTGTCTTCCTTCTTCTTAAAGGCAGCACCAGCTTCATTGTAAGCGTCAACGATTTCCAACGCCAATCGCTGTGAATATGGCATTCCACTGCGAGCGCGAGCTGATTGAACTAACCAACTGAACGCATAGTGCAATTGACGATGCCCCTGAACTGGGAATGGAATCTGGTAGTTAGCACCACCAACGCGACGAGATTTAACCTCAAAGCTTGGGCTAACGTTCTTCAATGCTTTTTCAAACACTGCCAATGGATCTTCAGAATCCAATTTCTTAGCAGCAGTTTCTAGAGCTGTGTAGACAGCGCGTTCAGCCGCCAACTTTTTACCGTCTAGCATTGACTTGTTGATCAAACGCTGAACTAGTACGCTTTGATATCGGCGATCAGGTTTAAGTTCACGTTGCAACTTCTTGGTAACTTTACGAGGCATGATTATTTATCCCCTTTCTTTGTACCGTACTTAGAGCGACCCTTCTTACGGTTGTTAACACCCTGAAGGTCAAGTGCACCACGTACGATGTGATAACGCACACCAGGAAGGTCAGGCACACGACCACCGCGGATCAAGACCACAGCGTGCTCCTGCAAGTTGTGACCTTCACCACCGATGTACGCCCAAACTTCATAGCCATTGTTCAACTTAACACGAGCAACTTTACGCAAAGCTGAGTTTGGTTTCTTTGGCGTCTTAGTCGTCACACGCACACAAACACCACGCTTAAGCGGTGCATTCTGGTCGTAATAACGTGTTTTTAGGGCGTTATGAATACGACCTAGTGCTGGCGACTTGGACTTTTTCTTAGCCGTTTGGCGCGGTTTGCGCACCAATTGGTTGATTGTTGGCATCCAATTTCTCCTTGGTTGATTAACTAATTATGGCAATTTGCCTTACGGTTTGGATTCAGCAACTCCTCTCCGTGTCTATACCTTTTCCGCCGAGATTGCGATCTGTACACATTCAAAACACCGCGCACTCCGAAAAGAGGAAACTCTGAGAAGAATTATAACACACTTGACGTCAAATATCTACCCAAAATATAAAAATAATAGATGTCACTAAAATTTAATAGAAAACCGCCCCGGAATTGAGGCGGTTTCTGTAGTTGCGAAGCCTACTTATTAAGCGACGAATTCTTCTTCAGCAAGTTCGTCTTCACCCGGTGTTTCGAATTCTTCATCTTCTTCGACAGCGCCAGTTCCTACTGGAATCTTGCGGCCGATGATGACGTTTTCCTTCAAACCGTGCAAGTGGTCGGCTCGACCAGATACAGCAGCATTGATCAAGACGCGAGTAGTGTCTTGGAAGGATGCGGCTGATAGCCATGAATCACTCCAGATTGACACCTTCGTGATACCGAGTAGCAATTGAGTGTAGCTAATCAAGTTCTTACCTTCAGCAGCCAATTGCTTATTTGCATTAACCACAGCGGCCTTAGAAACGATGTCGCCAGTCACGAATTCGCTATCACCAGCATCTTCGATTTGCACGCGACTAAACATCTGTCGAACAATAATCTCCAAGTGCTTGTCAGCCACGTCCTGACCCTGAGCAGCGTAGATTCGCAGAACTTCGTTGATGATGTAGCGCTGAGTTGCCTCAACACCCTTAAGTCGCATCAAATCGTGCAAGTTCAATGATCCAGCCGTCAATCGATCGCCAGCTTCAACAACATCGTTTGCCTTAACGACCAACTGCATATTGCCTGGGATTTCGTAGCGAGTTGGCGAAGCAGCCTCTGCCGCGATCACCAAAGTATCCTCAGCCGACTCAATCACACCGTCAAATGGCGCAATCAAAGGTCGAGTGTCGCTCTCGCCAGTTGCTAAGACGTCGCCAGCCTTGACGCTTGAGCCAGCCTTAACCACAACAGTTCGTCCCTCTAATGGCAATCGCTCAACCTTGCCAGATTCTGGTGTAATTTGAACGATATATTTCTTGCCATCTTCCCAAACGTCAACCAAACCAGCAACTTCCGTAATGAATGCTTGACCCTTTGGTGTGCGCGCTTCAAACAACTCTTCAACACGAGGAAGACCTTGGGTAATGTCACCACCAGCAACACCAGAGTTGTGGAAGGTACGAAGCGTCAACTGAGTACCCGGCTCACCGACTGACTGAGCGGCGATAACGCCAACTGGCTGATGATTGCCAACCAATTTACCAGTCGACATATCAATACCGTAACTTCGCTGCGGAATGCCGTTAAGGTTATTTGTTGATAATACGGACTGAATCTTAACGCTTTCAATGCTTTCGTCGTCATCAATTGAATCTGCGATTTCACGCGTGATCAATTCGTTCTTATTGACGTGACCTGGAATTGTTTCAGCAGCATAACGACCAGCCAAACGGTTTGAGAAGTCAATCATCGTCTCTTCGGTTTCTGATCGGTAAATTGCGTAACCTTCATCGTCGCCATCAGTATCTTCAACGGTAAAGACGTCTTGTGCAACGTCAACCAAACGACGAGTCAAGTAACCCGAGTCGGCAGTCTTAAGAGCCGTGTCAATAAGACCCTTGCGCGCACCACGGGTTGCGATAAAGGCCTCAAGGCTAGACAAACCGCCCGTGTAAGAGCTGCGGATTGGAAGCTCAATCTCATGGTTGGTTGCGTCCATCTGAACACCAATCATCGCGCTCGCCAACTTCACGTTGGAAATATCACCACGAGCACCAGAGTTGACCATCATAGAAATACTGGTGTCCATATGCGCCAATTGGTCTTTCAGGAATGCCGTAATCTTATTGTCGACGTTTCGCCATGCGCTAACCGTCAAGTTGTATCGCTCTTCCTCAGTAATCAAACCTTGGTCGAATTGCTCAGAAATCAAAGCCGCCTTAGCATCACCTTCAGCCACAAACTGAGGGATTTCCTCGAAGTGGACGTAGTCGGTCATACCGGTCGACACAGCCGCAACCGTAGCAAAGCGGAAAGCTTGACCCTTCATACGGTCAGCAATCTTAGCAGTTTCCTCGGCGCCGTACTTGTTAAAGATTTGCGCCAGCACTTTCTTAAGCTGCTTCTTAGTCTGGACGTTGTTGTCGTATGGGAAATCTTCAGGCAGAATCTCATTGAAGAAGACGCGACCCAAAGTTGTTTCACGCATTTTACCTTTCGCAAAGATACGAATTGGGGTTTGCAATTGAATTACGCCATTGTCGTAAGCCATTTCTGCTTCGTAAACAGAGCTGTAAGTTTTAACCTTATCAGTCTGAGCTTGCGGCTTATCGTAAGTCAAGTAATAGTTACCAAGCACAATGTCCTGAGAAATGTGCAACACTGGCGCACCATCAGCAGGCTTCAACAAGTTGGCAGTTGCACTCATCAATTCACGAGCTTCAGCCTGAGCCTCTTTTGATAGCGGCAAGTGAACAGCCATCTGGTCACCGTCGAAGTCGGCGTTAAATCCGGCACAAACTAGCGGGTGCAACTGAATAGCTTTTCCCTCAACCAAAACTGGCTGGAAGGCTTGAATTGACAAACGGTGCAAACTTGGTGCGCGGTTAAGCAACACGTACTTGCCTTCAATTGCTGAATCCAGCGCGTCCCAAACTACCGCTTCACCAGCTTCAATTAGGCGTGAAGCCGAGCGAATATTGTGCGCAAATTCGTTCTTAATTAACCAGCTAATCACGAACGGCTTGAACAATTCCAGCGCCATTTGCTTTGGCAAACCACATTGGTTAATCTTCAATTTTGGACCAACCACGATAACCGAGCGACCAGAATAGTCAACACGCTTACCAAGAAGGTTCTGGCGGAAGCGACCCTGCTTACCCTTTAGCATATCGCTCAAGCTCTTCAAACTGCGGCGACCGCCAGTCGAGCTAACTGCACGACCGCGAGATGCTGAATTGTCAATCAAAGCATCAACAGCTTCCTGAAGCATGCGCTTTTCATTGCGCTGAATAACTTCTGGCGCGTTAAGCTCAATCAACTTCTTCAAGCGATTGTTTCGGTTGATAATTCGGCGATACAAATCATTCAAGTCAGATGTCGCAAATCGACCACCAGACAACGCCACCATTGGACGAAGATCTGGAGGAATCACTGGCAGAACGGTCATACATAGGCTCGACGGCTTAATGCCAGCAGATTCCATACTCTCGAGCATCTTCAAGCGCTTTAGCAACTTCTTCTGTCGCTGACCTTTTGCAGTTTCAACTTCTTCAGTCAATTCAGCGATAAGCTTTGGCAACTCAATCTTGTCCAAGAGTTCTTTGACTGCGCTGGCACCCATGCCAACTTCAATCAATTCGTCATATTCTTCTGGCAAGTTGCGATATTCGCTCTCTGAGATCAAAGCGCCGAAATTCAAGCTCTCCAATTGAGATTTCTTACCAACGTAAGATTCTTCCAATTCCTCGACTTCACGGCTCTGCTCTTTAGCTAGTTGCTTAACATCAGCACCATCTTCTTCAGCCATTTTTTCGTAGCGGATTTTGATAGCCTTGCGAGCCAAATCAGTTTCCGCTTCCAAATCTGCCAAATATTGATCACGAGTTGCTTCATCAACGTTTAAGATGACGTAAGTTGCAAAGTAAACGATCTTCTCAATATTGCGAACCGTCATACCAAGTAACTGGCTCATTGCGCTTGGAGTACCACGCATAAACCAAATGTGCGCTACAGGAACTGCCAATTGAATGTGGCCCATTCGCTCACGACGAACGATTGACTTAGTGACTAATTCGCCATTCTTATCGACAGCAGCTTCGCGTGAACGTACACCCTTAAGCTTTGAGTCGTGTGGATTGATGTCCTTAACTGGACCAAAGATTCGCTCACAGAACAATCCGTCGCGTTCTGGCTTTTGTGTGCGATAGTTAATTGTCTCTGGCTTCAAAACTTCGCCGTAGCTCCATTTCAGAATGTCTTCTGGGCTAGCTACCGCCAAACGAACCGCGTCAAAATCGCTGATGCCCGTTGCGTTAAATGCAGAATTTGCCATCTTACGCGTCCTCCTTTATTTCTTCTACTTCATCAATATCTTGCACGCTCATGCCATCGTCAATTTCACCGATGTCATCTGATTCGTCCAAGTATGTTTCTTCTTCCTCATTGTCAGCGGCAACGGTTTTGTCTTCTGGACCACTTGAAGCGATAACATGCTCAGCGTCAACTGCAGCCTCATCGTCAACCAAATCAACTCGAAGACCCAAACCTTGAAGCTCCTTAACCAACACGTTGAAGGACTCTGGAAGTTTTGGACCAACAATCGGCTCGTCTTTAATAATTGACTCGTAAGCCTTTGCACGACCGTAAACGTCGTCGGACTTAATTGTCAACATTTCCTGCAAGGTTGCAGCAGCACCGTAAGCCTCCAATGCCCAAACCTCCATCTCACCGAATCGCTGACCACCGTTTTGTGCTTTACCACCAAGTGGCTGCTGAGTAACCATCGTGTATGGACCAGTTGAACGAGCGTGAATCTTGTCAGAAACCATGTGGTGCAACTTAATCATGTGCATTACACCAACTGTTGTTCGCTCCTCAAATGGTTCACCGGTGCGACCGTCAAACAATTGACTCTTGCCGTCACGCGCCAAACCAGCTTTTTCTAGCTCATCAGAAATCTTCTCGCTTGGAACACCGTTAAATGACGGAGTTGCTACGCGGTAACCCAATGCTCGTGCCGCCATACCAAGGTGAGTTTCAAAAATCTGACCAAGGTTCATGCGGCTTGGCACACCAAGTGGGTTCAAAACTACGTCAACTGGCGTACCGTCTTCTAGGAATGGCATATCTTCAACAGGAAGAACTTTCGCCACAACACCCTTGTTACCGAAGCGTCCAGCCATCTTGTCACCAACGCCAATCTTTCGCAATTGCGCAACGAAGATCTGAATTTGCATCAAAACGCCAGCCTTCAATTCGTGACCATTTTCACGACTAAAGATCTTAACGCCAACGACTTTACCGCCGCCCGCGTTGTTCATTCGCTGTGATGTATCGCGAACGTCCTTAGCTTTTTCACCGAAGATTGCGCGAAGCAAGCGTTCCTCAGAGCTCAATTCCTGCTCGCCCTTTGGTGTAATCTTACCAACCAAAACATCGCCGGCCTTAACCTCTGAACCAATTTGAACAATTCCGTTCTCGTCCAAATGACGCAAACTTTCCTCGGAAACGTTTGGAATATCGCGTGTCACAATCTCTGGACCAAGCTTCGTCTCGCGAACCTCAACGGTGTAATCTTTAATGTTAATGCTTGTCAATCGATCATCTTCAACCAAACGACGACTCATAATAATCGCGTCTTCCATGTTGTAGCCGCCCCATGGCATAAAGGCAACCAACAGGTTCTTACCTAGGGCAATTTCACCGCTAGCAATTGAGGCGCCTTCAATCAGGATATCGCCCTTCTTAACCTTGTCGCCACGCTCGACGCGAACTTTTTGGTTATAACAACGATCGTCATTATTCTTTACGAAATGCTTCAACGTATAAATCTTTACGCCGTCAGCATATTTGACGTGAACTTCATCAGCATCAGCGCGAACGACTTCGCCGTCGGCGCTAGCTTGAATCAAGTGACCACTATTCTCAGCCACAGCCTTCTCAATTCCAGTACCAACAGTTGCAGATTCTGGGCACAATAGAGGAACAGCCTGACGTTGCATGTTTGAACCAGTCAAAGCACGGTCGACACGAGTCTTTTCAATAAATGGCACCAGCGCCGCAGTCGAACCTAGAATCTGACGGTGGGCTGCATCCATGAATGTAACTTGGCTAGCATCAACTTGTGATGGCTGCATGTTACTTCGAGCATTAACGCGCTCATCTCGGAAAGTTCCGTCTTCGTTAAGAGCCTCACCAGCATCAGCGATAACCTCACCAATTTCTTGCGAAGCATCCAAATAAACAAGTTCGTCAGTCACTTTACCATCTTTAACACGAAGATAAGGAGTCTCAATAAATCCGTATTCATTAACACGCGCATAAGCCGCCAAGTTCAACACCAGACCGATATTCGCACCTTCTGGCGTTTCCACTGAACAAATACGACCATAGTGAGTTGGGTGGGCGTCGCGAACCTCAAATCCAGCGCGCTCACGTGTCAAACCGCCAGGACCAGTCGAGCTCAAGCGTCGCTTGTGGCTCAATTCTGACAACGGGTTAACTTCGTCAAGTAGTTGCGACAACTGGCTTGAAGTAAAGAATTCACGAACCGCAGCAACAATCGGACGAGCATTAATCAATTGGCTTGGGCTAACGCTTTCCAAATCAGCCACGCTCATACGATCCATCGCGTTGCGCTGCATTCGAAGCATACCAACGCGGAATTGTCGAGCAATCAATTCACCAACCAAGCGAACTCGGCGGTTGCTCAATGCGTCAATGTCATCAGCTGGCTCTTGTGTATTGTTCAAGCGAATAACTTCACGCAAAATCGCCACCAAATCGCTCATCTGTAACGTACGATTTTCTGCTGTATTTGCAACATCCAGACCCAAGCGTTGGTTCAATTTATAACGACCAACCCGCGAATAATCGAACCGCTTGAAGTCAAAGAACATTCGCTCAATCATCTGACGAGCGTTATCAACCGTTGCCAAGTCGCCTGGACGCAATCGACGATAAACCTCAATCAACGCCTCGTTCGCACCACGAGAAGTATCCTTGTCCAAAGTTTCGTCAATGTATTTTACGTCGCCAGTATCAATATCAGCGAACAATTCCTTAATTTCGCTAGTCTTTGGATAGCCCAAAGCGCGCAACAAAGTCGTTGCTGGCATCTTGCGGCGGCGGTCAATCTTTACGTAAATTGCGCCGTTAGAAGCCGTCTCAAATTCCATCCAAGCTCCACGTCCTGGAATGATTTTCGCGCCGTAGTAATTACGTCCCGCTACTGTTTCAGCAGTAAAGAAAACACCAGCAGAACGAATCAACTGGCTAACGACCACACGCTCCGTACCGTTGATAACGAATGTACCGCGCTCAGTCATCCATGGATATTCACCGAGGTAAATTTCCTGCTCTTCAACTACGCCGGTTGTCTTGTTTGTCAATTCAACTGTTGCGTGTAGCGGCGCTTCAAACGTCAAGTTGTTTTCTTTGGCAAATTGGTCAGTGTTTTTTGGCTCGCCAAAATAATATTTGCCGAACTTTAACGACAACTTCTGACCAGTGTAGTCGTCAATTGGGTTAATTTCTGAAAATATCTCACTCAAACCTTCTTCGACGAACCAGCGCCAAGAATCTTTTTGGTGAGCGATTAAGTTTGGTAGCGGCAGGGCATTATCACCAGAGGTGAAATAGACGCGATCGCTACTTGTGGTTGGTTTTTTTGCCACAGGCGTAAACACTCCTCGCTTTAATTAGTGGTTAATAGACGGCCGTGAAGATCTCTAATTCATAGCCCAAAATCACGATTTGCCTACTCGCAATTTTCACCCGCCATGAATACACTACTTCTATAACTACTCATTATGACGAAAAACGTCAATAAAATCAAGGGGTTTTACTAGTGTTTTTCAATGTTATCAATCAACATATCGTGAACTTCGTCAATTGTCCCGTCCGCCGAAACTACCGGAATTCCGTACGCCTCGGCAATCTCCAAATATCCATCGTCGACTTTTTTCTGAAAATCTTGCCCGCGCGACTCAAAAGTGTCAGGATTTTTTAACTCACCGCGCATAGAAATTCGCTCTTCCCGCTTATCGCGACTCAAACTCAAAATAACCATAACGTCTGGCTTCAGATATTTTTCGTCAGTAAACAACTTCGTTAATCGCAGAATCTCCGACTCATCAAATCCCTCACCTCGCCCCTGATAAACCAGCGTTGAGATATAATTTCTCGCGCTCAAAACAATTTCCCCACGTTCCAACGCAGGCTGAATTTTTTCCCGCCATAATTCACGCCGAGCCGCAGAAAATAGCGCCACATTCACCGCCGCAGAGCGAGCCAAATCGCCATTTTTAATCACTTTTCGAAGTTCATTTGCTATCGGAGTTGATTTTTCCGGATCATCGCTTCCCGGCTCTTCAATCACGCAAACCGTTCGCCCGATTGACTGAAAGTATTCCGCCAATTTCGCGACCTGCGTCGACTTTCCTGTACCGTCATTACCCTCGATAACTATATATTTTCCAGCGTCGCCCATCATCACCTCGTAATCACAATGTGCGGCTTCCGTAGAAATACCAGCCATTTTTTCGTTTTTCCATCAATTTTTATCAAGTGAGTATGCTGATGTATCATCGACTTGGTTTTGCTGCCTTGGGCTCGAGCGTAAATTGAATAGCCACTAGATTCAAACCTGGCAACCTGATTCATATAGTCAATTTTTTCCTCATCGCTCAAATTCGCCAACGAATCGACGTGTCGTTTCGGTATCACCATCAAATGGTCGTCCACGCCGCAGCCGTCCCAAAAATCATAGCCAAATCGATTTTTAATGATTAGGCAATGCTGCGTTTCTTCTACGACTTGACTAGTGTGCTGTTTTACCAATTGACAGAAGTCGCAACTTTCAGATCTATTACTTTTCTTATGATTCTTATATTCTTTTTCTTTTGTCCGCCAACGGAAAATTGAGCCAGTCATCATCACAAAATCCCCTCTCTAAGTCCCGGAATTTCCATCGGTTTATGCCGACGATCCTTAAACGCCCGCGGCAACATCATTTCTGGACGCCAAGTTTTTATCAATTCATCCAAATCGTCAGTGTGCTGATATTTGCCACTCATTCCGTCGCGTCCACTAGCATATCCGCCGTCAACCTGACCAGTGTGATGAAAAATCAATTGCCCAATACGTTCGCCGACAGGCAAAACTACACTCTCATGCTTATTCAAATTGTAAATCTCAAGCGTAATCCGATTGATATACCCAGGATCAACCCAGCCAGCATCAAAACACACCGCCACGCCGTTTCGCCCCCAAGAACTACGACTTTTCACCTCAGCCGCGCCGCCATGCGTCCGAATCCCAACAAATTCGTGCGTATGTGCCAAAATTCGCTCACCAGGCTTCAGCACGATAATCGGATGATCTGGCGGAATATTCTTAAATTCCCGAAAACCGTGCCGCTCGCACCATTCGGCATGCGGCATAGCCTTAAGCGGACCCTTGAAGTATCGATTGACATCAGACTCATCAAACGGATTATAAACTCGCGAAATATCGTCATATTCCTGCTTATAAAAATTAAAGCCTAGCGTAAAATCTAAGCTGGCTTCCGATACGTTTGTTGGGTTGAACGGCGTACAGACAATTGTCCCGTCTTCAATCGCCGCTAATATATCTTTATTTGAGTACACGCTCACTAAACACCTCCCATTGCGTGATTTTTCTACCAAGTCTTATTATGGCAAGTTTACGCATTTCTATCAAGCTTTCGGTAAATTTTACAGCATGTTAAACTGAGATTATGGAAAAAGCCATTATTGTAGCTTACGATAAAAACCGCGCCATCGGACAAAATGGCGATATGCCGTGGGGGCGAAGTTTGCCGGCCGACTTGGTGAATTTTAAGCGCTTGACGAGAAACAGCAATGTCATTATGGGCAGAAAAACGTTTGAGTCAATTGGTTCGCGACCACTTCCAGACAGAGAAAATATTGTCATTTCATCCAAGCCAACTGGCGTCAAAAAAGTCCTGACGGCTATGAATTTACGAAGCGCCCTGGCTTTATCGCGATATCCGACTTTTATTATTGGCGGCTCGCAAGTTTATAAAGACGCGCTAGATATTCCAGAAATTGACACTATTTACGCCACGGAAATTGACGCCGAATTTCCCAATGCTGACACTTTTTTCCCAGAGATAGATATGGACGCGTGGGAGGAAGTAAGTCGCGCACATCATTCGGTAGATAATGAAAATAGTTACGATTTTGATTTTGTGACGTATAAAAGAAAATAACCTTCTTAAGTTGACAGTATTTGGTATTTGTTATATAATGTAACACATGAATACTGAAGCATGTGTACAAATATTAAACCCCGAAGACAACTCAGAATACACTACGAACGCAATACTCAGAGGCGCACGATACCCTGACGAAGCCACCGGACTACTCAAAGAGGATGCCATGCTGTTCAATAAAGCGCCCGGCGATGATGGACGAGTGAAGTATATAGCAGGAAAGATTGCTACCCTATTGTATGATCCAGAAGCTAACAAATATATACTTCCGCCAGAGAAAAATTCCTGCAAAAAGTAAATTATAGCCATTTCAGCCGGCAGGCATAATCAACTTATACCGCAATCGGCGCTTTTATCGCTGGATGGCATTCATAGTCCTCCAGGCGAATATCATCAATCGTGAAATCGTCAATATTCTTGATGTCTGGATTTAGCCACAGTTTCGGTAGCGGCAGCGGACGGCGCGATAATTGCTCGTCAACTTGCGCGCGGTGATTATTGTAAATATGCGCACTATTCAAGGTGTGGACAAACTCACCAGGCTGCTTGTCGGTAACTTGGGCGACCATAGATAGAAGCAGCGCATAGCTAGCGATATTAAACGGCACGCCGAGGAACATATCCGCCGAACGCTGCGTCAGCGCCAAATCCAGCTTGTCCTTCTCGCCATTCTTGCCAGGTCTTACGTTAAATTGAAACATCGTATGACACGGAGGCAACCCGCCGGCTTGGACAATGTCGTCAATTTCCGCCGCATTCCACGCGCTCACGATATTCCGACGCGACTCTGGATTTGCCTTTATCATGTCAATGGCGTTCTGAATCTGGTCAATAGTTCCGCCTTTTCCATCCGGCCATTTTCGCCATTGAACACCATAAACAGGACCCAAATTTCCCCATTCTTCAGCAAATGCACGATCATTCGCAATCTTATCAATAAATTCCTTCATTCCAGCGCGCCATTCGTCGCCGTTAATTTCTGGTATTTTCTGACCAGTTTTTTCTAGGTAATTTTTATATGGCCACTCATCCCAGATATGAACGCCGTTTTGTGCCAAATATTCAATATTGCCCGTACCTTTAAGAAACCAAAGAAGCTCATGAGCGACGCTTTTGAAATATAACCTCTTAGTGGTCATAGCCGGAAATCCGTCTGCCAAATTATATCGCGTCTGAATGCCAAAAATTTCCGTCGTCCCCGTTCCCGTACGATCGCCTTTTTGCACACCGTTATCACGAACGTATTTCAATGCGTCTAAATATTGCCTCATAAATCCTCCTTGCCTACTTCAAATTATGACAATATCCTCCAAAAACCACAAGCAGAATCACTAGTAGTTTTAACAACAAACACGCATTTTTTACGACAATTTAGTCAAGACTTTGTCGATTAGTCCGTACTTTACAGCTTCATCCGGCGTCATCCAATAGTCACGCTCCATGTCGGATTTAACCTTAGCCAACTTCTGACCGGTGTTTTTTGCCATAATCTTCGCTAGCATTTCTTTGACTTCCAAAGTTTCCTTCATGTCAATTTCCATGTCGGTCACTTTTCCATGCGTTCCAGAAGACGGCTGATGAATCATAACCTTAGCATGCGGCAAACAAAACCTCTTCCCCTTAGCGCCAGAACTGAGCAAAAACGCGCCCATGCTTGCCTGTAAACCAATTCCATACGTCGCCACATCGGGCTTAATAAAATTCATCGTGTCATAAATTGCCATTCCGTCATAAACGCTGCCGCCTGGACTATTAATGTACAAAGATATATCAGCTTGCGGATCAACATATGCCAAATGCAGTAATTGCGCCACTACACTGTTAGCGGTATGCTCGTTAACATCTTCGCCAAGGAAAATAATTCTCTCATTCAACAATCTCGAATAGATATCAAAAGCACGCTCGCCGTCGGCCGACTTTTCAACGACAGTTGGAATGAGATATGATTTTGGCATATTTACCCTATTTCTTCGTGTTTAATTCGACCAATTTAGCAACGGTCTTATCTGTAATCATTCGGTTGGCAATATCGCGGTGAACATTTGGGTTGTCAAATTGTTCCAGCATTTTCTTGTCCTTGCCGTATTGTTGCTTGAAGAAGTCAATTTGTTTCTGAATTTCATCACGAGAAGCGTCAATCTTCAATTCCTTCGACAATTCCGCCAATACCAAACCAACCTTAACACGCTTTTCAGCCGCTGGACGGGCCTCTTTCTTCACCCACTCCTCTTTATCCTTGAAGCCCTGAGTCTTCAAATAGCTGTCCAAACTCAGTCCGCTGTACATCAAATTCTGAGTCAAATCACGCTCAATTGACCGCAATTGGTCTTCAACCAAAAGTTCTGGCAGCGCAACCTTACTTTTTTCCGTCAATTCACCAACCAACGCGTCCTTAAACTTCTCGTCAGCTTCGCGCTCTTTTTGTGCGGTAAGTTCACGCTTGATGTCTTCTTTTACTTCTTTCATCTCTGTAAATGGACCGCATTTTGCTGCAAATTCATCATTTAATTCTGGCAATTTCAATTCATTAACCTTGTGAAGTTTCACAGTAAACACAACGTCTTGACCTGCCAAATTCTCAGCGTGATAATCCTCTGGGAATTTCAGTTTCAAATCGAACTCTTCACCAGCCTTATGACCAACAACACCTTCTTCAAATCCCGGAATGAATTGACCTTCGCCAAGCTTCAAGCCATATTCCTTAGCTGAACCGCCGTCAAACGCCACGCCGTCTTTCTTTCCCGTAAAGTCAATCACAGCCTCGTCGCCGAGCTTAGCGGCACGCTTGACCTCTGATTTTTCAGAATAGTTTTTACGGATTCGATCAATAACCTCGTCAACATCTTTATCTTCGACCTTTGCTACTTCTTTTTTCGCTGTCAATTTTTTATAATCGCCCAATTTTACCGGCGGAATGATCTCAACTTCAGCCGTAAATTCCAATTCGACGCCCGGTACAAACTTCTTCACCTCAACACTTGGTCGATCCAAAGCCTGCAATTTTTCCTGCAAAAACGCCTCAGCTACAGCCTTTGACAAAGCATTCTCTAAAATCTGCTCCTGAAGCGCATTCGGATCAACATGCTTAGCGGCTATGCTTGCGGGAACTTTTCCTTTGCGGAAACCTGGAACTTTAATGTCGCGCGCCAACTTTGTCAATGAAACCTGCTCCGCGTCAGCTAATTCGCTAGCACCCAAAGAAATCGTCAATTGAACTTTAGTATCTGATAGTTTTTTTACAGTAGTCTTCATAAAGACTAATTATAACAGATATCAGACTATATCTCAAACAGAGCGTCTTCATCGCCATCGTATCGACGATCTTTGACAATTGTCACGATTCGTTCAGCGCTAACCTTCTGCTCATCAGATTCCACCAAGTTTCGAACCGTGTATGTGCCGCTAGCAATTTCATCCTCGCCCACGAACACCGCAAACGGAATTTGCTTTTTCAACGCCGCTTTTATCTGCTTGTCAATCTTTCTACCGGTGATATCCAGCTCTGCTCGCACGCCTTCGCTGCGCAATTTTCGCGCCAAATCGTCCGCGCCAGCCATAGATTCTTTTGACACCGGAATTATATATACATCTGTTTTAGATGCCAATTTAGGCAACAAATTGTGAACTTCCAGGAACTGTTGCATTGTCGTCGCACCCATGCCAACGCCGACCGTAGCAATCGGTTCAACGCCAAATAGCCCGACCAATCCGTCATATCGTCCTCCACCAAACAACGCTCGGTTATTCTCTGGCGAATTATCAAAAAGCTCAAAAACCATGCCCGTGTAATAGTCCAGTCCGCGCATCAGAGTAACATCAAACACTGCATTCGTAATGCCTTTTTGGCTAAGCAATTTCATCACTTCGCGAAGCTGCTTGACGCTTTCATCTTCCATCAATTCGCTCGGCAAATCATCAACAGATTTCATGCTGATCATCTTAGCCAACTTAGGCAGACCTTCAGCCGCTTGACTTCCAAAAATCTCAATCGCCTGACGCTTAAATTCTTCGGCAGTAATCTTATTTTTCCTATCAAGCAGCTTCATCATCATCGTCGAACCAACAATATCAAGCTTCAAAAATTGGCTCATCAAACGATTGATCAATTGGCGATTATTAACCCTGACCGTAAACATTTCCTGCTTGGCGCCAAAATTCATCACGCTAGCGTGGCTCAACTCAATAATCTCCGCGTCCGCCGCCGCGCCGTCCACGCCAAACAAATCCGCATTCAATTGCCAAAACTCACGCTCACGCCCACGTTGCGGCCGTTCATAGCGCATAAAATTAGCAATTGAATACAACCGCGCAGGCATCGCCAATTCCTGACGCTTAGCCGCCACCATTCGAGAAATCGACGGCGTCATCTCAGGACGAATTGCCACCATTCGACCGCCACGATCTTCAAAAGCGTATGTTTGCTCGCCCGCCAATTCCTGACCCGACTTCGCCAGATAAATATCTAGCGGCTCCAGTAGCGGCGCGCCGTATTCTTCATAGCCAAAACTCTCAACCGTCTTGTGCCAAACATTAAAAATGTAATTCTGCAGACGCTTTTCCTCTGGAAAATAGTCTCGCGAACCTTTGTAACTTTGTGTAGATAAACTGCTCATGTTAGCTCCATTATGTCATTATTTCTTATTTATAGCAATCAAAAACGCCGAGGCAGAACTCGGCGCGTACAATCAAAAATCAGAGTCCTACCTCGGCAACACGTGTGAATGATGGAATTTAGGTAAAATCATGGTACTATTATAGCACATTCTGTTGCAACCAACAATACATCGCCACAGTCGCTGCCGCACCAACATTTATAGAGCGAGTCGAGCCGAATTGCTCAATCGCCACAATCTGATCCGCAGCACCGGCCAGCTCTGCAGAAATCCCAGGCCCTTCTTGCCCAAATACCAAAACCGCACACTTCGGTAACCTCGTCTGCGACATATTAACGCTGCCCGAAATATTATCAATAGCAATAATTTCCCTGCCTTCATTACGCATTTTTTCAACAAACTCTTCCGTCGTCGCCAAATATGTAATGTGAAGATATTTATCCGTCATCATCGCACCGCGCTTATTCCATTGCCTGCGCCCAATCACATAAATCTGCCGCACGCCAAACGCATTAGCGCTCCTGACAATTGTCCCCATATTAAAATCTCGCTCGGTATTTTCCAGCGCAATCACCAAACCGTGATCTTCAGAATCCAACTCATTTATAATTTCCGATTCGCTCCGACCCTTAAACTTATCAATGACATTTCTTTTATCTTCCATCTCTGTTATTTTATCAAAGTTCCTAAGCGAATAACAAAAGTCGAGAGCCTTCTATTGACTTAATCACCATAGAATGGTATAAGTAATATTGGTTTTCGTTAATGAGTTGAGATTACTCCTCATCCGAAAACGTTCATTGACAAGCAGCCAAAACACGAGATGAGGTTTTATTTCTTCTAAGAGCTTTAAAGAGATAAAATCTCGTCTTGTGCATAAAGAATGCACGTATATC
Organism: Candidatus Minimicrobia sp. QA0096; assembly: GCF_963967315.1. Classification (NCBI taxonomy): domain Bacteria; phylum Candidatus Saccharimonadota; genus Candidatus Minimicrobia; species Candidatus Minimicrobia sp. QA0096. The sequence goes on from NZ_OZ017288.1 coordinate 212,307, forward strand.
ACACTGAGGGCGAGAAAACACCAGAAAGGTAAAGGGTCGTGAATAAAAAGACCAATACGACGGCACTGGAGAATTTTCTTCGTCGAGCAACCGCGTCTGTCGAGGGGAAGAAATTAACCCTCGACTATATCCCGAAAGAAGGTCTGATATCACACACGATCGCCACTGATGTAGAAGTTAGGAAACTTCTCGTCCAGCTAAGCGAAGAAGCCACTGCGCTGGCGCAAGTAGCACAAAGTCTTCTGGACTACACAGAGACAGAAGATTAACAACGCGGGATATATGATGAGTTGATCCACATTCTTTTTTATGGCTGCTTGTCATATATCCCCTGAAATAATTTTAGAATAGTCTCATTTGAGGCTATTTTTATATATTCTATTGACTTTTTTACACAAGTGTGGTATATATAATATCAGCTTTCGTTGATGAGTTGAGTAATTCCTTGTCCGAAAGTGAACTTTGACAGGCAATCGAACACAAGATGAGTTTTTATTTCTTTTTTAAAACCGCCATAAGAGAGATAAGATCTCATCTTGTATTGTAAAGAACAATACGTCGCAATCCTGCGGATGAGAAAACAGGAAGATAGCACAATGTTTATCGATGTCTCTGACGATCTTTCCGCTACGACGAAAGACCTGAGTTCGAAATGGCACACCGCCATGGAGATCATCTGCAAGGACGAGTATATCCCCGTCCTTCAAGTAAGGCGATTCGTCCAAATGATTCGCGACACGTGTCAACGAGTACAAGACCTCCAGGTCTATGCGAACATGTGTCTCGCGCAATCTCCAGCCATCGTTGTGGGTGTCAACATCTACAACGATGCTGTACGCGTCGCTTCAGCCCTAGAGGAGCTGAAAATCTTCGTTGACAAGCACGTCGCCATGACGTACGAAGATGACAAGCAGTTCAAGAATATCTTGAACGAGATCGATGATACTCTTCTGTGCTTGATGTACGCAGGAGAATCCATGCAAAGCCGCGACGAAGCTGTACTCAGTGATCCCTGGATTGACTGACAGTATATAGTCTACATGACAGGTGATTGTTCTTTTACGATTGCCTGTCATGTAGACTCTGAATTTACAACATTAAAAATCACCCTGAGCATGGGTGATTTTCTTATGATGAAAAAATGTCAAATATTGGTGCGGATGAAAGGACTTGAACCTTCACGTACTTGCGTACACTAGCACCTGAAGCTAGCGCGTCTACCAATTCCGCCACATCCGCATGTGGGCTACGCGTCAATTATAGCCCAATTCCCACCCAGTATCAAGCTTGATTACGAAGCTTACACCATGCGTTTAATTCCGCCGCCAGTTCCTTTGGTTGAGCCTCCGCTTTGATTCCTGGGTTAAAAATTCCAGCTGGATCAAAGATTTGCTTCACCTTTGCATATAATTGCTTTTCATCATCTGGCAGATTTTTATAGATAAAGTTAGCCTTCAATCTTCCGTCACCACCAAAGCCCGCAAAAGAACCTTCGTACTTATTAACAATCTGAGAAATTTCCACCAACAACTGAAGAACCTTCTGGCGTTCACTCACCTTTTTACTATCAAACGTCGGATGCAGAGAAATATAATCGCTTGAAAAGTCAACGAAAACTGGCAAATCTACGCCATACTTAGATTCCAGTGACTTCAACTCGCTAAGGAAACTGTCAATCTTTTCTGGCGCCATTAAAATCCCAGAGAAAACGCGTGGCGTAATCATATGCGGCTCGCTTGGAGTTTCCGCCAAAGCCAAAACAGAATGCAAGCTGAACAAATCCTGCTCTTCCAAATGTAGAGTTTTTATGTCAACCGCTTCTGATGATTCCAATTTTCTAGTCAATTTCTTCGCGGCTTTATTGCGCGCTCTGTCAGAAAAGTCGTCAAAGATAGCCAAGACCACCGCACCCTTAAAGCATTCTTTCGGCGCCCACTCAACCACTTTACCGACGACCGCAGCCTGACGGAAGAATCGCCCATCAATCAGTTCAACGGAAGAAGCTTTGCTTTTCATCGCCAATTCCACGGCTGATTGCGCGTCTGACAACTTTTTATATGATGCGGCAACAACTGAATATTCTGGACGAATAAATTGCGCCTTCATAATAACTTCGCAAATCACACCCAGACTTCCCTGACTACCAATAAACAGCGGCGTCAAATCGAACGACCCGTCTTTTTGCTTCACCCGAAAAATTCCGCTGTAGCCAACCGTATCTGGCAAAGCTGGATCCATTTGCGAAATCAGCTCGGTGTTATCTGAGATTAAATTGTCAATCTCTCGATAAATCTCGCCCTCAAACGTCGATAAGCCTTTTTTCTTACTCAATTCGCGTCGAGATATACGCCCAGTCTGAATCACGTCGCCATTACTTAAAACAATTTCAAGTTGCTGAATAGTGTCAGTAAAACGACCATGCGCGCCAGATAACATTCCAGACGGAGCTGTGTTAATTGCGCCACCAAGCGTACCATCTTCCGCTACGTATGAAGTTCGTGGCAAACCTAAGCCTTTATGAGTAGACAAAGTTGCGTTGATTGCTGAAAGAGAAATTCCCGCTTGAGCATGAATCAGTTGCTGGCGAGGATCAATACCAACCACACGATTCATATACGTTTTTTCATCAATTGCAATGCCTTTATTCGTCGCTGCGCCAGTCTCATCGGTGCCATTACCCCTAACAAATACAGGTAAAACATGACCTTTCTCTGCCAATTGAGAACAAAATCGCATCACTTTCCTGATGTCGTTCATATTAGCCGCACGAACAATCATTTCTGGTCGGCGCGCCAAAAGTCCGTTATCAACTTCAACTTGACTCAATGCAAAATCCTGCGACGCAACTTCGCCGCTAAGATGCTCATTCAAATATTTCGCAACTTTATTCATTAATCCTCCTTAGCATGTTACTTCAATTTTAACATAAGCGCGGACAGTTGATAAGTAGAATTTGTTTTGATATAATCGGGTTATGCGGATGTGGTGGAATTGGTAGACACGCATGCCTTAGGAGCATGTGCCTCACGGCGTGAAGGTTCAAGTCCTTTCATCCGCACCATTTTAGAGTAAAAAACCCAATTGTCGCCCGAATGGGCGATTTTTTTGAATTTTTACTCTAAAATGGTGAGATTTTACGCCCACGCTAGAACTTAGTTTAATACAAAGTCGCAAATCTGAGTAATCAGATTTGCTGGGTTTATTATATAATTTAAGTAGTATGCATTATGGTCGATCAAAGAACTATCTATTTTACGCAATCGGATGGCACGAATGGTCAGAGAGTATTATTGTCGACGCTCGTCAAAAAGCCAGTAATATTGAAAAGAGTGTTTTTGAAGCAAACAGTCAGGAGCGAATAGTTGATCACATCGTGTCTGGCTATAACTTAGCCCCGCTGGTGCTGTTGGCGGACAACAAAACTCAGGACATAGTAGAGACCAAGGTAGATGTCACCGGCAACAATATGTATGTACAAGCATTTGACAATAGTCCAATCAGCGTGCCCGGCTATAAGGTCGTTATTACGATACCGTTCACTGGTTCCGCAGACCTATTCAAAGTCACTCCTACTAGAATACGAATGACGTATGATGATGCCGTGATTACTGGCAACGAATTGACTTTTGCGTTGGAGTTTACTGAATCAAACACCACTGCGGAGCGGATAAAGGATGCATTAGACGGAAAGATAGCATCAATACAACAAAACATAGATTATATAAACAGCGACTTATCTGGGTTTGAAGAGCGTGTTAAAGGCGTGGTAACCGAAGCAGTCGCCAAACGTTTTGAGCAGATAAACAAACTCGACTCGATAAAGACTGCGCTGAATATACCACTTGAAAAATCAAACAATCCTAGCCCATTAAGTCAAGTTAGGATTTCAGTGCAAAAGCTGACTCCACTCTCAACCAAAAAAGATGAACCTGGTGGAACAATATCAAGCAAAGATTACGAAACGATACTTGAAACCATACGAAGCATGGGTGCATCTATGGAAACCAACCGAGCGTCAGAATCAAAGGACGAAGAAGCGCTCCGGGATATGTTGCTGGTCGGCTTGTCTGCGAGCATAAAGAGTGGCGCGGTCGGCGGCGAGCTATTCCACAAGAGCGGCAAAACAGACATCTCAATACCCTTCAACAATAAAGCGACTTTTGTTGCTGAATGTAAGCTATGGAAAGGTCAGAAATATATAGACAGAGGCATAGACCAGCTTTTGGGTTATTTGACTTGGCGCGACGCCAAAACCGCACTCGTTATATTCAATAAAGACAACGCTAACTTCTCTGATATACAAAGTAAAGTCGAACTCATATTTACTGAACGAAGCGACTACGTGCGCACAATCAAGCAGCGCGATGGTGAGTGGCGCTTTGTTATGACCAAACCTGACGATAACGGCCGACAAGTTGAAGTTCACGTCATGCTGTTTGATGTATATGAGACAAAGTCATGATGCGCCACGGAGGATGTACAGATGACCAATAAAATCACGAAGATAACCAGGTATGCCATCCTAGAAGTTCTGGACACTTACATGGCCATCGACTTTTATGGCAGATTAAACGAAGTAGAGTTCTGGGAGCGCATATTCAACCTAGAAAAACTACCATCTACCGACAGCCGTTACCCTGACATGAAGAGCGACCTGTGGCAGCACCGCGTGAATAACGATGATTGGGATGACAACTGGTACATTGATAAGTTTGACCTGCTGGAAACAGAAGACGCCAAGTTCCTGAAATTCCTGGCCGAGTTCTTCCATCCGGAAGTTAGAGATATAAATTGGAACACCAAAAGAGTCTTGGCGACCATCAACAAAAACTTGGCACTTGATGGCGTAGAGTTGTATGCCAAGTCAAAAGTATCAGGCCGCGACATACTGGGTGCTAGAAATATCACGCCCGCCACACAGATAGATGAAACACCGCTCGCAATTATAGACAACGACTTTATATCGCTACAGATCAACAAAAATGTTTACGACCACATCAAACAGTACTTAATCAACGAGGACTACTTCCATGCGGTGGACGAAGCATACAAATTGGTACGCAGCAAACTGCAAGAGATAACTGGCAACGAAAAAGCCACCGAAGTGTTCAGTATGAATGCCGAGAACAGAAAATACTACATGCAACTGTTTGGCAAATCGGACGGCACAACCCATGCCGAAAAAGATTTCTTCCGCGGTGTCGGTTACCTGAACCTGACCATACAATTTTTACGCAATGAAAAAGCGCACACACCGGCAGCAGCTCTTGAGCGTAACCTGGCTATTCACTACATATCGCTTTCTAGTTTGGCCTATGATTTGATTACTCGCAATGAGACAGAACAAGATGACAAGGTCTGATAAAACCCCGATGAGCCAGTAACGACAGTCAAAGAAGATAGGCTGATCGCACTGATTTTGCTAAAGGTCTAGCTGAAGTGCTCGTCAAAGTACCAAACTCTGAGTCATTCACGGTCGGGTTATATGGTGCTTGAGATAGTGGCAAAACATCCGTGGATAAAATAACCGAAGAATGTCTGACTCAAAAAAACATCCAAACGATATCGAGATTATGGACTTCAGTCCGTGGCTATTTACTAGCATAGAAAACCTGCACATAATGTCCTTTGGCACACCAGCACAGGAACTCAGTAAGAAATCAGTAGCCGAGCTAACTGGCACAACCGGGGCGCCACTATTTGCTCGCATAGCATCTGGAGGTCTATCAGCCTTGAGTGGTAATAAGACCGTAAGTGCCGAAGCGCAATGCGCCTCAAAGTATATGATAGATTGTAAAATTAAATGCGGCACCTCTAGCAAGTAAAAAACTCATACTAACTTCGTGTAAAATGTTAATAACAACAAAAACACACACGGAGGTTAATATGAGTCATAGTTATCTTACCCTAAACGATGGAAATAATATAGAGGTAAGGAATTTGCTTGTTATGAAAAAGTAAAAATGAATTAAACGTAGACTTTTATTTCGCAGATCCATATAGCGCTTGGCAAAGAGGGACTAGCGAAAAATAGTAATGGCCTACTTAGAGAATTCTTTCCAAAGAAAACTGATTTAGCTAAAATCAAAAATAAAGAACTAGTAGATGTTATATATAAAAAAACTCCAGACCGAGAAAATGCCTAGAGTTTGATACGCCATTTGAACGTTTCATGCACGAATTAAATTTGTTAGGAGAGGTGTCGCAATAATTATTGCAATTCAACATAAAATAAAGAGAGTCTTTAGGGATCCGTAACTCTTATATGCTTGGTGTGGATGAAAGAACTTGAACCTTCACGCCGTGAGGCACATGTTCCTAAGACATGCGTGTCTACCAATTCCATCACATCCGCATAGTTTGATATTGTGAAATATTTCTGTAAGTAAGTATATCGGTAGATAAAATAAATTACCACATTTTTAATATTTTTATTTAACAGGAATTTTCTTTGCTAAATCTAATAACAACTCAATCAATTGCGAACTCATAATAGGAGCCTCCTCTTTGCTTTTAAATAATCCTTTTGATTTTTTGACTTGATTATTCTCTTCATTATTGAATATTCGGTATGCAACTGTTTTGATAATTTCATTTCTTAGTTTTACATCACCTTCAATACTTAGCAGATAAGGCTTTAGTGCTTTAAGTTGATGAGCTGTTCGTTGGTTAGCTCGCTGTGCTTTGCGGTGCTCGCTTGATTGAGTGGCTGTATATCCTGCTACACCTCCAGCAAATAGCATAACAAATGCTCGAGCTACTAAGGGTTGCCATGACACGGCCTTAGTATTAATAACTTCATAAACTACCCAGCAAGAAAATCCTAACATTGCAAGCAGTAAAATTGCTGTTACTACACTCCATATATAAGCAACTATTTTATCTTCCTTAGCACTACTAGAATAATCGTGGATTAGTGTTTTATCTCCAGCCATATTCAATAATTCATCTATTCTAGCAAGACTATCTTCTGCCTTCGCCTCAGTAGCGTTTAGCTTTTTATCTATGTCATCCGTAATGCGATCGGCTTCATTACTCTTTTTGCTAAATGTCTCTTCAATTGTACGTTTCTGCTCTTCAATAAATTTATTAACCATCTCATTGCGTACATTTTCAGATTTTGTAAATGATAATTGCTGCTCAGCAGAGATTTTATTTGACGAATCTTTTATGTCTTTTAAATCTTTATTAAGTTCAGCCACTTTTGCACCAAGTGTTTCAAACTCGTTCTTAGCTTCAGTAACTTTTTCGTCAATGGTCTTTTCTGAGGCGGCTCCTTTAGCGGATATGCTATTAATCTCTTTTGCTGCTACACGCTTATATTGACCGACTGACCTATTCAATCCCGCAATAGCTTTGCGAGTTTCTTTTATGTCCATAGCGGGTGTTAATGAAGGGATGTATGACAATATATTATCGATATATCCATTCATATAAGAAATATCTAGATACGCATCATTACGATAGTTTTGCCAGTTATCAAAGCACGAGCTTACACCTGAAAGATAGTTGTTGATATTGTCAAGATTTGATATTGATATTAAGCGGTCGTCTGTATTATTAAGTCTATCTATTAAAAGTTCAATGACTAGTTTTGCCCGATTAATATCATCGATTGCTTCAAGAGATACATTACCAAGATCTACCTCATCAAATCTGGTTAATAGTTTCTTGGCTGCAGTGTATGTGGCACTATTCTGTATACGATCTTCCCATTTACTCATGAGGCATTATTCCTTTTTGCTTAGTTGATTCGCTACCCCTTATTAAAAACTTTAAGTACCATTATATCACCCTTGTTTTTAAAATTGACCACCTCTAAGAGTAGAGAACTTTACTTATTCAATTTGGCTAATTAAACTCCGCCCCAGACTCCAGAATTGACTCCTTGCGCCCCGTACAATAACAAACAAAAAACAACGAGCTAGAACTCTTATATCATTTTTGCCTTTATTGCCCATTATTTGCCTGTTGTAAGCCTTTTGTCGGCGGTGTGCGTAGTTCCTCCGCTAAGTGAAAAGAAAGCTTAATCATCTAGTCTTAGGAGCATGTGCCTCACGGCGTGAAGGTTCAAGTCCTTTCATCCGCACCAAGAATTGAATTTTTTACCATAAGAAAATCACCCATAGTTAGGGTGATTTTTAATATCATAAATTCACATTTCAAAGAAGGGGTTGACAGGCAACCGTAAGTAGAACGGACACTTATCAACCCTTTCTCATGGTCACGGCGAGATGCATGGACGTTTTAAATCATCATCCCACGTACGGATAGAGATACTCGTCCTTATACACTTCAGACTTGTATTTGTACCCGTATACCATACGGAATATCTGCGCCCAATCGCGCAGATCCCTCAAAGTCTCCGTCTTCTCTTTCGCGGCGTTTCTACACTTGCTCCAGAGTTCTGACGTCTCCGGATAAGAACTCCTGTCCTTCCAGTAGTTTCCGCCATTTTTCACGATCCCAAGGAGGGATTCGCTGAATACCTTCTCGTAGTAGTCAGCGCGGACTTCGGCCTCAAGAGCCTCTTTTTCCGCCTGCTTAACGCAGGGGCGAAGGTAACCTTTCAGCTCCCGAAAACGTGCCATGGTGGCGCGCAACTCGTCCTCTGCTGCTTCTACATGCCGGAATGGACGAGGATTCTCGCTCGACCCGTAAATAAGCTCAGAGTCAGACTTTCCAAAAATGCGTCTGAGGATACTCATTGTTCCATCTTTCTTCTCATCCTCACGGGAACGTGATATGTACTATTCTTCAGTACAAGATGAGATTTCATCTCTCTCAACGATTCTTAAAAAAGAAATAAAACCTCATCTTGTATTCGATTGCCTGTCAAAGTTCACTTTCGGACAAGGATTTACTCAACTTGTCAACGAAAGCTACTTTCATTTATACCATACTCGTGCAAAAAGTCAATTAGAATATACTCGGCATATCTTGTCAGGACTTGAAACCTGAACTATAATTAGCTCACATCACGAGTTCGTTAAATAAAACGACAGATGTAATTACGGGAAATTAGCTCAGTTGGCTAGAGCGCACGATTCACATTCGTGAGGTCACAGGTTCGAGCCCTGTATTTCCCACCATTTCACGTTAGGTATAAATATGGAATCTTTTTACGTTACGTCAACTCATCTTGACATAGATATGGCGACTGAACCTCATCCTTCTGGATTGGTTATATTCTCGCGAGAATTATCTACAAACGGGAAGCCGACTGGGCACATAATAGTATCTCCCGAGAACCATCATACAGATGTATATTACGATTATCTTACAAGGAATGAAGCTTTAGTAGCAGAACGTGAACATTGGGGAGTAAAAAATCAACAAGGCAAGATCGTAAATTACTTCGCCCGAACAGAACCTGCTTACGGAATATATATACCCCGGTTAGACAGCATGCCAGACTACCCCGAACTACTAATAGCTTGTACGAAGAATAAAAAAGCGAAGAGATTAGCTCATCAAGAATTAAGAGTAGACTCGACGCAAGTTAAATTGGCGACTCAAGCTCTCGGTATAGTAATGGCTGATCTAGATATTTTACATAGAGCCGACGGTAAAACTCGGCTGATAAATTTCCCAAAAGACCAACTTGACGAACAGCAAATTACAGTATATTAAAGTATTAAACACAACTTTCACTCTTTTTATTTTCCCCTTATCGTGGTAAAATTTTATATTAAGAGGAAGGTCTGTGTTAATATCAGACCATATTTTTATGAAGGACGCTAGCAAGATTCGAAACATTGCCATTATTGCCCACGTCGACCACGGCAAAACAACCATGGTTGACGGGCTATTAAAGCAGTCGCGAACATTCCGCGACAACCAAGCCGAGATGAGCCAGGAATTGATTATGGATTCCGGCGATCAAGAACACGAGCGCGGCATCACCATCACCGCCAAACAAACGTCAATTTTTTACGGCGACTATAAAATAAACATCATCGATACGCCAGGACACGCCGATTTCTCTGGCGAAGTTGAGCGAACCTTGAATATGGCTGACGGCGTTCTGTTGATCGTGGACGCACAGGAAGGTCCGATGCCTCAGACCAAATTCGTATTGGCGAAGGCACTTGAGCTGGGGCTGAAGCCTGTTGTGATTATCAATAAGATTGACAAGCCAGCCAGACGAATTGCCGAAGTTGAAGATGAGTTGAGCGATCTGTTTTTGGAGCTAGCGACCGACGATTCTCAATTGCAATATCCAATTTATTACGCAATCGGACGCGACGGAAAATCATGGAAAGAAATTCCTACAAACACCGACGAAGACGCGGATTTGACGCCAATTTTTGACGCGATTATTAACGATATTCCAGCGCCAGACGTGACGGAAGATGGCGCGTTTCAATTACTTGTTACCAGCTTACAATATGACACATTCCAGGGGAAATACGCGATTGGGCGAATTGCTCGCGGATCTGTTAAGCGTGGCTTGCAAGTCAGTTTGATGAAAAATGGCGAAGTCGCGGGCTCGGCGCGAATTGAGAAAGTTTTTGGCTATCGCGGCTTGAATCGCGAAGAGCTTGACGAAGCTTTTGCTGGCGACATTGTGGCGCTGGTTGGCGTGGCTGACGCGCATATTGGCGATACGATTGCCGACAAAGAACAGCCTGAAGCGCTACCGACAATCGACATTGAAGCGCCAACTCTGAGTATGTACCTCGGACCAAACACCAGTCCAATGAAAGGGCGCGAAGGCGAGTTTACAACATCCAGGCAAATTGGCGACCGATTGAAGCGAGAGCTTGAAACTAACGTGGCGCTACGTGTTGAGGAAAACGGAATTGGCTTTACGATTTCTGGACGCGGTGAATTGCACCTAAGTGTTTTGATTGAAACTATGCGACGTGAAGGCTTTGAGTTTGAGGTTGGACGACCGCAAGTCGTTACAATTACCGAGGACGGCGTCGAAAAAGAACCGATTGAAGAATTGCAAATTGAAGTTGGAAGCGAATTTATCGGCGCGATCAGCCAAGAGCTTGGCGCGCGACACGCTGAAATGAAATCCCAGGAAACGACCACCGTTGGCGCTGTTCGTTTGACTTACATTTTGCCAACGAGAGCTCTGATTGGTCTGCGCAACATTTTATTGACCGCCACTAGAGGTACGGTGATTATGAACTCCCTGCCTCACGGATATCAACCGATTGGCGGAAAACTGCCAAAAACCCGCAATGGAGTTTTGATTGCATTTGAAGCTGGCACAACAACACCTTACGCTTTGCAAGCAGCCGAAGCCCGTGGCGAATTATTAGTCGGACCAGGAACAGAAGTTTACGCCGGAATGATTGTCGGGATTTACAATCGCCAAGAAGATATCGAAATCAACGTTTGTAAAGCCAAGCATTTGACTAACATGCGCTCCAAATCGTCGGATGGAACTGTGCAATTGACGCCATTTACGCAATTTAGCTTGGAGCAATGTATCGACTTTATCGAAGATGACGAGCTTTTGGAAGTTACGCCAAAATCATTACGACTTCGCAAGCGATATCTGGACGCAAATGAACGAAAACGCGCCGCAAAACAATAATTGCGTTAACCACAAAAATAACCGCCCCGTAATGGAGCGGTTTATTTTTATACGCAGACAGGAATTAGTTGACAAGAGTTTCTTTGACTCGGCGAGAAGCAAAGAAGTACAAGATTACCAATCCTTCTACTATTAGCATTGTAACGATTCCGGTAATAAATGCTGAAACGTCTACTCCTGACCTTCCGGATGCATATATAACCACCGCATTTGCAACATTGCCCAATCCAGCCGTGGCGATCGTAGCAACAGCTAGCCACTTACCAAGACGCTTCTGCATCGTTATAAACACAACCGCACAAATAGCCAAGACTACTAGTACAGGTGAAAATATCAAAGAAATGACGTTCTCTGGCTGACTAAGATTCATTATCGCCTGAAAAAACACTGCTGTATTGACAAGGCTACCGATAACGAAACAAACCACAAAGAACATTAACCAACCCTTAACACCCTTCAGGGATTCTGCCATCACGACATATTGCACTGGCGCTGCTTGAGGTTGCGCAAAATATTGTTGACTAACTGGTTGCTGTTCATACGGTGTGTTCTGAGGTTGCGGTGCGGGACCGTATTGTGCATTTGGATCAGGCTGTGGCGCATATTGCGGCTGCTGAGGTTCTTGTTTTGGCATATTAACTTCTCCTTTTAAGAATATTGGTAATGCCAATTATACCACATCCTTAATTTCCTCTGGTAAAAATCCTTTGTCGTGCTTAAAGCCAGCTTGCCACTTATAGTCCTTGTTATAGCCCAAATCTTTCATCAATTTGGTCGGAGCGTTTCTGAGATGCAACGGCACGGGAGAATTCGGATATTTGTGCGCCAATTCAAAAGCGCCATACATTAAATCGGTAATTTCACGCGACTTCTGACTGCGAGCCAGAGCAATAGCGCAATGGAATAAATTATACTTCGCCTCCGGAAGACCGACGCGCTCGACAGCCTCAAATGTTGCAATTGCCAAGCTCAGCGCACCATTGCCCGCCAGTCCAATATCTTCCGATGCAAAAATCACCATCCGCCGAGCAATAAACTTCGGATCCTCGCCCGCATCAATCATTCGCGCCAAATAATACGTCGCAGCCGTCGCGTCACTGCCCCTTAGCGACTTGATAAAAGCGGAAATCACATCGTAATGCGAATCGCCTTTTTTATCATAGCCCGGAAGTCGCTTCTGAGCCGCCGCCTTAACCACTTCCGGCGTTACTTTTTCATTAAAACTCAGAGCCAATTCCAAATTGCCCAGCGCCACCCTTGCATCGCCATCCGATAATTCCGCCAAATAGTCCAGAGCTTTGGGCGAAACCTGCTTAGACTTTTTCAAGACTTTCAGCGCTCTTTTTAATACGGATATAATCTCGTCTTTTGTCAATCGCTGGAGAACTAAAACTCGTGAACGCGACAGTAGCGGCGTGATGACTTCAAAGCTCGGATTCTCGGTCGTCGCGCCGATTAACGTAATTAGCCCACTCTCAACGTGCGGCAAAAACGCGTCTTGTTGAGCTTTATTAAATCGATGAATTTCGTCAACGAATAGAATTGTCCTAAGTCCTAAATTCCAATTTTGACGGGCGTGTTCAATTACCTGCTCAACGTCCTTTTTCCCGCTCGTAACCGCCGATAATTCAATGAACTCCGCCTTCACCTCGCGCGCAATAATCCGCGCCAACGTCGTTTTTCCAGTTCCCGGCGGACCCCACAATATCAAACTGACCGGCTCGCCATTCTTAACGATTCGCCTCAATAACTCGCCCTCGCCAAGCAAATGACTCTGCCCTATCACCTCATCCAGCGTCTGCGGTCTCATCTGTTCAGCCAGCGGCTGTCTACTATCACTCATACTCCCATTATATCGCGAAATCCATAAAGCCAAAAAGTCTCCGCCGTTTACACTTTCCTCGCACAAAATGCTACAATAGATCTATATAAATAGGAGGAAAAATGGGAGCATTTGTAGTAATAATCTTAGTATCTATCGGGCTTTATGTGCTTGGTGGCATTAAAATTGTCAATCAATATCAGCGCGGCGTGGTTTTAACACTTGGCCGATTCACCGGCGTTCGTGAACCAGGATTAAGAGTCGTCATTCCAGGATTGCAGACAATGATGTTGGTCGATATTCGTTCAACTCCAATTGACGTTCCAAAACAAGAAGTCATCACCAAAGACAACGTCACGGTCGGCGTTGATGCGGTGGTTTATTTCCGAGTCATCAACGCGCCAAAAGCCGTGCTAGAAACCACGAACTATATTTACGCGACTAGCCAATTTGCCCAAGCAGCACTGCGCGACGTCACCGGAAATGTCGACATGGACGATTTGCTCGCCAAGCGCGAAGAAATTTCCCAGCAAATCAAGGAAATTGTTGATGCCGAAACTGACAAATGGGGTATCGATGTCGAGAACGTTAAGATTCAGAATATCGAGCTTCCTGGCGATATGAAGCGTGCCATGGCCAAACAAGCCGAGGCAGAGCGCGAGCGCCGCGCCAACATCATCAACGCTGACGGTGAAAAAGCCGCAGCCGAGACATTAGCCCAGGCTGCAGAAATCCTAGCAAAAACTCAAGGCGCTATCAATCTGCGAACATTGAACACCTTAGAGCGAATCTCTACAGAGCCAAGCCAAAAGACGATGATGCTATTCCCTATCGAACTCATCGATGCAATTCGTGGCGGTAAGAAATAAACCACCTATCAATAAAATAAGCACTCTTGTAATTTTACAGAGTGCTTTATAATTTCTGGTGCGGATGGGGAGAGTCGAACTCCCATCTCAACCTTGGGAAGGTCACATAATAGCCGCTATACGACACCCGCGCTCGATAGAATTATAACACCCTTGCCAGATGGCGACAACTTTAGTACAATTAAATAGCAAGTTTGTGGCTCTTTAGCTCAGTTGGTAGAGCAGAGGCCTGAAGAGCCTTGTGTCCCCAGTTCAAGTCTGGGAGGAGCCACCAAATATTGCATTTCATTCACGACTTTGTTACAATAAATCGTGAACAACATGCGGGTATAGCTCAGTTGTTAGAGCGCTTCCTTGCCATGGAAGAGGCCAGGAGTTAGAGTCTCCTTACCCGCACCAATTCGATATTTAGCCATCCGAATGGGTGGTTTTTTCGTATTTATACCCGCCAATATACAACAAAAGTGCTATAATAAAAGAGTCCAACCAACAATATAACATTTAGGGATTACCTAATATTTTTGGTATTCAAACCAGGAAAAACGGGCACTTGCTCGAAAGACATTTGGTTTGAATTCCGATTGTTGGTTGGACGCCTAGAGTAGGTGTCCGTTTTTTTATTACGGACAATAAATACTCACATAATAGCAACTAACTCAAAGGCGTCCATGAGTATAGAATCACTAGAAACAAATGTCATAATCCAAGGTGACTGCGTTGAAATACTAAAAACCATACCAGACAAATCAGTAGATTTAATTTTTGCCGACCCACCCTATAACCTGCAGCTCAAAGGTGACCTGTGGCGACCAAATAACACAAAAGTATCTGCAGTCAGTGATGACTGGGACAAATACGACAGTTTTGCAACTTACGACGATTTTACAACCAAATGGCTGACGGAGTGTCGGCGTGTGCTTAAAGACAATGGCACAATTTGGGTCATTGGAAGTTACCATAATATTTTCCGCGTTGGAAAAATCGTTCAAGACCTCGACTACTGGATTTTTAACGACATTCTTTGGATCAAAACAAACCCTATGCCGAACTTCAAGGGCACACGCTTTAATAACTCGCACGAAACACTCATATGGGCGGGTAAGTCCGAAAAGTCAAAGCCGACTTTCAACTACAAAACTATGAAAACATATAACGAAGATAAGCAAATGCGTAGCGATTGGTTTATTCCGATATGTAGCGGACAAGAACGCGTAAAAATTAATGGCGAAAAAGCACACTCGACGCAAAAACCACTTGCTTTACTCCGTCGAATTATCAATGCAACATCAAAGCCTGGCGATATTGTGCTTGACCCATTTCTCGGCAGTGGCACAACCGCAGTTGCCGCAAAAGAACTAGGGCGGCAATATATCGGTATTGAGCGTGACGATACCTATATTAAAGTTGCGAAGCAACGACTCGACAAAACAACACTGCTTGATGAAGCATTGGTATCAAGCAAGTTAGAGGCAAAAGCACCGCGCGTCGCCTTTGGCTTGCTGGTTGATATCGGACTTATCAAGAGTGGAACGATACTTACAAGTAAAGACGGTAAATACTCGGCGGCAGTTACCGTAAATGGCTCGCTAAAAAGTGGCGACATAGAGGGCTCTATTCATAAGGTCGGTGCAATTCTACAAAACCAACCGTCATGCAATGGATGGATGTTTTGGTATATGAATAATCTACCAATTGACAATATCCGTCAAAAGTATCTGGAGGAAAATCATGCTTGAATATGAGATTTTCAAAAATATTTTTAATGAAAAAATATTCGCAAAGTCAAAACCTGATTTGCTCAAGAAAGTCGCCGAGTACCCCGATAGATACGTGGGGCTATTCCGCCCGACCAAGCCAGAGGCAAAATTGCTACAAAACCTGTTGCAGTCAAATGAAATCCGTTTTGGCGACGCGTTCGAGGTGGCAATCAAGCAATACTTTATCAACGAGGGCTGGCAGCCGTTACCGCAAAAGATTACATCGAAAGAAGGTGACGCTCTCGACATAGATCAGTTGCTCGTCAAAGATGACAAAGTACTATTCATTGAGCAAAAGGTACGCGACGACCATGATTCAACCAAAAAACGTGGTCAGATTAGTAACTTTGAAAAGAAACTTGAGACACTTGTCGACATTTATGGTGATAGAGTAACGTGGGGATTTTTCTATTTCATTGACCCAAGCCTTGTCAAAAACCGAAACTTTTATCAGCCGGAGCTACAAAAACTGCAAGAATCGTGGGGTGTGCACTTGTCAGTGTCGTACGGACAAGACATGTTTAACCAGCTCGACTTATCTCATATTTGGCCTGACATCATGAATAATCTACAAAAATGGCGTCAAGACATACCAGACTTACCAAACGTCAATTTTGACAGTAGCCCCAAAGAATCTGCCGAAGAAATAAAAGATCTACCGCTACGCACATTCCGTAAGCTCTTTGATGATGAGCGAATTGTAAGCCAGATACTGCCCGTGTTGTTCCCGACCGGTGCAACGCTTGCGATACTTGAGCCATATTTTCGCGCACAAAACATAATGGTTACGCATAAAATAGCTGATTCAATACTTCTATATCTGCAATCATCGCCCACCAAAATATTGTTGTAAATCGCCCCACATCACGCCTGTTTAATTAAGCCGTAGTGCGACGAGTGTCCGCCAAATAGATTTTACTTTATCTTGATGTGCTTTGAGCCACGAAACGCTTTTTTGAGCATATTCTTCATCTCGCGCTCTGCGTAGTTCATTACCATTGCGTCAACCTGCTCTTTGTTTGCCGTATATATAAACATCAGTGGTTCGGCGGCGTGATGACAATTCTCACAGATGATGTCCTGCAGTTCACCAGTTTTGTCATCTTTAGCAATAGGCGCAAAGAACGATATAAGGCACTGCGGACACTGGAGTCTGTGGTTGCCATCCTTATCTGGGTCTGATGTGATCGTTAAGTCAGCCATAGCTAGTAGCTCCTCACTGCACAGTAGTTGAGCGAAAGACTATCACCCTTTGCGCGGTTGTTTTGCCATTGTAGCGGTTGCAAGTTAGTGATGACATCAGTACCTCCGAGCGATTTAGGTATGATATGGTCAATCTCCCAGCCACATCTACTTGTTGTATCTCCGTAACTCCCCCATTCAATGAGAGCACCACACACGTCGGCACGAACGTATGCAGAGTTATAGCCTTGTACTATACGTGCCTTATTCCATACGTCAATTTTTTGTTGTTCTGTATATTGTTTTTTGGTTAGTACTCGCAAAAGCGGAGTGTATTGATGATTGTATGCCATGATTTTTCTCCTTTTTTATATGGCTCAACATTGTTGTTGTGCTAGAATAGGAGTGTACGAGGGAAGCAAATCTTGCACACTGGTACTGGCGCGAGCCAGTACTTTTCCTATTCTAACGTTGTATTACGGACGGGTACCCTCCGCTTTGACGACCCGCCCACACAGCTCCACCGTTTGTGTTTTACAGGTTCGTATTCTCATTATATCACAACTGCACACTTATATGTCAACTATACAAACAAATAGTCGTAATATTGACATAGTTACGCGCGATGTAGTATACTGTACATATAAGAGAAAGGAAGCAAAATGACTCTTGAAAAGAATCTACGCGAACTCCGGGCGATCTACGGACTATCACAAGATGATGTGGCGAAAGCGATTGATGTGAGTCGCAGTAGTGTTGTAGCCACCGAAAAAGGCGAGCGTGAACTGAGTAGTGAAGAACTAGGTAAGCTTGCTGATTTTCTTGGTGTCGATATCATTGATCTTTTATCACAAGAAATCCCAAATTACGAGAAATACCGCGAAATGATAGTGGAAACGCTGCGTCGCTATACAGAATACGCAGGCAAAAGCGCAACGAAGACGCTACTCGCAAAACTTATCTACCTTGCAGACTTTGCATGGTATTATGAGCATTTGCAGCCGATGAGTGGCATGAAGTACCGTCGCTTGCAGTATGGTCCAGTACCCGACCAGTATTTTCGTATTGTTGATGAGCTTATTGATGAAGGTAAGGTATCACTCAAGGTTGGCGATGAGGCCCAGTGGCTCAATCTCACGCGATCTGCACAAGATACTCCACCTCAGCACCTCTCGACTAGTGAACTTGACTTGATTGATAAAATTGCACAAAAATGGAAAGATTCAAATACAAAAGAAATCGTACACTTTACACACACACAACTTCCTTGGCAAATCTGTAGGCAAAACGAATATATACCCTACGAGCTAATTACCCAGGAAGAGCCGAGCCGTGTTTACTGATAACTACCGTGTACTATTTGAAGATTACTCCGAACGCCACTACGCCAAAGCGTTCAAAAAGAATTATGGCAATCAATGGCTTGTAACACGCAAAGCGCTCGTAGCGCAGTTTGCACACATTGATCAGCTAGTGCTTAATGGAAGAACAAATCCTCCGATTCATCGAACTGACGACAATAAGGAATGGATTATCAAACATGAGTTTGTCATTGCGGGACGCAAACAATCTGCAAAAGACTCTGGAAACAGAGTGATTTTATATGTAAATCATAATGATCGCACCGTTCGTGTTTTACTGCTTTACCACAAGGGTTATCTGGGTAAATCTGCAAGTGAAACTGCTACTTGGCGAGGTATTATAAAACAAGAGTTTAAAGACTTATTGACTAGGTTTAGTCTTTAGGTTTTACCAATAACCTACGAGGTTAAGACACTTAAGCACGGCAGCTTTGCCACCTAAACGAAACACCAACACCTCTACTGTCATAACAGTAGTCGTCCCTGCCCAGAAAACACCTTTTTCAACTAAAAAATAAAAAAATCGGCAGGGAAAATTTCAAAAAGATAATTCAAAGGATTTTTCTAGTGGGACGAGCAGACGCTTGCGCTCGAACTAGGTCCGAGCTTTGGTGTATATTGCTGCCAATTAGATATTTAGCCATCCGAACGGGTGGTTTTTTCGTATTTATAACATTATTTATCGTCAACCTCTAACACATAAGTAAAGTATTGATAATCGTTTTGAAATTTTCTAGACTACGCCATTCAACACAGCCAGTCCTTAGATAGCTAATTACATTTGACATAATACCCCCAGGGGGTATATGATTATTTTATGGATACAGCAGACATCAAACGACGAGCCCTGCATCGCACAAAGATCATATTAGGACAAATGCGCGGACTCGAGAAACAAATTACCGACGACACGTATTGCATGGATGTTTTAACCCAAAGTCTAGCAATACAAAAATCATTGGCATCGCTTAATAAACTTATTCTGGAACGACATCTCCGCACGCACATTGCCGATAAAATGGCGTCCGGCGACAAAGCTCAACAAAGTAAAGCGATAGAAGAATTACTCAATCTATATGAATTAAATAATATAAGGACAAAATAATGAATCACGAATCTCATAATCATTGCAATACAAAAAATTCAATCAAACGTATGGCGCTATCGGCAAGTTTACACTGCCTGGCGGGATGTATGATCGGTGAGATGATCGGCGTTACCATCGGCACGCACGCTGGATTTGCGCCACATACTACGGTCATTCTGGCATCAGTCTTAGCTTTCATTTCCGGCTACACCGCGTCAATCATACCATTAGTACGCGCCAAATTATCGCTTATAAAATCCTTAAAGTTAGTTTTCGCCGCCGACACATTATCCATACTGTCAATGACCGTCGTAGACAACATAATTATGCTAATCATTCCGGGCGCCATGGATAAGAACTTAGCTCATCCGATTTATTGGGTTAGCCGAATAATCTGTATGCTAGCCGCGTTTGTCGTATCATATCCCGTCAATCTATATTTGCTACGTCGAGGTAAGGGTCACGCGTTGACTCATCATTATCATCACATGTAATTCATTTGCTTTGATTTTCTCTATCATCTCGCTTATACTTAGACCATGAAAACTTGGCAAGATGTCGCCTCTCTTTATCAAATTTATCCGCGCAGTTTTCTGGATACGAATGGCGATGGAATTGGCGATTTGAACGGCATTACCGAGAAGCTGGATTATTTATCATGGCTGGGTATCGATTCGATTTGGATCTCCCCATTCTTCGTATCGCCGCTGACCGACTTTGGCTATGATATCGCAAATTATC
The DNA here is from genome assembly GCF_963967315.1 of Candidatus Minimicrobia sp. QA0096. Classification (NCBI taxonomy): domain Bacteria; phylum Candidatus Saccharimonadota; genus Candidatus Minimicrobia; species Candidatus Minimicrobia sp. QA0096. The sequence goes on from NZ_OZ017288.1 coordinate 232,680, forward strand.
GAGCTATTGATCCGACTTTTGGTCAAATGGAAGATTTCCAAGCGTTACTTAAAAAGGCTCACGACCTCGACATTAAAGTTATGATCGACCTCGTTCCCTGTCACACTTCAGACCAACATCCGTGGTTTCAAGAATCTAGATCTTCACGCGACAATCCCAAGCGAGATTACTATATTTGGCGCGACGGAAAAGATAATGGCGAGCCTAACAATTGGCGAAGTTTGTCTGGCGGCAGTTCGTGGGAATTTGACGAGCACACTGGGCAATTTTACCTGCATTCGTTCCTAAAAACACAGCCAGATCTGAATTGGGATAATCCTGAAGTGCGTGCTGAAATGAAAAACATAGTGCGATTTTGGTTTAATATGGGCGTTGATGGAATGCGCGTCGATGCAATTTGGGGAATTTCCAAAGATCCCGACTTTAAAGACGATTCTCCAAATCCTGATTTTTATGGCAATCCAGACGATTACGGAGCATTTATCCACGACCACTGTAAAATGGGGCCGCATTTTCAGGAATATTTGCGAGAATTAGCGTCAGTCTGCGATGAATATAACGACAAGCAAATGGTGTTTGAATTTTATCCCGACGATAAGCTAGGTGATATTTATCATCAATACAGCCAAATCCTGACAGTTCACCCAAAAGCCTCGGCGTTTTTTATGGAATATCGCGACAACGAATGGCACGCTAAAAATATTGAGAAAAAAATCGAAAATTACTTGCAATCAGCGAGCTCAACCACGCCATTTTTCTGCATCGGAAATCACGATCAGCCGCGAGTCGCCTCCAGATTGGGCGAAGAACGCGCCCGCGCCCTCAGCTTCTTAAATCTCCTCACTCCAGGAATTAGCGTAGTATATTACGGCGACGAAATTGGCATGACGAACGGAGAATTGACCGCTGATGACATTCAAGATAATTTTAGCCCCGCCAATTCTGTTGTTGATAGCCGAGACTTAGAACGCACGCCAATGCAATGGAATGATTCGCAATTTGCAGGCTTTTCAAGCGCAAAACCTTGGCTTCCTGTTAATGATAATCGCACAAGAGTCAACGTTGATAGCGAAAAAATCGTAAACGATTCCCTGCTTAACATGCACCGAAAGCTGCTAAAATTACGCCAAACTCTCCCGATTCTTAAAAATGGCGATTTGAGTATTGTAGAAAACACTGGAAACGGCTTTATTCTTGGATTAAAAAGAGAGCTAGCCGGTCAACGTGCCTACGTTTTCATCAATTTCGCAGACGAGAAACAAAGCTTCTCCATTCCAGAAAACGCAAAGATTATAACCTCGACTCACTCTGTCAATTTAATTACCGCAGAAAATCTCCAAATGACAATCCCAGGATATTGCGGAGTTTTGCTTATTGTCCAATAATAAAAACGCTCGGTTAGAATAATGTTCCTGTTTCTAGATCACATTCTTCCATAGGATAAACGCCCGCACATCGAGCCGCCAGATCTGCCATTTTCTTTTTAGTTCTCTCATCGTCGGCAGCCTCGGTGAGGGCTTCCAGGTCTAGATAGTAATCATCAAGAACATCTGGATAGCTGTTTTGGCTAGATTCTGTCGTATCGTTTTCTAACTCCTCGTTATCAACCTTGCTGACTTCCCCATAAGTGCCGAAGCCACCTAGCTTATCGTTCAATATTACTCGTTGCGAATTTGTGTTTGTTCCACTTGGCAAATAATCAATACACGGCATTTCTCTACATTCCTCCTCTTTTCACTTTATCTATAAATTATTATACACCGCCACCAGATGTAGTGGTAGAGTTAACTTCACAACACTATCAAACAACAACGTTTTTCATCCTGTCCAGTTAATTCACCTTTAATTATAAGCAGTCAGAATCAAATCACCGTCGACATACTCGCCTAAAAATACATCTCCATAAGATTCTAAGCCTTGTTTTTTAAGCTGACCAAGCAACCACTTTTCGTCTTTTCCGATTACGTCCAAAATATCAGCCTGCAATTGACCGTCCGTTATTAACGGGAATTTCGGATTTTCCTCGTCTTTGTGCGAAATAATAAGCTCGCCATCCTGTTCAACAACAGCCCTTTTCACGTCTTTCGTCGAGTAAATATTATGGGTTCGAAGCTTGAAAGACACATCATGAGCGCTCAAGCCGACCCTCTCGCAGTTTCCGATATCTATCTTCCCATTGTCTATAATTATCAAAGCCTTACCGTCAATCAGCTGTTTAGCCTTAACGCTATGTTTCTTTATCCACTTCAGTGTTAACACTAGCACACACCATATGCACAAAATCCCAACATAGTCCAAAATCTTAATATCATTGTTATAAATAACGCCACCAATAATACCACCAAGTACGTAATTCTGAACTTGATCACTGGCGGAAGATGGCGCCAAATTACCTTTTCCTGTAACGTTAATTATTATCGTCAGGGCAAAAAATCCGATCAATAATTTTATTGCTACTAAAATAAATTCATTCATAATTTACCTACTTTTTTCTATTAAAAACGCTCTGATATTTATCAGAACGCTCATCAGACTTATTTCAATCGTAGGAACTTGGTGAGGTGCGCCTCCCCATAACTACGACTGTCCACCACAACAGTTTTGTCTTGAACCGGCACCTCACCTATTCCTGGATGTGATAATATCATAGTTCCACCCGGTTTGAGTAGTCTCATTAGCTTAGAAACTGTGGAAAACTGTGGATTATGGTATGGCGGATCGGCAAAAATAATATCGAACTCCCCTGTTGAACTCGCACTTTCCAGCCAATTTATTATTGTTGTTTTTATTACAATAGATTTTTCTTCGACACCCAAAATGCTTATATTTTCAGCAATTACTCGCCGAGCGACTCGATCTCGCTCCACGAAAACCGCCGATTCTGCGCCGCGACTTAATGCCTCTAGTCCAACAGCACCAGACCCCGCAAAAGCATCCAAAACCCGCGCGCCGCGTATCGATTCGCCTAAAGAATTGAACATAGCTGAACGCACTCGCTCGCCCATAGGATGTGTCGTTGAGCCGGGCGGAGTTTTTATGAATCGTCCGCCAAATTCGCCAGAAATAATCCTAACTCTCACTTTTTTCTGCCTCAAGTTTCCAAATGGACGCCAGCCAACCCAGCATCACCGACTTTATAATAATCGGCATTAGTTCGTGATTTGTCTGCCAAGCAAGGTCTGTCGTCCAACCACTCTTGCTAAAATTGTCATACATTTTCATCGATGCCACGGCGTGAACTTGGTCCAAATAATACTCACGATAGCCGTGATTTTTCACTTGCAATATCTCATCGTCACTCGGAATTGCGTCCTTAAAACGCGGATATGCCACCACGCTAGCTACGCCAGCCTCAAACGCCACGTGTGTCGTCATCATACCTTTGGCGCCCCAGAATTTCCAGTTGTTCTTAATCAGTTCAATTCCGTTATCGCCCTTCATGAGATTTTTCTTCAAAATTGAAGTTCGCGTCTCCAACCCTTCACCGCCGCGAAGTTCCGCCATAGCTTGTTCCAGAGGAAAATGATGCGCTGGAGTCAAACCGTCAGTAATCGCGTGCGCCATCCAAGCCGCCTCAAACGCTGCTCGCTCGGAATTATTTGTTCGCAGTGCTTGGGCTAAATTGCCAATATGTCCGTCAATCATCTCCAAAAGTGCAATGTCATTCGGATCGTCCGGATTTATAAAGTGCCAAGGCTCATCCACCGCTGGACTTTTTCGTTTAACACCATCAGGACCATTCTTGCCCTCAAAATGAAGAATGTTTTTAATGTCAGGAAAATCACACCAATCAGGAAGAATTGGTTCTATATTTTTTCTTGCGACTCGATCTATTTTTTGGTGGACGCCAATAAATCGACCAGAGCTATCCCTAATTGTTGTTCCTGCGTACATATTAATTTAAAACAGTTAATCGCTGATAGCGACTGACGGCGTGCGCCAGATGATTATATTGTAGCAAATCTTGCCCCTCTTTGACAAAACGTTCGGCTTCGGTTTGAGCGCGAGAAATTAGCGCCGTATCCGCCAGCGAGGCAATTTTCAAGTTCAAATCCCCGTGTTGCATTTTGCCGTAGATCTCACCGGGTCCACGCAATTTCAAATCAACCTCCGCCAAATAAAATCCGTCTTGCGATTTTTCAATCTCCCGAAGTCGTTGGCTCGGCTTATCGTGGCCGCTCATCATCAAATGACAAAAACTCTGATGTTTCCCGCGTCCAACTCGACCGCGCAATTGATGCAATTGACTCAATCCAAAATTGTCCGCATTCTCAATCAACATCACCGTCGCATTCGGCACATTCACACCAACCTCAACCACAGTCGTACTCACCAACATATCCAGCTCGCCGTCCGCAAATTTCTGCATCACTTCAGCTTTTTCTTCGACAGGAAGCTTTCCGTGCAACAGCCCAACTCGACGATGGCTAAAAATAGTCTTAGATAGTTTATTATATTCCGCCTCCACCGATTTTTTATCGTTATCTGGATTATCGTCAATTAACGGACAAATAACGTAAGCTTGGCGACCTTTGGCTAGATCATTTTCAATCGATTCGTAAAGCTTCGGAGCTGACGCCGGCGACCAAATCTTTGTCTGAATCGGCTGGCGCCCAGACGGCAACTCGTCCAAAATGGAAATGTCCAATTCTCCGTACAACGTCAGCGCCAAGCTGCGCGGAATTGGCGTGGCTGTCATACTTAAAAGATGCGGCATAAAATCAGACTTTTCCAATAAAGCTTGTCTTTGCTTCACGCCAAATCGATGCTGCTCGTCGATCACCGCAAACCCCAATTTATGATACGCAACCTTTTCCTGAATTAACGCGTGTGTGCCGACCACAACATCAATGTTACCGCTAGCCAAATTGTCCAACAATTGACTGCGCGCCGCACCTTTCACGTGACCCGTCAGAAGCGCAACAGACACACCAAATGGCGACAATAACTCGTCAAGCGTTTTCGCGTGTTGCTGTGCCAAAATCTCCGTCGGCGCCATAATTGCCGTCTGAAAACCAGCCTTCGCCACTTCCGCAGCCACCAATCCAGCAACGACAGTTTTTCCCGAGCCAACATCTCCCTGCAACAACCGATTCATCGGATGATCAGACTCCAAATCTTGCAGAATTTGCCACGCGGCGCGACGCTGGGCATTTGTCAGTGGAAACGACAATTGGTCGACAAAACTTTTCACGACCGACTTATTAAACGGAATTTTCCAGCCTGTTAATCTGGTCTGCTCTTGCTTATTAAATTGTGCCGCCAATATCATTTCGAACAGCTCCTCAAACGCCAGGCGCTCACGACCACGGGAAATTTCCTCGTGAGTTTTTGGTGCGTGAAGAAATTTAACCGCCTCAGAGCGACTAACCAATTTTTGGCGCCGAATAATGTTTTCCGGCAAAGTCTCGGGCAAAAAATCCATAATCGGACGAATATTTTTCATCAAATCCTGCACGGTTTTTGGGCGAATATTTTTAATCGACTTATAAACTGGCTGAATTCCAGAATTATTTTCTGCAGCAGTTTTAGCAACTTCTTTCGCCAGCTCGACGGACGGATTATTGATTTGATAGCGATTATATTGCATATCAAATTGGCCAGAAAAAATAAATTCCGCATCAGATTTTAATTGCGTTTCGCGGTACGGCTGATTGAACCAAACCGCCTTAACTTTGCCTGATTTATCCGCCAAAACCGCGGTCGTGATTCTAAGTCCGCGCCGAACAATACGCGTCGAAACCGACTCGCAGCGCGCCTTAACAGTAACTTTTCCCGGCTGAAGATCTGCGATATTAACCGCAGTTGAATAGTCGTCATATGCTCGCGGTAAGAAATTCAGGGCATCAGAAACCGTCGTAAGACCGGCCGCCGCTAGAGCTTGAGCAGTTTTCGGACCGACACCTTTAATTTGCTCGAGAGGAGTTGCTAGTTTCATCTACGAAACAGCGTTGATGCCTTCCAGAGCGTAGGCCGTATCTTCCCAGCCTCTCACGCCGATTGAATCTACGCCCATTTGCTTCACTGGAAAATCATTGCCACCTTCTTCAATTTTGTCGCCAAAGAACAGCGTTTCCTCTTTCGACCAGCCATTCAGTTCAAGCAACCTAACAATTCCATAAGCCTTATCAATTCCCGGAAGCGTGATGTCAGTACTGGTCGTACCACCAATTCGCACCTCAAGCCCAGGCAACTTTTCCGCCACCTTGTCGCGATATATCGGTCGAACATCCTTATATTTTTCAGCCCATGCATATTTATCTTCAGGTGTGGCTTGTTGACCCAAAGCCGACATAGTAATCTGGCTATGTCGATCTTCAATTATTTCGCCCGCAGGATTTTCGCACCAAATACCCATTTCCTTCGCAACTTCTTCCAACGCCGCAGTTATCTGAGTTTTTTGTTCGTCAGACAAATCATTCGCATACTGAATTTTCCATTCATGATCGGCAGCGTCAAATCTATAATATCGAGTACCGCAAGTTGGCATCGCGTGGAACTTCTGAAGCAACTCTGGAGTAACGTTCAGCCTGTCAATCACCTGCTTCTTTATCTGCTGAAACGTGCCGCCAGTAATCACGCAAACGTCATAATTCTCAAGTAATCGACTAAGAATTCCAGCCATACGATCGCTAATTGGCGATTTTGTAATTGCTAGCGTATCATCCAAATCAAAACCAATAATTTTTTTCATTATTCATTCTCCCCCATAATTAATACAAATGTGTTTTTACCCTTCTTAAGTAGCGACGTGTCATTGACGACTTTGTTTTCGGCAAGTTTTTCGCCGTTTAGGCTAATGGCGCCAGATTTTAACAATCGCTTCGCTTCGCCGTTAGAGCTAACTGCGCCAGACTCTACCAACGCTTCAATCACATCAACTCCAGCATCAACGCAAGGAATTTCCTCAGCCAAAGCACCTAAATCATCGTCCGACAATCTCTTAAAATCGCCACCACCGAATAAAACTTCGTTCACACGCTCAACAGATTCACGACGCGCGCTACCGTGAACAATGTCAGTAACTTCACGAGCCAAAACCTTCTGCGCCGAACGAGCACCAGGATTGACGGCGTGGTTTTCAGCAATAGCCTCAATGGTATCACGATCCAACATCGTAAATATCTTCATATATTCAATCGCGCTCTCGTCATCGACATTCAGCCAGAATTGATAGAATTTATAGACGCTAGTCTTATTATCATCAAGCCAAACCGCGCCACCTTCAGATTTGCCAAATTTACGACCAGTCGACTTATTGATAAGCAGTGGCGCGGTCATTGCATAGACTTCAGTGTTTTCTTTTTTGCGAATCAGATCCACGCCTGACAATAAATTACCCCATTGATCTGATCCACCAATTTGCAGATTCACGCCATATTGATTAAATAGATGCCAAAAATCATAGCCCTGAAGTAAAGTGTAAGTGAATTCCGCAAAGCTCAAACCTTTGCCGTTGTTAATGCGCGCCTTGAAAAATTCGCGGCTCACCAAATCTGCCATATTGAAATTCTTACCGATATCGCGAAGAAACGGCAACAATTCCAACTCAGCCAGCCAGTCAGCGTTATCAACCAAAGTAAAATCTCGTCCAGCAAAAATCCTCGAAACTTGGGATTTTAAGGCTTGTTTATTATGCTCAATTTCCTCGTACGAAAGCAAATTTCGCTCTTCCGTGTCGCGCATATCGCCAATCATTCCTGTGCCGCCGCCAACGAGCAAAAACACCTTATGTCCGCGCTCCAGAAAATGTCGAACCATCATATAAACAGCCAAATGCCCAACATGCAAGCTGTCCGCCGAAGGATCCGTCCCCAAATAGAGCGTGAAATTCTCCGAATCGATAAGTTTGTCGTCAGTAAATGTGGTCTGATTCCAGAATCCACGCCATTGTAATTCTTCTGATAATTTCATATCACTCCTTTTCTATATATTAGTATATCAATTTTACAATTGAAGCGAAACATATGCGTGATATAATAGAATTGTGAAGAAAAAGACTACGATAAGCACCGCCGGACACGGCTCAAGCGATAAGAAATCTCCGTCGAAACGGATGAACTTATATGCCAATTTGGCGCAGAAACATAAGACTAAAAAAGACAAGGACGCGCGCGAACGAGCGGAATATTTGGCGACTTTGCCGAAACATCCCGTAAAGCGATTCTTTTATCGATTACATCCGAAGCGACTAGCGAAATATTGGTTCTCCAAGCGCGGCGGACTGATGGCTCTGAAAATTCTTGGCGTCGGTATTTTGTTGATGTTGCTACTTATCGGCGGAATGTTCGCTTACTTCCGTAAAGACCTCGATAAAATTCGCCCTGGCGAGCTTGCTAAGCGCGTTCAAACGACTGTCACTAAATATTACGACCGCAACGACAATTTGCTTTGGGAAGATAAAGGCACAGGTAATTATCAATTGGTTGTCGAATCTGACCAGATTAGCGACTATTTGAAAAAAGCCACTGTCGCAATCGAGGACCGAAATTTCTACAATCACCACGGCATCAGTATTAGTGGTATGTTGCGCGCAATGCTCTCAACCGCTTCACGCCGCCAAGTTCAGGGTGGATCGACTCTGACACAGCAGCTAGTCAAGCAAGTCTTCTTCGCAGATGAGGCCGGCGACCGATCAATTAGCGGTATTCCTCGAAAGATCAAGGAAATCATCCTCGCAATCGAAGTTGAGCGCATGTATAGCAAAGACCAAATTCTGTCATTATATCTGAATGAGTCTCCATACGGCGGTCGTCGCAACGGCGCAGAATCAGCCGCTCAGACGTACTTCGGCAAGCACGCCAAAGATCTGACGCTGGCGGAAGCGGCGCTAATTGCCGGTATTCCACAGAATCCAACTTACTATAATCCATACAACACCGCTGGAAATAAGGCTTTGATTGCCCGACAACATACAGTTCTGGATTACATGGCTGAGCAAGGCGTTATCACCAAGGATGAGGCTGAAAAAGCTAAAAAGATTGATATCTTAAGCACGCTTAAGCCACAGACCGAGCACTTGGAGAATATTAAGGCTCCTCACTTCCTATTGATGGTTCGCAATCAGTTGAGTAAAGAGCTTGGCGAATCAGTCGTTGGACGCGGTGGATTGACGATTAAAACCACCCTCGACTGGCGAATTCAGGAGAAACTTGAAAATGAAATGAAATCGTTCTTTGCAACGGGTCGACCAGATTCTGTGCGAATTAGTAACGGCGCCGCAACAGTCGAAGACGTTCAGACTGGACAAATCGTAGCGCTTGTTGGTAGCCGTGACTTTAATTACACTGGCTTCGGTCAGGACAACGCCGCAGTTTCCTATATCCAGCCAGGTTCCACGATTAAGTCGCTTGTCTTTGCTCAATTATTTGACAAACACGACAGCAAGCAAGCATACGGTAGCGGCACAGTCTTAGCTGACGAGAACATTGATAAACTGTACGGCGCAACTCTGAGAAACTGGGACAATAAGTTTATGGGTGCCATCAATATTCGAAGAGCACTAGCCCTATCCCGAAACGTCCCAGCTATTAAAGCCGCTTACATCGTTGGTGACGGATCCGCTAAACCAGTCGTCGAGGGAATCCGCAGGATGGGCGATCCTAACTATTGCCGTCAGGAAGAAAATGCCGGTGGTTACGGACTCGGTGCAGCAATTGGCGCATGTGGAACCAAGCAGACAGAATTGGTGAACGCTTACTCAACATTGGCGCGAATGGGAGTCCAAAAAGACATTTCAAGTGTTATCGAGGTAAAGAACAGCCAAGGTGAAACTCTGAAAAAATGGAAAGACGAAGGCAAGCAAGTTATCGACTCGCAATCAGCGTACATTGTGAACGACATCTTGTCCGACCGAACCCCTGGACTTCACGGCTGGATGGGCGTCAATGGCGTTCGAACCTCTGCAAAGACTGGTACATCGGACAAAGGCTCGCAGCCAAAAGACCTCTGGATTATCAGCTACAGCCCAGCTCTGGTTATGGGAATGTGGCTCGGAAACTCCGACACCAGCGTGATTGGTACATCAGCTTCTAACTACGGAATGCCGGTGATTAGAAAGGTTATGGAGTTCGCCCACACCCAAGTTTACGCCAAAGAGGGTAAATGGAAGTCAGGTCAATGGTATGAGCGACCAAGCGGAATCCAGACTGTCAACGGTGAACTCTATCCGTCATGGTGGAATAAGAGACAAAGTCAATCTACAGAGAAAATTACCTTCGATAAAGTCTCTAAGAAAAAGGCGACAAACTGTACTCCGGATGGCGCAAAGGAAGAAATTGAAGTGACAAAGATTATTGATCCTTTGACTAAGAAAGAGTCAATTACCGTTCCTTCAGGCTACGACGCGAACGCAGAAGATGACGTTCACAAGTGTGACGACACTAAACCGCAAATTGGAGCAATATCATACACCAACAGCGGTAAGAAATATACGATAAATGTCGACATTACAGCAGGAACTTGGGGCTTATCGGCAATCGAAATTACCGTGGACGGAAAGAGCATTAAGAGTTTAGAAATTACTTCAAGCGGCAAGCAGACCGCCACAGTAGAGCTTGATACGGCGGGAGCGCACACAGTTTCTGTAACCGTAAGAGACTCGGCATATTACACCGCCACGTCAACTGGCAGCATTCAAGTTAACTAAATAAACTATTGTTTATTCACCAAACTAATCAGCTCAGCCTCGTGTTGAGCTGATGTTTTTGAGCGACCATTTGTGCGCTTTTTAGGAACGCTAGTCTTCTGCTTTACAGGTTTTTTCTGTTCAACCACAAGCTTCGCAAACATCATTTTTCCAGCGTCGGTCTGCAAGCTTCGGATAATCTCAATTTTCTTCGTTTGCCCAATGTAGCGCTTGGCGTTCTCAACAACCACCATCGTTCCATCTTTCAAATAGCCAACCGCTTGATGAGAATCTTGCCCCTTCTGCGACAGCTCCAAATCCAGCTCATCACCAGGCAAATAACTCATCCTCAAACTTTTCGCCAGCTCATTGATATTCAAAACCCTAACGCCGTCAACTTGCGCTACCTTATTCAAATTGTAATCAAGCGTCAACACTGCCGCATCCATTTCCTTTGCCAATTTCAGTAAGCGCGAATCCACACCTTCTGGTACGCGAACATTATCATCATACAGCTCGAATGAAGACTTCAAAATATCCTTAAGCTCCTTCACAACATCCATACCGAATCGCGCCCTTTCGCGCTTGTCATGGTCTGCGCCGTCGGCTAATAATTGCAATTCTGTCAATACACTCCTTGGTACGATAACTTTTCCCAGCAAAAATCCAGTCTTCGCCAGCTCAGTCACTCGCCCATCCATGAGTACTGACGTGTCGACCAAAATCGGCGCCGCGCCCACAGATGAATTTCGTCGCGGTTTTGCCAAGAGATAAACTTCGGCTACCAAACCAAGCAACATTATAATTATTATCAATCCGTAAAAATCTTTCATTTTTTCCCTTTCTATTGTAAATAGTCAATCAGCGCCTGCCGCATATCACTGACGCCTTTTATAAATTTATCTTTATGAACTTTTGGCGCAATCGCATAAGTGAAGCCCAGCTTCTTCGCCTCTTTAATTCGAGCTTGCCAATTCGTCGCCGAGCGAACCTCGCCACCCAAACCAATCTCGCCAAACACCACAGCACCTTCGTCCAGACTTCGCCCAGCGCTAGCGCTAGCAATCGCCATCGCCACAGCCAAATCGGCCGCTGGATCATTTAATTTCAGGCCGCCGACCACATTGACATAAATATCTTTGTCCGCCAACTTCAACTTGGTTCTCTTCTCTAAAACCGCCACCAATAGATTCAATCGATTCAGATCAAAACCACTCGCCGTGCGCTTAGGATAGCCAAAATTCGTCGGATTAACTAGCGCCTGAATTTCCACCAAAAGCGGACGTGCGCCTTCCATGGTCGCCAGCACAATTGACCCATCCAGATTCTGACGCTCCGCCAGAAGTTCCGCCGACGGATTCTTTACGATTCTTAGTCCCTGCTCGTCCATTTCAAAAATCGCCGCCTCATTAGTCGAACCATATCGATTCTTCTGTGCTCGAACAACTCGAAAACCGCCATATCGATCGCCCTCAAAGTTCAGTACAACGTCCACCAAATGTTCCAATATCTTCGGCCCAGCAATTGAGCCCTCTTTAGTGACGTGGCCAACCAAAATGACTGCCGTACCCGAAGCTTTGGCGGCGCGAATAATCACGTTTGATGAGTTTGTGATTTGGCTAACCGACCCCGGAGCAGAGGAAATCTCGCTGAGAGAAATTGTCTGAACCGAATCGACAATTGCCAAATCATACCCGCCTTGCTGAATTGACGCTGCAATATCTTCCGCGCTATTACTGGACGCCAGCTGCATTTTTTCCGAATCAGCCGCACCCAAACGCTCCGCACGAAGCTTCACCTGAGAAACCGACTCCTCGCCGCTCACATATAACACCGATTTTGTCTTGGCGATATGTGCCGCAACTTGCGCCAGCAGCGTACTTTTCCCAATTCCTGGCTGACCCGCCACCAACACCACGCCGCCAACCAGAAAACCACCACCCAAAACAGTGTCCAAATCGTCAATTCCCGTGCTTAATCTTTCTAGCCCAGCCTCAGAGGCAGCTTCACGAATGCTAGACGTTTTCAAGGCTTTGCCGCGCCCAGCCGATTTATCAACAACGGACGACCCGCCAGAAGAAACGACCTGCTCGACTAGCGAATTCCATTCCCCGCAATTTTCACACCTGCCAGCCCACTTTGAAAAACTAGCTCCGCACTGCTGACAAACAAATTGACTTCTAGCTTTCGCCATTATTTCGCCCCCTCCAAACTATCCAAACTTTTATTCAATTCATCAATCTGCACGCCCAATTCCCTGAGCCTCAAAACATCAGAATTATAAGAATTGATCTCAGAATTCAAATTGGCACGCCTTTCGTTCAACTCCGAGAGCTCCGCCTTCAAGGCTTGACGTTGACTATAAAAATCACTCTGCGACAAGAATCCGCCGCTAGTGCCCGCTCGCCGATTAAAGTCCGCCACGCGACCATTATAATCCGCCAAATCAGTCGAATATTGCGATAATTCTCTGTTCAATTTTTCCTTCCGGGCCTTCAACGACTCACTCAACTTCTGTGCTTCATTTTCTCTGGATTCAAATTTTTCTTGATATTGCGCATGCAGTTTCACGACTTCGGATCTATCGGTAAAATATCGTCGGTAATATTCTTCCAGTTCGTCGCCCAAATCGGCAAATTCCGTCCCTAAAATTGAGTGCAGCTCGTTAGCTCTAGTTCCAGGTTGCGCGCGATCATAATACTCTATCCGCTCAGACAATTTTTTATTTTTCACATTGTTATAAGCCTGCTCCAAAAGCTCGCTTAAATGAGATTTTTCCGACGCGCTCAACCTTTCCCAAGCAGCGTGCAACATCTCATGCGCCGCCGTCACTTCTTTCACGCCGTCAAGCTCAGAATTGGTCACGTTATAAATATAAATATCCCTAGACGACGGATTGTAACAACCCAAAATCGCGTTTCCCTTTTCCACACGCCGACAATCTTCGTTAAACTCATTTGCCGATTTGATTTGCGGATTAGAAACATAGAACATTTTTCTGCCAGTGTCTGACATTTTCACGCGGTCAGCAATAGCGACAATTTCCGCACTCGGCTTATATTGCCACAGCGTAATCTCATCAATAATTTGCTGACGATTCATCATCACAAAAACCGCAGCAGAAAGTACAATTATCGGCGTGAGGACGCTGAATATTTTACGCACGATTGACATTAATCACCACCTTATCATTATCAATTTTAGCCTCCAGCGCGTCGCCAGGTTTTGCTTTATTTGACAGTAAAACATCGCTCAGCGGATCCGCTAATTCCGACTGAATTGTTCGTCTTAAAACTCGCACGCCACGTTGCTCGTCAAATCCCCGATCAATCAACCAACACTTCGCCGAAGAAGTAATATCAAGCGTCATTCCATGTCGACCAACAGCTTCGATCAAGTCAGACGTGAGATTATCAAAAATCTTTCGTACGACCGAACGAGAGAGTGGCTTAAATGTAATCACGCTATCAAATCTGCCAATCAATTCTGGACGCAAAAATTCCTCAAGCTCACGCAGAGCGGCACGCGAATTTTTCTCGTGACGATTTTCGCTAGCCGACTTTTTCTGCCCAGACGCACCAAATCCCAGCTCCGAATCCTGAATCATTTGCTCGGCGCCGACGTTGCTCGTCAATATGACAATCGTCTGCCGAAAACTCACCGTTCGCCCGTGAGAATCGCTCAACTTGCCGTCCTCCAAAATCTGCAAAAGCAGATTCAGAACGTCGGGATGCGCCTTTTCAATTTCATCGAACAATACCACGCTATACGGTCGACGACGAACTTTATCCGTTAATTTCCCGCCATCCTCATAGCCAACATAACCAGCCGGCGCACCAACCAGCCGACTAGCCGTGTGACGCTCGGAAAACTCGCTCATGTCAATTTTAATCAAGCTATCCTCGCCACCAAAAACTTCCCGCGCCAGAACTCGCGCCAATTCCGTTTTGCCCACTCCAGTCGGACCCAGAAAGATAAACGACCCAAGCGGCCCACTCTGACGATTTAGTCCGGCTTTATTGCGGCGAATCGCGCGCGCCAGTTGCTCAATCGCTTCATTCTGACCAAGAACGCTCTGGCTCAGTCGTTTTTCCAAGCGAATCAAATCTTTCATCTGATTTAATGATAATCTGTCAATCGGAATATTCGTCATTGCCGAAACCGCTCGACGCAAATATTCATCAGTCAACACCGGCTCATCACTGGCTTCATCTCTCAGCGCTTCGGCTTGCAATTCCAATTGTCGCATTTGCATCTTAAATCCTGCGGCTTTTTCATAATCCTCAGCCTCGACCGCGGCGTCAATTTTTCCAGCCAATCGCTTAATTTGGCGAGCCAACTTGTCCTTACGCGACAATTTTATTGGTGAGCTAGACTTCAATAAACTCGCTGCCTCGTCAATCACGTCGATCGCTTTATCTGGCAAAAATCGCTCCGTCACGTAACGCTGGCTCAAATCCACCGCCTCAGTCAACATTTCGTCAGGAATCTGAACTTGATGATGCTTAGCCAAATTGACACTTAAGCCGCACATCATCTCCACCGCCTCTTCTGGCGATGGCTCATTGATCGTCACCGACTGGAAGCGCCGTGACAACGCAGCATCTTTTTCGATATGTTTTCGATATTCATCAAACGTCGTCGCGCCAATTAGTCGCACCTCGCCTCGCGACAACGCTGGCTTCAATACATTCGCCGCGTCCATCGAGCCTTCGGCCGAACCAGCGCCAACCAACAGATGTAACTCGTCAATAAACAAAATAACTTCTTGATGTTTTTTGGCGACCGCCAGAACTTTTTGCAATCTCTCCTCAAATTGCCCGCGATATTTCGTCCCAGCAATCATCGCCGTCAAATCCAGTTGAAAAAGTCGCTTACCCTTCAAAAATTCGGGAACTTTATTATCATCAATCCTCTGCGCCAAGCCCTCAACGACCGCAGTTTTACCGACGCCAGGTTCGCCAATCAGCGCTGGATTATTCTTGCTACGCCGACCTAAAATCGTGATCATTCGCTGAATTTCCGAGGCTCGACCAATAACCGGATCCAAAAATCCTTCGCTAGCACGCCGCGTCAAATCGACACCAAATTTCTCCAAAACTCGCAAATCGCCAGAATTTTTACTCGCCACACTGCGTTCACTCTGCAGAGATTCAAACTGCTGTTTATCAAACACATCTTCCAAACTTCCACGCAGATTGTCAATGTCGACATTCATATCTCGCAGCAATTTAGTCGCTCGCGCCTCGTGTTGCTGCAGCATTCCATAAACGATGTGTTCTGTGCCAATTTTTTCCTGTCCAAATTCAACCGCTAATTGCCAAGCAATTCTTATCAATTCAACAACTTCTGCGCTTAGACCCTTACTTACAATCGTAATCACCAGCGGCTTTGCGGTCAGATTCAATGCCATTTCCGCACGATCCAAAGTTACGCCGTTTTCAGCCAAAATCTTCGCGCCTAGCGACGAATTTTGCGCCAACACACCAAGCAAAATATGCTCCGTGCCAACATATTCACTCCCCTCATTATGCGCCAGAAAACCAGCCCGTCCCAAACTGGCCCGAGCCGTTTCCGTCAGCCGAGGTTCTAATTCAGAAAAATCTTCTGACATATCGCCCTCCTTTCGTTTTCGGCGATTCGCAGAAGGCAGCTTATTCCGCCACCTCCTCAACTACGCTCATCAAGCTATCCTCAATATTCTTTCGAGGTTTTGGCTCTACCTTAACAGGAGCTTTTGCTTCGATGTCTAATTCATAGCCAGTCAATCGACTTGCCAAGCGAACGTTCTGTCCGGCACGACCGATTGCTATTGACTGCTGGTCTTCACTAACATAAACCGTCGCACGCTTCTCGTCTTCATTGACAGTCACACTCAAAACCTCTGCTGGACTCATTGCATTAGCAATAAATCCAGCCGCATCTTCCTCATATGGAATAATGTCAATTTTTTCCTGCTCGCCAATTTCATTCATCACAGCCTGAACGCGGGCGCCGTGACCACCAACAAACGTACCGACTGGATCAACGCCAGGTAGCGCTGAAGAAACCGCCAATTTAGTTCGGCGACCAGCTTCGCGAGCGATTGCCTTAATCTCAACTGCACCAGTTTCCATCTCTGGAACTTCTTGATTGAACAAGAATCGCACAAATTCTTCATTGCCGCGGCTAAGAATCAATTGCGGACCGCGACCTTCGCGCTCAATGTCCTTAATATAAACCTTAATTCGACGACCAACGCCGTAATATTCGCCAGGAATTTGCTCACTCTGAGGCATAATTCCGACAGCCTTGCCCAGCTCAATTCGCACAACACGTGGCTCAACTCGCTGAACCGTACCAATAACAACCGTACCGATTTTATCTTCAAATTCCGCCAAGACAACTTCACGCTCAGCTTCGCGCAAACGCTGCAGAATCACTTGCTTAGCGGTCTGAGCAGCAACTCGACCAAAAGTCGTCACGTTATGAGTTTCCATCACAACTTCACCGCCAAGTTCAGCCGCAGAATCTATCTCCTTAGCTTCCTCTAGGTCGATTTGATTGGCGTCATTCTCAACTTCTTCAACGACAGTTTTAACAACCGACACGACAGCCGTACCGTTATTGATATTCAAGCTAGCGCGAACCAACTGATCTCGCGTACCGTTATCACGACGCCAAGCCGCCGCAATCGCCTGCTCAATCACGCTCAAAACTGTTTCTTCTGGCAAGTTTTTTTCTTCAGCAATCGTACGCACTGCCAACGTCAACTGCTTGATATTCAAGTCTTCCATTATGTTCTCCTTCTTATTAATTATATCTTTTTCCGTCTCAAACTTCCATAAACGAAAAACTCCGACCTGCCGGCCGGATTAGTACTTTTCTATTGTAGCGGAAAGATTCTATTCTGTCAATCCAATTCTTTTCGCCAAAGAGATAAACATTTCTTAGTGGATGGCGATATTTGGTCAAAGCCAATTCTTTGGTAAAACTCTTCAGCGGATTTTAGGGAATACAATTTGACGGCACGCGCGTCTGGATATTCACCAGCCAAAGCTTCAATAGCCGCCCGACCAATTCCTCGCTTGCGCGCAATTTCCCTAACAAAAAGGTCTTCTATAGTAATCTCGCCGTCACCATTAGAGCATACAGTCATAAGTCCAGATGACAACTCTTCGCCAGGAGTATCGATAGCAAATACATCACTACCGTAGTAATTATTCATGCCTTTTACATATTCTATTAAATCCTTTTTCGCACTATCCGTAAACTCGCAGCCCAAAACGGACTCCGAATGAGCTATGGCTGCCCGTTCCAAAGCCTCATCATCATTCACCGACAATTTAGTAAGACATACTTCAGATTTCATTCTACCATTTTATCATAAAAACGTATTTTGTCAATATTATACTTCCACGCATTTTTCCAGGATTCCCGACATCGCGCTTTTTTCAGCTTCCGTTACCCACAAGCGATATCGTCGCTTTATTGCTATCTGGCGCGCTACATACTGACAACGAAACGGCTTATTACTCGGCAGCCAAGTCGCCGCGTCGCCGTCACCTTTGGCTTGATTTGCTGGGCCGTCAACCGCTAATAAATTTAATGGATCATTCGCTAATTTCTCTCGTTCTTCTGGAGAAATTTGCTGCGCACCCTTTTGCCAAGCATCGCTCAAAGCCACGACGTGATCAATCTGAACCTTAGAACTGGTTTTTTCACCGCGCTGAAATTGAATTGTTTGACCAGTGTATGGATCATTCAGCACACCCGACAAAACTCGACATTTTTCATCAATTTTCTCATCCGTCAAATCTCGGGCCAGAATCACTTCCCGCACAGAGCAGCCGTTAATTTTGCCCCAGCCGTTTCCAAATTGCTTTCTGGAATAACCAGTCTTTGGTGCACGTCCTTTGACTTCTATCTTTTCCAATTCCGATTTGGCGTTCGAAGCACCAAATAATTCTCGTTGCGTTGAAGTTTGAATTGTCTGAGGTTCGGGCTGTGAAATTTGTGAAGCCCAAATCGCCGCGCCGACAATCAAAATCACCAGCGCAACCACCACTTGCCGACGTCGTATTTTATTCACCCTCATGACTGTATTATAATTAAACTATGACTAAAGTTCCACGCTTACTTGACACATTCACACCAAATCATTACAACCTAACTCTCGATTTAACACGCGCCGAGAAAAAAGAATTTTCTGGCACAGTTATCATTTCTGGCGATTCCACCAGCGAATCAATTTCGCTACATTCCAAAGGCTTAACAATTCAATCAGCCACAATCAACAATCAGCCCGCCGACGTTTCATTTGGTGAGTTTGACGAATTGAGATTATCTCAGCCGAACCTTAAAGACGGAAATCACACAATTCACATCATTTTTTCCGGAAATATTACCGACGCAATGCACGGCTTGTATCCTTGTTATTTCACTCACGACGGCGTTAAAAAACAGCTTTTCGCGACTCAATTTGAATCACATCACGCCCGCGAAGTTTTCCCTTGCGTTGATGAGCCGGCCGCCAAAGCCGAATACGATTTGACACTAATCACCCGAACAGGAATAGCAGTTTTGGGAAATATGCCCGTAAAAAGCGAAGAAGAAAATGGCGACTCACTCACAACGACATTTGAGAAAACCCCACGAATGAGCAGCTATCTTCTGGCTTTTGTCATCGGTGAATTGCACAAAAAATCCGCCCGCACCAAATCTGGCGTCGAGGTTAACGTCTGGGCAACGCCAGCTCAGAATGAAAATACATTAGATTTTGCGTTAGATATAGCCGCTCGCTCAATTGATTTTTATGATGAATATTTCGGCGTCAAATATCCATTGCCAAAATCCGATCACGTCGCCCTTCCCGACTTTTCGTCTGGCGCAATGGAAAACTGGGGCTTAATCACTTACCGAGAAAGTTGTTTACTGGCAGACCCTGAGTTGACCCCAGAATCATCCAGGCGCTTCATTGCCACGGTTATCGCGCACGAACTTAGCCATCAATGGTTTGGCAATCTCGTTACCATGAACTGGTGGAACGACTTATGGCTCAACGAAAGCTTTGCCAATATGATGGAATACGTGGCGATTGATGCACTCCAGCCAGATTGGCGTATGTGGGAAGATTTTGCCACAAATGAAGTAACAGCCGCACTCAGGCGCGACAGCTTAGACGGCGTACAATCCGTTCAGGCCGACGTCAATCATCCAGATGAAATCAGCACATTATTTGACCCGGCGATTGTTTATGCTAAGGGCGGACGGCTGCTTGCTATGGTTAGAAAACTTATAGGCGAAGAGGCATTTCGCGCTGGACTTAAATCATATTTTGAAAAATTCGCGTATAAAAATACCGTCGGAAATGACTTATGGCAAGAATTAGAGTCGGCGAGCGGTCAGCCAATCGTCAATTTAATGAACGCTTGGATTTCCCAGCCAGGACTCCCTGTCGTATCGGTTTCAAGCAGCCACGACA
This sequence comes from Candidatus Minimicrobia sp. QA0096, assembly GCF_963967315.1. Taxonomy (NCBI): domain Bacteria; phylum Candidatus Saccharimonadota; genus Candidatus Minimicrobia; species Candidatus Minimicrobia sp. QA0096. Next base: position 252,770 of record NZ_OZ017288.1, read on the forward strand.
CGGCAACTTTAAGTCAAGAGCGATTCTTCATTGGTGAACACCAACCATCCGACGCATTATGGCCGATTCCATTATTCGCAAACCAGCCACTTGACGTAAAAATCTTGAATCAAAAAGAAACCACCGTTTCCATTGAAAAGCCATTGCAATTAAACTGTGGCTTAAGCGCCCACTTCATCACCAAATATGATGAATCCACTCGCGAATATTTATTGAAAAACATTACAGAATTGCCAACCTTGGATAAGATTTGTATCTTACAGGACGCGACAATACTCGCCCGCGCTGGATTTGAAAATTCGGCGTCACTACTTCCATTGGCATTGTCGCTAAAAACCGAAACCAACGAAAAAGTCTTCGGTATGGCGGCTGGTTCTTTGACAGAACTACGAAAATTCGTCGATGACAATGACGCCGCCAGAGATTCATTAAAGAAAATTTCTGGAGAATTTGCGCGCGCCACATTTGAAGAGCTTGGCTGGGATGAAAAAGACGGAGAATCGGATGACGACCGCGAACGACGCACCACAGCTTTGAGTTTGATGATGTATAGCGAAGATAAAGAAGTTTTGGACGAGGCAAAAACGCGTTTTGACAGCAATAAGCCGGAAGACTTACCGACAGAAATTCGAGCTTTAATTATCAGCGTAAACGTAAGACATTTTGAGACGCCAGAGATGATTGAAAATCTCTTTGGCACATATAAAAACACGCCGTCAAATGACCTGCAGAATGATATTGCAATTGGACTAACTTCCACTAAAAACCCTGAAACAGCAGAAAAAATTCTTGCCAACATTAAAAATTCCAATGTTATCCGCCCGCAAGACGCCAGCCGTTGGTTTGTGTATTTAATTCGGGCCAGAGAAAGCCGCCAGATTGCGTGGAATTGGCTGAAAGAAAACTGGGCGTGGGTCGAAGATACGTTTGGCGAAGATAAAAGCTATGATGACTTCATTCGCTATGCCGCCACAGCCCTACTAACAACCGACGAACTTAATGACTTTCGACAATTCTTTGAACCGATGGAAAATATTCCAGCCCTCGCCAGAACGATTAAGCTGGGAATTACCGAAATATCAGCACGCGCTGAACTGATTAAACGAGACAAAGAGGCGGTTATCTCCGCGTTGTAAATAATTTGGTCGCATTATTTTATGGTTTTTGACAAAATCTATTGACATTTTATTCTATTAGTGGTATAAATAGACACAGCTTTTGTTGACAGAACAAATGTTTTGTCTGAAAGCGCACTTTGACAAGTGAAGAGAATCTATAAGACGAAGGTGAGATTTTGCGGTATTCTAATAAGTGCCTCAAAACCTCATCTTCGATATATGCCATCCGGGCGTTGATCAGTGTTTCCAGCACGGGCGTTCGCCCAGATGAGGAGAGAGTACTACAATGTCGTTTATTACCGATGAAGTCAAGGCAAAGAGGGCTGCCAACCTCAAGGAAACAGAGGAGAGGATGGAGACACTCAGGAGAAATGAAGTCTCCCGTTTTCTCGAAGAGGGAATCCCCACACTGTGCGAGGAAGCCAGGAAAGCCGCAATCAATGAATACCTTATGAAAGGTAAGCTTCCAGATAAGATCTGTATCTCTGATCATAACCGTCTAGTCACTCCGGCAGTTGCAAACAGTCGCGGGTGTCGTAAGGAGCTCCTTAAGAAACTCCAGAGCCTCGAAGAGAAGGTCTGTGGTATTGAATTCCAATACACAGACTCCAACACGTGGGGAATTACTCCCGACCCCTGTATTGTCATCTACTTCTCCAACAACCAGGAGTAGCAGGCAATAGCCTCGCAAACATGGCGAGTCTGTAGACTCTCCGTCAGATTCTCTCACTTGTCATGTTTGCTCCATAGATGCGTGTCTATGCTGATGAGTCGGAAACGACGAAAGCGAACAATTTACTCCAACACCACACATTCTTCAACTACAGGCGGATTTCCGTCGACAGAAATTGCCAGCATTTGCATATCACAGCTTCCATACTGCGCATTTTTGGCAATGAATATTTCAGCAGCAAAACGCATTTGTTGCTGTTTTTTATTTGTAATCGCCGCCAAGCCATCGCCAAAATTGTCATTTTTACGATATTTGACCTCTGTAAAATATAAAACATTATCTTTTTTACTAACAATATCAATTTCACAATATCGCGTTCGCCAATTCCGCTCTATAATCTCATGACCATCAGCGACCAACCAATCCGCCGCCGCTTGCTCACCTTTATCACCAGTTTGACGCGTTGTGTCTTTTTGCTGGTTTTTAGACTTTCCGTCGTCAGACGCATTTTGCGAATTCGCCCCAGTATTAGCATATTTAGCCAACGGCGCAAAACTCAATCGATGAAGTGGCGTTATGCCCAGATTATCAATAGCCGCTCGATGCTTCACCACACCATAACCAACGTGCGAAGAAAAATCATATCCCGGATAAATATTATCCTGCTTCGCCATAAATTTATCGCGAGCCACCTTAGCAATAATCGACGCCGCCGAAACGCTCGGAATCAGACCGTCGGCTTTCGCTATAATTGTTACATACTTTTCTAGCGGTGTGCCCGCCAAAAAATTGACCGTCCCATCGATAATAATCTCATCAAACTTCGAGCCATTTTTCTGACATTTCGCTTGAATTTCTTTGACTGCGCGCCGCGTCGCCAGTTTAAGCGCCTCGCTCATCCCTATTTCATCCAGCTCCTCAGCAGAAACCCAACCCAACGCCCAAGCCGATGTTTGCTCGCGAATTTCCTCATCAAGCAACTCACGTCGTTTTTTGGTCAATTTTTTACTATCATCCAGTCCTTCAATTTCAGCGCCACCCAAAACCACCGCGCCAATCACCAACGGTCCAGCCCACGCGCCGCGCCCGACTTCATCAATCCCCAGAATCACCTGACAATCTTCCCTTTTTCGTTATAAAATCCGCAATAGTCCAGCCAATCCAAACTGTTGCCGCGCCTAATGTATTCGCCAAAATATCCCAATTCGTGTCGTCCAATTTTATACTCGCCAAGCCCACCTTGACCATAAATAATTCCGCCAACTCATTAATACAACCCAGTGCCGAAACTAAAGCAAATACTGAAAACGCCATCACCAACCAGTGCGCCCGCCATTTCATCGACGAAACCAAATACACCCAGAACAGCCCCGTAAATAGACCGCCACCCACAAAGTGTGTCGTAAAACTAGTGTCCTGTCCGTCAATCAACGGCGATGGCAAATACCAAGATATGAAAAACAACAAACACGCTACGTAAAGTAGCCAGCGATATTTTTGCTCACTATCAAAGCCGTTTTTCTTCAAAGCATAAGGAGCCGCCACAGCCAAGGTCGTCGGAACAAGGACGGATATATAATGAAATATTGCCATATTGAGATTATAACATGAGAAAACCGCCTCAGATTAAGAGACGGTTTTTAATGATTAGCCAATTGACAATTACGCGTCTTTATGGCGAGCTGCAACTTCAGCAGCCTTAGCGTCAAGTTCAGCCTGAGCGGCATCTTTTTCAGCTTGTTTTGCAGCAGCAGCCTGAGCAGCTTCTTCCTTCAAGCGTTCAGCTTCCGCTTCTGCCTTAACGTCATGAATGTCATTAACAGCAGCGCGATCAAAGTTCTTAGCTGTCAAGCGAGCTGACTTACCGCTACGCTGGCGAAGGAAGCTTAAGAACTTGCGGCGAACCTTAGCACGACGAACAATCTCAATCTTCTCAATCAGTGGACTGTGCATCAAAAATGACTTTTCAACGCCAACGCCTGAAGCAATCTTTCGAACCGTAATGCGTGATGTGTGTGATTTTTTATTGTCGGTGCGGATAACAACACCCTCGAACATCTGAATACGCTCTTTGTTGCCTTCCTTAATTTTCTGGTAAACGCGAACTGTGTCACCACTGCGAGCATCGACAACTGCTTGCTTTTTTTGTGCTTGGTTGATTTTGTTGATTAACTCAAAACTCATAATTTTTCCTATCTTCCGAACTCGCTCCGACTGGCCACGCAGTTGTACCTCTGCGGCTCCACATCAAACAAAGCTCGAATATTTAACTCTCGTACAATTACATAAGATAATAACACAAATATGAAGAAATATCAATTAAATAAAATTGGAGTATAATATAGTTATGGATTACAATAAATTAGCACTCGAACTACACGAAAAATACAAAGGTAAAATTACGACTAGCCTCAGAGATAAAGAGGAGCTTAATCGCGACAAGCTTAGCGCTTATTACAGCCCTGGCGTCGGCGCAGTCAGCCAAGCAATTGCCGAAAATCCAGCCGATTTACCAAAGTACACTTGGACAAACAATCTAGTCGCCGTAATCTCAGACGGCTCAGCGATTTTGGGCTTAGGCAATTTGGGACCAAAAGCCGCCATGCCAGTCATGGAAGGAAAAGCTTTATTATTTAAGCATTTTGCCGATGTCGACGCAGTGCCAATTGTGTTAGACGTTCACGAGCCAGAAGAAATTATTGCCACCGTTAAAGCCATTGCGCCAAGTTTCGGTGCCATCAACCTCGAAGACATTGCCGCACCAAAATGCTTTGAGATTGAAGAACGATTGAAGGCAGAATTAGATATTCCAGTCTTCCACGATGATCAACACGGCACAGCTGTCGTTGTATTAGCGGGCTTAATTAACGCCGCTAAATTGACAGGACGAGACCTGGCAGATTGCAAATTCGTGGTCATCGGCGCAGGCGCAGCTGGCACGGCAATCATCAAATTGTTAAATCTTTACGGGGCAAAAAACATCGTAGCGGTAGATAGCCGAGGAATTGTCGGAAAATCACGCACAGATTTGAACGCTGAAAAAACCGCGCTATTGGAATACGTCGACGCATCGCAATCTGGCTCAATTGAAGACGCCATCACTGACGCAGACGTATTCATCGGCGTATCGCGTGCAGGACTTCTCACTCCAGAATTAGTCCAAAAAATGGCGAAAGATCCAATCGTATTCGCACTAGCAAATCCTGTTCCAGAGATTATGCCAGATGTCGCCAAAGAAGCCGGCGTCGCAATCATCGGTACAGGTCGTAGCGACTTCCCAAATCAGGTCAATAACTCTCTGGCCTTCCCTGGAATTTTCCGCGGCGCATTAGATCACGGAGTTAAGAAAATCACCGATCAGCACAAATTAGCGGCTGCTGAAGCGCTAGCTAACCTGGTCGAAAATCCAACCGTCGACAAAGTCGTCCCAACTGCATTTGATGAGGGTGTTGTTGAAGCTATTGCGAATGTCATTAGATAAGCCTAAGCACCAGCACCGTACTTAGCCGCATCACGAGAGTTTCCATCTATAAACAGAGCCACTAACGACTCCTGGTTCTGTTTGTCGCAAGCTCCTAAGAATAAAACTACTTCAGTCACTCCAGCTTCCTGAAGAGATTTTTTAGTCTCACTTTCATCGGGCATATCTTCAATGCTGACTTTTGACACATAAACTCTCTTGGCGTTATGCGTTTGTTCTTTCCAGGCGTAAATTATAAACGGATAAAGCTCTCTTAATCTGTTATTTAAGCCAATTGGCAAACCGACAGACTTATCTTCTGAAGTTGCTACACATTTAGCAGCCATAGTTAATTTGTCCTTAATAATAGGTAGAATGTCCCGCTTCTTCTCGTCGTTTTCGTATCCAGTCATTTTATGCTCGACCTTTTTAGCCTCTTCAGTGCGCGCGTCGACTACTGCGACCACAGTACCGTCACCACCACGCTCAACATGCAGTACATCCACAATAGAATCTTCTTTAAGCCACGGAAACGTCTCGCTATCAAGCGTCACAGCATCTCCCGCCTTCAATCCAATTTCTACCAACTGAGAGCTGCCTTCTTCGATTGTCGGCTTCGATTTGTTTGATCTTTTTCTCTTAGCAACTTTTTTCAAAGACCCGCTCGCAATTTCACCCGCCACTTCGTAGGTTCTGAATTTTTCAGAAAGAACCTTTAGCTCACCTTCTAGAATTGACTCCATTTTTTCTTCCACCACGGATTTGGCAAGAGTTCGCACATTCGGACAATTTTCCTCAAATACAATTTCCGTATATTCACGAGCTAACAACTCCTCGTCCAGATCTCTCATCCCGTCCGCACAATCGAGTATGGTTTTAGCCCACTCCAAGTCTCTTTCATAATTAAAGAAGGCTTCAACGCGCTCCATACGTACATCAACATTGCTCTCGAGCATTGCATTAAATTCGTCATATTTAATCCCTGAAAAATCCGCCAACAGCTTGACTAATCTGTCCGTATTTTCACGAACTGGATCATATTCAGGCTGACTTACTTCAAATTCTATAAATGAAGAAGTATCATCTTTCTCATGAACACTATCAATCACAGTCTCCTTAGTCTCTAATGTGAGTTGTATATATTCAGAGTCGGCAGCATCTGGGCTAAGATTATTATTCCTCTGAAATTTCTTTACTTTAGGAATTTTATGTCCTTCAAGATTGCAATACTTCGGAACATTAACTTCCGCTATTTTAGCGGGAAAAATTTTATCTAACGACGATATAAAAGCATTTAGTGAGGCTTTATACTCCTTATTAAATTCCTCTTTTAACCGAGAACTCACTTCGTAAAAATCATAGCGGATCTCCAAATATTCAGGAGACTGGTCGTATGCATCCTTAGCCTGCTTAAGACTATCAATTACAGGCTTATATTTCTCAACCAAGTCCTTAAATATGGATGAATCTTTGGACACATCTTCATATATATATTCAAGGAAATTGATAACAGTATCAAAAATTTCACAGACAGAGTCTTTCTCAGACTCTGAAGATTCGCTATCGTGACAAGAGTGTTCCGGAATTTCGCTCATAAACTGATATTTTATCAGTTTATGGCTATAAAGTCAATTATATTACTCTGTTAACTTCTTCTAATGTTGTTTCGCCACGAAGAGCCGCCAACACGCCAGCCTGAAGCAACGTCACCATACCATCTTCTTTTGCAGCCTTTTCAATCGCTTCCGTATGAACATCTTCAACATCGCCGCGCAAGAATTTCTGAATATTTTCACTCACGACCAGTTGCTCCATTACTGGAATTCGCCCCTTGTAGCCAAACGGAACGTCATCCGTCGGCACCGCACGCCAAAGCTTAAACGTATCCAAATCTGGGCAATCAACATTCTCTGGCAAATCCTTCAAGACTTCTTTTACCCACTTACGAGTCGCCCCGTCTGGCTCATATTCTTCCTTGCTATCATCCCACAATCTTCTCACTAGTCGTTGAGCAATAACCAGCCGAACCGCCGAGCTAAAAATCGGATTTTGCCCAATCATATCGATCATACGACTAAACGCCGCCGCAGTCGAATTGGCGTGGAAACTGGACAATACCAAGTGTCCCGTAATTGACGCCTGAATCGCAGTCTTCGCAGTTTCATTGTCGCGAATCTCGCCAACCATCACCACATCTGGGTCAAGACGCAAAACACTGCGCAAACCATCAGCAAACCTCTGTCCATTTGTCGTATCAATTGGAATCTGAGCAATCCCAGGAATCGTATTTTCTACAGGATCCTCCAGCGTGATAATCTTTCGATCCTGAGTATTAAGAGCGTTCAAAATACTATATAACGTCGTAGACTTTCCTGAACCAGTTGGACCAACCATCAACAACATTCCGCGCGGATGAGAAATAACTTCATCGATTTGCTCGCGCTCTTTCTTTGAAATGCTCAATAGATCCAAGTTCAACATTGACTCATCAAAGTTAAACAATCGAAGTACCAGATCCAAACCGTACACCGTCATCACGGCTTCCACACGCAAATTCAGCACGTGCGATGCGCCATCTCTATGAATTTCCTGCTGCATATGTCCAGACTGAGGCTCTCTGGAAGCGGTAGAAATATTCGCACGAGACGCCAAAGTCGCCATAATCACTCGATATCTATCCCTACTAAGTTCCGCCACCGTGTGCAAAGCTCCGTCAACACGCATCCGAATTCGAATCGATTCGCGCTGGTTCTCAATATGAATATCCGACGCGCCCAACAGATCCGCTTGGTCAATCAAATAATTAAACACGTCATTTGTGCCGACGGATGCCAAAGTCTGAGTAACCTGCGCCAGAGTATCGCTATCACCTTCCTTGGCAATTTCAATATTGTCGTAAATCACTTTTTTTGGCGGATCAAACCTAAGCATAATTGACCGAAACGCCGAACCAGAAATTAAGAAGAAGAAAATTCGCTTGCCATTTTCAACATACTGATCTCGCATCCGCTTCATCAACGATTCAGAAGTTTGCGACGTAACACCAAATCGATAAGACTGGTCTTCCTCATTAAAGGCTAACGGAACCAACCTGCCTTTATACATCTCTTCTATCGTTAAAACATCCTTAAGCAAAGGTAAAGTTTCTTCAAATTCCCGCCCGTCAAGATATTGAAGTCCTAAAATTGACGCTCGACGACGAGTAGCTTCCTCATCTTGCTCACGGCGTCGCGCCTGAATTTTATCTTCGTCCATATGAAAATTATACCAAAAAGCTTACGGTTTTACGAGTGATATAATAGTGATATGAATCCAGAAATTACCCTGTTAGTCCACAATATTCGCTCGACACATAATGTTGGGGCAATTTTTCGCACAGCCGAAGGATTTGGTATAAAAAAGATTATTCTTAGTGGCTACACGCCGTATCCAGAATTGAGTTTATGTAGCAAGGCGCCTGTTTGCGCGCTTGCCGATGGAGAAATTCGATCTGAAGATCCTCGCCTGCCGCACATTCGCGAAAAAATCACTAGCCAAATTCATAAAACAGCCTTAGGTGCGGAAAGTTTGGTGCCGTTTGAGTTTTATGAAGATATCAATGACTGGATTGAGAAAAATAGACAAACAGAAAACTTGCCAATTGTCGCGCTGGAGCAATCAAAAGACAGTGTGATGCTATCAGAATTTCAGCCGCCTGAAAAATTTGCGCTGCTACTCGGAGAAGAAGTCCACGGAATCACGCCGGAACTTTTGGAAAACTGCGATTTCACTGTAGAAATCCCAATGTTTGGTCAAAAAGAATCATTCAACGTGTCGGTCGCAACAGGAATTGCGCTGTTCGGACTGATTTTCCCGAGAATGAAATAATCTCAACAACGAATAAATAAATCCCTCAAGTCTGATTATTGACTTTATTAAACATATGTGTTATATTTGTATGAGCTTTCTTTGGAATCCCCCAGAGAAAGTAGTCCCCTACATGAAAGGTTCGAGGAAATGTTTGACATTTTCTTCATTCTCACAATTCTAGCAACCATGTATGTTGCATGGTACGCCTACAGGGCCCCTTCGGGGGTTAGTCACATATGGCACACGCTAGCCGCCGCGGCTGGCGGGTGGATGACAGTCTTTTTCATCTACTTCATGGTAGCAGAATCGCCACACCGGCCGATGTACCACACGGTGCTGGTGGCTTTGTTCTACTGCACGACGGCGGCCACTTACACTACCCTGCAAGAGAGAGGTAAGACAGAGGTGAGGAATGAACTGCGGGACAATAAGTCCCGCTGACAGTAGTATAGTTAGCCCGCCAGAGCAACCAGCTCAGGCTGAGGCCTCTGTCAGCGGGCTAACTATCACTTTAGAACTACGCACTCTTCACCCAGAGTGTTTTTTAATTGGCTCAATAGGTTATCATTAGCATCCACCTTAAACGGCAGACGCATGGCTGATTTCTCTTTCTCGCCCAGTACCAAAACCACGTCAGTCGTGCCAGCATTCTCGCCGCAAACAGACTTCATTTTCACTAACCGCGAATGGTCATTTGGGTCTTTAATATACACAAATAACTTTGAAGCGGGAATTTCTGGCGCAACATTAACAGGTGCCGAATGAGTTTTTGACTGCGGTTTGGCGGCGTCATTCTTTACGGCAGACTTCGGAGAAGCTCCATTTTTCTGATTACGATAAGCTTCACGGCGCTCTTTTTTTACAGCAGAGCTAATTTTTGGCGCATCCATTTTACGACCAGTCGACTCATAGCCATTGATATCGTTATCCGTAATCACAATAATATCATCGGCAATTAGTTTACTTTCATTGCCCAAATTTCCGTCACGATCTCGAGCTGAATTTTTACCAGAAACTCGAATCACCGCGTCCTGAACCAACTTAGCGCCAACTTTCTCATACAGATTTGGGAAAACAATTATTTCACCCTCGCCGAATTTATCCTCAATTCCCACGAACGCCATTTTCGAACCGCTTTTTGTGACAATTGTACGAACGGTGCTAATAATTCCCCCGACCGTCATCATTCGACTATCGTACTCAGGAACTAATTGCGTCAATGGTTGAGTTTGCTCGCTCAAATACGTTTCATATCTATCAAGTGGATGCGCCGAGATATACAACCCCAACAATTCTCGCTCCCACATCAAGCGCTCTTTATCATCGTGTTTCACGGGAGCCTTCTGGAGATGAAGAGTCGATTGGACATTCGCCGCATCATCGCCGCCCAACATTCCAAACAAATTGGTCTGTCCACTGGCGGCTTCTTTTTGGAGCTTGGACGCAAATGACGTAATGGAATCCAGATTGAATAGCAAATCAGATCGATCGCCCATATCATCAAACGCACCAGATTTAATAAGCGACTCCCAGGCTTTCCTGTTGAACTTGCTGGTTGAAACGCGCCTAGCAAAATCCTCAACTGACGTAAACGGTCCATCTTCGCGCGCTCGCAGAACTTCCTCGACCGCACCAATACCAACGCCCTTCACCGCCGACATTCCGAAACGAATTTTATTCTCATTCGGCACCACAGCAAACTCAACGAACGACTCGTTTACATCAGGGCTCAACACGCTAATTCCCATGTGCTTACATTCAGTAATTTCAATTGCCAGACGATCGGTATCATCATGGTCGCTAGTCATAAGCGCTGCCATAAACGCGTCGGGATAATGCGCCTTCAAATAAGCCGTCCAATAGGCGATCAAACCATAACAAGCGGCGTGCGACTTATTGAAACAATAGTTAGCGAACTCTTCCAGCTGAGTCCAGAAAGTTTCCGCAATTTCCTTAGTTGCGCCACCAACTTTAACCGCACCCTCGACGAATTCAGGCTTGACCTTTTTCATCAAGTCAATTTTTTTCTTACCAACAGCCTTACGCAACGTGTCAGCCTGACCACCAGTAAATCCACACCATTCCTTAGAAATCTGCATAAACTGCTCCTGATAGACCAAAATTCCATAAGTATTTTTCAGCGAGTTTTTCATTCCAGAATGCAAATAAGTTATTTCTTCCTCGCCGTGTTTGCGCCTAATAAAGCTGTCAATAAACTGCATCGGGCCCGGACGATAAAGAGCCACCATAGCAATAATATCTTCAAACGTAGTCGGCTTCAGTCCGCGCAAATATCGCTTCATTCCCGCCGATTCCAACTGGAACACGCCAGTCGTATCGCCGCGCTGAAACAGCTCATAAGTCTTTTTATCATCAAGAGGTAGCTCCGAAAGATTAATTTCTTTCTTATAAGCTTTTCGGATAATCCTCATGGCGTTATTAATAATCGTAAGGTTCGAAAGCCCCAAAAAGTCCATCTTCAATAGACCCAACTCTTCAACCTCACCCATCGGGAACTGAGTTGCCACCACACCCTTTTGCGCCATTTCAAGCGGAATATAATTAGCCAACATATCTGGCGCAATCACCACGCCACAGGCATGAACGCCGTGGCTACGAATCGTCCCTTCCAACTGAATTGCATAGTCCAGAACTTCCTTCGCAGTCGGATTATTTTCATATTCATTCCGAAGGTCCGCATCCTCTTTAATACTCACAGACAACGGAATGTGACGCCCCTGGTTTGGCGGCGGAACTAACTTCGCCAAGCGGTCGCTCTCGGCGTACGGAACCTCCAAAACCCTAGCCACGTCACGCACCGCCATACGGCCAAACATCTTGCCAAACGTTGCGATATTACTGACGTGATCCTCGCCATATTTTTTCGCACAATATTCAATCACTTCGTCGCGACGCGTATCCTGAATATCGACGTCGATGTCGGGCATAGAAATACGATCAGGATTAAGAAATCGCTCAAACAGTAGTCCATATTTCAGCGGATCAAGATCTGTAATGTTCAATGCATACGCAACAATAGAACCAGCCGCGCTACCACGCCCTGGACCAAAAACAATTCCTTGAGATTTTCCCCAGTTGATAAAATCCTGAACGATCAAGAAATAACCTTCATAGCCCATATTTCCCATCACGCCAAGCTCCATCTCAGCGCGCTCACGAACCTCCTCGGATAACTGAGGGATAATCTCGTCAGGATCCAACTTTTCAGCCTCCTCCTTCGAAGCTCCATTGTAACGTTGTAGCAAACCTTGATATGTCAATCTGAGCAGATACGAATGTTCGTTCTCGCCGTCTGGCAATGGATATTTTGGAATAAGAATCCGCCCAAGCTCAATCTCAACGTCGCAGCGATCAGCTATTTTTTTCGTGTTGCGAATAACTTCAGGAAATTCCTCGCCCCAGTGATCGATAATATCGCGCGGATCTGTCAAGTGAAGCTCAAAATCCTTCAAGCTCATTCGCTTTTCATCACTAAGATACGAGCCCGTCCCAACGCAAAGCAAAATCTCGTGCGCGTCTTGATATTCGTGCGTCAAATAGTGACCATCACAAGTCACCACCATTTCAATATCAAGCTCTTTCGAAAGCTTAATCAAGCCTTCGTTGATCTTCGCCTGCACGTCCCAGTGCGTGTTCGATTTCGGATGTCCGTGATCCTGTAGCTCCAAATAATAGCGATCACCAAAAATTGACTTATACCATTTGGCAATCTCACGAGCGCGATCATAATCATCCTCTTTCAGAGCGACGCCAATTTCACCACTTGCGCAACCACTCAGAACAATCAATCCCTCGTTCAACTCCTCCAGCAAATCATGGTCAATTCGCGGCTTATAATACATTCCCTCCAGATTAGCGCGCGTCGACAACTTCATCAAGTTGTGAAAACCCGTGTTGTTCATCGCCAGCACGGTCAAGTGAAAACGCTGCTTGTCCTTGCCCGGATCGCGGTCAAATCGCGAACGAGTCGCCACGTAAGTTTCAATTCCGATAATCGGCTTAATTCCCGCTTTTTTGGCAGTTTTGTAATAGTCCAGAATGCCGCTCATCGTGCCGTGATCGGTTACGGCGGCAGCCTCCATTCCGAGCTCCTTAACCTTATCAACCAAGTCATGAATCTTAGTCAATCCGTCCAGCACCGAATGGAAAGTGTGATTATGAAGATGCACGAAATCTGACGGCTTCAAAGCCGCCGACGATGATTGTTCGCTTTTCCCCTCAGTCATTAATAACAATTATAGCACGCTATTGACGACGTTGCATTGTCTCAATTAAGTGGTTGATAAAATCAGCCAACGGCGGAAAAATGTCGGCAAATTGCCCCAAAATCCAAATCAATATCGCGATCAATAATGTCGCACCCAAAGCACTTCCAAGGCCAAAGAAAATTCCGCGAACAAAATTCACCCAGTAAACCTGATGGCGAGATTTATGAAAATCAAAAAACAAATCCTCCAAAATCGCCCGACGAGCACCGTTTTCGTTATCACGAACGACTTTTTTTGCCAACTTATTTGACTGTTCTTTGGCTGACTTTTTCACTCTTTTTTACCTTCTTCTTTGAGAAAAATTTCGAGAAAAATCCGCTCTTTGAAGCGAAGCTTTTGGCTAGTTCTACGCCAATTGAAACCGTACTCACAATTCCATTCAGACTAGCAATTCGCTGGCTTATTGCCTCCACGTTCTGCTGGGTTTGGCGAATTTGGCGCGTTAATTTGATGATGGAAATTGTCATAGCGATCATCATGATGACAAAAATCACCATCAAAATCACTAATATAATAAGCAATCCGTTCATGTTATTTATTATACATTATTTTAGACGATCCGTCAGATGGGCGCGCAATTTATCACCAAAGTTAGGATCACGCAATCCAAAGTCAATCACCGTCTTCAAATATTCCAATTTATCGCCAGTGTCATAATAAGTGCCGTTCGTAATCTCTACGCCATAGAAATCAAATCCGTCGTCAATCATTTGTTGCATAATTGGCTGAATTGTAAACTCGCCGTTGCCGTCAAATTCTTCCTTGGCTTTGTCTAGATAGCCGAAAATCTCGCCCGGAAGTAAATAGCTACTGACACTCGCCAAATCAGAAGGCGCGTTCTCCTTGCCCGGCTTTTCAACGATATTCGTCATTTTTATAACGCCATCTTTCACTCCTTGACCGTTGATAACTCCATAACGATCAAATTCCGCATCATCAGTTATCTTCTTACATGACAGAACCGCTCCATCTAGATTTTCTGATGCCTCGATCATCTGCTTGAAACGACTTGGACTAGCCGCAATAAAGTCATCCGCAAATGTGTAAATCACAGGCTCATCATGATGAATCAAATGCGAGGCGCAGGCCAAAGGTGTTGCGTTGCCGTACGGGCCCTTCTGGCGGATATAAATAAAGTTTGCCATCTCAGCCAAATTCTGCACCTCGTCAATGAACGGCTGTTTTTTAGGACCGCCAGCACGCAAATTAGCCAAAAGCTCTTCATTCGGCTCGTCAAAATGATCCTCGATTGCTCGCTTATTCGCGCTACCGATAATAATGATATCTTTAATGCCAGCCTCAACTAATTCCTCGACGACGTATTGAATAATCGGCTTATCAATCAGCGGCAGCATCTCCTTTGGCATGGCTTTAGTTTGTGGCAAAAATCGTGTACCAAAACCGGCAGCGGCGATGATAGCTTTAGTTGGTTTTCTCATATTTCAGCTCCTATTCCCTATTATTTCAGCAATTCTAAAGTCTTTCGCGAATCAGTTTCTGAGCAAGGCTTGGATTAGCTTGACCCTTAGACTTCTTCATGACTTGACCAACCAAATAGCCAATAGCCTTATCTTTTCCAGCCTTAATGTCTGCAATTGACGCCGCCGAAGCTGGATCGCTCAGAACTTCGTCAACGATTGCAGCAATCGCCGATTCATCAGAAACCTGTAATAAATTCTTCTCCTCAGCAAGCTTACGTGGATTTGTCGCGCCAGCCAGAAGCTCATTGAACAGTTCCTTTGCATTCGTGCTGGAAACTTCAGACTTCTCTGTCATTTCAGCCAATTCTATCAAATCGTCAACCGCCACACGTATAGATTCATTGTCCATTTGCGCGTCACTTTCGTCAGAAGCCGTCAATGCGCTCGCAAACCAATGCGCGACTCGCTTAGCGGAAGCCTCACCAGACTTTTCCTGAACTTCCAATGTAATCTGAGCATAATCCTGGTTAGACAAAAGCGAATTGATAACAGATTTATCCAAGTTCAGCGCGCTCCATTTTTCCCTATATTCACCCGGAAGCATCGGCACTTTGGACTGAATTTCAGTAATCACCTCGTCAGTCAGCACAACTGGCGGAATATCTGGGTCTGGCATATAGCGATAATCCTGCGCGTCTTCCTTTGACCTCTGAGAAATAGTTATTTGCTTGTCATCATTCCAACCTCTGGTTTCCTGAACAACTTCTTCGCCACGTTCCAAAATATCGACTTGACGCTTGAACTCATACTCAGCAGCCCTTTCAACGCTGCGGAAGGAATTGAGATTCTTAATTTCTGCGCGCTTTCCAAGCTCTGTTGCGCCCTTCTTTGCTACTGAAATATTAACGTCAAATCGCATATTTCCGTGGTACAAATTACCATAAGTCACGCCCGCATAAACCATCAATTTATGAAGTTCCGAAACGTAAGCTTTAGCCTCCTCAGCCGAATGCATATCCGGCTCAGAAACAATCTCAATCAACGGCGTGCCAGCACGGTTAAGATCGACCAACGAATAGCCGTCGTGATGCGTTAACTTACCAGCATCTTCCTCCATGTGAGCATGATGGATTCGCACGCGTTTCAAAGAACCATCTTCCAATGGCGCATCGACATATCCAGCCAAAATAATCGGATTATACATCTGTGAAGTCTGATAGCCCTTTGGTAAATCTGGATAAAAATAATGCTTTCGATCAAATCGGCTAACGTGCGCAATCGGCGAATTCAAGGCTTTTCCAGCGAGAACCGCCAACTCAACAGCGTGTTTATTCAAAACCGGCAACATCCCCGGCAAACCAAAATCAATCTGATGCGTCTTAGTATTCGGCTCAGCGTCGCGAGCGTCATTGTCGGCCGGACTAAATAGCTTGGTTTTCGTCGCTAGCTGAACGTGACATTCGATACCAATTGTCATTTCATAATCGTCATATACACTCATTATAATGCTCCCAAATCTTTTAATGCCTGTTCAAAACTCGCCATAGCTCGACGAAAACTCTGCGCCGTTACCGTTACACTGGTTTCGTGGGCAATTTGATTACGCAATTTATGCGCCGCCCAAAGCCCATTTTCATCGCTCCAATATCCCTTGCGAGATTTCATACGTTCGCCCATCGTTTCGCCAGCCACGCCGCAGTCGCGCATAGCTTTGTCCAGCAATTTGTCCGCCTTCATTATCGCCATCTGCATACTTTCCGATTTTCTGGTTTCGACATTGCGCAAAATTTGCCGCCAAACCCTCTGGTACATTTCTTTGTCAATTTGACCGCGACCACGAGAAGTCAATTGAATGAAAATCATCAGCAAGGCGCCGATAATCAACGCCGCAACAACTATCGCAACCATCAATCCATCCATCAAATCTTCTCCACTTCCGAAACTAGCTTCAGCAAGTTCTTGTCCGACTTGTAATCGCCAATAAGCTGCACGCCAATTGGCAAACCTTCATCACTATTTCCAGCTGGCGCGGCAACTGCAGGAAGTCCAGCCAAACTTGCTGGCACAGTCATAATGTCCGCCAAATACATTTTTATCGGATCGCTAGCATTCTCCCCAATCTTAAACGCAGGAGTTGGCGCAACCGGCATCAATAGCGCGTCATATCTGGTAAATAACTTCTTAAATTCGTCAATAAGCAGCGTCCTGGCTTTTTGAGCCTGCATATAATAAGCATCGAAAAATCCGCTTGACAATACAAAACTTCCTATCATGATTCGTCGCTTATTCTCAGTCATAAATCCTTCATTTCGACTACGACCATAAAGTTCCGCCAAAGTTTTCACTTCCGCCGCTCGATGACCATATCGCACACCGTCATATCGCGCCAAATTTGAGGACAATTCCGCCGGCACAATTATGTAATACATCGCCAGAGAATGTTGCATCATGCTCAAATCTACTTCCTCGATTTCGTAACCAAGCTGCTTCAATTTCTCCGCATAATCAAGCGTTTTTTGGCGAACTTCCGCGTCCACGTCGTCGGTCATACACTGCTTGACTAGACCTATCTTTTTCTTTGCGAATTCTGGCTGATTATTCCAAAAATCAGGCAAAGTCGTCATATCTTTATCATCGCGACCAGCCATAATTTCCATCACCAAATCAGTATCTTCTGCGTTCGTAGCAAAACAACCAATTGTGTCCGTACTTGACGCCATCGCTACTACGCCATAACGGCTAACCGCCCCATAAGTCGGCTTAATTCCAACCACTCCGTTAAAGCTGGCTGGCTGACGAATCGAACCACCAGTATCCGTACCAAGCGCAAACGGAACCACGTCAAGCGCCGTGACTACCGCCGATCCACCAGATGATCCGCCAGCAACTCGCGTTTTATCAGCAGCATTCTTGGTTGGACCAAATGCCGAGTTTTCCGTCGAACCACCGTGTGCAAAAGCATCCAAGTTCGCCTTACCGATGAAAATCGCACCTTCAGCTTCCAATTTCTCAACAGCCGTCGCCTGTAATGGCGCATTAAAGTTTTCTAGCATTTTTGAAGCGGCAGTCGTTGGCGCACCAAACGCCAAAAAATTGTCCTTCACAACAAATGGCACGCCCGCCAATCGCCCAGAAATCTCGCCAGCATCAACTTTTTCTGCTCGCTCCAGTGCACGCTCTTCCGTCAAGCTAAGCAGCGCATTATACTCCCCAATTTCACGCGCTCGTCGTAATACTTCTTTTACATTCTCAACTGCGCTCTTGCCGATAAAATCACTAATCTCACTCATTACAATACCTGCGGAACTTTCACTTGGTTATTCTGTTTTTCCGGCGCCAAATCGAGCAGGCTCTCAACAGAAATCCCCACTTGAACTTCATCTTCGCGCCACACATTGCTCAGCCCCGTAACCTGATAAGTCGGCTCAACACCCGACACGTCAAGCTCACTCAACTGCTCAATGTAGCCAATTATATTTTCCAAATCTTGGCGCAGTCCGTCGGTTTCGTCATCAGTTAATGCCAGACTACTCAAACTCGCCAAGTGCTGAATATCGCTGGTAGAAATAGTTATCATATCAATATTATACCACTAAAAAAAGCCGCCCACTAAAATGAGCGACTTTATTCTTCTCTGGGTTTTATTACATTGAGTAATCTTTATATCGGCTAGTGTAGTCTAATTGAGAAGGCTTTACTGCACTACCCGTGTTGTGTGCCTTAACGGCAATTGTAATAGCGCCAGTCAATAATACGACAGAAGAAGCCACAATCAGCATCAAGGACAAAGCCTTTGACATGTTGCGTCCTTTGACAATTTGACAAATGAAGTAAGCGCTAGTAGCAACAATTGCAAGAGCTAATGCATATGGCAAGAATTCACCCAAGTACAAACTCTTATAGAATTCGCCACCGTCACCAACGCCGATAAATAGCAATGAGTTGATCAAAATGCTTACTAATCGAGCAACCAAGTCGACAGCTGGAATAATCAAAACCGCCAAACCGCCGTAAGTTACCAATTTGTAAGCTGTTCGCTTTGTGTAGCCTTCACGCTCCGGAACAGCTTTTGATACGCGAGAGAATAGAACTAGTGACAATACAGCCAAAAGTACAGCAAACACTGACGCTGCAATAATTCCCGTTCCCTGAGTTACCATTGATGGCGCGAAAAATCCGCCAACACTTCTTAATAACATTGATGTTGAATTCGTCCACAAACCAAACACCTTGGTTATGATGTCAATCAGCAACATGACTGAAACAATCGCTGAGCCCATTGCTAAAGCGTATTCCAAAGTTAGCATCTTTGCCTTGCCCTTATTTGGGTCTTCGTATGCGTATTGTGGATATGCCTGGTAAGCATTTGGTTGCATCGGCATTTCTGGTTGCGCGACGTTTGTTGGCTGTGGCTGTTCTTTTGCTGCCATAATCCCTCCTAATCTAATAATATTTTTATTCTACATTGTATGACGGATTTCTGCAATTAAGTCACGCAGTTCTGCCGCTTTTTCAAATTCCAAATTAGCGCTATGTAGTTCCATTTGCGCCGTCAGATCTTTAATCAAAGCTGGATATTCGTCTTTTGGAATTTTCTTCAGGTTAAGCTTTGGCTTTTTATCAGATTCTTTTTGCGGGATAATCGAGCGCAAACCGTCGTCAATCTTCTTCTGAATAGTTTGCGGCGTAATATTATGCTCTTCGTTATATTTCTGCTGGATCGCTCGACGTCGATTCGTTTCGTCAATTGCTCGACGCATACTATCCGTAACATTGTCGCCATACATAATAACTCGCCCATCAACGTGCCGCGCCGCTCGCCCAATCGTCTGAATTAGCGCCTGCTCAC
The DNA here is from genome assembly GCF_963967315.1 of Candidatus Minimicrobia sp. QA0096. NCBI lineage: Bacteria > Candidatus Saccharimonadota > Candidatus Minimicrobia > Candidatus Minimicrobia sp. QA0096. The sequence goes on from NZ_OZ017288.1 coordinate 272,429, forward strand.
TACGCAAGAAACCTTCCTTATCAGCGTCCATAATTGCCACCAAACTGACCTCCGGAAGGTCCAAACCTTCACGCAATAGATTAATTCCAACCAGCACGTCATACGTTCCAAGTCGCAAATCTTTCAGAATATCACCACGTTCCAGTGTATCAATTTCGCTATGCAAATACGCCGTCTTCACGCCGTTTTCCGTCAAATAAGCGCTCAAGTCCTCCGCCATTCGCTTGGTTAGTGTCGTCACCAACACGCGATGACCTTTCGCAATCGTCTGGCGAATTTCCTCCATCAAATCATCAACCTGCCCGTCGGTCGGTCGAACTTCAATCGGCGGATCAAGCAACCCAGTCGGTCGAATAAGCTGCTCAGCTGGCTTTGGCGAGTGAGAAAGTTCATAATCTCCCGGCGTAGCGGAAACATAAATTGCCTGATGAATATGCTGATTGAACTCATCAAATCGAAGTGGGCGATTGTCCAGCGCGCTTGGAAGACGAAAACCATGCTCAACCAAAACTTCCTTACGGGCGCGATCACCGTTGTACATTCCCCGAACTTGCGGCAACGTCATGTGCGATTCGTCAACCAAAAGTAGCCAATCGTCCGGAAAATAATCAATCAAAGTTGCCGGCTGCTCGCCAGGTTCTCGGTCGGTCAAATAGCGCGAATAATTCTCAATTCCTTTCACAAAACCAGTTTCCTTCAGCATTTCCAAATCATATTTGGTACGCTGACTCAGCCTTTGCGCCTCTAAAAACTTGCCATTATCCTCAAACCATTTCAGTCGCTGATTAAACTCATTTTCAATTCCAACAATTGCTTTTTCAATTCGCTCACGTGGTGTCGAATAGTGGCTGGATGGGAAAATTGTAAATTGGTCTGGACGATCCAAAATCTCGCCAGTCAAGGGGTCGATCTTCGTCAGCCGCTCAATTTCATCACCAAAGAATTCCACGCGAATCGCAGTATCTTGACCCGCTGGAAAAATATCCACGACATCGCCGCGCACCCGAAAAGTTCCACGCGCAAAATCGATGTCGTTGCGCTTATACTGAATGTCGGTCAATAGGCGAATAAACTTGTCCTGGACTCGGCGCTCACCAACGGTCAATTTAATAGCCATATCGGCGTAAGTTTCTGGCGAACCAATGCCGTAAATACAGCTCACACTCGCCACAATAATTACATCGCGGCGCGTCAATAACGCAGAAGTTGCCGCGTGCCTAAGCCGATCAATTTCGTCGTTGATTTTCGAATCTTTCTCGATGTAAGTGTCGCTTGAAGCGATGTACGCCTCTGGCTGGTAGTAGTCAAAATAGCTAACAAAATAGTGGACTTCATTGTCTGGAAAAAATTCCTTAAACTCAGAAAAAAGTTGTGCCGCCAAAGTCTTATTGTGAGCCAAAACCAGCGTCGGCACATTGCGCTCGGCAATAATATTCGCCATTGTAAACGTCTTCCCCGAACCAGTCACACCCAGCAAAGTTTGCTCGCGCTGACCTTTTTCCAAACCATCGACCAACTGAGCAATTGCTCGCGGCTGATCGCCCGTGGGCTGATATGAAGAAGAGAGGCGAAATTTATTCACCTCTCTATTTTACTATATTTATGAAAACTAGTCTTGGCCATAAGTTTGAGACGAGCCAGAAACTTCACATTTGCCGTCAACCAAGCGACTCGGAACCGATGTCAACTTCAAGTCTGAGCACGACATGCCACCTTGCTGCGTGCCCGCAACAATTGCAATTTCACCAGTACCGCTCTTTGGTCCGATAATAGCATAAGCGTTCGTCAAGCCATATACTGCCGCATATTTTCCGTATGCACGGTCGATGATTGGCTCATACACAGAACCTTCACGCTCTGGAATTGGCTGACCGACTTTAGACTTCAAGAACTTCTTCAAAGAACTGTCAATATCCAATTTATCAACATCACTTGCTGAAGTTAAACGAATGCCCGTACCGTCGCCTTTGGTTCGGAAATCTTTATATTCTTTCTTTGCCTCATTTGACGGCTCCTCGCCTTCACCGCGAGTTTTTTTCCAGTGAATCAGATGAGTCTTTCTTTGTTTGGCTGGTTTTTACCGAAGAGTTAGAGTCACTATTTTTATGCATAGCACCAGCAATTATCCAAGTAGCCATAGCTACGATAATTATACCCATAACAATCACCGCCGCGATCAGCCATTTATTGGCCGTTGATTTATTTTCCATAAAAATCTCCGCTTAGATTATGCTTTGATTGTATATGATTGGATTATTTACCGTCAGCGTATTGTAACCATAGACATTTTATGATATAGTAATAAAGTTAAAATCATAAAATAAAAAGGATAATGATGACACCGAAAAATGTTTGTATTCCGCGCGAATTGCAACTTCAGGCTGCGATGTTCAGATTAGGAAAAGTCGATGACGAAATTCATGCCGGCTATGAAATTCTCCAAAAATATCATAAAACCGTAACTTTTTTTGGATCAGCCAGGATAACTGAAGATAATGAATATTACCAAAAAGCCAAAGACTTAGCATTTCAATTAGCTAAAGAAGGCTACACAATCATCACCGGCGGTGGTGGCGGAATTATGGAAGCGGCAAACCGCGGCGCTATGGAAGCTGGCGGAAAATCAGTCGGATTCAACATTCGCTTGCCACACGAGCAATCCTTAAACAACTATACGACAGATTCGTTCGCATTCACTCACTTCGCGCCGCGAAAAATCGTTATGACGCTTCTGGCTGATGCGTACGTTTGTTTCCCCGGCGGATTCGGTACAATGGATGAAATTTGTGAGATCATCACATTGACACAAACTAAGAAAATGGCGCCAGTGCCAATTGTTCTGTTTGATAAAAAATTCTGGGGTAAATGGGATGATTTTGTTTGCGAAAATATGCTTCCAAACAAGCTGATATCTGACGGCGATGAAAAAACCTACACAATTACTGAAGACATTACGGAAGTAGTTGAGCTAATTAGGAATCAGCGAACTTGTTGCGACCGATAGTTATTTCTTAGGCTTCGGCTCAATCCAACAAATTCCGCCCTGACAAACCACTCGCTCCACAGCTGGATTATATGTGCGCGGGTGGTTTTTATATCGGCGCGTAATCTCAAATCCCAGACCTCGCTTACCATACGTTGTTTGCTGCTTTCCCAGAGGTAACTGGCAGTGATAGTTATTTATAACGTCAATTGGATTAAACGAAATCACTTGCCCATCAACGTCCAAAAGTACCCATTCAGAAGCCTTGAACGGCGCCCATTTGTCTACTTTCGGCGCAATAGCCATTAGTGATTGGTAAATTTCTTCTGCCGTAGCGTTTGACGGATCCAGACCTAGAGATCGAATAATTGAGTGCGCTCTGGCCAATATTTCCGCAATCAATCGCACATCGCTATCATCTCTAGTCATCTGCCTGAGCTCGGTTAATGCTCGACGCTTTTTCGCGTCACCGCCCAACAATTTCCCCAAATTTTGCGCCATTATAATTCCCTTTCTTGAATTGGCATAGCATGAAGTACTGTGCCAGCATATAAAATTCCAGCCTTTGCTCCAATTTTCATAACCACCGAACTAGCGTTCGCGCTGCCCATAATCACAGAGTTTTTCAAATTGCCGCTTCGCGCCCATTCACTCAAAAATCCCGACGCAAACGCATCTCCAGCGCCAGTTCTGTCAATTGACGGTCTGTCGTCGTACATCAGCGCTCGCACGATAGTTTTTCCATCGCTTGCAATCGAGCCATTTACGCCGTCCGTCACTAAAACGACCGGAACTAATCTCAAACCTCTTCTAACCAAGGCCTCCAAATCCTCGCCGGATACCAATTGCTGCATTTCTTCTTTGTTCAAAGTTAAAACATCGACATCAGACAATAATCCCAGCAATTTATCTTTTTGTGCCAATTCCTTCTTTCCAGGATTAAAGCATATTTTCATATCGCGACGCTTGGCTTGCTGGAATAATTTGTGAAGCATCAGCATATTTCCCGCCAATGTTGAAACATATAGCCAATCCGCATCTTCCTCTGATAAATCAAAGTCTGACTCGTGATAATGAGTAGAAGCACCGCGGTATGTTAAAATTGTCCGCTCGCCATTTGAGGCTAATAGTAAGACTGAATATCCCGTGCTGTATTTTGGCGAGTACCTCACCAAATGCGTGTCAATATTTTCCTTATCCAAGTCAGCAATCACTGCTTGCCCAGCTGGATCATGACCGATTGCGCCCATAAAACTAGCGTAATGCCCTTGCCTGGAAAACGTTACCGCGGCGTTTGTAGCGCCACCGCCAGTCGAAAAATGAATCTGGTTTACGTCGGCTTTCGCCCCTAAATCTAGTCGCGCAAAACAGTGTTCTGGACTTTCACAAACTGGCGTCAGTGCGTCTGATTGGCTTAAAAATACGTCTTGAATTGCCGCACCAACGGTGATTATTTTTGCCATTAAACCACTGCCTTTCGTACGGAATTAAACGCCTTAATCTTCGACTCCACCACTTCCTGTACAGCGGCATAAACTGGCGGCATTAATTTAACGATAGCATACTCATTTGGATTTTCACGTAATGTCTTTTCCAGAGTCGTTCGGAAAGTGTAGCGCATATCAGAATTGATATTGATTTTAGAAACGCCAATTTTCGCAGCATCCTCAAAATAATGCAGCGGCGTGCCAGACCCACCGTGCAACGAAATCTGACAATGAATCGCCTCACGAATGTCAGCCAACAAATCCAAATCCAACACTTTCGGAACTGGATATTTGCCATGCAAATTGCCAATCGCCGCCGCAAAAGTGTCAATTCCAGTCGCCTCGACAAACGCACGCGCACCCTCTGGCGTAGAGAAAGTCTTTTTTATCTCCTCGTAATTTATATCTTCCGTATGAACATTTGAACTTCCGCCAAAATAATGCGGCTCAGATTCCACTAGCGCACCAGTAAACTTGGCATATTCAACAACTTCACGAGTCTTCGCAATAATTTCCTCATCAGAGGCGTTATGATTCGCCTGAGAAATATCAATATGGATAAACTCATATCCAGCATCAATCGCTCGCTTACAGCCCTCAACCGTCGGACCGTGGTCCAAATTCAAATACATTTCAATTCCGTACTCAGCCTTATAATTGTCCACCAGATCGCGAACGTTCTCTAGACCCATAGCCTTCACTTCGGCGTCGGAAACCTCAACCAACACTGGCGATTGAAGTTTTTGCGCCGCCCGCGCCACCGCAATTAGCGTTTCTTGATTGTCAATATTAAACGCCCCAACCGCAAAACGCTGCGCCCGTGTCCGCTGCATTAAATGACGCGCCCGTGTCGTGTTTTTCCGAATCTCTGAAATCGATAATCCCATACTGCCCCCTAAAATACTTATGGTAATTATATCAATTACTGCCCGCTATGCCAAGAGAATTGACATTATGTTATTTTGGTGATAACATAAAATAACTTTTGCTCGAGGCTTTGTCTTAGGGCGGAAGTCGCCCTTTAGCTTTGAGTGTTTTCTTTTCAGGAAGGAAGAGAAATGAGCCCTATTGTCAGGATAGCCAAATTCGCACTTAGCGGGTTTATCCTGCTCATCTTGATGATGTGCGCGACATGGTTGGCAGCACTTATCTGTCTACTAGCAGTCTATGGACCGCTCGAGGGAGTGGCATTTGCGCTGGGGAGTATCTCACTCCTCTCAATTATCTACGGTATGAAACATCATCGTAGATAATCACATACCCGTCAGGACTACTGCTTTGAGGTCTTTAATTAGATCTTGGCGGTAGCTCCTGGCGGGTTTTTCACTGGAGAAAATTGACAACACTACGAACAATTGAATCGACATCCAAGCCATGCTTTTGCCACAATTCAGACATCTTGCCCGACTCTCCAAACGCGTCATTAACACCAATTCGCTTCATCTTCACCGGCATATTCTCACTAAGAACTTCTGCCACGCTTGAGCCAAATCCACCAGCAATCTGCCCCTCTTCCGCCGTAATGACAGCCTGGCATTTTTGAGCTACGTTAAGTACGACCTCTTCATCCAGCGGTTTAATCGTCGGGAAATGAATCACTTCCGCCTGAATGTCATATTCATTCGCAAGCTTTTCCGCTGCCAACAACAATTGATAAGTCATCGTGCCAGCTCCAAACAAGGCAACATCTTTGCCGCGCCTCAACGTATAACTTTTTCCAATCTCAAAAGTAGATTGATTCAGGAATAGCGGTGTTTTTTCTCTTGGCAATCTTACGTAGTTTGGGTGTTTATCTCCAGCCATTGCCGCCGCCATTAGCTTGGCTTCATTAGCATCACCGGGCGCCAAAACCACCATATTAGGCAAACTTCGCATCAGCGCAATATCTTCCAACATCTGATGTGTCGCGCCGTCTGGACCGACATTAAGCCCTGCATGAGAACCGACCAGCTTGACCGGCTGATTATTAAGGCAAATAGTCGTGCGAATCTGCTCCCAGTTGCGACCCGGACTAAACGCCGCATAACTGGCTGCAAACGGAATATTTCCCATAGCCGCCAATCCAGACGCCACGGTAACCAAATTCTGTTCCGCCACGCCAACTTCAATTGCCCGCGGCTTCCCGATTTCCTCGTAAAACTTACCAAAGCCAACGCTTTCCATCAAATCCGCGCTCAGCGCTACCACCAAATTATTCTTCTTCGCAATATCAACCAAGCCTTCGCCAAAGCCAACGCGAATTACTGCAAGTTCCAAATTCTGCCAATTTTCCATTAAGAAACTCATTCGCCACCTCCTTCACTCAATTGAGCAAGCGCCCGCTCCGCTTCCTCGGCGTCAGGAGATTTTCCATGCCAATGATAATCATATTCCATAAAATCAACGCCGCGACCAGGAATTGTATGCGCAATTATCACGCTCGGCTGCCGAGAATTCTTTGCCTTATCAATCGCCTGAATTATCGCCGAATGATTATGTCCGTCAATCTCCTGCGCATTCCAGCCAAAACTTCGCCATTTGTCCGCCAACTCACCTAGTGGCATCACCTTTTCCGTATCGCCACCAATCTGAATATTATTTCTATCAACAATCGTAATCAAATTCGCCAGATTATATTTTTTCGCAAACATCGCCGCTTCCCAAATATTTCCTTCGTCAAGCTCGCCATCGCCCAAACTACAGTAAACGAATCGCTCAGAATTGCCACCCAAATATTGCAATGAATACGCCATGCCGGCCGCCTGACTTAGACCGCAGCCCAGAGGACCGCTAGTCGTTTCAATTCCCGGTAAACTGCCGCGTTCTGGATGACCTTGGAGCTTGGAGCCAAATTTTCGCAAATTAGCGAGTTCTTTTTTATCGAAAAATCCCCGCTCCGCCAGCGTCGCATATAAAAGCGGAGCATAATGACCGTTACTCATCACGAAAATATCCCGATCTTTCCAATCTGGATTCTCAGGATCTAGTCGCATGGCATGAAAATACAAAACCGCCATAACATCAGCAAAACCCAAACACCCAGCAGAATGACCCGAACCAGCCTCGGATAGCTCACGAATGACAGACTTTCGCAATTGTTGCGATATTTTCTTCAGATTAGTTGTAGCGTCAATATCCATTAAAGCACGCTCGTTTTATTAATCTCCTGCTGTAATCTGGAGAAAATAGCGCGAGGATCTGACGATTTCTGAATAACGCCGCCAACGTTCAGAACGTTAACGCCGCCCTGAACCAAACTGTACGCGTTATCTACCGCCACTCCACCATCCCAACCGATTTCAACACTAGGATTAATAGCTTTAATAAGTCGTATTTTTTCTAGTTGCATAAGACTAGCAGTGCCGCCAAATCGCCCCAACTCACCACTAAAAATCATTACGTGATCTGCTATTTTTATCAATTCCTCAACCGTTCGTGGAACCGTTGGTTTAAGTAATGCCAGCCCCGCCATAATTCCAGCTTGACGAATCTGCATGAGCGCAGTCTTCACATCCCCCGTCGCCTCTGCATGAACAATAATCATATGCGGCCTTAAGGCAATCAACTTCGGAACATACTCAGCAACATCATTAACCATCGCATGAATATCAATCATCCAACCCTCCGGCGCCCATAATTCTGGAATTCCGACAGTCAACGTCGGAGCAAATTCACCGTCAGAAATATCAATATGCACACGCTCAACAAGACCAGTTATCTTATCAACCTGCTCTTTATATTGATCGGCATTTTCTGCCAAAATTGCTGGTGCAATTACAGAATTACTCATGACAATTCATCCAACTGCGCATTACGCCTATTAAATCGCGGAGCATTCGCATAAGGAGTGTTCAGCCATGTTTCCACAATCCCCTTCCAAGCAGACTCATTATCTTCCAAAACTCGCGCCGGCAAACATAAAACATTCGAATCGTTATCTTGGCGCGTCATCTTTGCCTCAAACGCATCCCAAATCACGCTAGCTCGGATTCCCTTAAAGCGGTTCGCCGCCATACACATTCCTTGTCCACCGCCGCAAATTAATATCGCACGCGGATCTTTGCTATCATCACCAATGACCTTTAACGCTGCCGCCTGTGCGAATTGCGGAAAATCGTCATCAGGATTTAATTCTACACCGCCGACGTCTTGAACGTCATAGCCATTTTTAACCAAATAGGCAAAAACTTTTTCTTTCAGCATAAAACCGCGGTGATCGGAACCTAGATAAATCTTCATACTTCTTATTATAATGGTTATGCTTGATTCTGCAAATAATATCCGACGTCAGCTACCAACTCGACCAAGCGATTAGAATAGCCCCACTCATTGTCATACCAGACCATAACCTTGATCAAATTACCGCCAACTACCTTCGTCAATGGAAGATCAACGATCCCCGAATATGAATTGCCAATGAAGTCGCGGCTCACCAAAGGTTCCTCAGAAACACCCAAAATGCCTTGATAGAAATTACTCTGGGCAGCTTTTTTGAACGCGTCATTTATCTGCTCGACAGTCACATCTTTCCTGAGAAGCGCCGTCACGTCGCTAAGCGACACCACTGGAGTCGGTACACGCACGCTAAGTCCATCAAATTTTCCAGTTAATTGCGGTAAGGTTTTAGTCACAGCAATTGCGGCGCCAGTCGTAGTCGGGACAATGTTTTCGGCGGCGTTGCGACCTTCTCTAAGATCCTTGGATGGCGCGTCCTGAAGTTTTTGGCTAGCCGTATAACTATGCACCGTCGTTAACATTGACTTTTCAACACCAAACTCTGCGTCCAAAATTGCCATAACCGCACCCAAAGAATTGGTCGTGCAGCTAGCATTAGACACAATTGGCGTCGCGTTTTTCACCTTGTCGTCGTTAGTCCCCAGAACAATCGTATCGACTCCCTCAGACTTCGTCGGACCACTGATAACCACACGCTTTGCGCCAGCCGTTAAGTGCTTGCTCGCGCCATCTTTATCGGTGAAAAATCCTGTCGATTCAATCACCACATCAATATTCAAATCTCGCCACGGCAGATTTTCTGGATTTTTCTCAGCCAACACCTTAACCGACTTACCTTCAATAATCAGCTCATTTTCCGTAAAATCAACTTGGCGTCCGTACTCGCCGTAATTGCTATCATGCTTCAACAAATACGCCAAAGTTTTCGTATCAGTTAAATCATTGATCGCAACAATTTCCAAGTCGCTTCGCTCGTTCGCAATCTTAAACGCATTGCGTCCGATTCGCCCGAAGCCGTTAATTGCTATTCTCGTTACAGCCATATCGCCCTCCCTGTTAGATATTTTCGCTTTAGCTTTTCTTAATTATACTACAAAGTTGTATAATATAAATATGACGCGCGAAGAGTTATTGTCAATTGCTAAGCAAAAATACGACGAAGTGCCAGTATTGGTTTTAGCGAGCGCAATTGATTACGCCACGGAAAAGCACGCTGGACAAAAGCGCAAAAGTGGCGAACCCTACATCAATCACCCATTGGCAGTGGCGGGAATTCTGATTGAATGGGGTATGGATATCGATACGGTTGTGGCGGGAGTTCTGCACGACACCGTTGAAGATACCGACGCAACTTTGGACGATTTGGAGAGTTTGTTTGGGCGCGATGTGGCGTTTCTGGTGGATGGCGTAACTAAAGTTTCACAAGCTCGCGCCGGGATGCGAAATTTGGATAGTTATTTGCCACACACGAAGGATAATTTGACCAAGCTGATGATTGCCGTGGGCGAAGATGTGCGCGTGATAATTATCAAGCTAGCCGACCGCCTGCACAATATGCGAACGCTACAATTTATGACGCCAGAAAAGCAGAAAAAAATCGCCAGAGAGACGATTGAAGTTTTTGCGCCGCTGGCCGACCGTTTAAATATGGGACGAGTTCGTGTTCAATTGGAGGAGCTGAGCTTTAGATATTTGATGCCGAAAGCTTTCCAGGAAACCAAAAATTTGATGGACAGTCGACTGAAAAAATCGCAACGAAAATTGGATCACGTTCGTCGTGAAGTTGAAGCGCGACTAAAGGCGGAAAAGCTGGTTTTCCAGATGGACGGACGCGTTAAGAGCGTTTATAGTCTGTTTAAGAAATTGGACAAAGTTGGCGATATTGATAAGATTTATGATTTGATTGCCCTAAGAATAATTGTCGATGATTTATCGACCGGCTATCTGGTTCTGGGAATCTTACACGATATGTATCAACCGATGTACGAGAGGATTAAAGATTACGTTGCCAATCCAAAGCCAAATGGCTATCAAAGTCTTCACACAACCGTGCAAACTCCGAGCGGACAAATCGTCGAGTTTCAGATCCGAACCAAAGAAATGCACGAATACGCCGAGCGTGGATTAGCGGCCAGCTTCCATTACAATGAGCAAAAATTGACCGACGCCTATAAAAAAGGAAAAATCGGAACTATGCCAGCCGATTTATCGTGGATTCGCGAACTTCAAGAAGCCGCCGCTCTAATTAGCGAAGGAAAGCGATTCGACTCCAACAAATTCCGAATGAAGCTGTTTTCTGACAGGATTTTCGTATATTCACCAAAGGGCGATATTTATGATTTGCCTCGCGGAGCGTTTCCCTTGGATTATGCCTACCGAATTCACTCCGACATCGCAGCCCGCGCAAGTGGATTTAAGATCAATGGCGTAATGAAGCCGTTCAATTACAAATTACAGCACGGCGACACAATTGAAGTATTAACAAGCAAATCCGCTCGTCCAAAACCAGATTGGCGGGACGTCATAATTACACCACACGCCAAAGATAAATTGCGCTTACAATTATCCCGCTCAAACGGCATCTTACAACAATTAACTGGCGGCGTTTCCTCGTTCTTCCGACACAAGTAACGCTCGCCAGTCTCTCGGTTTTAATCAATAATCAAACGCGATTTATTTTTCGTTCCAACGAGTAATTGACTCGCGGATAATTTGCTTTGCCCTTTCTACGTCGCCGAATCCCTTGACTACTGTTGAACCAGGCTTCTTCAAATCCTTGTAGTGATTGAAATGGTGTTCAATTTGCTTCAACAATTGTGAAGGTAGGTCTTCTAGTGAGTTGATTGCGTTGCCCGTGTTTCGGTCGTCGGCCGGCACAACGATAACCTTGTCGTCAACTTCATTGTCGTCAACAAATTCCAGCACGCCGATAACTTTTGCCTCCATAAAAATACCGGTTGTCAGCGGTTCGTCGGCGATAATTAGCGCGTCCAATTCGTCGCCATCTTCATCCAAAGTCTGTGGAATGAAACCGTAGTTTGTTGGCTTTGCAAAAATAGCTGGCTCAACACGATCCAACTGCATCACTGCAAGCTCGCGGTTCCACTCAATTTTATGACTTGATCCCTGTGGAATCTCAACAACTACATTTACGATGCCATTTTCGACATCACCAGGTGTTAAAATTTGATTAAAATCTGCCATTTTTTTACTCCTCTCTGGCTTTTTCTTGTAAATATTCACGAATCTGCACCGCAGCTACTGCGCCTTCACCAACCGCCGAAGCGATTTGCATAGTTGCCCCCGAGCGTACATCGCCAGAAGCAAAAACGCCAGGAATATTAGTGTGCAGATGTTCGTCAGTAATGATGTGTCCGCCCAAATCCAGCTCAACATCCGAGTTTGTCAGGAATTGCGTGTTCGGAATTAGCCCAATAAATACGAATAATCCATCAGCGGTAAATTCTTTCTGCTCGCCGTTTTGGGTCGATTTAACGCCGTAAAACTTATCGTCCTTGACAATAATTTCATCAGTCGTTGCACCGATGTGAACGGTAATTTTTCCATCATCGACATACTTCTGCAAATCTTTTTGCAAAATGTCACTGGCGCGTAACTTACTGCGAACCAACAGATCAATGTGACTAGCGTATCGCGTCAAAAATATCGCCTCTTGCACGGCAGAATTTCCACCGCCGACAACGATTAGATTTTTATCACGATAAAACGCACCGTCGCAAGTCGCACAGTAATGCACGCCTCGACCATATAATTCATCTTCGCCCGGAACACCTAATTTGCGGTAATTCGAGCCAGTCGCTAGCAAAACTGACTTCGCGCGGACAGATTGACCGTCAATTGTCAGCTCCAACTCGCCATCAACTTGCTTCAATTCCGTCACATCACCATACTCAATCTTCGAACCAAATCGCTCCGCCTGTTGTTGCAATTCAGACGCCAGCTTCATTCCCGTAACGCCCTCAGCAAATCCAGGATAATTGTCAATTTGATCAGTAATCGCCGCCATTCCGCCGACCACGCCACGCTCATATAGCGTCGTGTCGACATCTTCGCGCGACAAGTAAATTGCCGCCGTTAACGCGCTTGGACCAGCGCCAACAATAACAATATCTTTAGACATTAAAACCTCGCGATCGATAATATTGCCTCATAACTTCTGGCATTTCTGGCTCTGGAATATCAGCTGGCTTTTCAATAGCCATCACCACAAACTTAAGCGGAGAATTTGCAGGAATTTTATCGCCCTGAGCTTTGTCGCCATAAGCCTTGTTGGCTGGAATTGTTAGCTCGCGCACGCCGCCAATTTTCATACCAATCAAACCCTCTTTCCAACCCTGAATGACTGCAGTATTTGCCGGGCCGTCCATATTGAGCGGAGCTTTCAATTTGCCGTCAGCGATTGATTGATCGAAAATCTCACCCTTAGCATTCCAGCCAATGTAATAAACAGCCAACTTGGTGTCGTCCTTAACTTCAGCGCCTTCGCCCTCAACCAAATCTTCCTTAACAAGCTCTTTCACGTCACCGGCTTCAAACGCGCCAACTCGTGAGCTAAACTCAGAAAACTTGCCGTAATATTTTTGACTCAATTCATTAGCCTGAGCCTCTACTTTCTTTTTTCGCTCGTCAGTAGCCTTGGTATATTCATCCTGAGCTTTCTTAAACGCGGCTTGGTCTTTGGCTTCATTTCCAGGCGCCACCATCATAGCGACAAATCCGCCAACGGTCCCCAAAAACATCATGCCGGCAATAACCCAAATACCTATTCTCTGGCCTTTTGTAGTTGCCATATTCCTCCTTTATTTACCTTTCAATTATAGCAATTTTTATCAAGCGCAACAAATCGCATTAAACCTGAGCGGCGTCGAATTCTTCCGCAGCCATGGCGGCAATCTCCTCAATAATCGGCGCAATATCTTTATCTTCCAGCGTCCGCTCAGCGCTCGTAAACTTTACATTCAAAGTTACAGTTTTTGTCGAATCGTCATTTTTTGGCTGATATATCGCAATCGGCGTTATGTCAATTTGTAGCTCACCGTGTTTTTTCGCAACTTCTTCGGCGTAAGCATAAACCTTCGCGTAATCAACATTCGAATCCATCTTCAATGAAATATCCCTGGCAGTCGATGGAAAACGACTTAACCGCTGGTAATCATAGACCTGATTTTTACTCAGATTTTCCTGCAATTTTTCAATATCAATAGAAAACGCCGCGGTGTAATCTGGCAATTTGAAGTTGCGTCGAGCAGATGAAACCAGCTCGCCAACAACTCCCAAATTGTCGCCATTCTTCGCCATAATCCAAGCGCTGCGTTTCGCATCAAACGGCGCCGGAACGTCGCCGTCAGGTTTCGCAATCTTCACAAAATCAACCTCAACGCCCAAATCCTTCATCAATCTTTCGGCAATTTTCCTCACCTTGTAAAACGGCGCGCCAACTTGAGGTTTTTTATTCGCATAAACTCCGTCAATGAAAGTCTTTTCAATCGGCAAATTCTCATCGTTAAATCCTAATTTCTTATCATGAATTTTGCCAATTTCAAACAATATAAATTCGTCATGCCCAGATTTTATATTGGCGTGAACTTTATCCAACAAACTCGGCAAAATGCTAATTCGGTAATATTGCAAGTCTGGACTAAGCGCATTACTCAAGCGATACGCACGGCTCGGATCTTGGTCAGAATTTTTTAAAACTCGCTCATGGACAAAGCTATATGTCAAAACTTCGTTTGCTCCAGCTCGCGACAAACTTTGGCGAATTCTCTGTTTCAATTTACGACGCTCATTCTTCGGCGCAGGCTTAATGCTTCGCTCTGGCAAATGACGCGGCAATCTATCAAAACCATACAGTCGCCCAACTTCCTCAACGACATCCTCAGGAAGCTCAATATCTGTTCGCCAAAATGGACTGTAAACCATCACGCCAGCTTCGCCATATTTATTACCATCGTCAACGATAAATTCAACATTCTTTAGCAGTGCCTCAATCTCATTCTCGGCAAAGTCAACACCCAGACGTTCTTCGACAAACCTTTTAGGAATCAACAATCCACCGTGCCAGTGCTTACCATCGACCAACACCTGTCGTAATGAAGAATGATTCTTAAATAGCATAGGACTAGCTTGCTCACCACCAACCATACCAATTAACCATTTTAAGACAGGGTTAATTTGTGCTGGCGACTGCCCCTTATTAAACCTAGTCAGAGCGTCGGTGAAAATTCCGTGACGCATAGCCGTACGTCGCAGTGCGTACATGTCAAAATTGGCACATTCAAGGACAATATTCTTCGTTTCAGCCGAAACTTCAGCGTCAGCGCCGCCCATAATTCCCGCTAGCCCAATCACACCTTCGCCATCAGCGATCACAATATCGTCAGCCGTCAATTCATATTCCTTGCCATTAAGCAAACCGACTTTCTCACCATCGTGCGCCATTCGCACGCCGAGTTTATGCCCGCGCAACTTGTCATAATCATAAGCGTGAGTCGGCTGCGCCGTCATAAACATCACGTAGTTTGTCGCGTCAACGATATTATTGATAGGCTTGCCGCCCATTGCGACTAATTGACATTGCAACCACAACGGGCTTGAATGAATATCTACATTTTTTATAGCAATCACAGAGAATGCGGGCGCAAGCTCATTAGCTTCATTAAACACTTCAAGCTCTAAGCCATCGCTATTTGCGAATTCTTGAATAGCATTATACCAGTCAGGACTATTAAACTGCTGATGAAAAATGCCAGCAATTTCGCGCGCCACGCCAAGTTGCCCAAAACAATCCGGCCTGTGTGTAAACATCTTATTCTCAATTTCCAGCACGTAATCGTCCAGCCCAAACACTTCCGCAAAGCTCGCGCCAGCCTGAAGTGTAACACCCGCCGGAATATCACGCTCATTGATCTCAATAATTCCCTCGTGATCTGTACCAATCGCCAGCTCATCAGCCGCCGCCAGCATACCCTGGCTTAAGATTCCACGCAGCGGTCGCGCATCCAGCACGAACGGCTCGGCGTCATCAAAACTCGCTGGGACGGTACTTTTTGGCGGCAACCAAATTGCCCACATATCAGCATGAACATTCGGCGCACCGCAAACCACTTGCACGCAACCATTATCATCCCTTGGAACGTCCGCTACGCCACCATCGTCAATTTTAGTCACACTCAAACGATCCGCATTCGGATGCTTTTCGCACTCAACAACTCGCACAATGCGCGCGCCACCATATTTGGCTTTCAGGTCAATCACTTCCTCAACGCCACCAAGTTGCTGATTTACCCGCGCAACCAGCTCATCCACCGGCGGTAGTTCAAAGTCAATTAATTGTTTTATAAGATTTAAGCTAACTTTCATACTAGTATAATTATATCACCTTACTATCAATGATTCGACGGAAATCCGCGGTGCAAATCAACAATTGTCAAAATATATTACATAATTAGTTGACATCGCGTTCTGTTATTGATATATATATCAGCCTTTGCACTCGCAGAGGTCGGCGTTTCGCTCAAAACCATTGGGTTTGAGACGTCCCACTTCGCAGAGAATAGTCTTTCTCTGCCCGACTCCAGAAGGAGTTATCATGGAACAGTTCGGCTGGTTCGACGGAAAAGAAGCGAGAATCCAGCGGTCTGGAGGGATGATCAACGTCTACTACGGCGGCAGGTATGGCAACATCCCTGGTGATGGTCATGGCCATGTTAAGGCTACCGGTGGCCCACTCGGCGAGAACATTGTGTTCTGGCGACTGCCTGACAGCGAGGGAGGTCATGTGATCGTGGATAATAAGTTCACGATCATGAATGGCAACGACCTGCGCCTGCGAGACCACCTGACCGGGCTCTTCTGAGCTATATGACCTGGACACGTCATAAAACTGTCCATTTTTCACACTCAAAATAGTACAATTATAAAGACATGAAAAATAGCATCGGCATCACAATACCAGATTTTATCACTCAGGCCTTTCCTGTACTGAATGAAGCGACGTACGTTCGTGAATTTGCTTCTTTCATCACGCTATATCCAGATGCGGTCTATTATCTATTTCAAACAACAGCTGGCCAGTCGCTCATGTCGCTCATACTTGTAGCAATTGACTATCCCGACCCAACAGACGAGAGTCAACAGGTAAAGAAAATGTCTGGTGGTTTTGAGTTTGAATTCACATATCTTATCAAGCCGTATGCCAATGACCAACACCTCAGAATCTGTCCAAATGATGAAGCAGAAGAATTATTTTTCATCTCAGACCCAAATGGCCGTTGCCACTATTATCTGGCAGCAGTCAAACAAAAGCGGAGTTGGTAGGTTTATGCCGACTGAGTGTTTCTAAGTTCTAGATTACCCCGTCCTGGTAGCATAAAGCTACCTGAGTGGGGTTACTACCTTGTTATAATAAACCTATGATTCATAAGCTATACTCTGCCTACGATTTACCAGCAGACCACGACACGTGCCACTTGTTTGAGCATCTGATTATTAGGCGATTCTTAAAGGAAACAGAAAAAATTGGCGGCAACCGGGCTTTCGTTGGAGAGTTGGATGGCACGACTAGCGAATCAAGCGTATTTTTTGCGTCCGCACTATTCACAAGCGAGTCTAATACATTATTTGAAAAAACCATCAACGATATTACGCCTTTTGAAATACCCCTTATTCAACAGTCCATCTCACACATAGAAGCCGAGATGCAATCCAACATTGATATAACAGACATGACATTATTACAAGAACAGCTCGCTCTTTGTCAAAAATATTTTATCGATAGTCAAAAAACCACTCCCAGCAATTCACACCCAAAATCTAAAATTTCTCCTCTTAAAATCAGTCATAGTCCGAAGGATTTTACAGACGTTAAGATTGATATAGAAATTGCTGACGCCAGCGATGAATTGACTGCCGCATTTTTCTGTACATACCCAATACTTTTAGATCTAGTGCGCGACATTTGTTTCGATAAAATCTCAGCCTACCCGTCCAGCCCCGGAAAGTTTATAGCGTACTATGACGGCAATTACACCAGCCAAACCTACACCGTAAAAAATACAGACCTTGCTCGACTGAGCTCAAGTGAAACTATACAAACATATTTACAAAGCTTTAACATATCCTCGCACGCAACCGGCCTAAGAAACCTTGCCGAAGCTTTCACGTCTGACCCATTTTATATTTCAGCGCCCATATATTTTTATCAACAAACCGCTACGCCACTAGCCAAAAATGACCTAGCGAAAACTATAAACGTCGCAAATATGAACACAATCTTAAAACAAGTAAAGGCGACGATAGTCCTGGATTATTAGCTCTAGCTGGTTTTCTAGTAGAGAAAAGATTCTGAAGAGGAAATATTAACGCCGCCAATATGCAAGCTTACCGGCAAACCTTAAACTCAATACCAATCACGCCATAAATCTTTTGGTCTTCAATAGAATAAAATTCAGAAATTTGATTTTCTAACCATTCGACATTATCGCCGCCGAACTTTCGCGGATTATTGTGAGAAAATAAATCACGAAATGTCGCGTATCTCAGCAAACCAACAACCTCAGCGGTAACAGTTTGCTCGGAATTATCTCTATTTGTAAAAATAATTAGATCCCCAATCTGGATTTTCTGTCGTTTGGCGTCATATAGTCGCGACTCGATAGTCTTATTGCCAGAAATAATAGCATTAAACGGCTCAGTCGCCAATTTTAATTGGTGTGTGGTCATAAAATTATTTGCCTTTCTTGCTATAATTAAACCATCATATAAATAAATATTCAAATATCTACACTTCCACAAGAAAGGCTATCAAATGACCAAAAAATTACTAGAAATCGAACGCAAGCGCCAGCTAACGGGCAATATTGAAGAGCTAATCGAGCGGTTGCAAAACATCGGTTTTGAGTTAAAGAGTAATCTTCACGAAATTGATACGTATTATTCTCGTCCTGACGTCGACTTTATGCAGACGGTTGAATGCTTGCGGATTCGCCAGCGCGATAGTTTTGCTGAGATAACATATAAGCCAGCAACGACCGCTGCGACACATACGGAAAATAATGTAATCATCAAGCCCGAGACAAACCTGCCAATTCAGCCCGAAGACACGGCAACCGCCAAGCAGCTACTGGCAAGCCTCGGCATGGTGCATCTGGTCGAGGTCAACAAATATCGTCGCTCGTTTCAATCCTCTGATTTTCCGCAGGCAACGGTAGCCATCGACGAAATCAAAGGCGCCGGAACTTTCGTAGAAGTTGAGGTTTTGTCGGATGATGAGACTGGCGCACTGATGACGATTAGTGAAATTGAAGCCAAACTCGGTCTAAATTCAATGGAAATTGTGACGCGACCTTATAGAGACATTTGTATGGGCTATTAAGAAGATCACCACAAAACTTCACAACTCCACTCGCAACCAATATAATATACTCATGAATACTTCACGAAAAAATCGCATCATAAAAATTACTATTTGGGCAGTCTGCTCAATTGTCGTTATAACTGCTTTACTAGTCGCCGCAGCCTTCTTTTGGCCAGCAACATCCAAGCAATTGCAATCTTCAAGCTCTGAAAAATTGAACTACAACGATGCCATCGCCGCTGCAAATCGTACTGTTAGCGAAGACACTTCAAATACCGACGTTAGACCAGAATGCCGATCGATTATTAAAACCCACGGTAAAAAAACCACCAAAGCCGTCATGATGATTCATGGCGTAAGCGCATGCCCACAGCAATTCGCAGACTTGGGCGACACCTTTTTCAATGCCGGCTATAACGTCTATATTCCCCGCGTTCCCAGCCACGGCCTGACAGACAACAAACGACACGGAGAAATTACCATTCCAGCAATGGCACAATTTATGAACTCCAGCACCAGCATACTTAGTGGTTTGGGCGATGAAACGGGAGTTGTCGGACTTTCTGGCGGCGCAAATATGGCAACTTGGATTACGCAGCACAACAGCCAAACCATATCACGAGCGCTACTTTTATCACCTTTTTATCAGCCTTCAGCGTCAGAAACCCCTTCCTGGAAAATCCCGCTTTTACGAAATCTTTACGGACGTAATATTCTTCCAGATTCGTTCACGGGTAGCAATTTGTCATATCGCGCTCTTGGAAAATATATAATAATCGCTAAGAACTATAAATCCGACCTAAAAGCTCCAGGGCTAAAATATGTCGGGGTTGTAACGAGCGAAAACGACACCGCAATTGATAAAAATCTCGCGGTCAACATACCCAAGCAAATGGCTGCGGCTTCTGGCGCCAAATTCCAATATTATTCAATTCCAGCCTCATTTGGTATCGGTCACGACATTGTAGCCTTAAACCAAGACGAGGTTAAAAAGCACGCCGCCAAACTATATCCGTTCTACTTGGATATGTACGAAGGAAAAGACGTAAAATTAGAATCAAAATAGAAAATTACTATTTATCTTGGGCGGCCAAAATTCGTGCCTGAATTTCATCCAATTGAGCGTCGTCCATTTTCGGACCGTCAGCCGTAGTTAGCCAGCCAGGATATTTCTCATAAAACGCTTGCTCGTGTGACACTGGCGAACCAATTCCCTTTGCCAAATCGCCATGAAGCGGCATCAATTTGGCATGCACATGCGCCACACCCGTGCCTTCAAAAATCAGCGCCACTCGTGGAGTGTCAAACGCTTTTTCCAAAATACCAGCAACTTTTTTCACCGCCAGCATCATTTCAGAATATAGATTGTCATCCAAAGAAAATACGTAATCGCCCGGATTCTGTTTCGGAATCACCACAGTAAAACCTGGTGTATTCGGAAACGGTGTTAAAAATGCTAGGAATTTCTCATCTTCCCAAATCTTCCAAGATTTCATTTTTCCAGATACGATGTCGTCAAAAATTGTGTGATTCATAATTATTCCTTTATGCAAATAAATCGTTTAATGCCTCACTCACCGTTGGATGAGTGAATATTTGGTCACGCAGCACAGTATATGGCAGGCCATTATCCATTACAGTTTTGATAATATTAATGACTTCTGGTGAGTTGCGACACAATAAACTAGCACCCAAAATTTGTTCAGTGTTTGCATCAATCACCGCACGCAGCAATCCTGTTGTAGCATTATCAACATGCAGGCGTGGAATCGCCATAGCAGGCAGCTCTTTTACGATAATTTCGCACCCCGTCGCACGCGCCTCAGCCTCTGTCATACCCACCCGACCTAGCGGCGTTTGCATAAAGACCGTGTACGGCAAGGTTTTTTGTTTGGCGCGAGTGTACAGACCGTCACCCAGCAACTGGCTTCTCACAATCCGAAAATCGTCCAGCGACGCATAGGTAAATTGTGGCCCGCCCGTTACATCGCCCATTGCCCAAATATGCGACCGACTAGTGCGAAGTGTTTCATCAACCACAATTGCCCCGCGCTCATCCGTCGCTACACCAGCAGCTGGTAAATTCAAGCTCATCGTTGCCGGGCGACGACCCGTAGCCATCAAAACCGCATCATAACCAGCGTAATCATCATGATTTACTGTGCGAATCGTCGCAGTAGACTCACCCTCAATCGCTGTCACATCCACACTAAACACAATCTCAATACCCTGTGCCTGCAATGCTTCAGTAGCAGCCCGAGCAATTGCTGGATCTTCACGTGCAAGCAGGGCATCGCCCCTCTCAAATACTGTTACTTTTGTACCAAGTTTGGCATAAGTTGAGGCAAATTCTAACCCAATATAACCGCCACCAATGATAGCTAGCTGTTTTGGCTGCGTCATTCTATCCAGCAATTCAGTACTGGTATACACAAACGGCTTATCAACACCTGGAATATCTGGGATGATTGATTCCGCACCGGTGTTAATAAAAATCTGCGGTGCACTAACTACTAGCTCGTCGTTACCCGCCACAACCTTCACAGTACGATCATCTACGAACGATGCCTCACCCTCAATGACGCTCACTGTTTCACGATCCGCAAGTATATGATAGTTCTTCTCATTCAACCGCGCTACCACTGTTGTCTTATGCGCCATCGCCTCATCAAAACTTTGATGATGTTCGGCTGCATTGACTAGCACCTTAGTAGGAATACAAGCAATATTAATACAGGTGCCGCCATACATCTTTGGCGACCGCTCCACTAGCGCTACCTTTTTTCCCGCATTTGCCAGCGCTACCGCCAATGTTTTGCCAGCTTTGCCAAAACCAATGATGAGTGCGTCAAATTGTTGTGTATCCATTTTACCTCCTCCTATCTTTTTTAGCGATCTCTCTCGCTGCAACAAATTCTCTATCGGCACACAGAACTGCCTCTTTTATTACAAGTTTTTGAGCTACTACTATTATCGTGTGTAATAGCTCCTTAAAACTGTTCCAAAAAGTCCAACTTACCGCTTTCAAAATACCGCACGTCTTCGATGCCATATTTCATCATTACCAGCCGGTCAATGCCGCAACCAAAGGCAAAGCCAGTGTATTCGTTCGGATCAATGTCAGCGGCTTTCAGTACATTCGGATGAATCATTCCGCAGCCCAATAGCTCAATCCAACCTTCCCCAGAGCAGACTTTACAATCAGGATTTTTTCCTTCACAAAACGGACAACTTAATGCAAACTCGAAGCTCGGCTCGGTGAACGGAAAGTAAAATGGATTAACGCGAACGTCAAGTTTCTTGCCATAATATTCCTGCAAAAATTCTTGCAGCGTGGCAATCAAATTGCCAACATTAACTCGGCGTGAAACGTACACGCCTTCGACTTGATAAAACGTATGCTCGTGGCGCGCATCCAAATCTTCGTTGCGGAAAACGCGATCAGGAACGATAGCGGCAATAGCCTCGCCTTTTTCCAAATTGTCGCGATATTTCATTAACACACGATTTTGCATAGTCGACGTATGCGCTGGAGCAATCAAACGGTCGCCATTAGAATCAGTTTCCTCGGTCATAAACGTATCGTAATCGTCGCGCGCTGGATGACCTTTTGGAAAATTCAGACTCTCAAACATATGGAATTGATCGTCAATCTCTCTGGACTCTTCCGTGACAAATCCCATACGATTAAAGATCTCAGAAATGCGCTCAATTTCAGCGCTCAGCGGATGAATCGTGCCTTGTTCGCTCGGCAAAAGTTCAGGCTTGTGTGAATTCATATCCATCGGCGCCGTAACGTCAATAGATTTCAAGTCAACTTTTTCCAGCTCTTCCAGTCGCACAGCAATAGCCTGTTCAACAGCTTGTTTCAGCTCGTTAATCTGCTTGCCGAACGGACCACGCTCAACTGGTGGCAATGACTTGATTTGATCATACAATTCTCTAAGCCGTCGATCACGTAAAAACTCACGCGGAGATTTGGATTGCGAAACCGCCAAAACTATTTCTCTTCTCAATTCGTCTAAGTCAACCATTTTATCGTCCTTGCATTAAAAACATTACAATCACCACACCAGCCATAATAGCAATTAAAATCCACGCCCACGCCAAAGTCGTCGTCTGTTTCGTGCCTTCCAAATATCTTATGTCGTCGACGCCGTCCATAGTTGCCTTTTCTTGCAAACTCGAAGCTTTCGCCTTCTCTCTTAATTCCGCCGCAATTCGCTCTTGCAATTCACTACGCTGATCTTGTTGATTTACAAATAATCCCATAACTACAGTATAGCAAATTATGTTATAATAGTCGTGATATTACTTTAAGGAGGGAATATGGCTACGAAGAAAACTTCAAAGAAAGCCCCAGTTAAAGCTGCAGAAAAGAAAACCGCTGCCGCTAAGACTGAAACCAAAACGACCGTCAAGTACGTCGTTACTGAATCTACCGCTAAAAGCAAGCGTGTCAAACTAGATTCTAAATTACCAGACAACTTAATTAACATCGTTATTGCGGAAGTTATCGGCACATTCATTTTGACACTTGCCGCATTGTTCGCATCAGATATTTTGTCATCGATGTATGTCGGTTTTGCATTGATGTTTATCGTTGCAATTATCGGCAACATTTCTGGCGCACACGTAAACCCAGCTGTCACGTTTGGTCTATGGACAATGCGTAAGCTAAAGACCGTACTTGTACCATTTTACTGGGGCGCACAATTCCTCGGTGCAATGGCAGCTATCGTGCTTGTTGGCTCATTAACAAACGGCGGATTCGCCCTAAGCTTCGACCAATTTACTGCATTCTCTTGGAATATCTTCGCGATGGAATTAGTCGGTACCGCTGTATTTGTATTTGGCATCGCCGCAGTATTGCAGCGCAAAGAAATCAAAGCAGCTGGTCAAGCTTTTGGAATTGGCTTAGCATTGATGATTGGTCTTGTCGTATCTGGCTCAATCTCTTCGTACATTAAAAGTACTGCTATTGCAAAAATCCAAAAAGAGCAAAGTACTGCTCAAACTGAGAAAAACGGCCGCACTTACCCACGCGAAATCTACATCTCAGGCGCAACTTTGAACCCGGCAGTTTCTTTGGCTATTACAGAGAAAACCGACTCTCAACTACGTAGCAACGGAGTATTGCCAGCTGAAGGCGAAAAAAGCTATTCACGCTTTAGCCTGGAAGTAATTGCCGCTACCCTAATCGGCGCAGCATTAGGTGGCAACCTATTTCTACTCGTCAATTACCGAAACAAAGACGAAGAATAGATTATAACTTCACAATAAAATATCCCGCTTAATCGGCGGGGTATTTTTTATGTCAATCTTCTTGAGTCGGCCGATCAATCAGCTCCGGCTGCGCCTGGTTATCGCCACCAGAAATTCGCACAACATCCTTATCGATCTTCCCCAATTCCTTGTACGTATTGTTATAATGACCAACGGTCGTACTAAGACTCTTACCCATTTTCGTCATCAACTCGTCAAACTTTTTAATATGAACGCCCAATTGACCAACTCGAACTTGAATATCCTTAGCTTGCTCTTCAATCTGCAAACTACGAAGCCCCTGAAGAACAGTCTGTAGATACGCCAAAAAACTAGTCGGACTAACAATAATCACTCGCTTATCTCGGAACGCATATTCAATCAGATCGCGACTCGAACCGCCCTGACCGACATTATTAATCAGAAGATCGTAATACAAAGATTCGCTAGGAATAAACATAAAAGCAAAGTCCATGGTGTTTTCGCGCGGACGAATATATTTACTAGTTTCGTCGATTCGCCCCTTAAGGTCAGCCTTCACCTTATTTAGCCACATTTCACGCTCAGATTTTGTCTCGGCGTTAATCATGCGATTGTAATTCTCCAAAGAAAACTTACTGTCCACCGGCAATATTTGACCCTTGTCCAGAAAAATAACCGCATCGACAACTTCCCCATCCTTGAAACGATATTGCATTTGATATTGCTTGGCTGGCAAAGCATTATCCAACACACTTTCCAGATAAAACTCCCCAAAAACCCCGCGTTGCTTTGGGTTTTGCAGCACGTTTTGCAAGGTTTTCAGATCAGTTGCCACATCAACCACACGCTTATTAGTCTCATCCAATTTCGCCAATCGCTGCGTCACGTCAGCCACCAACTTCGCGCTTTCTGACAATTGTTTCTGTACGGAAGTCTGGACTTGCGCATTGCTTCGCTCCAACTTATCGCTAACGGATTCGTTCAGTTTTGCAATAGTCCGCCCCAATTCCACGACATCGGTTTTAATTAGCTCGACGGATGATTGATTTTTTAGCTCACTGATTTTTGATTGCAGGACAAATAAAGTCGCACCCAAACCAATAGTAATAACAATTAAGAGAATAATGATAATGATTTCCATACACTTAGTGTACAGTGATTATAGCGCCAAGACAACTCGTGCTAAGATTGCGAATAAAGTCATAAATAAAATTACTGCGCCGTTGCCACGAATTCTATTTAACCAGATTAACGACAAATATACCAAAACTGTCGCCAAAACTACCCATAGCAATGACAAAATCCAAGATCCGCCAGCCCATAATGTAGCACCCCACAATGACACAGTTGCCGCGATCACTACTAGCAGAGGTCGCTTGATGTCAAATACCGCCAACACTGGAACTAGCATAATTCCCGCCAAAACCAACGCGACGTAAGATGCGATGCTTGTGCTGTTTGCGCAAATAGAAATATGCTCAGCGTTCGCGCAAAATACGGGTGTAATCATAAATTTATCAAACGCAAGTGCCAGCAACCAAATAGCCACGCCGCTAGCAACTAAAATCGCCAAAATCCTCAAGAAAACTCGCCTTGAAAATGGATATGTGTAATCTGATATTTCTTCACGGAAAATAGCCGACAATAATTTCATACGTAAATTGTAACGTAAACTTGTCAATATTGCAAATGTATATACTTAAATATTATGTTTTTTCAGGAGATTCATCGGTTTATACCAAATAATCCCTACGCAGGCAATCAATAATCCGCCAATAACGTCAAGTGGCGTATGCACCAGAGCGATAACCCGACCAACACATATTAAGATTGTCATAACCAAACAAACAACAGCCAACCGCCAACTCTTTGCTCCGAAAAATACCGCCAAAGTAATTGCCATTGTAAATAGCGCGTGATCGGACGGAAAACCCGGATTATTAAGGAATGACGCACCAGCAGACACTCCCAGAATCTCGAACGGGCGCATCTGATCTGGTTGATAAATTGACCCGATAATTTTTGCCGCCACGTAAGCAGTCAAACCAGCCATCAACACCTGACTATAAACTTGATATTTCTCTTTATTTGGCACCAATTTTATCAGCGCGTACACACCAATTAGCACGACCGGCACCACTAGTCCGTCAGCAATTAGCTTCACGATCCATTGCAAATCCATACTACCAGTATATCGCGTCAATGCTAGTCAGTAAACGCTTGCGGAAATCATTTTTCTATAGTACAATTGTGTTTGCCGTTGGGATGTCGCCAAGCGGTAAGGCAGCGGGTTCTGGTCCCGCCATTCGGGGGTTCGAATCCCTCCATCCCAGCCAAGTTTGAAATTTAGCAGCCAATTATTTGGCTGTTTTTTTCGTCGATAAATTTGCACAGATCAACAAAGACCACATCACGAATACCAGAAAAATCGCAGCCACATTATTCACATTCTTTATCGTTGCACCAAATATCACTGCCGCGTGCCCATTCGCAAACGCCAAAAAACTAATTACCGTCATAATCCCCAAACTCAAAAAACCAGCCACTCTGCTCGTCAGAGTAATTCTTTTTGATATATTCATATCAATCAAAAACGGCAACGATATTAGCTCAACAACTACCAATATTATCACAATCGGAAGGCTTAAATATGGCATAATCCCTACAGAAGTAAGGACCGCAGAAAACTTCTCAAACGTAAATAATTGACATAATAATGGCACCATTATTAATAGTCCTGCAATCAATTTAACAATTTTATTCACTTTTCTAGACATAATTTCAGTATAGCTTGCGCGTCAAAAAAGCTCAAGCTTGTTGTATTTTTTACGAAAGCACTTGCACTTTTTATAAAAACGTCATAAAGTTAAATCAGCGAACGTTACAAAAATAAACACCATAAAACAGTATCTTTCGCTCTACGACAAATCCACCACAACTTAAAATACCCCGTCTCTATGGGGTATTTTTCTTTGTTAATATTCGAGACTGCTCGGCACGCCACTCTGCTATTTTTCCGTGATGACCACTTAACAATACGTCCGGCACACGTAAACCTTTAAACTCCTCAGGTCGTGTATATTGTGGAAATTCCAACGTTTCTCCATCTGAAAAACTCTCAATTTCCGCAGATTTTTCACCGCCCAAAACTCCAGGAATCAACCTAACAATAGAATCAATCATCATCATTGCCGCCAGCTCTCCGCCCGTCAGCACAAAATCGCCAATACTCCATTGCTCGTCGACCAACTCCAAAATTCGCTCATCGACACCCTCGTATCGCCCGCAAATGAATATCACACCCCTGTCATCATCTGCTTCCTGCTGAGCCTTGGCCTGCTTCCAGCGCTGCCCGCGCGGACTCATTAATACCACCTTCGCTGTTTCATCTTGAGATTTAGCAAATTCTACCGCTTTCCATAACGGCTCAATCATAAGAAGCATCCCGTCGCCGCCGCCATACGGCGTGTCATCTACCTGACGCCGCGGGGCCAAACCAAACTCCCGCAGATTCACCGTCGCAAGCTCCACAATACCGTCTTTTTGTGCCTTCCACATCATGGAGTTGTTAAAAACTCCCGTCATCATTTCCGGAAAAAGCGTAATTACTTGAAATTTTCTCATCTGTTACAGTGTAGCAAGTATTGACTTTTTTGTCCAGGTATGATATATATCAGCTTTTGTTCAACCGAACAGAAGTAGATCCTAGACAAGAAGGATGCATCATGCACAAGGACGCTGAATCATGGGAAATGACTCTCGCGGAATGCGGTCTGCTAGCTTACTCTATCGTGGAGGAAGCACCCGACGGGCATGTCTCTGTCACTATCACTGCCTCGGTCTCTATGGAGCCAAACGCCTCCAACGAGCAGTCGGAGGAAGCGGCACTGGAGATTTTGTCCGGATGCGAGATTAGCTCCGTTTGGTGGGCGGACGATGGCTATGGTCTAGCACTAAACTCTCTGTACGATGACTGTACCATCACCGTCTATGACGGCACCGAATGGTATGATCTCGACGAAGAGAGGGACGCGGAGTCTGTCCAGCTCGACCAGGAGTTCGGGGAGATCTTCTGGGAAGGTTATCCCGAAATTTATCTGTACAACTTCCTCGATGAAGCTGTTGGAGGCGAGCTTGCGAACGTCTTTCTTAAGCACGCCTCCCCTGGAGTCTGTCTACGCCGTGTCTACGATACTGAGAAGTGCAAAATGCACCTCCCTCAGAGGGTCGAAAATAGCTTCCACGAGCTGTGGAACAATGCGACCCCAGCGTGGAGTATTCGTTCCCGCAACTAGGGCCTAAAGCCCGCTGAGAATAGCTCGTTGAGACATTAAGTCTCAGCTTGAGCCTCTCGGCGGGCTATTTTCATGTCTTTTTACAGAAATTATTCCCCACCAAAAAACCGCCCCAGTAAGGACGGTTTTTTAGCACAAATAAGGCTCTCAATGGTTACCCATTGTCTCGCATAGAGCTGTTCTCGCATAATGTCTGTGCTTGAACTGGTTTTAATTATATATCAAGATCGTCGAGTTCTGCAAGCTCTTTTCTGGTGCTTTCTGCGTAAGATGATTCATTTTCCACAGTTTCATCTGTTGAGTTATCCACAGAAGCATTACCATTATAATCATTTTCTTCACGCTCACCAGAAAAACCATCATTGTTAACGATCTTCAAGTTATATCGAGCGTCATTCTTTGCACCCAAGGCTCGCAGAAGTGTACGCAAACTCTGTGCCGTACTACCACGCTTACCAATAACTCGACCCAAATCCGCCGGATTAACTGTCAATGTTAGTAAAACGCCCTTTTCATCAATTGTTCGGTCTACTACGACGTCTTCTGGATGTCCAACCAACGCCTTTACAGTATATTCTACAAACTGCTGATCTATTGTTGACATTCTGCCCCTCCTCCTGGAATTAAACTGTATTTTCATTATACACGAGCAGTTTACGCCGTGCAAACTTTAATTATTTCTCGCCAGATTCTTTATATTTAGCAATTGCAGCACGAGCAGCTTGCTGTTGGGCGACTTGCTTTGACGGACCAATACCTCGCCCCATCATATTATCGCCAACAAAAACCCCAAGGGTAAAGACCTTATCGTGATCTGGACCTTCTTCGCTCAGGACTTTATATACCGGCGTTTGATTGTCAACTCGCTGAGAAATCTCCTGCAAATACGACTTCGGATCACGCCAACTGCCCGACTCCAAAATTCCATCTAATTTAACTATGATATGCTTGTGAATAAAATCGCGAGCATCGTCAAAGCCACGCTCCAAATAAATAGCGCCAATTACTGCCTCAAACGCATTAGCTAAAATCTGTAAATGCGCTCGTTCCGAGCCATTTTTCTCACCCTTTGACATACGAATTAGCGGACCATAACCTAATTTATCGCCAGCGTCACCAATACTTTCCGTTCGTACCAAAGCTGCCCGCCAAGCAGTCAAAATTCCCTCTGGCTCAGAAAAATGCGTAAACAAATATTCCGTTACTGCCAATTCCAAAACCGCATCACCTAAGAATTCCAAGCGCTCATTGTGGTGATGGACGGATTTTCGATGCTCATTGACATAACTGCGGTGAGTCAAAGCCGTGATTAGCAAATCCAAATTCTCAAACTCAAAACCTAATTTTTCGCGCGCAAATTCTTGATATGGCGTAGTGTTCATTCCGTTCATTTATAAATTCTCCTGTCTAATTCGTTTCATCGCCAAAAGAATCAGCTTGCCAATATCTTCATATTCAACTTCATCCAGCGCCTCATGAAAACTAAACCATTTAAGACCATTCATCCACTCTTCCTTTTGGAGTTTCTCATTAGGATCCAATGCCTTAACTAGATAAACTTGCGTTGTCATCAATACCAATTTATCGATTCGACGATAACGAAAATTTACCTTGCCCAGCCAGCCGTGCAGTTCAATTTTCTTCAATCCAGTTTCCTCGCCGATTTCCCTACGAGCCGTCACCTGAGCCGTTTCACCTGGCTCAATATGACCTTTGGGAATTGTCCAGCGGTCGCGAGCGTCTTGATATAGCAAAAATTCCGCCTCGCCCTTTTTATTACGACGAAAAATCACGCCACCAGCGGTTGGCTCGCGTACAATTTCCTGAATCAATGGCTTCTTGCTGCCACTAAAATATTTTTTTATCTTATCAAAGTTGCTTGTTCTCACTGTCGGACTCCTCCACGAGAGTACGGAGTGCCGTGCCAAGCACGCCATTCACAAACTTACCCGAGTTATCCGAACCGAACGCTTTTGCTAATTCTACAGCTTCGTTAATCACCACTTTTGGCGGAACGGTATCTGCGCAATATAGCAATTCATATAAACCAATTCTAAGTACTGCCCGATCAATTCGCGGCAACTGACTGATAGGCCATTCTGGCGCCAATGGCTGCAATTTCTCATCCAATTGACTCTGCGTCGAAAGTACGCCGCTGATCAAATTATCAATAAATTCAATATCGTCAACTGATGATTTATATTCAGCCAAATTACGCTTTAAAATAGTCTTATAGTCAACATCGCTATCGCCAACCTCTTTGCGAAATTCATGTTCATAAAGTGTTTGCAGTGCGACAATTCGTCCCAAATGACGGTTTGATGCCATTATTAAGCGTCCTGTTCGTAATTATTATTTTGTTGTTTTACCAGTTTCACGCTTGGTTGTCTTCACTTTAACTGGTGAAGTTGCATTAACGCGACGTGCCAATTTTAATACCAAATGACTGCGACGAAGACCAGTTTTACGTGGGCTACTCTGTTTCTTAGGTTGTGCCATAATTTATTCTCCTCTTTTAGGTTGTCATAAAACTTACGTACCATTATACCTTTTTTATTGGACAATCTCAAGAGCTTGTCTACAAATTAGATAATAATATTGACTTTTTATGTCGTTTATGGTAATATAGCAAACATGAACACGGAACGATTTACATCACAAAACAACAATGAAGACGACAGACCTGTAATAGAAATACCAAAATCTGTAGTTAAAATCGGTGCAGTAGCATTAGCCACGCTAGGCGTAGCTGGAGTTGCAAACGCCCTAGGCTTATTCCATAGCCCTAAATCACCAGAAAAAGGACCAAGCCCTGCCCACCAAGTAGCTCAAGTTGTAGAGGATTATAGCAATGGAATCATCACGGAGCTACCGGAAGATACAGAAATTCACACCGTCACACTTGAAGAGGGAGAAAATCCGACTTCGGTGGCTGAAACAGCCATGGAAGAATACAACGAGGAAAATCCTGAAAATAAGATAGACCCTAATGAGGCAAGAAGCTCCATATATGAAACTGGCATTAGCATGAAAGAACTCTACAAAGATGAGACGGGCAATACAGAGATCCGACCAGGAACTACCGTCAACATCGCCATAGGTGACATAAACGGTGACGGAAAGCCAAGCATAGCCATAACAGGAATAGAAGCGAAGTAGACTGTTTCCTAGACTACAATATTCACCAGCTTACCTGAAACATAAACCATCTTTTTAGGTGGTTTATTGTTTATGAATTTCTGGACATTCTCATCAGCCAGAGCCGCTTCCTCAACACTCTGCCTATCTACATCACTCGGCAGTTCAAGTTTCGCACGAAGCTTGCCATTCACTTGAACTATAATAGTCATCACGCTGCTCTTTAGATATTTTTCATCCCACTTTGGCCAGTGACCAATGTGAACCGTATCATCATGACCCATTTCATGCCACAATTCCTCTGTGATATGCGGAGCAAAAGGTGCCAAAATCTGAATCAAGCTTTCTAATGCAAATCGCCATTCATCTAACATGTCAATTCCTTGCGATTCTTTTATCTTATACAGGCCATTGACCATTTCCATCATCGAAGCTACAGCTGTATTAAACTTCTCGTCTTCAATATCGCGAGTAACTTTTTTAATTGTCGAATGAGTCAGTCGCAATAGTTCTTGAGTTGTTTTTTCATTCGCGTCAAGAGAGTCATTTGGATTATTATCAACGAACTCCTGAACCAAGTTCCATGCTCGATTTAAGAACCTGTAAGTCCCCGGAACACCACGAGGATCCCATGGCGCGTCCATGTCATAAGGAGCGATGAACATTTCATAAACTCGCAGCGCATCGGCGCCGTATCCACTGTCCATAATCTCCATTGGATCAATGACATTACCCTTAGACTTGGACATTTTCTGACCATCTGGTGCCATAATGTATGCATTGTACATCATTCGCTTGAAAGGCTCAGGGGTTGGAACAAGGCCGAGCTTATAGAAAAATCGCATCCAAAAACGACTGTATAGTAAGTGAGCTACGGCGTGATCGGCGCCATTGTAATAATCAACTGGCATCCAATGGTTAATTCTCTCGGGATTCCACGCTTCATTATCGTTGTGCGGGTCAAGATATCGCAAGAAATACCAACTAGAGCAAGCATAGCCGTCCAAAGTATCGGTCTCGCGTCGACCTTCTACCCAATTGTCGCCGTCAGGCTTACTTTCTGTAATCGGTACAGTTTTTCCAGTTTCAACATCCACCCAGACTCGCACCCAATCATTAACCTGAGCCAAAACGGAAGTATTCCCGCCCGTCGGCTTAAAGTTCTCTACCTCTGGCAAAATCACCGGCAAACATTCATCAGCCACAGCAATTGGTGCACGACCATCAACATGAACAATTGGAATTGGAGCACCCCAATAGCGCTGACGAGAAATCAACCAATCGCGCATTTTATACGTGGTTTTACTTCGCCCAGAATTCTGCTGCTCCAGCCACGCAACAATTTGCTCGCGAGCATCCTCACTCCTGGTCCCGTTAAATTGTCCGGAATTTATCAATTCGCCTTCACCAGAATAACAGCCAGTATCAGCTGAATGTTCAGGCTTATCAATAACCTGGACAATCGGCAAGTCAAATTTCTCGGCAAACGCAAAATCACGTTCATCGTGCGCTGGCACTGCCATAACTGCGCCGGTTCCATAACCACCCAAAACATAATCCGCCACCCAAATCGGCAATTTTTGACCATTAACTGGATTTATGACATAACTGCCAGTAAATACACCTGTTTTCTCTTTATTCTCTTGACGTTCAACATCAGATTTTTGTTGCGAAGCTTGAACATACGCTTCAACCTTTTCGCGCGTATCAGAATTGACCAACTGAGGAATCAGAGGATGCTCCGGCGCCAAAGCTACATACGTCGCGCCAAATAACGTGTCAGGACGAGTCGTGAAAACTGTAATCTTGGAATCTTGACCACTAACCGCAAACTCAACTTCCGCACCAACTGATCGACCAATCCAATTCTTCTGCATGGTTTTAACCATTTCCGTCCAATCAAGCGCATCGGTTGCCTCTAAAATTTCATCTGCATACGCCGTAATTCGAAAGAACCACTGCTTGAGATTTCGCTTGGTTACAGGATTACCGCAGCGCCAACATTTGCCACCTTCAACCTGTTCGTTAGCAAGCACTGTATTATCAGTCTCACACCACCACTGCGGCTGCTCTTTTTGATATGCCAAATCGTGCTTATATAATTGCGTAAAAATCCACTGAGTCCATTTGTAATATTCTGGATCGGCTGTAGAAATTTCTTTTGTCCAATCATAACTAAACCCAAGTCGCTTCAATTGCTCCTTAAAGTGGACTTTCGCCTCATCGTGTGCCATACGCGGCGTTTTTCCGACTTTAATAGCGTAATTTTCAACCGGCAGACCAAAGCTGTCCCAGCCGATTGGATGATAGACATTATAGCCCTGCTGACGCTTGAATCGCACCTTGATGTCGGCAAATTGAAAAGTACGACCGTGACCAATGTGAATTCCCGCCCCTGTAATCCCCGGAAGCATACTCAAACTGTAATATTTCGGCCGAGTCGTGTCATTAAAATCAACCGCGTAAGTGCCGTCAGCTTCCCATTTGTTTTGCCATTTTTGTTCAATTTCTGTCGGATTATAGCGTCTCATATCTGTAATTATAGCAAATAATCCCGCTCATTACGAACGGGATTATTATTAGAAAATTAAGCTATTATCTGGTCGAGGTTGATGACAATCCGCTCGAATACCCTTCCATAAAGCCTTCTATAAACTCTTTCAAGCTTTCAGCGTCCGACGGCGCCTTAATCTCCTCAGACTTGTTCATGTTAATGTCAAATGAAATCTCTACAGATACCTTCTTGCTATCACCTTTCAGCTCTAGGGCTTTCAGTTCATGAGATGACCTATCAACCCATACTTTCAATGAAGCTGTGTCAATAGATGATGATCCACTACTCTTGTAGCTATTAGATTTTCCACACTTACTGAGCGCCTTACCGACTGATGAATTCTTAAACTCATCATTAAATTTCGACAATTTACTGTTATCGCCCTGCAGTTCAAAACCGCGTCCGCCGTTACGATCACTAATCTTTGAATCTTTTATAGTGAAGAAGCTATTCTTTTGATAAATCTGAGCCAATTCCTTACGTGCACTTTCGTCACTTTGGATTTTCTTCAGAGCGTTAATTCCACACTTGTATTCGCTACCGATTTCATCTGGAGAAATCTTCATCCACGTGTCGCTCATTTTATCTATCTCAGAACTCATCTTCTCCAATGTCTGATCGCGGTAAGTTTCTATTTGAGATCTTGATAGATTTCCGCTAGATGAAGACTCCATAACTATCTCAAGCAAAGTGCCATACAACTCCTTGAAGTTATTTATCTTCACATATATCGTCCCATCATCGCCAAGAACCATATCACCATCTAGCGGAATACTCTTTTCGACCCCTTTGATATTAAGCTTAGCGTCAATATTCGCCTTTGACTTTCCCGAATCAGTAGCAGCCTTTACGTTTAGCTCTATTTTCCCCCGGTCGCGCATGTCAATAACTACCTTACCGTCGGCAGTCATCTTCTTTGCCATAATAGCATTAGACACAGCGTCCGTAACCATCTTTTCTGGATTCTGCCACCACAAGAAATAAACTAGTACAGCAGAAATAATAGCAATAAGAGCCATAACCCCCAGCACTATACCAATTATCAATCCCGTTTTCTTCTTTTTTGGTTGCATCGGTACGCCATTATATTGTGGCTGCGGTGCAGGTTGATTACCTTGATCCATCATTCCCCCTTGTTTTATATACCTTGAATTTAATACATCACATTAATCTTTAAATTGTGAGAAAAATTGGTTTTTCCTAGCAATCCACTCCGGCGTTTGCCTGACTAAGTATTTATCGTCCTCAGTGCTATGAAGGTTGATTTTTATAGATTCCTCTAGCCATACGCCGCCGCTTGAACCCTTAAACAGAGCAACGCCTTCGGATTTCAATTTGTCGCGTACGAAAGACCCAGCCTCGATGGCATTCTTACATTCCTTCACCTGGCAACCTTTTTGACGAGCGGCCGGCGCCAAATATTGATTAGCCTTCTCACCAACCGTCACAACCCAATCCAACAAATCCGGGCTACAATGAGAACCAAGTTCAGCGTGAGCTTGCTCAAAAATCCCCTTTAAGCCATTCATATTGCCAAGCACAGCAATTCGCTGCGGAGTCTCAATTCGATACAAAGACTGCAAAGCCGCCAAGGCAGTCAACGGCGTCGAACTATAGCTATCATCAATCAACCAAGTATTGTCCGCACCCTTCAGCAAATTCATCCTGCCAGGCAGTGGACGCAAATTCTCTATACCTTTTTTTATATTATCCTCAGTTTCACCAAACGCATACCCAATAGCCGCCGCCACGATCGCTGGACGAATATTGTGCTCGCCGATTAGCTTAACATTGACTTCTAATCCATTAGGATTTTCTGGCGACATAATAAAGCCGTGATGTCCATCTTTCAGGGAAAAATTACGATCGTCAAAATTATACTCCGCCACAGGATCACTTCCGTAAGTAGTGATATTAGGATTCGTCAAAAAACTAGCAAAACGCCCGTCGATGTCATCGCGATTTATCATCGCCATTCGCGAGAAATTCGCCAACGAAATCATCTCATTCGCCACTTCCTCCAGGGAATATTCAACCTGCATTCGACCATTCGTCACAGAAGTTACAACCGTAATATCTGGCACAACATAAGCCTTAAACCAATCGTTATAGCCAAGTTCCTTTGGATTAAATTCCTGAACAATTACCTGAACTTCCGGTTTTTCGGCCTTAATTCTCTTCTTTACGGCGCGCATCACTTTCCACCATTTGAACAAGCCTTTTTCAGGCATTTTCACGCCCATCATCTGAAGGAAAACGTCAGCTTTCGTCTTCGGCTCTTCATTGCGAAGTTGAATATCAAATTGTTGCGCCAAAACCGTACCGATAGCTATTTTTGCGCTAGCCTTTCCGGCACTACCAGTTATTGCCACAAGCTTCACATCTGGATGAACAGCAAAAAATTCTCGCACTAATTTTGCTAGTTTTTCTTCCCTTTTTTTTGAAACAGTAACCATAACTATATCATACCATAAGCACTATAGAAGAGCTGCTACGCGCCCACCCGGGGCATATTTGAATATGTGTTTGTCTTTCAATTGGCAAGCATAGGAGAATGCCCCTATGCGTACCAGCTCATGTTTAATTATGCATTATCGTCCAAAAAAACACAAGCTTTATATCTCACTGCGACTATTGATCTGCGTCGCTCATCATTTTCAATAGTTCTTGCTCATCGATGATTTTCGTGCCGTATTGCTCAGCTTTTTTCAATTTGCTAGCACCAACCTTACCACCAGCCACCAGATATGTTGTGTCTTTAGAAACTGCGGTTTGAAAAACTCCACCGAGATTACGAATTTTATCCGCAGCAGCGTCGCGTCCCATAGATTTCAGAGTACCCGTGACGACAAAACTTTTCCCACTCAAACCGCCAGCCTTTTTATTGAACTGAGGAACGACACCTAGCTCGGTGAATTTATTTAGCAATTTTACATTATCCTCATCAGCAAACCACGCCACTACAGATTCGGCAACAATTTCACCCACACCATCAACTTGTCGCAAATCATCAATCGTCGCTTTCGCCAAATTTTCCATACTCTCAAAATGATTCGTCAGATCAATTGCCGTTTGCGCACCAATATGACGGATTCCCAGACCGTACAAAAATCGCTCTAATTCTGGGCGTTTTTTATCGGCAATTGCCGAGATTAACTTTTGTGCAGAAATATCAGCAAACCGATCCAGTTTCAACAAATCGTCTTTAGTAAGCGTAAAAATATCCGCCAAATCGCCGACCAAACCGTTGTCAATTAAAACCTCCACATTCTTTTCACCAAGCGTATCAATATCAAGCGCACCCTTAGACGCGAAATGTGCCAAAGCTCGCTTCAAAATCAGCGGACCACTAGAGCCCTTAACTCGATAAACGGCTTCACCTTCCGGTCGCACAAATTCCAACTCCGGATATTGCCGTTTTAATTCTGCTTCATAATCAATTGGCTCAGAATCTGCAGGTCGCAATTCCTTCAAGACACTCTCAACTTGCGGAATAATATCGCCAGCCTTAAAAATCACCACAGTGTCGCCTCGCCGAATATCCAAACGCTCAATTTCATCGGCGTTATGCAAACTGGCGTGCTGCACTGTAGTTCCCGCCACCATCACTGGATCAAACACAGCCACCGGAGTCGCCGCACCAGTTCGCCCAATAGAGATTACTATATCCCGAACAATCGTTGTAGCTTCTTCAGCTGCATACTTATAAGCCACCGCCCCACGCGGATTTTTGCCCACCATCCCGAGATTGTCATATATCTCTCGATCGTTAATCTTAACAACCAGCCCGTCCGTATTAAACGGCAAATCATGACGCTTGTCGCTCCATTCGTCGACAAATTTCATCACATCGGACAAATTATCAAAAACGCTAGCCTGCTGATTACAAGAAATCCCCAGCGCCGTCAAAGCCTCGTAAGCAAAACTATTCGTCGGAACTTCCGAACCATCATCGCGAATCACATCATATCCGCGAAAATGCAACGGGCGCGCCGCCACCAGCGCAGGATCTAATTGACGAATTGTTCCCGCAGCCAAATTGCGCGGATTAGCAAATGTAGGCAGCCCTAGAGATTTCTGCTTTTTATTAAGCTCCTCAAAATCCCGTTTCAGCATGACAATTTCGCCACGAATCTCTGTTCGACCATGTAAAAAATTCTCAAAACCCGCCGCTTCACGCAGACGAAGCGGTACGTTTTTAATAGTTCGAACATTATTCGTTACATCTTCGCCAACAAAACTATCGCCACGTGTCACAGCTTGCGACAATACACCGTCGACATAAATCAACGCGCACGCCAAGCCATCCATTTTTATATCCGTAAAAAATTCATGTCGCTGACCCGGTATCAATTTATCAGTTCGCTCAATCCATGCCTCAACTTCACTTTTATCAAAAACATCACTCAAACTAACCATTCGGCGCATGTGCTTCACTTTTTGAAAACCGTCGAGCAGCTTATTTCCAACTCGCTGCGTAGGACTATCAATAGTAATCAGTTCCGGATGATCCGATTCAATTTTCTTCAGCTCATCCATCAGACTGTCATAAACCGCATCGCTCACACTCGGTTTGTCCAAGGTGTAGTATTCGTAGCTATAACGATTTAACAGGTCTTTAATTTCGTCAATTCTTGGTTTTTTTGGTGTCACTTTCAACCACCTTTCTGTAGAACAAATAGACATATACAGAAATCATAATTATCGTTACGTAAAGTAAAATCAAGCCAGTTGTCGGGACAATTGGCAGCCAGTCAATGCCGCTAATCCATCCCTTCAGCGCGCCGTCAAGCAGAATTACCGGAATCAGAACGACCGCCCACAAAAGCACGGACAGAACAACAGCCCACACAAATCTCAGTAAAATCCTTAGTCTTCGCCCCGTCACAATATCGCCCGACAAACGCAGCGCGCGAAACGGATACATTCCCGGCAATGTTACGATGATCATCGCAAAAACCGTAGAAGTTGCCCAATAGACGGACATCGCCACTATCAGAATCGCCGCACCGCCAGCCGCCATCAGAATCGGCGTTTGATTTAACACTCCCGAAGCATTAAGCGCGCTATAAATAATCACCGCCACTGCCGCCGGCACCATTTGAATTAGGAAAACTCCGATGACAATTATCAGCGCAATTATAGGTGACCCAGAACTATACAAACCATCACGCATTTTCGGTTTTTTACCAATTAAAATAGCTCGCGTTAGCCAAACGGACGACAACCAAGTTAATAGCCCCAGAAAAATTCCCGCCGCTTGCTGCACATTTCCACCAGCCGTTCCGCTACCGGAAATATAACTAACCGCAACGCCAGAGAATAGGCTAATTGTTGTATAAATTCCGCCGAATCCATTCGACTCAGCCTGATTCATCACGTCTTTAAGTTGTTGATATGTGTCTTGTGACATGACGCTGGCTAAAGCAAATGTCAATATCGACATAACGATAATTAACGCCAAAAAAGTTTTCTTATTTCGCCACACTAGACGGCAAGCTTCGCTAGTCAGCGACCAATATCCTGGAATTTTAAGATCTCGTTGATAATCTCGTCGCTTAGTTAACCGAAAACTACGATGAGGGCGACGCTGCAGAAAATTACGCCGCTGCTGATTCAATTTACTAAAGTCACGTTTAACACCAGACCACGCACTTTTTTTATGATCAGCATTTGGCTTCTTAGGATTCTTGACTACTCGTTTTTTGGAGGTTTTTGTTGCCATAATTACATCTTTGTTGCGTTATTTCTCAACCTTGCAATTCTGTCTTCTAGCGGTGGATGAGTACTAAATAGTTTTGAGAAAAATCCGGGCTTCAAAGGATTATTCATGAACAAATTGGCAGTGGAAGAGCTTTGTTTTTGCATTGGTCTGCCGTATTGGCGCAATTTCTCCAGCGCGCTTGCCAGCCCTTCAGTGTCTCGTGTCAATAGCACTCCCGAAGCATCCGCCAGATATTCACGCTGTCGACTAACCGCCAATTGAGTTATCGTTGCCAAAAGCGGCGCCAATATAACCACGATCAGCCCGAGAGCATAGACAATAGGATTAACATCACTATCACGGTCGTCACTATAAAACATCATTCTCAGCGCCAGGTCTGCAAATAGACCAATCGCGCTAACCAGACCAAAAGCAATCATACTCACGCGGATGTCGTAATTTCGCACGTGGCTCATTTCATGCGCCATAACCGCCTCCAGCTCTCGCTTGTCCATGATGTCTAAAAGCCCAGTAGTCGCACCAACGATGGCGTGATTCGGGTCGCGACCAGTCGCAAAAGCATTTGGAGCTGGATCATCAATGATATAGACTTTCGGCATCGGCATACCAGAAGCGATAGACAAATTTTCCACCACTCGCCAAAGTTCAGGAGCGTCATTTTTACTAATTTCCTGAGCGCCAGTCATCATCATAGCCAACTTGCCAGCTATAAAATATTGCAGCCAAGCATATAACATCGCACATATAAAAATGACGAGTGCCAGTGAATAGCTATCAGTTGCCGCTCCAATAAACAGACCGATAATTCCAATAATTATCACAAACACAGACATAATTAATATTGTGTTGCGTTTGTTTTGAGAAACTGCATTGTACATATGCTAATTATATCAAAAATCGCCCGCTAAAAATAGACGAGCGATTTTCATTTCGAGGTTCAATTAGAACTTTACTTCAACTGGATTTTCGACGCTTGCACGGTCTTCAACGTCAAAGAATTCCTTAGCTTGGAAGCCAAACATTCCCGCGATAATGTTTGTTGGGAAAGTCTGAATCTTCGTGTTTAAGTCGCGAACGCCACCGTTGTAGAATCGGCGAGCTGCTTGGATTTTATCCTCAGTGTCAACCAATTCCTGCTGCAATTGCAAGAAGTTCTGGTTTGCTTTCAATTCTGGGTAAGCCTCAGATACGGCAAACAGGCTCTTCAACGCGCCCTCCAAGGCATTTTCAGCCTTGGCGGTTTCAGCCACGCTGCCAGCATTCATGATTGCTGAACGAGCTTCTGTGACCTTCTCAAACACTTCTTTTTCGTGTGTAGCATAACCTTTTACCGAGTTGACCAAATTTGGGATCAAATCAGTTCGGCGCTTTAGCTGAACAGTAATGTCGCTCCACGCCTCTTCTACGCGGTTGCGCAGTACCACTAAGCTGTTGTACGCACCGATTACAACTCCTACGAGTACTAATAAAACTACCGCTGTAACAATAAGTACAATTACCAATGGACTCATTTCTTACCTTTGTCCCTTTCCTATTCAATATTATTTTCTTTACAACTTTGGTGCGCAAGGCGGGAATCGAACCCGCACGACTTTTGGTCAAGGGATTTTAAGTCCCTCGCGTCTACCAATTCCGCCACTCGCGCTTATTTATATACAATCCAGACACCTACGCGCCAGACTGTCTATATTATACTATATTCGCCAAGTAAATTGTACAATTTCGCAAAATAAAAAATAGCCCAATACTCAGGACTATTTATCAAAAATTGGAGGCACGTACGAGAGTCGAACTCGTCTAAAAGGTTTTGCAGACCTCTGCGTAACCGCTCCGCCAACGCGCCACCACTCTTATTATATCAGATTTTGTAAAACATATCACGAACAGATCATCTAATAGCTGTAATATGTTTGGTGCGAGCGAGAAGACTTGAACTTCCACGAGCGCAATGCTCACTAGCCCCTCAAGCTAGCGCGTCTACCAATTCCGCCACGCCCGCATAACCACTTACCATTATACCCGATTACGGGGTTTTGTAAACGGACTTTTTCTCTGTCGCCCAATATTGAACATCAACATAGCGATCGACGGGATTGACAACTTCGGTGCTTGCATCGAGGGCTTTAACGTTCCGAATATGGATATAGTCAAACTTCGGCTGATACAAGGCAATCGCTGGGGCGTCTGCTTGCCAAGTGGCAGTAAACTTCGCGTAACGATCAGCGCGTTGCTTCGCTGAGATTTTAGATCGACCACTTTCCAGAGCATCGTCCGCTATCGCATTATTGTAATTAGAGAAATTCAAACCATTGTTGGTTGCCTGTGAAGAATGCCAATAGGCGTAAACATCAGGGTCGCCGCCCAAGGAGAGCTCATAAACCAGCACGTCAAAATTGCGCGGCTGCAAAACTGTCTGAAGAATATTTTGAGTGGCATCATTTGGATCGACAACTTTAATATCCGATTCTATATTCAGCTCGTCATACCAAACTTGAGCCAAGTATCTGGCAGCCTTTTCGTAATTGCTATTCTTCAAAACGACTACGTTGAGCTTTAACTTATCATTTCCCTTCTGGCGAACATTATTCACACTCTTCCAGCCCTCAGCATCCAGTAGAGATTTCGCTTTTTTAACATCATAGCTAGCAGAGTTCGAGCTTTTTCCTAGGAATTTATTAAGCGTTGGACCAGATAGCTCTTCCGTAGACAATGACAAAGATTGACGTAGTTTGGACGTATCGACACTGAGCGACAAAGCTTGACGAACAGCTTTTGATCGCAAGAACTGACTGTTGTTATTAAACAGCGCGTAAACTCCGTTATTCAAAGAATGCGCTTCTGCGGTATACATAGATTTTACCTCGGCGGATTGATCGTTATAAATCAATTCTGGAGTTCCTGTAATTTCTCGCGTACGCAAACTTTTCGCAATATCATCCTGCGTCGGATACGCGTACAACTGGAATCGCTCTAACTTAGGCGTGCTGCCATAATAATTGCTGTTCGACTGCAAATATAGCACTTTTTTACTGCCATCGCTCGTTACATTCTGCAACAACCTAAAGGCGAATGGACCGCTGGATATAGGCGACTTATTAAAATCATGTTCACGTAAATTCGACGGCTTAACATCTTTTAATATATGCTTAGGAATAATCGGGAACGTCAAAGCGTGGACAAACGGCGAATATGACGACGGCAAGATAAACTTCACCGAGTCATCAGACACTTTCTCGAATTTTATAGACTTCCAGCCAGATATCTCAGCTCCAACTTCTGGATTCGCTAATAACTTCAACGTAAAAATTACATCGTCCGCCGTTAGATCTTGCCCGTCTGACCACTTCAATCCCTTCTTCAGCTTAACCGTATATTCAGTTTCTTTATCGTTCACGCTGATGCTGTCCGCCATGTCAGCCTTTATATTGCCCGTTGAGTCATATCGATACAAACTTGAAAATAGCAATTTCGCGGCGGATTTTTCAGCATTGGTTTTTGCGAAAATCGGATTTAGATTCTCTAAAGGACCCAGCACACCCTCAGAATATGATCCGCCAGAAGTGTACGCCATTGTCGCGAAAGAATTGCGAGAAATATGCCACTGCACCGCACTGGCGCCAATCATCACCAATACTAGAATAATCCAAACAGAAACTCGACGTCGCACATTAGACAAACGATCTAACCTGGATGTCACGAATTTATGTGCATGACGCAAGCTCCCCTTTTCAATCTTGCGCAGACGCTTATTGACATCTTTGCTGGAAACTTTTAGCCGCGCAAAACGATTCCATGACGAATTATCCGAGCTCAAATCTATTCTCCTATTTTTGCAATCCCGGCAAAATCATACTTGCCAAAATCGATAGCACAAAAATCACCGCAAAAACAATAGTTACATCAAACAAGTTTTTATCAAATCCGCGACGAGTAGTGAATAATTCCCCAGACGAGCCGAATCCTGCACCTAAGCTTGCGCCTCGTTGCTGCAACAAAATTGCGATAATCATCAGTACGGCAGATCCAAGCGTCACGTACGGTAAAATTGTATCAATTGACATATTACTCCTTTTCTTCCCGCTGCAAAACCAGCGCGCTACTTATAATATAGTTTACCAAACTCAATATAATCCCGGCAATAATTGAATGCGCAAAAGTCATAGAAATTCCTGGCGCCAAAGCGAGCGAGATATAAACCATAAAGCCGTTCACAATTAAGGTGAACAGTCCTAAAGTCAGTAGAATTGCTGGCAGAGCTAAAATTGTAACAATTGGCTTCAATACGCTATTCACTACCGAAAATATCAACCCCGCTATCATAAACGTCCACACAGAAGTTGCGCCCGGAGTTTCATTTCCAAGTAGCCGCACTGCAACCCAAATACCTACCGAGTTAAGAATCAGCCGAATCAAAAACGTTGCAAATTGTCTTTTCATTAGTCTTATTATATATAATTTATGCTTTATTGTCGATTGGTCGCCCAAACTTACGACAAGCGCTTAATCAAATCTGCTTTTCTCGTGCCAACTTCTGCTTGCAATTCTGCATAATCCGCCTCGATAATTTTTTTCACACTACCAAACTTTCTCA
The DNA here is from genome assembly GCF_963967315.1 of Candidatus Minimicrobia sp. QA0096. NCBI lineage: Bacteria > Candidatus Saccharimonadota > Candidatus Minimicrobia > Candidatus Minimicrobia sp. QA0096. The sequence goes on from NZ_OZ017288.1 coordinate 317,042, forward strand.
ACAATTTAGCGCGCGTCTTTGGACCAATCCCCGGAATTTCTTCTAGTTGGTTTTTCGTCTGATTTTGACGCTTCAGCGTTGTATGATAGCTCACAGCAAATCGGTGCGACTCGTCACGAATCCGCTGGAAAAGCTTGACAATATCTGTCGTCGCAATAGAACTTTTTGTAAAATTGTCCCGGCTGGAACCGTCATCAATAGCAGAGCCTCGTAGATTCTTTGAATGAGATCCTGCGTTGCGCTGAGCAGGATGCAAATTTACCACATACACATCATTGTCTTCGTAAATAGCGATGTCCTGATGAATAGATTTTTGCAACTCTTCAATGCGCGTTACGTCAATTTGCGAGCCAGTTTTATGAATAATAATTTCTTCCTCACGCTTAGCGATGCTAATAATCGGCAATTTTATTCCGCGCTCATCCCTTGCCTTAATCGCCGCCGAAAGTTGACCCTTTCCGCCGTCAATCAACAACAGATCCGGATGACCCCAGCTTTTGATATTTCGCTCGCCAAGTCGCCTAAAAATCACCTCGTACATATTTCCAGTATCGTCGTTTTTTTCACCCACCTTAAATTTGCGATATTCCGCACGATCGCTCGCACCATTCGTAAAGACCACCACACTCGCCACAACTTGATGTCCGCTCATATGCGAAATATCATAGCCCTCAATTCGCACTGGAATATTTTTCAAGCCAAGTAGTTTCGCTAAATCAGCTAGCGCCTTGTCTTTTGAAATATCCAAAAATTCCTTATCGCCAAACATAACGCGTCGCTGAAGCTCTCGCATGGCGCGCAACTTATTTCTCAGACTTGCCGCCCGCTCAAAATCGTGAAGTCCCGCAGCCGTTTTCATATCACGCTCCAACTCCACAGCAACAGCCTTGCGATTTCCCTTGATATAACTTATCAATTTACGCAAACCAGCTTTATACGCGTCCGAACCATCACTTATCTTCGGACTTAAGCCCAAATCTTCATCCAACTTTGATTGACCAGGTCGTCTTTGGTGAGTGAGATATGGAAAAATTCGCCTCAAATAGCGCAATGCCTTTTTCAGAGCGAAACCATTGTAAAATGGACCAAAATAATCCGCACCATCATCGGCAGGGTTCCGCGTAAAACTGACCGTCGGCCAATCGCTTTTCATATCAATCCGAACATACATCTGAGATTTGTCGTCGCGCAGCAGAACGTTATATCGCGGCATATATCGCTTGATCATCTCGCTTTCCAAAAATAGCGCATCAACCTCACTCTCAGTTTCGATCCAATCAGTATCAAAAATCTCCGCCACCAGCGCCATAGTTTTATTATCTCGCCCGCGCGAATCTTGAAAATACTGACGTACGCGATTTTTAAGAACCGCCGCCTTGCCAACATAAATTACCTCGCCGCTCGCCGACTTATGAAAATAAACGCCGGGCGTTCGCGGCAAAGTTTTCAGCTTGGCTTGCAATGCTTGATTCATTAAATATATTACAATCTAAACACGACAATTATGCAAGCATTATTCTAGCGATTGACTAATCTTCCAGCCACTTCTTGAGAACTACTGCCTGATTATGTTCCGTATCTTTGGCGCCATATAACAGCGTAACTGCAGATTGTTTATTCCAATTATTCTTCGCCTCGGCAGCCGCAGGATTATTATCCAGCTCCTTCATATAACGGCGAGAAAATTCCGGGAATTTTTCTGGATCGTGATTAAACCATTTACGTAATTCATCGGTCGGGGCAATTTCTTTATTCCACTCGTTCAATGCAGCTCGTTCTTTACTAATCCCGCGCGGCCACAATCGATCGACCAGCACACGATAACTATCGTCTGACGCGGTCGGCTCATAAATCCGTTCAATTTTATACTTTGTCATAATTTCATATAACTACAAATTATTGATCAGATCAATAAAAAGCGAAAGCCAACCATTATCCAATACTTATTCAACGCTACGTAAATATTCCTCCAAAAACTCACTCCAGTCAGGCGCATTCTTCTCGCGGAAATAGGCGCGAAGAAAATCAACCATAATTTGATGACGATTTTCTGCTTCTATCCGTCCTGGTTCAGTCAACATCAAACCTTTCAATTTCAGCAGTTTCTCAAAGAAGTGATTGATAAATCCGTCAGTGTCATGCGTATTGCCATCAGCGTTATATTCGTGCGCCGCCAGATTGACATTCGGCCAGACTTTAGGATCAAAAATCCGACCGTCGTGATGACAAGCATAAGTCAACGCCCGCTCAATGCCGACCGCACCAATAGCATCACACATATCAGCGTCAGACGCCAATTTCCCCGCCAGCCGCTGCGGCTGCTTGCCGTTCAGCCGTTTGCTATAACCAATCGCCGCAATATTTTCCAGCACAACCTGACTTAAATCATCAGCTATCTCTGCCTGCGCCATAATATCTACTGCGTTCGTCAATTTTTTCGCCTGTGTTTTACCGACTAATTTATAATCATCAACATCATGCAGCCAAGCCGTCAATAGCACTTCTTGCAGGTTCACTGATTCACTGCATTCGTTAGCAAAACGCTCTGCCAACAACGCTACTCGCTCGACATGATCATCAGCGTGACCTGAAGTGTCGCCGCCCAGTAACTGCCGAACTTTTGTCTTTACTATTTCAAGCTGGGAAATTTGTCGATCGTTCATACTCATATTATACATAAAAGCAGGGTCGCCTACTGACGCTTATTAGCATACAAAGCGTAATATTCTTTGGGAAGATAATTCATATTAAGCCACCGGGCTTCCATTATTTCAAAGTTACATTTTATGTCATAATTAGACGCGTGCGCCGCAAAAACTCGAACTGAAAATTTGGCATATGATTCATGAGAATTAGCTTTTCCGAGATATCGCAGATTATGTATCTTTAATCCAACTTCTTCCAAGGTTTCTCTAACGGTAGCCTGTTCATAACTCTCATTATGCTTCACCCCGCCTCCCGGTAAAGCCCACTTTTGGCGGCTAAAACGATTTTTGACCAGCAAAATATCACCATCATCACGATAAACAATCACCCGCACGCGGTCCTTCTGCGGTATAATCCTAAAAATTAGCGATATGACGCATGCAATTCCACGAAAAATTGCCCGCCCGAATGAACTGAACATCTCGCCAACTATCGATCCTTTGCGAGACATAATTAGTAAAAACTTTCTCCTTTGGCGACAGATTATTCGGTAGTTACGCCGTCAAAATCTTCTTCGTTAGCCTCCGCTTCTTCGCGAGTCGCCCGAACGATTCCATCTTTATGATGTGCTGGACTATAAATAGTATAGAGCTTAAGCGGCTCTTCGCCGGTATTGATCACATTATGCTCAGCGCCCGCCGGCACAATAATAGCACTACCGTCGGAAACAATATATTCATTGCCATCAATCAAAACCTTACCTTCGCCAGACTCAAATCTGAAAAATTGATCATTCTCCTCGTGAATCTCCGAACCAATTTCCCCGCCAACAGGCAGACTCATCAATACTAATTGGCAATGCTTCGCAGTATATAGAACTTGACGAAAATTATTATTTTCCAGTGTTAATTCTTCTATATTTCCACTAAAACCCTTCACAAAAATCCCCTTTACTTCTTTATTTCGCAGCTTTTTCCAGAGCGTCAATCAACGTCTGCTTCGGCTTCATGCCAATCATTTCAGCAACTTCCTCGCCGCCAACAAAAATCTTCATATTTGGAATTCCCTGCACGCGATATTCCATAGCCAATTGCGCATTTTCCTGACTTGCTTCAGTATCAACTTTAACAATATCGAACTCTGTTTCTTCAGCAATTTGATGCAAAAGCGGAGCCATTGCACGACATGGCGGACACCACGGCGCCCAAAAATCAACTAGTACAGGACCGTCGCTTTTTAGCACCTTATCTTCGAATTCTTGCTTCGTTGTAATTTCATATAAAGCCATTATTTCCTCCTTTTCTGGCATTTTTTACAAACTCCCGTCACAACCAACGGGCCGTCAATATAGCAATCGCTAATTTCATGCGCAATCTGTTTTCTCATCTCATTGGCAATTTTAACATCCACCAAGCCATCGCAGCCACTACACACAAAATGATCATGATCGTCCTTATGAATATCATATCGCAAGCAACCCTTTTTGGTCGATGGTGCCAAACCAATCATCCCGTCGCCACACAGGCGTCGAGTTATTCGATGCACCGTCGTGTCGCTGACTTCAGGATGAATGTTCCGCAATTCCTGAGCAATTTCCGCATTCGTCGCATGATGCTTACTCTTTAAAATCGCCATCACGTCATTCGTGTATTTTGTTGATCGCCTAACAATTTGCGTCATGTTCCTATTGTAAAGTATTTACAATAAATAAACAAGGATTTTATTCCACAAATTGACTTATATCTATATATTTCCTATAATAATCAAAGTCTATGAACTCCCGACGGCGAGTTCCTCTAATATGCATTTTTGAATAATTAAGAACGCTCAGTTTTCTGTGCAGCTTATAAATATTAATTTATTATCGAAAGGAATTGATTTGAAAAACAAACCAAACAGCAAAGAAATATTTCGTCTATTTTGGAAGACGTCAGAGCCGTACAAACACCGTCGAAACTTGGCAATATTTTTTGCAATACTGACTCTCGTGGTTACCATTTTTGTCGGGCCGCTCATAATTGCTCAGCTTCTTAGTATTATCCAACACAATCAACTGCACGACGCAAAAAATCTATGGACACTAATTGCTTTATATAGCGTCAGTGGATTATGGTCTAGCGTCATCGGCTGGCGATTAGTTTTATATCTCGCCTGGACATTCGAAACCGCCATGCAACGAGATTTATACGCTCGATGCTTCAGCAAACTGACCAACCAAACACTATTCTTTCATTCAAATAAATTCGGCGGGTCACTCGTTAGCCAAACAAATAAATTAGTTGGCGCGGTAGAAAGTTTTTGGGACACGATAATTTGGTCAATTTTGCCACTAGTTGTTTCACTGGTCGGTTCAATAATTATCCTGTCAACTCTTCTCTGGCAATACGCGTTATTCTTACTCATCTTCTCAATTGTTTTCAGCATCGTCGTTTATTATGGATCCAAGCCAATGGCGAAATTGACAAAAAAAGAAGCCAAAGCCAGCAATAAATTAAACGGACAATTAGCCGACGTAATCTCAAACGTTCTAGCGGTCAAGTCATCTGGCGCCGAAGCTACGGAACAGAAGTTTTTCGCAAAAACTGTCAACTCTTGGCGAAACTCGAGCCTCGACGTAATGCGTGGATTTTTGAAAGTCAGCACCGTATATTCGTCAATCAACATGGTTATTAAAATTGGAGCAATCGCCTTCGCAGTGTACGCAGCCCAGAATGATTTGGTGTCCGTGGCGTCTGTTTACCTTATTATCACCTACACTGGGAGTGTCGCACATGAATTGTGGAACATGAACGGAATTATGCGCAATTACAACCGAATTATCGGTAACGCAAATGATATGGTAGAAATCTTACAAACGCCAACGACATTGATTGATAAAAGCGATTCAAAGCTAAAAGTTACAAACGGCGAAATTTCTATGGACAAAATAACTTTCACGCACGACGAAGGTCAAGGCAACACTCTATTCCACGACTTCTCTCTGGGTATTAAACCGGGCGAAAAATTAGGTTTGGTCGGAGCAAGCGGTTCCGGAAAAACGACGCTCACCAAATTGCTATTACGCTTCGCTGATATTGACTCGGGAAAAATTACCATCGACGGACAAGATATTTCCGAAGTCACCCAAGCAAGTTTGCGTGCAAAAATCGCTTACGTACCGCAAGAGCCATTACTATTCCACCGCTCTGTGCGCGAAAACATCGCTTACGGTCGACCTGATGCAACGGACGCAGAAATTGAAGAAGCCGCCAAAAAAGCTGGTGCTTACGATTTTATCATTGGACTTAAAGACGGTTTTGACACAATGGTTGGCGAGCGCGGAACCAAATTATCTGGCGGACAGCGACAACGAGTTGCAATTGCTAGGGCAATCCTGAAAGATGCGCCAATTCTAGTCCTCGACGAGGCGACTTCAGCGCTAGATTCTGAGTCAGAAGCGTTGATCCAAAAATCCTTGGAAACGTTGATGGAGAATCGAACCTCAATTGTCATTGCCCATCGCTTATCTACAATTGCTAAGTTGGATCGTATAATTGTTTTGAAAAATGGGAAAATTGTCGAGGACGGGTCGCACGACGACCTCATCAATAAAAAACGCGGTGTTTATGCCAAATTATGGGCAAGGCAATCTGGCGGATTTATTGAAGAATAGCTCAATCTGCATACGCTAATTATGTTATAATTAAGATATGGAATCTTTTATTCACTTGATAACTAGCTTCGGCGTATTGGCAATTTTATTAGTGATTTTCGCAGAATCCGGTCTACTAATCGGCTTCGTCTTACCTGGCGACAGTCTGCTTTTCACTGCTGGATATATGGTTCAGCAAAATCCTCAGCACATTGATATCCACATTTTTGCACTTTTGGTTTTTGCGGCGGCAGTGCTGGGCGACAGTGTTGGCTATAGTTTTGGTCACAAAGTTGGACGCAAGTTGTTTGAAAAAGAAAATTCCCGATTCTTCAAGAAAAAATATTTGGAGCAAACAGAAAAGTTTTACGATAAGCACGGCTCAGCGACAATCGTCCTGGCTCGATTTGTACCAATTGTAAGAACCTTCGCCCCAATCGTTGCCGGCGCTAGTAAAATGCACTATAAAACGTTCTTAACTTTCAATCTTATCGGTGGATTTCTTTGGTCATCAGCATTCGTTTATCTAGGCTTCTACGCTGGCGAGTTTTTGACCAAAGCAGGCGTAAATATTGAAGTTGCGGCTATTCTCATCATCTTCCTGTCTGTCTCACCAATGATTATTCATGCTTTGAAACAACCAAATACTCGCGCTTTATTAAGAAAACAATTGTCGGTTCTCCTCTCGAAAACCAAGCGTAAAAAATAGCCTTAAAGCATCTTTTTCAGATATTTGCCAGTGAACGAATTTGGCACTTTGGCAATATCTTCAGGCGTACCGCAAGCCACAACAGTACCGCCGCCAATTCCACCCTCTGGACCCATATCAATTATCCAGTCGGCTGACTTTATGACGTCCAAATTATGCTCAATGATAATCATACTATTACCGCCTTCAACTAATTGCTGCAAAATTCCCAACAGTCGCTTTACGTCAGCAGAATGAAGCCCAGTGGTCGGCTCGTCCAGAATGTACATAGTTTTTCCAGTGGAACGCTTGGAGAGCTCCGTTGCCAATTTAATTCGCTGCGCCTCACCGCCCGAAAAAGTAGTTGCTGGCTGACCAAGTTTAATATAGCCAAGCCCAACCTCGACTAATGTCTGAAGTTTTCGCGCAATATTCGGCACACTGTCAAAAAATTCCGCCGCTTGATCAATTGTCATATCCAGAACATCAGCAATCGTCTTATCTTTATACTTAATTTCCAGCGCCTCGCGATTATAACGCTTGCCGTGACATTCGTCGCACTGAACGTAAACGTCCGGTAAAAAGTGCATTTCAATTTTTATCACACCATCACCCTGACAATTTTCACAGCGGCCGCCCTTAACATTAAAGCTAAAGCGCCCAGATTTATAGCCCCGAACGTTAGCCTCGGGCGTGCTGGCAAAAAGTTCGCGAATCGGCGTAAAAATCCCAGTATATGTTGCTGGATTAGAGCGCGGCGTTCGACCAATTGGCGACTGATCTATGACAATCGTCTTATCAAGAAAATTCACACCTTCTATAGCGTCGTGCAATCCTGGCGCTGTCGTTGCGCGATTAAGTTCTGCCGCTAGTTCCCGCGCCACAATATCATTCACAAGCGTCGACTTTCCGCTACCAGAAACACCAGACACTACGGTCATCAAACCCAAAGGAAACTCCACATCAATGTTCTTAAGATTATTTTCGCGAGCGCCACGAACAATCAACTTTTTATCTTTCACAACTTTACGACGCTTTTTCGGAACGGCAATTTTTTCCGCCCCAGATAAATAGCGACCCGTTATACTATTCTCATTTTTCGCAACAATTTCAGGCGTCCCCATTGCCACTACTTGACCGCCATTCACACCAGCTCCCGGTCCCATATCAACCAGAAAATCACTCTGACGAATCGTGTCCTCATCATGCTCAACCACCAGCACAGAATTGCCCAAATCACGAAGGCGCTTCAACATATCAATCAACTTGTCGTTGTCGCGTTGATGAAGTCCAATTGACGGCTCGTCCAGTACATAAAGCACGCCCTGAAGTCCAGCGCCAATTTGCGTCGCCAAGCGAATTCGCTGCGCCTCGCCACCACTAAGCGTGTTAGCCGCTCGACTTAGTTCCAAATAGTTCAACCCAACATTGCTCATAAACGCCAAACGGGATTTAATTTCCTTCACAATCAAGCGAGCAATCATCATTTCTTGCTCAGTCAATTGAAGCTTATTGTCAAACAAGTCCAACGCGTCATCAACACTCAAATCACACACGTCAACAATATTTAATTCATGAACCGTCACCGCCAAAACCACAGGTTTCAGGCGCGCACCTTTACAGGCATAACAATCCCTCTCGCGCATAAATCGCTCAATATCTCGTCGCATAAAATCGCTGTCAGTTTCCTTCCAGCGCCGCTCCAGATTAGGAATAACACCCTCATAAGTCGTATCATAATGCCGACCACCACCCAAATCAACGCGATATTTTTGGTCACCAGTTCCGTATAATATTTTATGTTTAGCATCATCAGAAAGCTTGCCTACGGGAACTTTCAAACTAAAGCCGTGAGCTTCAGCAACAGACGCCAATCGCTTCATATTCCAAGCGTCAGAGTTCATTCGATTATACGGTCGAATTGCGCCTTCGGAAATCGTCAAATTGTTATTAAAGACCAATTCTGGATCAACCTCCAGCCTCGATCCCAAACCCGTACACACAGGACAAGCCCCCTGCGGTGCGTTAAAACTAAACAATCGCGGCTCCAGCTCTGGAATATCGACATCAGGATGATCAACACAAGCATATCTCTGCGAAAATGTCTTTACTTCATCACTGTCCGCGTCTAAAACCTCGATGACTCCCTGACCCAGATCCAATGCTTGCTCAACGCTCTGACTTAGTCGAGATCGCATTTCCGCCGTCAACGCCAACCTATCAACCACCAACTCGATGTTATGCTTGTAACTTTTTTGCAGCTCCGGAAATTCATCCAGCGCGTACACCACGCCATCCACGCGAACCCTGGCATAACCAAGTCGCTGATATTGCTCCGGAATATGCGCAAACTCACCTTTTTTATTCTTAACAATTGGCGCCAATAGCAGAATTCGCTTATCGACAAATTGTCGCAGAATCTCGTCAATAATAACCTCGGTCGTGCGACGCGTCACTTCATTGCCACAAATCGGACAATGCGGCACGCCAATTCGCGCAAACAAAAGCCTCAGATAATCATAAATTTCTGTCACCGTAGCCACGGTCGAACGCGGATTGCGACTGGTCGATTTCTGGTCAATCGAAATCGCTGGACTGAGTCCTTCAATTGAATCAACATCAGGCTTATCCATCGTCCCCAAAAACTGACGCGCATAGGAATTAAGGCTCTCCATATAGCGACGCTGACCTTCAGCGTAAATCGTATCAAATGCCAGGCTGGATTTCCCAGACCCACTAAGCCCAGTAATCACCACCAGCTGATCTCGCGGAATCTCAATATCTACATTTTTCAGATTGTGCTCACGAGCACCTTTAACACGAATTACCTCTGTCATAACCGCTATATTATACAGGTTTTTGACAATTTTTTCCAGTCCAAATATCGACGCAAATCAGAGTTAAAACACATTACGCTTATGATTGCAAGTCAATATCTTATTTGCTACAGTTAGATCTATGAGAAAGCTGGGCATTTACTTAGTTATAACACTCGGAGCGATACTACTCGCGCCTTTTGTGATTGACCAGCTATTTTTCTTCTTTTTCCTAGGAAAAATCCCCTTCACGAACATCAGCCTGCCCGCAATTTTAATGGTTATTTTCTGGGCAATTATCGTACCGTTGGCAATTATCCTCAGAAAATCACTTTCTGCCCTGTTCTGGGAATTCATTAGCATTGCCGGCGAAATCGCACAACGACGAATCAACAGAAAAATCCGCTACTTTACGCCAAATCAAAAAAGCGAACTCATTTTATTATCAATTTATCTACTTTCCAACATAGAGAAGAGCGAGCCTTATGATGAGATTGAATCTCAAAAGCTCGCTCCATCTATGACCTAATTTTTTACAGTCGTTTTCTCAGCACCAACGCACCAGCGGCGACAGCCACAACAGCTAATCCACCGACCATCCAAGTTGAAGTTCCTGTTTCAGCCAAACGTCCTGACGCTTTTCCTGGTTTCTGCCCAGAAGTGGCAGAAGTAGAGCCTGTGGATGGAGCGACAGTTCCGCTCGCGCCTGAGCCGGTACCGCCAGGAGTTACAGATGGAGGCGTTGGTAGAGTTGCTAGGCGATAATAAGGTGCGCCCGTTGTCATGTCGTAAAACATTGCGAACATTCTGGACGCCGACGAAGACGAATAAACGCTACCAGAACCAGCCTCATTATCACCCCGCGACGTCCAGGTTTTACCGCCGTCTACTGACATTACAATATATGGCAAATTGGAGGCATCCATGACTGCTGGTCGAACGTAGACAAACAGCCTCTTACCATCATCACTAATCCCTGTCTGCATAATATAATCATCCACCTTCTGAGTCGGAACTTTAGTAGGAATAGGCGCCCAGCTGACGCCGCCATCTAATGAAATTTTGTGACCATCAAATAGGCTGTTACCGTTAGTGCTGATGGACATGAGGGTTGTATCATAGACAGCGTGAGTCCCAGCACTTGTCCAAGTTAAACCGTAATCATCAGACCTCTTTACTGCACTAGGGGTTCCATCTATCGCAATCATCTTTCCGCCATCAAGTACGCGCTCGGGACAAATATTACCTTTTTGCGTCCAAGTTTGACCATTGTCAGTAGAAACATAAAGCGGAGGGGTTTTACCGTCATCTCCACACCTAGCCAGAGTGGAACCGTCTGGGCTCATAAATAAATGATTATTACTGGGGTCTATATTATTAGACTTCACCCAATTGTGCCCACCGTCAGTTGACATATAAAAAGATTTTTCTCCACGCCGACCATTCACAATCATCTTAGACCCGTCTGTGTTTACTAGCAATCTATTCGCGAAATCTGGCATCGCAAAACTATTCCAACTTGCACCATTATCTGCGGAGATTAACAATTTCATATCGCCAGTATTAGCATCTTCTCGCAGTATAAAAAGCTTTGATCCGTCTGGACTAATACTCGCTTCTCTAAATTCATCATCTCCTGGTACAGTTACATCCCTCCACGTATACTTAGGCGATTCTTCTGCTCTAACCAAAGGAGATAAGACTGCCAATGCTGATAATGCAAATACAAATACCAAGGACAGTATCCCTCTGTATACTACACGTTTTCTGTTCTTAATTAACATCCGTTCCCCCATTTTTTTATTTTTCTATGCGAAACCATCCTTCCGATTTTAGCATAACCGAATTTCAGGCGTCAACAGAAGGCAGGACAGATTCCAGCCATAACTGTAGTTCTTGCAAAATAAACTGCTGTTCGTCGGTCGCACTAGGCGCTAATCGTTGCAGAGATTTCATAAATTGCGGCATTTGCGCCTGTAAATGCTCAGTGCGCCATTCCTCCCATTGTCGCAACTCATCTTCACTCAGCAAATTAGGGAAACTTCGTGCTTTATAATGCAACAATAGTGGCGACAATCGCTCATCCTGAAAATCCGGATGAAAATCAGCCAACTCGCGCTCGCCAGCATTACGCACAGCTTCAACGCGAACTCGATCGCTATTGTCCAAAAATCCATCGTATAATTGCGCTTCCGGGTCGGTCATTTTCTTAAACTCTGGCTTATTTTCAAATATACTACGCAGCCTTTCGGCAAAATCTGGATGAGAAAGTAAAATATCTTGGTGCTTCTGTACAGTTTCCGCATCCAGAGAAATCTTCTTCCAGCCATCGCCCTGAGTCAACACGCCAAGTGGCGAAACTGCCGGGCAGCGATTATATTGCAATTCCTTAACTGGCAATTTAACGAAATCCTCAGCTTGCCTTTCTTCCCATGTTGCAAATATCTTCGCCGACAATTCCTCAACGCTCAGATCAACAAACGGCGTCGGATCGTAACGCAAATCATAAACAATCACGCCACCATTTCGACTCGTGGTTAGCGGAAAAGCCACAGTCGTTTTGGCTAATTCTTTATCATAACGACCACTCGCATAAACAAAAGGTTTTTTATCATCGACATTCACCAGTTTCTGAACCAATTTCTTATCGCGCATTTTCAGCAAATAGTCGTACATTTGCGGCTGGTTCTGTTTAATCAATTTAGTCACAGCAATCAACGCGGTCACGTCAGCCAGCGCGTCATGGGCATTTTCATGTTCTATACCATTAGCTTTCGTGATGAGCTCCAGGCGGTTGCTCGGCTCACCTTTATCGTCAATTGGCCACTCAATTCCCTCAGGTCGAAGCGCCCTGGTCAAGCGCACCACGTCCAACAAATCCCATCTGGATCGACCGTCTTTCCAAGTCCACTCATATGGATCGTAAAAATTCCGCCAAAACAAATGACGAATAAACTCGTCGTCAAAACGGATATTATTAAATCCAACAGCAATCGTATCAGGCGTAAATATTTCCTCGCTTAACATACGCGCAAATTGAGCCTCAGTATAGCCTTCTTCGACAGTTTTTTGCGGCGTTATACCCGTCACCATCAACGCATCAGGACTCGGCAGCGTATCGTCATTCAACGTCACGAGAATATTGTACGATTCACCAATCGGCTGCAAATCCATATCGGTTCGCTGACCAGCAAATTGCATAATTCGATCTTGCCTGGGATTAAGACCGCTAGTTTCAAGATCGTAAAAGAAAAATGTTTGCGCCATATTTATATTATACCATCAAGCTCACGCTAATTTACACCAGCAGAATCTATTGCTCGACCAATGTAAACGGCATAGATTCGCCAATCTGAATCAAGCTTTCACCAATCGCCCCTTGACGTAATAATTCATGAGTAATCCCCATTTTTCGCATAATATCTCGTAAGCGATTAACAGATTCAAACTGATCAAAGTTAGTCCGACGAGCAAATTTTTCAATCTTAGCGCCCGTAACAATAAACTCAATCTCCTCATCTTCATCGTCAGTCTCATTAAATTCAGCGTCAGAAACACGCCTTACAGACCAAGCATCAGAAATAACCTGATCGTCTAACGAAATTGTTGGCAAATCTTCCTCTTCTTCATCAACAATTTCAGCTTCACGTTCTCGATACCCAGCAACTTCATCACGCAACATTCGTAGAAGCTCAGTCACTCCGTCGTGTGTCTGAGAAGAAATCGCCACGACCGGCGCGCCATTAGCTACTTTTTGAAGGGCAGTCGACTGCATAGCAATAATCTCATCATCCAAGCCTTCGCATTTGGTCAGTGCTATTATCTCTGGACGCTCCGCTAATGATTCGGAATATTTTTCCAGTTCGTGACGAATTGCCTGATATTTCTCCGCCGGATCATCACTATATACATCAATCATATGAAGCAGCACGGCTGTTCGCTCGACATGTCGCAAAAATTGATCGCCCAAACCTTTACCTTCCGATGCACCTTCAATCAACCCCGGAATATCAGCAATCAAAATCGACCCATCATCGACGTCAGCCACTCCCAAATTCGGCGTCAAAGTCGTAAATTCGTAATTAGCAATCTCCGGACGCGCATTAGAAACCACACTCAGGAACGTCGACTTACCAGCGTTCGGAAATCCAACCAAACCAACATCAGCCAATAATTTCAATTCCAACTCTGCCTCAAATTCCTCGCCAGCCTCACCAAGTTCAGCAATTTTAGGCGTTTGGCGCGTACTAGACGTAAAGTGTGCATTTCCAAATCCACCATCTCCACCGCGAGCCACCACTGCTTGCTGCTGATCTTCGGTCAAATCCGCAATTACCATACCGTCGCGCTTCACCAGAGTACCCATTGGTACCTTAACAATTAGTGGTGCACCACTTTTTCCTCGTTTATTACGTTTTCCGCCATCACCGCCCTTTTCAGCTTTAAGTTCTGGCTTATATCTAAAATTTAAAAGCGTGTTAAGATCTTTCGTCGCCAAAAAAACAATATCACCACCACGACCGCCATCACCGCCATCAGGACCACCCTTATCGACGTATTTCTCATGACGAAAACTAACTACACCATTACCGCCTCTACCGGCGCGCACTAAAACTTTTGCAATATCTACAAACATATCTTTAGTATACCAAAAAGCACCCCATCAGTCGACGGGGTGTTACTCTGGTGTCATTTTAAATTTTAGTGAATGAAGTTATAGCGACCAGCCTCAGCAAGCGGCACGATGCGAGAAGAGATAATATTATAACCCGCATAATTCATATCTGAAACATAGATATTCTGACCATCTACTCGTTCCACGATACCGACGTGTCCATAGCCATAGCCACCCCAAACATTCTGTATAATAGCACCCGGCGCTGGAACATTGTTAACCACGAGCCCAGCAGCACGAGCACTAGCACTCCAAGCCTTAGCATGACCCCAGAAACTACCAATTGGACGACCCAACTGCAAACGACGCTCGTATGCATACCAAGTACAGTTACCAGCCGCATAGCGGTTACCGACAGAAGCGGTCAACCAACTTCGACTCGCACTCGTAGTAGTCGACGACGAAGAATATCGATTGCCATATGACCTACTTCGCGAAGCAACATAACCAGGTCGCTCATTTTCCGGAAGCTCACCTCCAGGCAATACAATTCTAGAGCCAATAGACAGCTTAGCACCGTCATCGATATCATTGTATAGGACAACACGCTCAGCGCTCGTCTTATACTTTTCTGCCAGAGATTGGGCAGTATCGCCGTCTTTAACAGTATAGACAACACCGTCAACAAGAGGCACAACTAGAGTCTTATTCGGCTCTACGGCGTCCGAAGTTGTATTATTAGCCCAACGAAGCGTCTGAGATGAAATCTTAAACTTCTTAGCAATAGACTCAATCGTATCACCCTCTTTGGTCACGTAAGATGAAATACCACGCGCCGCCGAAGTGTCTGGCTTAACAATGTCAGGTTTTGTTATAACTTCTGCATCATTCTGAGAAAGACTCTTCTTAATTGTTAGTGAAGTTTCAGACTCGCGTAAATCACCAGCCGAAGGCAATTCCGCCGTTTCCGCCAAGTTAGTTACAGCATTAGCTGCTGCCAATTCATCTACTGAAGCTGTTTTAGACTTAGCAGACTTAGATACCGATGAAACACCAGTAGTTTCAGATGATGCCAAAGTTTTTGATCTTTCAGCGGATACATTACTACCACTATTGCCGTAGATCAAAAATGATATAGTCAATAAAAATATTCCACCGTAGATTGCAAATGATTGCAGTTTACGTTTTTTACTCCGAAGAGATGTAAAATGGTTACGAATAATCGTTCTCCTTGTGTTGATGTTACCATCAGCACTTCTACCAAATTGTCTTTCTTCTCGCAATAGAACAGGATATGTTGTCGACCTAATTGATTATTATTATTCTACATTAGTTTTGCTATATCCGTAGCGACAATTTTGGCAGGTCATTTATCGTAATTCACCCCTGTTGATAAATTAGACAAATGATCTAACATCTATTTTACACAACATTGACAATAAAGTCAATAAATTTTATAAAATGCGTTTTTGTCAAGAAATCTGACACTTCTTTTGACAGTGAGCCTTGACATTAGCCTCGTGCTCTTCGTTGGTTTTTGCAAAATACGTAATATCATCGTCGCCGCTCAGGAAATATAGATAATCAGAGTTTATCGGGTCGGCAGCGGCGTTCAACGCGCTCAAACTAGGCGAAGCGATTGGCCCAGGAGTTAGACCTTTTTGGATGCGTGTATTATATGGCGACTTAAGGTTCGGCGAGCGCTCTACCCCTGTTTTGTCAGCAATATATTGATATGTTACGTCAGAGCCTAGCGGCATATTGGCTTTCAGGCGATTGTAAAATACGCTAGCAATCTTACGTTGATCTTCACAAGTTTCCGCACCAGACCCGCAGCCAATCGATTCGCGCTGAATAATCGACGCTAGTGCTATCCCTTGATATAAGGTCAGCCCACGAGCTTTAAATTTCTCCTCCAGATTATATTTCTTAACAATTTTCTCCAGATGATCAATTGAGCGCTGCAAAACCTGTTCTGCAGTTTCGTCTGGGGAAATATAGAATGTTTCACCGTAAATATACCCTTCAAGCCCAGCATTTTCCGGTCTACCCGCAAAAACTAGACTGTCATACTTAGCAGCAAATGCCTTTTTTATCTGATCATCCGAGAATCCCGCCTTAAGCAACACAGATTCAACTTCTCTGCCGTCAGAATTCTTCATTTTTTTATTCAAAGTCGATCCAGGATAAAATGTTATAGCAATCTCATCAGTTTTACCGCTGGTCAAATGATTAATTATCTCATCGACAGATTGTGAAGCTTTTACAGAATAAACGCCAGCTTTGAATTTGCTTGCCGAATTATGAAGCCTTGTGTAAATAGAAAATGCTAAAGAGTTTTTGATAATTTTATTATCCTCTAAAGTTTTGGCAATATCACTAGATCCCATACCTTCTTTAATATTAACTCTGAAGGCTTTCTGGCTATTTACGTCGGCAGGAGAAAGCATCTGCTTATACCACACTGTTGCCCCGAGAGCGCCGATTCCAGCGATAGCCACAACTATTGACAACACCAATAACCAAATACGTTGTTTACGAATTTTCATAATTCTCCTCCAAAAAATCCTGCAAAATTATGCTAGCAGCCTCCGCATCAATCTCGCCCTTATCTTTAATTTTATTACCCAATCTTTGCTCAGCCTGCACACTTGTTAAAGATTCGTCCTGAAAAACAATCTCAGTATCAAGCTCAATATCTTCAAATTGCTTAACAAATTCTTCTACAAATTCCGTCTGTTTCGTTGGTTCGCCAGATTGGTTTCGTGGATATCCCACTACGATCGTATCAATATCGTGCCTCAATACTAACTCTGTTATTTCCTGGACGATATTTTCATTATTCTCCAACCAACCGAACGGCACGGCGATCTTCACTTGCAAATCCGCCATAGCCAAACCAATTCGCCGCGACCCAACATCTAGCGCTAAGAAGTTTTTACTTGACATCTTTTATCTTAAACTCGACATTAATCTTATTGATATCTTTTGGAACAGATTTAACCCAGAATGGCGAGAATTTAACATCGACATCTTCAACACCTTCGATAGATTCAATAGCAGACTGAACCTCTCCGTAACTCTTGCCTTTGGCTTGATCCTTTACGTTCGCTTCTTTAATATCTGGACCAACCTTGCCATTCGTAGTTAAGCGCACAGTCTGTGTATTATGCGCCTTAGAAAATTGCGAGAACGCAACCTTACTTACTCCATTGTCATAAATTCTCTGCGACTTCTTACCAGAAATCTCCTCTTTAAGCTTTGCTTCTACAAAGTTTTTTAGCTCATTCTTATCAATAGCCAACGCGCTGGCGGTAATTGTCGATTTTAGAGTTACAGCTCCAGTCGCTTCGCCATCTACCGCTACACTTGAGCTAGGATCTGATCGATTTTCAACGTAGCTTTCCGCTATAACCGTTGCCGAATCGCCGAATGATGACAACAATTGCTCTTTTAATCCATCGATCTTCTTTTCGCTCAGTTTGCTTTTCGCCGATTCTATATCACTAGCCGTCACAACCGTTGCAGTTTTATCGGTGCCGCCACTAGTAGCAGACCGCAGCGACGCAGAAATGTCATCAACCGAAATGCTCATACTACCAGTTGCCGCATTATACTGAGCCCCGCCCTCACTGGCGGTAATAGACCCAGAAGCAGATCCCGGACATTTATATCCTGGACAACTCCAACCCAACGTAGCCCCTGGAACAGTCACAGAAGAATTCAAAGTATAAGATAGTCCACTATTTTTCAAAATTGTGCCAGCTGAAATAGTCACACTACTTGACGATGAGTTACTGAAGACAACTACTCCAGTAGCTTTTTCTCCTACATTCTTCTTACCCGTAGCGGAAAATTCAACACTAACTTCCTTTGCTAATTCTTTCTTTACAGACTTGATAACATTAGATTTAGCGTTCGTAGCAGCACTTTCGCTTAAACTAACCGTATCACTAACCGTCATGCTGGTAGTTTTTGCAGAAATAACAACTGTAGCATGCGGCGCAAACCAAATTGCCCAAACCAAAAATACGATCAAAAGTAAGGTACCACCGCCTATCAATAAGAACTTCTTACGAAATGTATTAAAATCAGGAACTTTCGGTTTTTTAACCATCTTTTTCAGAGAGCCTAACCCCTTAGGCTCCTTCTTGTTTGCGTCAGCTATAACATTATCTACGGCAGAGTCTTCATCGGATTTCTTTGATCTTTTCGCAGAATCCGCCATATCTCCAACCGCCAGTTTGCCGCCATCAATCACATCATTGTCGTCATCAACTTTCAGAACTGGAATCTCCGCAATTTCTGGCTTGCTCTGAAGTGTTTTTGCGATCGGAATTTTCGCCGTTGCCGCCAACCCAGCCAAAACCGAATCGTTCGTGATTAATACAATTCTCTTATCCGCCGAAGTTGCCGCCCGAGCTAGTAATCGAATATTGACCGCACTCTGTAAAACGCCAATTCTTCGAGGCGGCACTAACGCAATAATCCTCTCTTTCGACGCCTTAATCTTACTAATTATCGTCGTAATGTCGTCTTCTACATCGATATAAATAACGTCTTTATTCATTTTAAATCTTTAACAACCTATTTACTTTTTCAACTAAACTATTACCGTCTTGGCTACCGATAATTGTATCGTATCCAACTCGCAACAAGCCCATTGCGGTTACAAATGTGTGATCGCTAATATCTCCGGTTTCGTCAACTATTCCTGTAATATCGCTTGGATTGATATATTGAACTACTGGTTTCTTAGTAAAAGGCAGGTCTTCTGGCCAGCGTCGAGTTTTCAGAGCTTCAGTAATTTTTTGCAAGCTTGATCCGCCGCCACACAGTAAAATCCTATTCGGCAAATAATCGACATTATCAAAATCGCTCAGCGCCAATTCAACACCCGATAGCCAAACTTCCAAAGTCTTATCGATCGCCGCGTCAACTTTTTTCTTTACGCTAGGCTTCAAATTCTCATTATCAATATTCAGCTTCAACTTTTCTGCATCTTTGAAACTTAAATCCAGGTCAGCCGCAATAGTTCTAGTGAAACTTCGTCCACCAATACCAAACATCTTTGTGCCTTCGACTCCGCCGTCATTAACAACTGCAATATCCGTCGTGCCACCACCAATGTCCGCTAGAATCGCCGTGAAATTGCTATCCGTATCCGATCCTAAAACGCTCCTACTCACTGCAAATGGCTCAGCAGCCACAGCCACTAAATCCAGCGCAAGCTCGTCAGCAACCTTCTCCAGCGCGCCAATATGAACCATCGGAGCAAACGCCGTGTAAATCTGCACCGCCACATCTCGCCCTTGAAAACTAATCGGATTTGAAACTTTATAGCCATCAATATGAATACTCACCAACGCCGAGTTAACCAGCTTCACCTCAACATCTTCATTGCCAGTTTCTAGTGCAATTTGAGCCTGAGCCTTTCCCTGGGCTCGCTCCTGAACTTTCTCAATAATGAACTCCATCTCGGCAATGTCTAATGGCTTATTCGGCTGTGGCCTACGATAGCGAATAGTATTCGTAACGCCCTTAACTAATTCGCCCGCGATACCAATAACGACTCGCTTACCCTGAACGCCAGCTTGATCCTCAGCTTCAGATAGAGCCTCTTCGCAATTCGCTACAACACCAGCAATATCAGCAATCGCACCGCTGTGCATATCGCCCATTTCCTGCTGTTTTCGACCAACGCCGATAATCTTCAGCTCGTCGTCTTTAACTTCGGCGATCAACGCCTTAACCACTTCCGTACCAATATCTAAGCTAACCAATAGTTCGCGACTATCTTTATCAGACTTCTTCAACATGTCTTTCAATGCCATATAATAAATATTATATAACGCTTGTGATTTTAGAGCAACAGTTAATTATCTATCTTAAAACAGCCTTGATTCGACGAATTCCAGCCGAACTAGATTCTTCTTTGGTGATTTTGAATCGCTTGCCATCTTCAGACAAAACTCCAGTGTGTTCGACGTGTGGACCGCCGCAAACTTCAAAGCTAACAATGTTACCATCCTTGCCAATGGAATAGACCTTAACCTCATCACCGTAACGCTCACCGAATGCACCAATTGCCCCCATGCTCAATGCCTCGTCGGTCGGATAAACAGCAAAGCTAACTGGCAAATCTTCATCAATCCAAGCGTTAACTTGATCTTCGACCGCCTGTTTTTCCTCAGGTGTCAATTTGTCGTGATTAAAATCAAAGCGCAATCGATCAGCGGTAATATTACTTCCGTGCTGCTGTAAATCTGGCGCATTCAAAACCTTACGTAACGCCGCACCCAACAAATGCGTCGCCGTGTGATATTTCAGATGAATAGAGTCGTGACCTTCCAAGCCGCCGCTGAATTGCCCCTTGCGAGCCGTCTTAGAGCGCTGTCGCTGCTCATTCATTTTCGCGGTAAATTCCTCGCGCCAATTATCCGAAAGCTTAATTCCTTGTTTATATGCCTCTTCCGTACTGAGTTCCACTGGGAAGCCGAAAGTGTCGTACAAAGTGAACAATTCTTCACCAGTCAAGCCATCGTCAATGTAGCGCTGCATTTGTCGCAAACCTTTTCTCAAAGTCTGGCGAAAAGCTTTTTCTTCCTTAACGAGGACAGCAATTATATTATCACGGCTATTCTTCACCTCTGGAAAATCAGCCTCGTACAAATCAGCAATCGTCGGCACAACTTCTTGCAGGAAATTCTGCTCGATCCCCAAGTCAAAACTATAACGAATTGCCCGACGGAGCAGACGACGCATCACATAGCCCTGCTCTTTATTACTTGGCACACACCCATCAACCGCCATAAACGTCGCAGCCCTCAAATGATCAGCAATCACTCGCATACTTTCGGTGTGTGAAGCGTAATCCTTGCCACTCAGATCTTGCAGTTTTTCAACAATTGGCCACATCAAGCTAATCTTGAAGACATCAGGATCATTATTTGTTGCAGCTGCGATTCGCTCAAGTCCAGATCCATGGTCAATATTTGGCTTATCAAGTGGCTCAAATTTGCCCTCGGCAACTTTTTTATACGCCATAAATACGTTATTGCCAATCTCCATAAATCGACCGCAATCACAGTTCGGATGACAATTTTCACCAAATTTTGGATCATGCTCAATGAAATCAAACTCATAAAACATTTCGCTATCTGGACCACACGGATCACCAATTGGAGTAGTTTCTGGACCACCATTACGGCTCCACCAGTTTTTACTACCATCATAAAAGAAAATTCTTTCGCCCGGATTTATACCGCGAGATGCACCTTGCTCCTCGCTGCCGATATCTGCCATTTTTGCGTCAATACCTTTTTCCGCAAACTTTTTCTGCCACAATTTAGCCGCTTCAACATCTTTTTCAATATTATATTCTGGCGCACCAATAAAACAAGTTACATATAACTTCTGAGGATCAAGACCAATCTCCTCGGTTAAGAATGTCCACATCCAACCAATTTGCTCTTCCTTAAAATAGTCGCCCAAACTCCAGTTTCCAAGCATCTCAAAAAACGTTGTATGACGATTGTCGCCAATATCGTCGATGTCCTGCGCTCGCAAACACGTTTGAGAATCGGCAATTCTTTTGCCTTTGGGATGCGCCTCACCAAGCAAGTACGGAATCATCGGCTGCATTCCGGCGCCCGTAAATAAAGTCGTCGGATCATTAGTTAAAATCAACGGCGCACGCTCAACAACGGCGTGACCCTGTTTTTTATAAAATTCAAGATATTTACTACGTATTTTTTGGGCATTCATGAGTGTAATTATACCATAAAATAACCCCACCTTACAGATGGGGTTTATAGATCAAATTGCCAATCTCAACAAATTATTCAGCTACTTCTTCAGCTGGCTCTTCTTTTGGTTGATTCTTGCGAAGTTTTTCTGGATTACGGATGGCTTTGTGCTTGTCAGCGGAAACTTCCTTAACCCACTTTGGCAATTTAACGCCAGCTTCTTTCAATAACTTAACTACGCGTGGTGTTGGCTGTGCGCCATTGTCCAAATATTTCTGAGCCAATTCAACTTGGATATTTGATTCTTTAGTGTGTGGATTGTAGCTACCGACATAAGCGACTACACGACCACTTGATGGATGACGATGTGCTTCTTGTACCGCCAAGCGATATACTGGATAACCTTTGCGACCCAAACGTTGCAAACGAATTGCTAGCATAAATTTAATTCTTCCTTTAACTCTACGTTTTATTATTCCTTACTTTAGAACAGTTTACACTATTTTTCCTATAACGTCAATCTGTTTTCACGATTCCGCCACCCAAACATTCATCGCCATCATATATTACCGCAGATTGACCCGCGGCTACGGCACGCTCCGAAGCAGAAAGGTGCACAATATCTCCGTCAATTTTCGCGTCGAATAAAGTGCCTCGATGACGCAGCCGGACTTGTACGTCCTTATCTTTACGTGGCGGCTGATTTATCCAATGAACATCTGTCAATTTAAGTTCTTTTCGCCACAGATTATCATTATCAATCGAGCGCGACACGTAAACCTCATTTTTCTCCATATCTTTACCCACAACATAGTATGGTAATCCGCCGCCAACATTCAAACCATGACGCTGACCAAGAGTATAGAAAATTGCGCCGTCATGTTTACCAACGACAGATCCCGCCTGCTGATCAATAATATTTCCTGGCGCAGTTTTAACATATTCCGACAAAAATTCGCGAATTCCAACTTGCCCAACAAAACAAATTCCCATCGACTCTTTTTTACTAGCCGTCCACAAACCACGCCCTTTCGCCATTTCACGAACTTCCGCTTTAGTGAAATCGCCCAACGGAAATATGGTTTTTGACAAAGCCTCCGAAGTCACTCGATATAAGAAATACGTTTGATCTTTATTATCATCACGAGCGCGTAACAATTTGGCTGACGAAGACGATTCATGAGCAACGCGCGCATAATGCCCTGTCGCGATATAATCCGCTCCAGCCGCCAACGAGGCCTCCAAAAATATCTTAAACTTCACTTCTTGATTACACATAATATCCGGATTTGGCGTGCGACCCGCTTGATATTCGCGAATCATGTAATCGACAACGTTTTGTTTATATTCTTTCTGAAAATCAAAAACTCGAAAATCAATGCCCAAGCCAACCGCCACACGCTTGGCGTCAGCAACATCTTCCGCCCACGGACAATGCATTCCGGGAAGATCTTCCGACCAGTTTTTCATATAAACTCCTGTTACATCATAGCCTTGCTCGACCAACAGCGCCGCAGCTACAGATGAATCTACGCCACCAGACATACCAACAAAAACTTTTTTACTCATCTGGACAACCCCATAGCAAATAGCCCAATTCTCATTAATTCACCCATTGCTAGCCACCAGCCCCACGGCGTTAACCACCACAATGAACTCCAGTTTTTATCAGAAGCAACTGGATGGCTTCGAATCTTCACGTCGTTAAATTGCGCTGAAAATTCGAGTTGCGCCCGACGCATATGATAACCACTTGTCACCAGAATCACATCTTCAATTTTTCGCGAATCGACAATTTTCTTCACTTCAGTGGCGTTTTGTCTGGTCGTTTCGGAAGACTCGTCCATAACAATGGCTTTCTCGGGAACGCCGCTGTTAATCGCTCGCTGGTACATAGCCTTAGCATTGGACGGGCCAGTTTTATCGGCCGCTGCGCCCGACACAACAATCAACGGCGCCCAACCTTCTTTATACAGTTTAATAGCCTCGTCGGTTCGCGCATTCGTATCGCCACCGCTGACAACAACTATTGCATCAGCCTTACGACAATTGCCTTCGCCCACGCTTTGACATTTTCCCAAATCATTCGGCGACAAATATGCGCTAAGCCCAAAAATCACCAAAGCAGCAAAAATAATCAAGCCAACTAGTTTATGGATCATCGACGAGTCCTCTTCATTTCCGCTTGCACAGCTTCAATGATAAATTCGCCAGCTCGCTTTATATTCTCATCATTATTCAACTTGCCTAAGGTAAGCCTTAGACTTCCGTCAATCTCTGATTCGCTCAGACCAACACTCGCTAGTACGTGAGAACGCGTTCCAGAATTAGCCGCGCAAGCACTACCCGTAGCCACTAGAACTCCACGAGATTCTAATAAAAACACCAATCTTTCAGCGTCAACTCCAGAAAATGATATATTCAAAAAACTCACCAAACTTTTTTTCATATCTGACGATATCAACATATCAGGAAAAGCTTGCTTCAAATCTTTTACCAAATTTTCTCGTAGTTTTCGCAGTCGCTTCACTTCAGCGGAACGTCGTTTTTGCGCCAATTCCAAAGCCGTCGCAAAGCCAACCACGCCAGCAACGTTTTCAGTTCCACTGCGAAGACCCAATTCTTGACCACCACCAAAAATATTAGCTTTCAGCGTAACACCAGGTCGCACCCACAATAAACCAACTTGCTTTGGACCATAAACTTTCGCCGCAGATAATGTCAATAAATCAACACCCAGCCTTTTAATCTTCATATCAATTAAAGCCGCCGCCTGCGAAGCATCTGTGTGAAAAATCAACGGTAAAGATTCGCCATTTTCTTGGCGCCTGAGTCGCTCAGCCTTTACAATTTCCGCAATTTCTTCAATTGGCTGGATGTAGCCCAGCTCATGATTCACCAGCGCAACACTAACAAATCCAACATCTGGCGTTAACATTTTTTTAACCGTGTTCGGGTCTATTCGTCCATTTTTCATTGGCGGAATTAGCTTTACCTCCGAACGCGCTTTTGCGGAATTAATCACCGAATCATGCTCAATTGCCGAAATTAAACTTACGCCATTTGCTGCATTGAATGCCAAATTGACAGACTCAGTTGCTCCAGCTGTCATTATCAATTCGTCAGCCATCACACCCAAGCAGCGCGCCAGCCGAGCCTTCGCGTCTTGATATTCACGCTTTGTAAATATTGCTAGAGCGTACGGACTAGACGGATTGAAAAACTTTTCAGAAAAATATGGCAACATCGCCTCAACCACCAACGGATCCATTGGCGTGGCAGCAGCATGATCAAGATAAATGTAGTCCTTATTCACTTTTTTATTATATCAAAGCGGCCGACCGGTTTGCGGATCTTTCTTATATAATTGCCGAGAAACTCGCTCGTAATATTCCTTAGTCGCCAAGACAAAATTCTGAAGCTCATCACCTTCTAAATAGCTATAACGATAATTCGGCTGAATCTTCAAAATTCCCTTTGGTTGCACTTCATAACGCGTCGTCAATTCTTGCCGGCCACCCTTACCATCAGCAACTTCTTCATACCAAATCCAGGTATCTTTATCTAAATTAAAAAATTCTCGTCGCGCAACATATGCCGGCTTCTCACCAAAAATTGTTGCGCCAATTTCACTTTCCAATTGGATTAGCTCGCGCTCGGTAAATTTCTTTAATGGACGATCTTTTTTACGGAGTTTTAATAAAGACACTGCGTCACTATCGTCGGCAAAAACCAAACTTCGTACTTTTTTCAAAAACTTAGTCACTTACAACTCTCCTTGGTTTTGTCTTCACGGAAGAGTTGGAGTGAATTACCAATTGCTTGCACAGTTTCAAGCGGACTGTTGTTAATGTAGTCAAGACTTTTTCCATAGCCACCAAGTGCTTGATTACATAAATCAACCGCACCATTATCAGCAGAGTCCATCTTGGAAGTGTTTTCAATATCAATCGCAGTCTTTCCCAATTCAGGGCTTACTTTAGAATTGTCACCGCGCTGCTCGGCGTCAGAAAAAATAGCGGCAAGTTTTTCGCGAGCTTCAATTTCAGGTGTTTTTGTAACACATTCCGGCGTACTATTCATTTTCTCCACTTTCAAATGCCAAAAAGTTCTTTTGTATTGCGAAGAGTAGCCTGGCTTAAAACATCAAAATCAATATTTCGCTGCTTCGCCCAATATTCAGCCACCAATCTCACATATTCTGGCTTGTTTATATTACCACGAAATGGCGCTGGTGTCAAGAATGGCGCGTCAGTTTCTAGCACTAATCGCTCCAGCGGGATTGAAGCGAACAATTCTTTCTGCAATTGATCCTTTGTGAATGTACTAATTCCATTAAGTCCAACGTATAAATTTCGCGAAAAACCTTTTTCCAAATTTTCACGCGTATCTGTAAAACTATGCAACACGCCGCGCAGTCCAGGAAAATTATCGAAGATTGGCCAAAAGTCATCCCAAACTGACGGCCGATCCTTTGCGCCATCGCGAACATGAAAACTTACCGGCAAATCATAATCTATTGCCATTTGAAGTTGCGCCTCCAAGCCCTCAATTTGTGTTTCCCGCGGACTGTTGTTGTAATAATAATCAAGCCCAATCTCACCAATTGCCACAATCGGAGAATTTTCCGTCTTATTCTCCAGCAAAGTTTTGACATCTCCCCAGCCATCTTTCGTATCGTGCGGATGAACGCCAATTGCCGCCCAAACAAATTTATGATCCGCAGCAAATTCCACAGCCTGCCGACTACTTTTCTGATCAGTACCAACACAAATCATCCCGATTTTTTCAGCAATGGTGTCTTGATAAAACCGCTCGCGATTATCCGTAAAAAATTCCGTATCGTGCAAATGACAATGCGAATCTATCAGGCGTAAACCCTCAGTCGAACTTTTCTTATCAGCCTCAATCATAAACTATTTAACCTGAGATTCTGCTTTCGGAGCGCGTGGATCCGGCGTGTGAATATATTTGCGCGGGAACAAAGGCGTCAATTCTGACGGCACGACACCGCTAGCAAACATATCGTGAATTTTCTCGGCAGTTTGCGGCATAAATGGACGAAGCATGTCAGACACTTGCAGCAACGTACCGCAAGCATGCGCCAAGATCTCACTCAAATGCGACTCCGCTTCTGGATCTTTATCACGATTTTTAGCAACTTGCCATGGTTGAACTCGCTCAATATATTGATTCAAAGAGCGAACAATTAGCCAAATTTCATCCATTGCTTGATCGAACATATAACTTTCCATCGCCTGACGATACGGTCCCATATCGTGTTCTGATTGTGGAGCATCGCCAATAACGCCAGCTTGATAACTCTGTACCATTTTAGCGACTCGCTGAACCAAATTACCCAAATCATTACCAAGCTCACCATTATACGCAGCTTCAAACTTTTCCCAAGTAAAGTCGCCGTCATCCTGAGTAGGTACGTGGCGCAAGAAGTAATATCGAAACGCCTCGGCTCCGTAATCTGGAATAATATCGGCTGGACCAACACCATTTCCGAGACTCTTTGACATTTTCATTCCGCCAGAATTGATAAATCCATGAACAAGCAGAACCTTTGGAAGTGGTAAATCTAACGCCATGAGCATTGCTGGCCAAATACCAGCGTGGAAACGAAGAATATCCTTACCGATAACCTGCACGTCAGCCGGCCAGAATGATTGCCACTCTTCTGGACGATCAGGATAACCGATAACCGTAATGTAATTGCTCAAAGCGTCCAACCAGACGTACATGACTTGATTATCATCACCAGGAACCGGCACGCCCCAGCTAAGATTTTTACGCGGACGAGAAACCGACACGTCTTTCAGACCGTCTTTCATCAACTCCAAAAACTCTTTTTTACGGAATTCAGGCACGATTCTCATTTTATTTGACTCAATTGCCTGGCGAATGTTGTCCGAAAAAGCGCTTGTCTTAAAATAGTAATTTTCCTCACTCAAACGCTGGTACGGAGTTTGATGATCTGGACAAACTCCGTCATTATCGGCGGCTTCCTTATCTGTAACGAAAGCTTCACAACCCTGACAATACCAGCCTTCATATGAACCTTTGTAAATATAGCCAGCCTCAACGAGTTTTTGCCAAATATACTGCACTGCAGCAACGTGATGCGTGTCAGTCGTTCGAATAAAATCAGTCACTGAAATATTCAGCTCAGCTATCATCTTCTTAAAATTGACGTGCGTTTGGTCGACGTATTCTTGAGGTGTTTGATTTTGGCTGGAAGCTTTGGCGGCAATTTTATTACCATGCTCATCCACGCCAGCTTGAAAACGAACTTCACGCCCGTTCTGTCTGGAATAACGCGCCCACACGTCTGCCAACATATAATCCATAGCGTGCCCAATGTGCGGCAAGCCGTTTACGTAAGGAATAGCGGTAGTGATGTAAGCGTGTTTCTTAGTCATGATATATATTATATCACCACTAGAGCAATTATCGCAGACGCCACTCTTTCAGTAGCCTCTTCCAATCTTCAATCGCTAAATCTTCAGCGCGAGCATCTGGTGAAATTCCTGCATTTTTCAGCAATTCTTCCGCCACAATCTTATCAATCCTCAAACCACCACTCAAGCTGGAACGTAACTTCTTTCGCTTAGCAGAAAATCCAGCCTTAACAATGCGGAAAAAATCTCTCTGATCTTCTGGAGTAATTAACGGATTATTACGAGTTCTTAAAAACACAACCTGCGAGTCAACTTTTGGCGGTGGCGTAAAAAACTGTCTAGGAACTTCAATATCCAACTCCGCTTCGGCAAAAATCTGAACGCTCACAGACAGAACACTCATATTCCCAGCCTCTGCCGCAATTCTCTCGGCAACTTCTTTTTGCACCAACAGCACCGCGATGCTCGGCTTATTTTCCGCAGTCATCAATTTTTCAACAATTTTACTGGTAATGTAATATGGGACGTTAGCTACGACTTTGTAATTTTTTGGCAATTGATTCAGATCAAATTGCAATATATCTTGATTTACGACAGTTAATTTTTTCCCAGGAAATTGCCCTGGTAGTTTTCTCGCCAAATCCGCATCAAACTCTACGGCGGTCACCGAATTAGCCCGAGCCAACAAGCGACTAGTCAAAGTACCAAGTCCCGGTCCAATCTCCAGTACAACATCATCACTCGTCAATTCGGCCGCTTCAGCAATATCCGCCAAAATCTCCGGATCTTTCAGCCAATGCTGTCCAAGCGATTTTTTTGGTCCACGAGAAGAAGCCATTTAGCGACCATCTCCATTCGTCCAGTCAGTCGCCAAGTCAAATCCGTGTGGATGTTTGGCTGCAAATCCACCAGTGTCATAGACTTTTCCGAGACCCATGCTTGTCTCCACTACCGAACATCGCGGATAATTACCATAATTAGCCGCCACCAAAATATAACCATCCTTATCAACCTTCGCGCCGTCCGTCCGCACTGTATAAGTACCGCCGCTACCACAAGCTTTTATCACAATATTCATCGGCAAATCATAATACGTCTCGCGATGCGCTACGCCCTTGGAGTCGGTAAATATCTGCGCACCCTTACTTTTCGTCAATGGATTTTTAGGCTTCGTACCAATTATTTCAATCTGCTTCTTTGACTGCTTTGTGATTTCGCTAGCAACTTCCTTACGACTAATCTCGCGCTCATTCTCTACTTCAATCTGATAAGTCACCTTCCGCACACCTTTTTCCCCAAGCTGCTTAACACTCTTAAATCCAATCGGCTGAGAATCGTCCTTGATCTGCTCAATATCAAAATTAATATCAACTTCTTCGGTTATTGTTCGCTGTTTTGACCGTTCAATCTTCATTACCAGACCCACGCCGTTCACCAAAAGATCGTCAGAATTCGTAAAATGCGTCTTATCTTCGCGGTATAAAGTCAGCCCAGCAGCCTTCGCAATCAAAGCCGGCGTTTGTTCTGTAGTGGTTATTTTCAGGCGTTTATTTCCATCGACGATTGTTATTGGACGAGCGCGGAAAATATTGACCTGGTATTTTGCGCCGGTCAATTCCATATCAATATTTGGCTCAACCGCGTCAATCTTTTCGTCAATCGTAATCTTAGCCGCACGCAAAGCTTGCCGAACGGTCAATACATTTGTGATAATAGTCTTTTCTTCGCCGCGATCATAAATACGAACCAAATGCTCACCAGAAGTCTTTCCGTCAGCAAACGAAATCATTGGAGTCGCAATCGCAACCAACACAGCTAATCCAATAATTTTTCCAAAAAATAAACCTTTTGCGCGCATAATCATATAATGACTTGTAAACCTAGTCAAATAAATTATACCAGATTAAGCGCTTTTTATCTATAGACTGCGGCTAACTTACGTCACTAGTGTCAGTTTACCACCATTTTTGGCGGTTCCATGCATTGTAAGCCCCAGCCCAACTACCATATCTACTTACAGCATAACTATTGAAGACTCTAATTTGACAAACTGGATCACTCTGCCAGTTTGGACAAGCCTGAGAAAGCTTATTTATATTCGTCTGACCGAGCCCAGCATATTGCCCATTCCTAGCCGTCGTTCGCCAAGTTGACTCTTTCGTAAAAATGAAGTTCACATAGCCATAATCGTCAGAACTAATACCAGCCGCAGACATCCAATCCGAATGAGATCCAGAAGGTAGGCTAACTTTCGTCCCCACAATTTCAATCTGCTTCTTTGGTTCTTTCGTTATAACGCTAGCAATCTCCTTGCGACTCACCTCCATGCCGTTCTTCATCTCGATTTCATAAGTGACATTTTTCTTACCATTCTCACCCGCTTGTTTTACTTCGCGATATCCCGAATCTCGATTCGCGTCTTGAACTTTTTCAACCTCAAATTTCACATCTTCTTCTGCGGTTGTGGTTTGCTTGCCATTACGCCAAAGCTCAATTTTCATTCCAGGAATAATTTTTGCCGAACGATCTACGGACAGCGTATCATCTTTCTTTGGATCAATATTCTTCTCTTTCAATAGCTCGCCAACCGTCTTAGCGTGTGTGCGAATGACAGATTCTTTGCCATAAAGTACAAAATTAACCATCGAGGCTCTGTCAATTTTCATCACCATGTTTGCGCCATCAACCGCCATATTATCGGAATTGGATAAAGTGGTTTTGTCCTCTTCAAAAACTTCGATTCCAGCAGTCTTCGCAATCAAAGCTGGCGTTTGTTCAGCTGTGGTTATTTTCAGGCGTTTATTTCCATCGACAATTGTTATTGGACGAGCGCGGAAAATATTAATATTGTACTTCTCCGCCACCATCTCCGAATCAAGACTCGGCTCGACTACGTCTTGGCGTTCATCAATAGAAAACTTAGCCAATTTCAAAGCCTCGCGAATCGTCCTCGCTTTTGTAACAATCGTCTTTTCTGCGCCCCTGTCGTAAATCGTTACCAACTTTTCACCAGCCTTAGTTGCCGGCTTAGTAGCATCAGCCAATGCTTGATTGACGAAAAATAAACCGCCAACCAGCATCAATATCGCGCCAGAAACGAACGTAATTTTCTTAGAATAATGTTTTGCTTGTAATCTTATACCCATAAGTTCACACCCACAACGCAGGTATTCTTATTATATCAAATTTTCTCCAAGCGCGCGAACTCGACGTTCAATTTCTTAATATTTCCATTGTCAAACTGGACCGTAACACTCAGCCCTTCGCTATCAATAATTTCCCCCGAACCAAAACTCGGGCTGCGAACTCGATCACCAACCTCCAAACCAATATCTTCTGAATAAAAATCAGGTTCTATACTCGGCTGAGCTGATCTATCAACACCACCAGCCATCAAGCCCATCTCGTCCAAAAACCTCGATGGCATATTATAGCCAATCTGACCAAATTGCGTCCGAGAGCTGGCACAACTAACGAACAATTCTTCCCTCGCCCGAGTTACACCAACGTAACACAACCTGCGCTCTTCTTCGACGTCATCAGCGTTGCTGCTATCAAACACTCTTGCGTGCGGCAAAATCCCCTCTTCCAGTCCCGCCAAAAAAACCACCGGAAACTCCAAACCTTTAGCCGCATGAAGCGTCATGAGCGTTACTTGCTGATCGGCAGTTGTATCCGTCGAAGACATCAAAGCCATCTCTTCCAAAAACGTCGCCACGTCAACGTAAGCCTTCGCCTCTGACAAAAGCACGCCGATATTTTCCATTCGCTCCTCAGCTTGCGGTGTTCCGTCGTTTATAAAATCTTCATAGCCAGTACTTTTCATAATTTTTTCAATCATTTCGGCCGGAGATCCGTCAATTTCCTGCTGCAAATCGTGCAGTTTTTGACCAAACTCTAGCAGCGGACGTTTTGCACGCGCCGTCAAAGTATCCACCTCATCAACTGCCAACAACCCGCTAATTATATCCTTCCCTGACGCGTCATTCCAGTCCAAAAACTTAGAGATACTCACCGCGCCAACGCCACGTTTTGGCGTATTCACAATTCGCAAAAAACTAACTCGATCACTCGGCTGATATAACAATCGAAGATATGCCAATAAATCCTTAACGACCGCTCGATCTAAAAATCGCAAACCGCCGACAATTTTATACGGAATATAACTCTGACGCAAGGCTCGCTCAATTGCGTAACTTTGCGCATTCGTTCGATACAACACCGCCACGTCACCATATTGACGACCGTTCGCAATTTGCGCCTGAATCTCATTCGCAATCGCCAAAGCCTCCTCAGACTCATTGTATAATTGCCATAATTTTGGCTCAACACCGTCGCCATTCGCTGTCCATAAATTTTTATCAGTTCTATGAATATTATGACTAATCAGCGCATTTGCCATATTCAAAATCGCGCCAGTCGAACGATAATTTTGCTCCAGCTTAACCACCGTCGTACCCGGAAAATCACGCTCAAAATTGAGAATATTAGTATAATCAGCCCCGCGAAAACTATAAATCGACTGGGCGTCATCGCCAACCACACATAAATTGCGGCGCGAATTAACCAGCAGTTTAATTAGCGCATACTGCACCGCATTTGTGTCCTGATACTCATCAATCAGAATATGCTCGAATTGCTGCTGCCATTTGTGACGAATGTCTGGATTATTTCTTAATAATTCCACAGTTTTTGTCAATAAATCGTCAAAGTCCAACGCCGAAGCATCTTTCAGGGCTTTTTCATAAGCAAAAAATAGCTCGGCTATTTTCTGTTCTCTTGGACCACGAGTCGAAGCGGAAAAATCCTCAGCATTTCGCATTTCATTTTTAGCGTTTGAAATAACCGAAAGTACAGCTCGAGGTTTAATGTCTTTATCCGTCAAGCCGCGAGACTTCATAATTTGCTTCATCAAGCTTATTTGATCATCGGTATCGTAAATTAAGAATCGCTTATTCAGACCAATATTTTCACCATCCATCCGTAACATTCGCACGCAAATACTGTGAAAAGTTCCCATCCACGGCATAAATTGCCGATTCTCAGAATCTTCACCCAATATTTGTGCTAGCCTCTGACGCATTTCCTTCGCGGCTTTATTAGTAAATGTAACCGCCAATATTCGACTAGGGAATATTTTCAACTCGCCAATCAAATAAGCGATTCTATGAGTCAGAGTTTTGGTCTTTCCAGATCCGGCTCCAGCCAAAATCAACAACGGCCCATCAACGTGCGTCACCGCTCGAGCCTGCTCGCTATTTAATCCGTCAGTAAAATTAGACATATATCTATTTTATCAGCAAAAAGTACGAAACAGCGCCGCCAGCCATACCAATTGCCAAAAATAGAACAATAAGCAACGCTATCAATAATCCGGACTTTTTCTTTTCTTTGTCGACTGAAGGTTTGACTTCTGTGGATACAGCAGCAAACATCGGTGCCGGCTCAGAATCCATAACTTCCTTTTCAGACAATTCGGAAGACTCAATCAAAGAACTGTCAATATCAGCGGACATTTTGTCGTCTGAATCTTCAGGAACGCCAGCCTCCTCAATTGCTATAATTTCTGGACTCAAATCCATTGGTGAGTCGGGTGCATCGCCCAAAGAATTTTCGCTCATGCTGTAATTAGATAAATTAGTATTATATTGATGTTCCAGTTTTACATCCTCAGAATCAGCAGACATAGACGCGTCTTCATCATTATTCATCTCAGAACCAGTCATAGCTTGATTAACAGAACCAAGAGGTCGCTTCTCTACCTCAACATTAGCAATAAACGGAGACTCCAGCGGCGTAGTCATCGGCGCAGCAGGAGCTTCGCTATTACTTACGGCTAATGATTGAGCTATCTTATCAGTCAATGACAACTCCTCAGCAGGCGTATCTTCAATTTTCGTAAAAGTAGATTCATTATGTACGTCTTTAAGATCGGGGGTGTCACTAAGATTATCTGATTGAGCAACTATATCAGACATCTCTTTTCCTACCGCAGAATGCCTATTATTTATGCTAATCACGTCCACCAAATCAGGTGAAGGCTGAATAGTCGTGCCAGTTCGGGATGGAGCGGGAGCAACGGGTTTTTGTATAGCGCTGACAGATGAAGGTCTAACAACATCCATGAAACGACCAGTCGAGCGTCTCGCGACTAACGGCGCAGCTTTGACTTCGCTAGCAGCCACACCAGGAGCTCTGTTAGCTATTGAGTCGTTAGCAACTTTCTCGTTCGTAGGATTATCAACCTCTTTAGGAGTCGTATTGTCGCTAGAAGGATCTTTTTTTGCTTCAGGCTGAGAGATCGACGATAAAGAAGTAGAAGCAACAGGCGAAGGTGTAAATGGAGTTACCGGAGGTGCAAGGCTAGTATCAATAGAACTCTCCGGTGCAGACTTTTCCCCTACAGGCGCAGACATAGAAACCTCGCTATTATTTTCATTAGCCGCCGCTGGAGATTCCTTTTCTCGCTGCTTATCCATAAGAGAGCTTACCGCTCTATCCAACTCATCAAAATCAATATCTGTCATATGCCCCCTATTTTTTAACCTTTATGTGCTTTCGAGATTATCTCCTTAAATTGATATGCATCCAAACTGGCTGCCCCAACCAATAAACCATCAAGTTCATCAATTGCTAAATAATCTGCGGCGTTTATTGACGTAATACTTCCACCATAAACAACTCGAACTGATTCCGCCGCTTTTTTACCATACAAATGAGAAATATGTCGTCGAATCATCTGTGTAGCTTTTTTTACATCAGACGCTTTAGCGCTGTCGCCAGTACCGATCGCCCAAACTGGCTCATACGCAATAACTACTTCATCCAGCTCGTCCGCCGTCACATTAGCCAGACCGCTAGTCAATTGATCAGCCAGAACATCCTTCGTTTCGCCAAGGGTCTTCTCCTGAATCGTCTCACCAACACACAGAATCGGATGAATACGATTTCGAATTGCCGCCTGAACTTTCAGTCGAATATCTTTTTCGCTTTCAATGAAAATATAGCGACGCTCCGAATGCCCAATTATCACATAATCAGCAATTCCACGAAGATGTGCCGCTGGAATTTCTCCCGTATACGCCCCCGAATCTCGCCAATAGCAATTCTGGGCCGCCAACTTAGCGATTCGACGATTAATTTGTAAACTCAAACTCTGCAGCGTCAAAATAGTAGGCGCCAGCACCACTTCAACATCTCTATGCGATGGAAGCGTGTTCATCAGCTTATGCAAATATAAGCTAGCCTCTTGCATATTGAAGTTCATTTTCCAGTTACCGATGATTAACTTTTTTCTCATGAGATAATCCTTATGCTTAGTTTATCACCTCAAACCGTATGCGTCTAGTAAACTTTCAATTCCAGGCAATTTTTTACCAGCCATCAAGGCCATGCTAGCTCCGCCACCAGTGGAAACATGGGTAAAATTGGCGCCGTCATGCCCGTCCCATTTCAATATAAAATCAGCCGTATCTCCGCCGCCAACTATTGAAACGACTCCTTTATTCTGGGCAATAGCTAGCGCTACTCGCGCCGAACCGATTGCAAAATTATCAATTTCAGCATAGCCCAACGGACCGTTCCAAATAACCATCTTTGCATCAGCCAGTATTTTCGTGAATTTCTCAATCGTCTGACTTCCAATATCCAGCGCCATATCCGAGTTCTTTATTTTATCAATATTAACTTCTTGACGAGGAAAATCTTTAGAAATCTCTGGCGCAACCGCCACATCAATCGGCAATACCAAAAAATCGTCAACATTCTCTACGCCAACCTTAGCCACTGCCAAATCATAAATTTCTGCGACAACCTTTTCCATTCCTGACTCAAACACACTCTTGCCAACATTAAATCCACGGCAATGTAAAAACGTGTTCGACATAGCGCCGCCAATTAAAATCCGATCCGCCTTTTTAATCAGACGCTTAATCAGTAATATTTTATCGCTAACTTTCGCGCCGCCAATAACCGCGACCAACGGACGTTTTGGCTTATTCATCGCCTCAGTGATAGTTACATATTCTTTTTCTAATAGTAATCCCGCTAGCCCTGGAACACACAATGTAATCGCATGAGTGCTGGCGTGCGCCCTGTGTGCGACCGCAAATCCGTCCTGCACAAAATAATCCGCTCGGACAGCGCGCTGAATTGACTTGGCAAATGTTAAATCGTCATCCTCCTCCTCGTCATAAAAGCGTAAATTCTCCAACATAAGAATACTGCCTCGTGGCGCGCGGCGAACGGCTTGACGAACAGCTTCGCCCACACAATCGTCCAGCAATTCTACCGGACGACTCAGCAACTTGGATAGGTGATCTGCAACAACTTTCAAGCTAAACTTAAGGTCCTTACCTTTTGGTCGCCCCAGATGAGACATGATAACAATCTTGCAATTCTGCTCCAGCAAATATCGGAGTGTGGGCAGCGAAGCGCGAATTCTTAGATCATCAGAAATCTGACCACGCTTTGTTAGTGGCACATTATAATCTGCTCGCAGAAGAATAGTTTTTCCACGTAGATCAATATCGCGAATTGTTTGCTTCGGAAATTTTCTGCCCACCCAAATTCTCCTTATGACAATGTCTTGACTTGGATATTGTCAGTTTTACCTGGCTCTGGATTGTGGCCGCTAACAAGCACAACAGTAACTGGGTCTGCGCCGAAATAGCCTTCTTGTTTCAACTCGTCAGCTAGCTTAGTTGCCGCATTTGAGTCGTTTGGTCGAACATATGGACGAGAAGCGTACCTTAGCGCCAACTTTTGCGCAGTCTTCACATTTTCTGTCACACAAACAATTGGCATATTTGGACGATATGCAGCAACGTTAATTGCAGTGGCGCCAGTGTGCGTCTCTGCAATGATAGCTCGAGCCTTAATTCTCCTTGCTAATTGAGCTGCCGTGTAGCTTAAAATCGCGTCAGTCTTTTCACGCATTTCAGCCTTTTCTACCAACATTACTTCACTGTGTTCTTGAGTGTAGATAATAGTCTTGCGCATTGCGCGAACAGTTTCAACAGGATATTTACCATTGGCAGTCTCATCAGACAACATAACTACATCAGCGCCTTGGATTACAGCATTGGCAACGTCGCTTACTTCAGCGCGACTTGGCTCTGGATTATCAACCATACTACCCATCATTTGTGTCGCAACAATTACCAGCTTGCAATATTTACGACACAAGGCAATAATTCGACGCTGTACAACTGGGACAATTTCCGCACCAGCTTCCACTGCCAAGTCGCCGCGAGCGACCATAATACCGTCACTAGCCTTAACGATTTCCTCCAAATTCTCTGGATCAACGGCAGACTTAGTTTCAATCTTGGCAATAATATTGGCTGTCGAACCCAGGTCTGTCAATCGACGACGCAAATCAATAATGTCATCAGCTTTTTGAATAAAGCTCAATGCAACATAATCAAAATCTTGGCTTGCGCCCCACTCCAAATCGTTAATATCTTTCTGAGTAAGAATGTCGCCACCAAAATCTGTGTCTGGCAAATTCAAACCCTTGCGGCTCATCAAAAAGCCGTCGTTCTGAACTTCTACGCGAATTGCAGTTGGGCTAACAATTTCTCGCACAACCGTCCTGATCTTGCCGTCAAACATGTAAAGTGGCTCGCCGACTTTCATCTTCTCTGCCAAATTGTACTGCACTGGCAAATTAAAACCGCCATCATGATCAGTAATTTCTGAGTCCAAGACCAGCATATCGCCAACCTTAACATTCAGCATATTGTCCTTCAAAACACCCAAGCGAATCTTTGGACCTTGCAAATCTTGTAGAATTGCGACAGGCTTGCCCAACTGTCTACTAGCTGTGCGCACCCAATTGATCTGCTCAATTCTCTCCTCATTAGCGCCGTGGCTAAAGTTCATACGGATGCCGTTAACGCCGGCCTCCAACAATTGGTAAACCTTTTCTTGGCTGAACGTTGCTGGCCCAATTGTTGCTAATATTTTTGTTCGTTTAAATATATTATCACTCATTTTTAAAATTATACCACGAAATAACAGTGATGAAAAATGGCGCCAGAGAACCTTATAATACTTATTTAATGTCAAGATTTGTGTTAGTCAAAACTAGCTTACCCATTTCCTTAATGCTAGAATATAAAATATTATGCCAGAAATAGATAAATATATTATTTCAAAAATTTTGTTCTTTATTTTCGGATCAACTACTGTAATTATTTTCTTTTTATTCTATACTGGAGTATTTATAAATATCGTTGGGTCCATAGAAGCCGCAATTACGATATATTGCATAAACACCGTCCTGCTGATACCTGTAACAATCTGGTATGCAATCGAGCGCTCACATAAACCGAAATATAAAGAGAGCGATATACTTGAAGCCTATTCTGAAATGATATCTCGAACTGACAATGAGTCCGCCACCAAAGAAACCACGAAGCGACAATAAAAAAGCTTGCCACAATAAGCAAGCTATTCCAAACAATCTTTATGGTGACCTTACCGGGAATCGAACCCGGATTGCCAGGATGAAAACCTGGTGTCCTAACCGTTAGACGATAAGGCCACGACTTCAGATATCATAACAAATTATTGTCGAATTGTCTATAGCAAATCAGCCACTTCTCCGCCGTCATCCATTAATGTATAATATTTCCATGACAAAGCAGAAGAAAAAGCGCAATAAAAAATATTCTGGAGTGGACGCGACATCTCAGCGACCAAAAGTAACAAGGATTACAGCGACGAATCGTTCCAAATTATCTCAATGGTTTTTTGATCGAAAAAAGCTCATTCGTACCATTGGCATGGCGGGGCTTGTTATAATCGCCTTAGTTATCGTTATTTCTGGAATACTGAGTTTATTTCGTTAACGAACTGGCAACTTAAACCCAAAAGTGCTGCCTTTTCCTTCTTCTGATTCAAAGATCATTTCGCCGTCGTGCGATAAAATAACTTTCCTCGCCAAAAACAGACCAACACCAGTGCCGTCTGGTCGCTTTTTTCTGGCATTTGTGCCGCGGAAGAATTTGCCAAACAAATTTGCTTGCTCTGATTTTGGCACACCAATTCCCGAATCTTTTACCGTAAATTCAATCGCGCCATTACTATTTTTCAGAGAAATTATTACCTTTTTGTGCGGATTTGAATAGTAAATAGCGTTGTCGATCATATTCAGCATAACTTGACGAATCTTCTCAGAGTCGGCCGTAATCAACGGAACTTTTTGATCAATCTTTAGATCCATTTCGACAGACCTCTGATCAGCCACAACCTTAAGCAACGCAACTTCATCCCGAAGAATTTGAGCAACGTCTGTCTTTTGTTTATCAATGTTAAATTTACCAGTCTGAAGCCTAGAAACATTAAGAAAGTCGTTTATTAGCCTCACCATTCGCTCGCTGGAAGAAAACGCCTCTCTAAGAACCGCTCGCTGTGTCGGCGTAATCTTCCCCAAATCACCCTCCAGCATCATATCCAGATAACCTTTAATACTAGTCAACGGTGTCCTTAACTGATGTGAAGCCATAGAAATAAATTCGTTCTTCGCCTCGTCCAGTCGCTGAAGCTGTCGATTACTGAACCTCAACTCTTTCGTCGCCTCGTCAATTTTACGCTGCAAACTTTTATTCAACTCATTAATCTCTTCCAATGACAAAGAATTTCGAATCGACACCGCCAGCTCCCCAGCAATCGACTCCAGCATTTCAATATCGCGAGAACTATATCCCAAGCTCTTATGCTCGCCCAGAAATAGAATTCCCGTTTCTTGATTTTGATGCAGCAGTGGCATAACAATTTTCGTGCGATGAATATCCAAAAGCTTCTTCAGTTCTGGATCTTTTACTTGATTCGCCAAAATAACTTCCGGAAAACTACAATTTTTATAATAGTAATCCATAATCCTGTGAATATCTTCCTCGACAACAGATATTCGTCGCCGACCCGCCCGACCGTATATTCCTTTTTCCGGAATGCAAAACACCACTTTTTCCGCCTTAAGAGAAGTCGCTATATAATTGCCAACACGTCGAGTTAGGAGTTGCAGATCCGCTGTATAGGTTAATATTTTACTAATCTCACGCGTAAACGTATCAGCGTCATATTCTCCGTAGTAAAAAACTCTATCAGTAAATTTATCAAAGATTTTCTTCACCGGTTGATATACGACCGCCAAAACCATAGCCAAAATCATATTCATAAGATTTACGTGACTATCAACCGTCAGGCTGCGTTGGAAAACCAAAATTGAAATGACATATGCAGAAATCACGTAAACGACAGCTAGTGCGATTAATAGCAACATATACGAAACGCTTCGAGCCACCGCCATTTTTACATCCATCAATCGGTATCTGACGATGCTATACATAATTGCAAACAAGAAAATAATCGTAGCAATTGGACCAATCCATATATATCGATAATCACCAAGCGCCGGAAGAAACAGATCCACTACAAAGCCAGGAATGCTACATATCAACAGACCAATCATGTAAATCGCGACTTGCTTGCGTCGAACAGAATCTGATTTGCGCCATGCTATATGCCCAAAACACATAGAAACCAAGAAAAACACAGAGAAAAAAGTTGCAAAAATAACATAGTTGACTGCATGAATCGGAATTCGAGAAAAATCTACTGGCGTGACGATTTCTGATGTATTAATAATAAACTCAGGAACCAAAATAATATATAGCGAAAAAATCGTTATCAGTATACTAGACGCGCAGATAAAACTCTTCGTTGATTTTGTCGATGGAAGAAACGACTTTGTAGTAAAAATAGCCAATGCAGGACAAAAAACAGCCGAAGCTACATAAAACCACCTAGACGCAGTGTCCAATGTTACTTCATTGTCCGCCAGAGAAAACACTTCAAGTCCAGCCGACCACACAGCCAAACATAAACAAACCAGAAAAAACCAATACTTTGCATCATGACGATGCTTCGATTTTTTAAGTACAAGCACGCCCAAAATTAGCGCCATCAACGCAACCAATCCTAGCACTAACGCTCGTATCATCATACTAATGCTTATTATAGCATTTTATTCTACGTTTCAATTGCAAAAACTGTGTAAACGCCGCTCGCGGTAACTGTAGCTTCAATAGATTCTTTTGGTATGCCAGATTTTTGGAGCAATTTAAAGCCTTCTTTAATTGAGCGCATCCTAACTTTTGGAACCCACCCCATTAGTCCATGCAAAAATTCTTTTTGTGGGCGATTTACGTTCATATTGCCAGTAATCATTAGTCCACCGGTTCGTAAAAACTTCAATGATTCTCGTGTCAATTGTTTATAAACACCGTCTGGCAAATATTCTCGCAAGCCAGAATCTTCCGCAATATCCAGCTTACGATTGCCCAAAACTCCCTCCAAACTCAGAGGCTTGCCAAGCTTGCTGAATAATCGTTCACAATGAACTTCAATCTTATCTTCCAAATTCCATTTCTTAGCCAAGCTCTGCGCCGCTGCTAGAGACAACGGATCTTGATCTAGCAAGATAACCGTCGGCGCCTCACCCGTTTCATCTTTAAGTTTTTTCAACATCTTCAAAGTCGCCAGTCCCGTTCCGCAGCCAAAACTCATCACCAGCATATCATCAATCGAATGATTTTCTTTTTCCGCCACTTTCTTCAAATGGTCAATCGACAAACTATTCACCGTCTCTACCCGCTCACGAATACCAAGCGAATCCGCACAATGCCGAATGACGTTAGAAAACTTCTCAGTCACCGGCGCCTGAATAAATTCTCGAACTTCACTAATTCTCTTCTCCACTTCTTCAATAGCCGTCGCTTTATCCACACCGTTGTTGACTTTATCTTGAATCATAATTTCTGTCAGCAGCAAACCATTAATCTTCTCATCAAATACAGATTCATCCAGTGGACCACTCATAGTCGGATATTTATCTTCTGACAATATTTCGCCAGTTTCATCAAAAACACTCAAATCCTCAGCTTCAGAAATTGTCAAAAACGTCAGTGCGGAACCTCGCTGATTGTGCCACGGCCGCGAATCAGTTTGATCCTTACCGTATAGAAATTTATCGCGAAAAATCTCCAGATATGAATCTACAATATTACCCCATTTATTTTCTCTTACAAAAGGAATCTTTTCCAGGACACTCGCAAGTGCTACCGCCGCCAAATTTATATGGATAATATCTTTACGAACATCCTTTAATTCCGCTCCGCCTCGTTCCAGATAATTGTATATGTCCTGAATTTTATCTGGATTATTATATGCAGGATCGGTCTTTTCTCCAATTTTAACCCTGCATTCCTCACTTCTAAGATCCGCAATTTCCTCGTTTAATTTTTCATTAGCTTCATGATCAACTCCATTAAGAAAATCACCTGTTTCTGTAATATACTGTTCGCCTCTAAATTTTTCCATGCCAAAAATTATAACATAGTTTATGTGATATACTTAAAGCATGATAAAAATCGCTATCATTGAAGACGACCCTACCATCAGCCAGATGTACCGAATGAAGTTCGAATCGGACGGGTTTGACGTTCGCTTGGCCGCCAACGGACAAATCGGCATAGAAGTAGTCGAAAAGTTTCAGCCAGATATTATTTTGCTAGATTTACAAATGCCAGAAATGGACGGCGCGGAAGCCTTAAAGCGAATTAGGTCTAAAGATTGGGGCAAAACTATTCCCGTTATCGTCCTCACTAATCTCGGCGAAGAAGAAGCTCCGCGCGATTTGAAGAAATTAGGAATTCATAGCTACATCGTAAAAGCAAACCTCACGCCGCGCCAAGTTGTCGAGCAAGTCAAAGCCGCCATAAAAGCTGCTTAGTTTTTTGATTGATTCGCAATTTTCAAACAAGCCGTAATTACATTATCAAACAGCGCAGAAACCGTTAATGGACCGACTCCGCCTTTTTTTGGTGTAATAATTACATCATTACGCTGACGCACTTCTTCAGATACGTCGCCAACAATTTTTCCATTTTCCGAAGCAGTTCCCGCGTCAATAACAACCGCCTTAGTCTTAATCATCTGACTTTTAATCAGCCCTGGAACTCCAGTTGCCGACACGATAATATCGTAATTTATCAATTGAGATAAATCGTCACCTTTTTCAA
Source organism: Candidatus Minimicrobia sp. QA0096 (assembly GCF_963967315.1). Lineage (NCBI taxonomy): Bacteria > Candidatus Saccharimonadota > Candidatus Minimicrobia > Candidatus Minimicrobia sp. QA0096. The sequence continues at coordinate 360,682 of NZ_OZ017288.1, forward strand.
AAACCGTCACATCAACGCCAGACTTTAGCCACATTTTCTCAAGAGGCGCACCAACCAAACGGCCTCGCCCGACAATTGCGACTTTTTTATTTTTCAAGTCAACGCCATATCCAGCTAGCAGCCAACTAATAGCCGTTGGCGTGGCTGCCTGAAAAATCGCCCTCTTGCGCAGACCGTCAACATCTTTATCTTCTCGAATACTCTCGAGTAGTTCCTCAGTCTGACCAGGATTACTAATCGGCAATTGCAGAATTATTCCTTGAACATCGTCTCGATTGTTCAATTCTTGAATCACCTCCAAAGCACCGCCCGCAGGGACTCGATGAATCTCCACGTCAATCAAAATATCAGCGCCATACCTCTGCTTCAAACGCATATACGTTTCAATGACTGGATTTTCGACATCAGTAACAATTGCCAAACGAGGATTAATGTGCCAAGCCTGCCTTAAAGCTCGCACCTGTTTCGCCTGGCGCTCCTTGATAAATCCAGCTAATTCTGAGCCATTTAGTTCTCTCATTGTCATTAAGTATAGCAATTTTACCATCTTGAGTACAGATATAGTATGTGCTATAATTTGAAAAGCTTGGTTTATGGCGGATGTAGCTCAGTTTGGTTAGAGCGCTGGATTGTGGCTCCGGAGGCCGTGGGTTCGAACCCCATCATTCGCCCCAAGTTTTACAACAATTTATTCACACCGATAAATTATTTTCAATAAAACGGTAGACATTTTTATTAATTGTTGTATAATGAAATCGTGGGCCAGTAGCTCAGCTGGTTAGAGCACCTGCCTCTTAAGCAGGGTGTCGAGGGTTCGAGCCCCTCCTGGCCCTCCAAAAAATAACCTCACACGAAGTGAGGATTTTTTATTTATCCAAACGGATTATATCCACGAGAAGGTGGTTCATGAAAAGTAGTTCGATTAGCGTTAAACGATTGACGAGAGTTATTCGCACCTGACGGAACACTGTTATTTTGTAGACCATTGACTCGTCGATTCCCGCCAGACAGACCAGCGTCATCAGGATTGTTGTTAGCGACTCTCGACCGAGGCGCTACACTTATTTCCGCACCAAATCGTCTTCGATTGTCATAATTATTGGCAGATATCGAAGATCCGTATCCTTTAATATATCGGCGCTCCGAATTCACGCTACGATTAGCGGTCGGCATTCTGCCCGTATCTCCATACGCTTTAAAACCATCAATTGATCTTCTTAAGGAGCCAGATAACCTAATCATCATTTCCCGCGTCATTTGCGGTTTTTTATTCGCATCCATATATCCCCCATTAGTTATATGAAATGGCGCCCCGAGTAGGATTCGAACCTACGACCTTAGGCTTAGAAGTCCTCTGCTCTATCCAACTGAGCTATCAGGGCGTATTCACATTATAACATCTTTCTGCTACAATAGTAAAAGCTTGCGGGTGTAGTACAGCGGTTAGTATGCAAGTTTTCCAAACTTGAGATGGGAGTTCGATTCTCCCCACCCGCACCAAGTTTGACAATTTCAATCCATAAAGGGCATCGATGGATCCATATATTTATACAGAAAAGCCAAAATACCAGCCGCATGATATTGAAGATGCGTCCGAATTTTATGATGTAATTGAACGAAGCAGCTTAACGCATCAATTGTCTGAAAACCGACCATATGTCTATTGGACGATGGAGATTTATGATAAATCCAATGGTATTAAAGGCGGCGGCGGACTTGGAGTTTTAGCGGCGGACACGCGACGTGTAGCTGAAAAATTAGAAGTTCCATTCGTAGTAGTAGCACCGTTTTACCGTAGCGAATCACACCAGAAAATCACCGACCTCGCACAAGAAGAGTTTTCGGAATCCGTTTCACCTCAAGATTACGGATTTGAATATATTGACGAAGTTTTCGTAAGTTCAAATGGATTCCCAGATGCAAGCTTAAGCATTTTTAAGAAGACGCTCGGTTCAACACAATTTGTTACAATTTCAGAACCGAACTTTGGACAATTGTACGAAGGCGACGGATCTGGCGATCATAGACTATACCAAGAAGTAGCGCTGGGATTTGGCGGCTATAAAGCATTAAAGCTCCTCGGTATTAAGCCGGCTGTTATTCAACTTAATGAGACCGCAACGATTTTTGCTGCATTGGCACGACTAGACGAGCTGTGCGCTAACGGAATGAATTTATACGAAGCCATCGTTTACGTTCGCAAGCACACACTTTATACAAACCATACGCTTCTTCAAGCGGCCGAACCGGAATTTCATCGTTCGCAATTTGAAAAATTAGTTCTGCCAAATATAAAGAGCAACGCCGTACGTTGCTGGCTAATGGAACAATTTCGCAACGACAGACTGAGGCCGAATCTTTTGGCAATTGAACTTACTGAAGCGAAGAATGGTGTAAGTAAACTACACGCCCGTGTAGCAAATTTCCGCGACCGCAACAACGACAAAGTTAAATTTCAAGCCATTACTAATGGAATAGATCTCGAAACGTGGATGCTACCTGAAACATTGCAAACATATCGCAATCATGGCATTATCGATAAATTTGGGCTGCCCACAAATGATTTTTCTGAAAAATTAGACTCGTTGAGTAGTGCGGATTTGAGGTATTTGAAAAAACTCGGTCGAAAGGAGTTGAATCGAGTCCTATTGAGTCGCAAAGATCAGTACGGAAAATCCATACAAATCCCAGAAAATGCAATATTATTCGACTTCAAGCGAAGATTCGCCAATTACAAACGACCTTATATGCCGTTTGAAAACCCAGATTCATTACGACAAATTCTCATTAGCCATAACGCGCATTATATTCTGACAGGAAAAGTTCACCAAGGTGACGTGACGATGTATCAGAAATTGCTCGAAGTATTAAAATTGATTGACAACGATCCAGTCCTCAAGGAGCGTGTTCATTACATACAAGATTACGATGAAGAGTTGGGGCGAGCGTTAGCAATCGGCTCAGATGCCTCGATAAATATTCCTATTGTCGGATTAGAAGCGTGCGGCACTTCATGGGAGAAAGACGTCGCCAACTTGAAACTCCTCATCTCCACTAGTGACGGCGGCGTTGCTGATGTCCAGCCAATCGCTTGCCTCGAGGTTACCGGGAGAAACTACGAAGCCGAAGTTTCATCTCTGTACGTCAACATGCATAAAGCTGCCGCTATTTTGAAAAATGATCAATTATTGGAAAAACATGTTCGCCACCAATTAAGCAACTATTTGCCAATTATCTCTGGCGCTCGAATGATGAAAGATTATCTCAAATTTATTTTTCCAAAACCGCAAATCCAGCCTAAAAAAGAACCACAGATCAAGCGAATTCCTATTCAATAATCACTTCAATCTCAGCACCTAACGAGTTTAAGCGTGTCGCCAATTCCTCGTATCCGCGATTAATCGAATATACATCGCGCAGAATCGACACACCTGGAGCAGCAAGCATTGCCAAAAGTATCACAACGGACGGACGAAGCGCTGGCGGAGCAACAACGTCGGCCGGCTTCCATCTTGTTGGACCAGTGATATAAACACGGTGTGGGTCAACCAGTTCAATTTGTGCATTTAGTTTACTGAGCTCTGTAAAGTAAATTGCTCGGTTCTCGTAACTCCAGTCGTGAACCAACGTGCGTCCCTCAGCTACCGTCGCAATAAGCCCCAAGAACGGCAAATTGTCCATATTAATTCCCGGGAACGGCAAGGCGTGTAGCTTATCCTTGGCTGCCTGGAGTTTGGAACGCCGCAATTTAATATCAACCAAACGAGTTTGTCCATTATTAGCAAAATATTCCTTGCTGAGTTCAAATTTAAGACCCATCTCCGCCAATGTCGCTAATTCAATTTCCAAGAACTCAATCGGCGCACGACGAACAGTAATTTCCGAATCCGTCACTGCAGCCGCCGCAATAAAACTCATCGCTTCAATCGGATCTTCGCTCGGATAATAGTCCAGATTTTTACTAATTCGTTTACGACCCGTGATTTTCAAGGTTGTCGTACCAATTCCCTCAATTTTCACACCCAACTTCTTCAAGAAGAAGCAGACGTCTTGAACCATGTAATTTGGGCTAGCGTTGCGGATGATGGTAGTGTTTGGCGACAACGCCGCAGCCATAATGATATTTTCCGTCACCGTATCGCCGCGCTCCGTCAGCAAAATCGTTCGATCGCCAGAATTGACATCAGTTTTTGCGTGATAATAATCAGTTTCCGCCGTAACGTTCATTCCAAAATGTCTCAAACCACTAAGATGCGGCTCGACCGTGCGCTTGCCTAAATTACAGCCGCCAGCAAACGGCAATTTGAAATCGTCATATTGATGCAGTAGCGGACCAAGGAACATAATTACCGTCCTAGTTCTCTTCGCCGCAGCAATATCCATATCTTCAAGTTTCAAGCGCGCTGGCGGCACGATCTCAAGATCACTACCGTCCAACCAGCGAGTTTTAACACCAATCGAATTCAAAACCTCGATAATTCGGTTGACCTCCTCAATTCGCGCCACTTTCCTAAGCGTCGTTTTTCCCTTATTCAACAAACTCGCACAAAGAAGACCTACTGCAGCGTTTTTACTAGTCTTAACTTGTATCTCACCAGACAATTTTTTGCCGCCAGTGACCTTAAAATTCATTTTTCCGGAATGATTTACGGTTACGATATTGTTATTAAGCACCTCGCTAATTCGAGCGATCATATCAATACTAATATTCTGACCTCCGTTTTCAATGCGATTAATAGCACTCTGAGATGTACCAATTGCTTCAGCCAACTGAGTCTGAGTTAGCCCCTGTTTTTGACGATTTTCAGCGATTAAATTGCCGATTTTTTGAAGATACTTGTCTTTTATCATGCGTAAATTATATCACTAATGATATATATAAGCAATGATATAATAAGTATTAACGGAGGTTTAGTCATGAAAGACAAGCAAATTGAAGAACTTATAAAAGCAGAAAAAAAGCGTCAAACGGACGGCCTGGAACTAATTCCTAGCGAGAATTACGTTTCGTCAGATGTACTTCAGGCGCTCGGTAGTGTTTTCACTAATAAATATTCAGAAGGCTATCCTGGTCGACGCTATTACGGTGGACAAGAAAACACCGATCAAGTCGAACAACTGGCGATTGACCGCGCTAAGAAACTTTTCAAAGCAGATCACGCTAACGTCCAGCCACATTCTGGCGCACAGGCTAATGAGGCGGTTTATTACGCTTGGTGCGAGCCTGGCGACACTATTCTGGCTATGGATTTGGCTCACGGCGGACATCTTACGCACGGCGCCCCAGTTACTCGTAGCGCCAGAGAGTATAACTTCATTCGCTATGGCATAAAAAATATCGACACTGGCGAAATTGACTATGAAGAAATTCGTCAATTAGCCTTAAAACACAAACCAAAGATCATTCTGGCGGGATTTTCGGCATATCCACGAGAGTTAGATTACGAAAAATTTGCCGAAATTGGCAATGAAGTCGGCGCCATGCTAATGGCAGATATGAGCCATATTGCGGGGCTAATCGTTAGTGGTGTTGCCAAAAACCCGTTCGATTACGGTTTTCACGTAATTACCACAACAACTCATAAAACTCTACGTGGACCACGAGGCGGGTTGATTCTTAGTCGAGGAATAGTTGGCAATCCATTGAAAAAACCAGAGAAAACTCTCGAGAATTTACCTACGTTGATTGATCGAGCGGTATTCCCTGGCACGCAAGGCGGACCACACATGCACACCATCGCTGCAAAAGCCGTAGCGTTCGGTGAAGCTTTGCAGTCAGAATTCAAAGATTACGCCGAGCAAATTGTCAAAAATGCAAAAAGACTGGCGGAAGAGTTGCAAAAGCGTGGCTTTAAGTTAGTAACTGGCGGCACCAGTAACCATTTGATTCTGGCAGATATTCACAGTAGCTTCGGCATTGATGGCAAGGAAGCGGAAATCGCCATGGATAAAATTGGTCTGACACTGAATGCCAATGCGATTCCAGACGACCCACTACCAAGATTTAGGCCAAGCGGTATTCGCTTAGGCACGCCAGCCGTCACGACGCGAGGCGCCGAAGAAGACGACATGGAAAAAATCGCAGAATGGATGAGGCGGTCAATAGATAATCGCGACAATAACGAAATGTTGGCTGAACTCCGTAAAGAAGTTATGGAATTCTGCCATACTCTACGCGATATTTAATGTAAATCCGCACATAAAAAAACTCTGGCTTAATGCCAGAGTTTTTTATTACCTATACCGAATTACGAAGCACAAGAACCGATTGTTCGCTCTTCTACCTTGCTTGTCGAGAAATTGTAGTACTTAACGTGCGCACCCGTAGCATCACCCGTATCCGGACATGGCTTATACTCAATAGTATTAGCTTCTCCTGGGGCGTGACCGTCAGCAAGAGCTGTGGTAGTAGTCTTAACAGTACTCTCGTCTAAGTAGTATGGTTCGCCAGTCTGCGAAACAGAAGAAGTGCCATCAGTAACAGTCTTATTTGTTAAGTCTGATAGTTGATGTGGATATTTGCTCTTTGCTGTGTTGTATAGCTCAGCTTTCTTAGCAACAGCGTCAGCAGCAGATTTAGCAGCAGATGTCTTTGCCTGGTTTTGCAAACCGTTGTATGCAACCAAAGAAACAACTGTCAAAATTGCGATGATCACGATAACGATCAAAAGCTCAACTAGTGTAAAACCTTGATTTTTGATATTCTTTGTAGTCACGATAATGTGCCCCCTAAATTGTTAGTTTGATTTGTAACTTGATAATACTACAACGTTTTTAAAAGCGCAAGCGTTTTTTTAATATATATATCGATTTTGTACTGGACGCAAGAATAAAGATTCCGTCGGGCTGAACCTATTATTTTCACTACCTGAAGTTCCGTCACCAATCTGCCCATTATCATTCAATCCCCAACAGTAAGAGCGCTTGTCCGACATAATTGCACAGCCGCGGTTTGCCCCAGCAGACAAACTCACTACACTCTCTGAAGCAGGAAGCCCATTTGGACCAACATTAACTGGCCGAGGAGTAAATGAATATTGAACGTCCGCCCTATTTGCTCCAAGTTGACCCAATCTGTTATCGCCCCAACAATAGACTTTCTTAGTACCAGCATCGTTCATCAAGGCGCAAGAATGAGCAATGCCAACCTCAACCTGCAGTGCCACCCCAGGCAAACCACCGACCAACCTCGGCTCAATATGCTTTTTAGGAGTACCACTCCCCGGAGATCCAGCCTGTCCGCGCCCAGCGCCACCCCAGCAGTACACTTTACCTGCAGCAATAGCGCAGGTGTGAGTTACATAATCAGGAGAGCCCGACCAAGTGTATCCATCTTGAGATATATCAGTCACATCCTCCAAGCCCTTAACTCTGGTAGCATTACCATAGCCGCTATAATGCGGCACACCAATACCTAACTGCCCAAACCTAGCTTGCCCCCAACAGTAAGCTCTTTTTTCGGTGGTTATAACGCACATAGTTTCTGAACGAGATCCGCCAGTTGATAACTTAGTAGCAGAATAATTATTAGGAAGCCTGTCGGGGCCGCCCGAATTAATACGCACTGGCGTTGCGCTGGACTTAGGGCTGCCGGGGCTCCCGTAACCCAATTGACCTATATTATTACTACCCCAACAATACACCTTTCCTGCAGCAATAGCACACGAAACATCACCAGTTCCTCCAATTGCACTAATATTATTTCCAGCAAAATCTGCAGCTAGTGCGCCAGTAGGCGGTTTAACCTCGACTGGGACACTAGAATATTTGCCGTCGCCAAAATCTCCATTACCTAGTTGTCCAAATTTATTATTACCCCAACAATATATTTTCCTGACAGAACTAAATTCAGTCAATACACAGCTATGAAATTGTGCCGCAAATATATCAATAATCTTCCCGTTTCTCATATCGCCCACAGAACGCACCTTTACGGGTACATTAGAACTAACAGTAGTTCCGTCGCCCAATTGACCCATAGTATATTCATTACTTTCATACTTGTCATTATTGCCCCAACACCAAACATTATTCGACAATATAGCGCACGTGCGATAAGTGCCGCTTACTGTGCGCGTTGCGTCAATATCAGCTGGCCAAGTAACTGATTTTTTTACAACAGCAGTATAAGTTTTTAAGACTGTGCCACTACCATTTGTTATTTCAACGCGACCAGTTGACGAAATTTGAGCGGTAGCAGCCGACAAGGCTGCACTTTTAGTTGACGCTTCCAAATTGCCAACTTCAAAAGTCGTTCTTAACTTGCTATTCTCAAATACATATCTATTACCAGGAAAAGCTACAGCCCCCTTGCAATTAGTTTCCGGGCGAAGCGGACCAATTCCACCAGGAACCGAACCCCATGATTGCTCAGCTCCATTAGAATCCAAGCAAGCGTTGGCATACGCCGTACCTGCCTCGCCAGCCTCTTGAGCTAACTTATAATAATACTCTTCCTGAGAGTAGACATACGACTGAGTTACAACCCTCATAGCTCCAGCCAAAAGCGCCAGTATAAAAGTACTCATAAGTACAATTAACACCAAAGAATAGCCGTTTTTTTGTCGAATCATAAGTTATTTATCTTTCGTATTGTTAAGGTTTGCGAATCAGAAACTTGCTTACTTGGTGATTGTATCGTTAAAGTAACCTCTACATTATCCGCGCCATCAAGAGCTTTCTTATCGCTATCTGGAGCGTCGCTATTTTTGCTTATTAGCGTTTTTCCATCATAGTAATTAATCTTAAATTCCGAAACTCCAGTCGCTAAAATCGAATCTTCACGAAGCTTCATAGCTCGATCTTTAAACTTATCAGCATCCAGGCTATTCATACAGAAATATCCCGCAGCAGACCCTGAGTATGGCGCTGGAGGGTAACTGGAGAAATCAACTAAATCATTATAGATAGTCCGTCGATGCAGCTCTCCATTCTTCAAAAAATATATGACTATTTTTTTATACTTCGGTTGCTGAGTCTTATTTACATTACAGTCAAACTTTGGAGTTCTTAGATACACAATCTCCCTAGAATCAGCGCCTCTGCCCATATTTGTAGCATATTGAAGCAGTATAAGTGAGTTCTTTTCGGGATCAGTAATGGCGCTACTTGAATACGGATTACTTCTATATCTCCATTCTCTAGGCGTCGCACTAGGGAAATTTTTATCGGTAGCAAACGTATCCTCTCCATCATAACTACTCACCTTAAAACGCGAAGCTTGACGAACATCAGTTTCAATTGCATCCATGGAATTGTGCATATTTCGACTAATCTCGACTTTTGCCTTGCTGATAGACGCACTTTGGTTTGCTGAAATTAACATCTGACTAAACACGCCGACGACCATTGCGACAATGACCATCACCATTGCCAATTCGACTACGGTAAAGCCCTCCTCATTAGAACGCCACATATGTCGCATGTACCACCTTCTTTCCACTACCCACACCAGAGCTTGGCAATCCATACTCTACGATAGACTCCACTTTAACCGGCATCCCCAGGCTAACCGTTCCACTCTTACATCCGTATGGCGCTGATGCATATACTTCCTGCTTAACCGTTCCTGGTAGCCCGTCAATATTACCCACACTTTCCTCAACTTTATATCTAGAACCCGGAGCCCTAAAGATCGGAGGAGGGTCTGTACATTTAAACCAAGACGGAGCGGAATCATTCGCGTAACGACGCATATTATTATATGCCAGAAGACTCGCCTTGTTGTACTGGGCATTCATGACTGATATCTGGCTAACTTGCGCTTGCATACTCAATATAACAGCCATGAAAATACCAATAACAACCAGAGTAACTGCAACTTCGACAATAGTAAATCCATCGCTTTTTCCCACTAGTCGCGCCATACACTATCCACCTTCTTCTCTACTCCTGTTGAAAACTCTTTATATATAATGCTATATTTCACACAAGTTACCGCTACAACATCAGACACAGGACCGGACGCAGGCTTCGTGCAATCGCCGTCATCCACATTCGAAGCTTCATACAATAACTCACCATTATTTCCGCCAGCCCAATCACTACGATTACACTTGATCATCTCCTTTTTCAGAGAATCACCTCCTACAATTGATGAAAAATCCTTAATTAAATCAGCACAGGAAGGATACTCGTGACCGATAGAACTAACATTTTTATACTTGTAATATCGTTCCAACCTCAAGGACAGTTCAGACACATCAGCCCTCTGCTCCTGATCTTTAGTTAGGTTCAAAAATCTTCCGCCACCAACAAAGGCAATGCTAGCCAAAATTGCAACAACCACCACTACTATCGCCAATTCAATTATCGTATAACCACCCGTCCCACGATTCATATCAATATTGTAGCGCAAATCTACAAAAAAGCATATGCTTATTATCGGGAAAGTTCTAGCGGCTCTTGCTCAATTTTTATACCGAACTTGTCAAAGACAATTTGCACAATTTCCTCACGAATCGCCGCCAAGTCATCATATCCCGTTGCCGAATCATTCACAAGCACCAACGCATTTTTTTCATAAACCCGCATGCCGTGACTGCGATAACCCCTTAAGCCAGCCTTATCTATCAACCAACCTGTCGGGATTTTATATCTTCCGTCCGACATTGCATAATTTGGAATGTCGCTATATTCTTTTTGCAATTCTTCCAATTTCCATTTTTCAACCAGCGCGTTTTTGAAGAAAGAACCTGCACTTGGCAATTCCGCTGGGTCTGGCAATTTTTCCGAACGAATGTTAAGAACTGCCACGCGAATCACTGACAAATTGACCTCGCGAATATCATTTTCATCAATATATTTCTGCAAAGAAGCGTAGTATGGCGGTTTCGGCTCTGATTTATTTAGTCGCAAAGTAATATTCAGAATGCAATATCGTCCTTTTTCCTTGTCACGAAAAATACTGTTTCGATAAGAAAAATCACATTCGTCAGCGGAAATAGTTACAATTGTGTCGGTTTTTGAATCGTAAGCCTCCAGACTAATCAACGTATCAGCGATTTCTTGACCGTACGCCCCAACGTTCTGGACTGGCGCAGCTCCAGCCGTTCCGGGAATTCCCGACATAGCCTCAACTCCCTGAAGTCCAAGCCCAATAGCCCTCTCAACAACCTCGTCCCAGACTTCGCCCGCACCAATTTTCACATCAGTTGTTTCGTCAGTTTCAGAGATAACCTCAAAACCTTTAATCTTATTCAACAGTACGATTCCCTCAAAAACCTCATCATGCGTAATCACATTACTGCCACCACCCAACACAAAAATCGGCAAATTTTCCTTTCGAGCATTACGATATAGCGACACAACATCACTAGCAGAATCCGCTGTCGCCATATAGCGAGTCTCACCTCCCAATTTCATAGTTGTATATTGTTTCAGTGATATATTAGTCATGACGTCCATACATATAGTATATCATTTTACTCGGCCGTCATCTATGATATAATAACTTCATACGCACCCGTAGCTCAGCGGATTAGAGTACTTGGCTTCGAACCAAGGGGTCGCAAGTTCGAATCTTGCCGGGTGTACCAAAATAGCTCGTCATTATGACGGGTTTTTATTTATGATGATCATAAAAACACTAGTCAAGCGGCTGAGCTAGCTATTCAATGGCGGGTTCTGAATTCCTGACGGCATTTGCGCAGATTGCGAACCTAAAATTTGGCGAATTTGATCAGCCGTAATAATTGTAGTCGAACCGGGCGCGACAGTTCCCGCCAGCATTTGCTTGGCGACGGTATTCTCGACAGCTCGCTGGACGACGCGGCGCATCGGGCGAGCTCCCAATCTTGGATCATAGCCAGCCTCGACCAACAATTTCTTACCTTCTTCCTCGACCGCAACTTGAATTTTTTGCGGCGCCAAGGTCTTATTGACTCCCGCCAAAATCAAATCAACAACCTGCAGCAACTCCTCTTTTCCTAGCGGACGGAACAGAACAATTTCATCAAAACGATTCAAGAATTCTGGGCGGAATAAATTGGCATTAATCAGCTCGTTAATAAACGTTTGTTCGAATTGCTCCAATTGATAACCGCGCTCAATATATTCACGAATTCTATCCGCGCCAGCATTTGACGTCGCAATTACAATCGTATCGCGAAAACTAATTTCTCGGTTATTTTCATCGCGAAGTATTCCCTCATCCAAAAGCTGCAAAAGCGTCGTCAAAACCTGAGGATGAGCCTTTTCAATTTCGTCCAAAAGCACGACAGAGAACGGACGCTTCTGAACTTGAGCAGTCAAACTCCCTGGATCTCGCGCGCCATCCACAATCAACCTAGCCACGTCATCTGGCCTGACAAATTCGTTCAAATCCAAACGAATCATATTACCTTCGCCGCCAAAATAAACATCCGCCAAAGCTTTAGAAAGCTCCGTTTTACCAACACCAGTCGGACCAAGAAATAGGAATGCGCCAATCGGTCGATTCTGATTTCTAACACCTGTGCGCGCGCGGCGAATAGCGTCAGAAACAACTGTCACGGCTCGCGTTTGATTGATCATTCGCTGATGAATTAATGACTCCAAGTTTAACAATTTTTCCTTTTCGTCACTCAAAGATGCTACCGAAATTTTTATACCAAGAGTCTTTTCAATCGCGTCATCCACAGATTGCGCAGTCACTAGCCCACCACTCGCATAACTTGCCGCTGCTTCCAAAATTTTCAACGCCTTACCTGGCATTACTAAGTCCTGAACATAACGATCGCCAACACGATACGCCTCCGCCAGCGCCTGATACATATATGTCACTTTGTGCTGTGCCTCAAATAAAACCAATTGATCGCGCATAATTTTCATAGTTTCAGGTTCGTTTGACGGCTGAATTGCAATTGTGTTCAAAGCGTGAGCAAGCTGCGGCTTAGTCTGAGAAATTTGCAAAAATCGCTGATCGTCCATCGTTAAAATCGTCCTAAGTCTGCCCGCCTCCAGAATTGGTAATAATACATTACTCAGGTCAACCGAACCAACGCCTTCTTCAAAGAATAATTGCGCATTGTCCAGACATAAAATCACGTTTTTCGACAGAAAAGCTTCGTTCAAAATCATCGTGACTAGATTTTCCAATTCCCCGCGACCCGACGCCACGCTAATCAACGACGACGCATCCAGCATAAAAACCTGCTGATACATCAGCGAACCAGGAACGCCTCGATGTCCATCAATCAGCATTTCCGCAAACGCCGACACGACAGTACTTTTTCCCGCACCGTCAGCACCAACCAGCGTAATATTCTGCCGCCCGCCAGAACTAAACGTTTTAAGCATCTGCCCCAGCGCCTCCTCGTGCGCAGCCAACTTAGTTGTAAACGCGCCGCCAGATACACTGACGCTAATATTCTGAGCAAATCGACTCAGCAGTGGCGTATAACCAAAAGACCAATCCCTAGCAATTCCGCCCGTATTTAACGGCTTCTCTTTATATTGGTCAATCAGCGCCTTTATTCGCTCGTACCATCGAATAGCCTCCTCTATATCATGAAAATCGATCTTCATATTCGCCAGCAAAGAATCGTGCTGTGGCAATTGTTTTACTATCGCCGCTGCCAAAACCGCGCTAGTAATCTTCGGACTTTCCGTGCTCTGCCAAATTTCAATCGCTGCCTTCCAAATCTGCTCCGTTCGATCCGGATCGTCGACGGAAATATTACGCAAGAAATTCGGTGTCAAACCCAGCCGCACTGCCAAAAATTGCCCGGCTCGCGTGCCTGTAATCGCCTCAGCAATATCAATCGGCGTCGGTCTGCGCGGCAATTTGCCCAAAACGTCCGCCGCCATCACATCGTCAATTGTCTTAGGATTTTTACTAATTTCCGCAGTCTTAAGATCTTTTTCCCACCAAATTGACACCATAATCATTGGACCGCTCAGACCAAATAATAGCCAGCCAATCGATCCATGCTCAATCAACGACCATACGCCAAGCAAAACTAACATAACGCCGACAGCTATTGCCACGATATGCCAAGCATTGCCAAATCTTACAGAAAATCGCGCCTTCTGAGCTCGCAAACTGTCGTAATTAAATCTCGGCTCTATTTCCATACAGAAACTCCCAATTGCCATAAAATAATTCCGATAAACGGCATCAGCGGCAGCGCCAGCCACATAATAATTCCTAAAATCATCCACAAAAATCGTAGTAATATCATCAATATTCCAATAATTATCACCATGGAGCGCACCACCGCGCCAATTACTCGCGAGAACATCTTGTCAAAAAACGCAGATAGCTGCACAGATAAGTCGCCGCCAACCGGAGCGGCTGAAATCTGGCGAAACGGATTGAATAAGGTTTTCAAAAGCAGCCCGACTGAGAAAAAATCCGCGGTTCGTAAAACCCCTAGAAAACTTTGTCGGATATATTGCAACAAGCCATTGCCGTACCACCACTGAAAGATACCCACCAAAAACATATTGATATTGTAGCACATCGACCCGGCAGAGTATAATAGACAATATGGCAAGACAGATGATTAGTACTATTATTGGCAAAAGCGTCAAGAAAGTCGCTAAATTACGCGGTGGCGGTTCAGCCTTGCCGGGTTTGGTGATTGAAAAAATTGACCCAAAATTTATTCAGAGAACGCTGGCGGATTTACCGCAAGGCGTGGTGATTATCAGCGGAACGAATGGGAAAACAACGACGACAAAAATCGTCGTAGAGTTGCTGGAATCAGTCGGGCTGAAAGTCTTCACTAATCGCACTGGTAGCAATTTTTCCCGAGGTGTGGCAGCGGCGCTACTTGATGAGGTCAATATCCGCGGCAAGCTGGACGCCGACATTGCGGTTCTGGAACTGGACGAGGCTTGGGCGGTTAAGTTTGTACAAATTGTTCGTCCGCGCTTTTCCCTGCTTCTGAATGTTATGCGTGATCAATTGGACAGATTTGGAGAAATCGACAATACAGCCGCATTGCTCCAAAAAATAGCTGAAGCAACCAGCGACACTGTCGTTCTCAACAGCGACGATCCGCGAATTTTTAAGATTAGCGAACATATTCAGGCTAAAAAAGCTTTCTTCGGCACAACCAGCGAATTACTTCAATTGATGCCAACGGACGACACTCTAAAATACGGAACCGCGGTCGCAAATCAAAGCGTAGTTGCCGATGTCTTATTGAAAAAAATTAACGCTCAACAGGCAACTTTTCAAATTGACAATAAAGAAATTGACGTAGATCTGCAACTCACTGGAGTTTACAATCTTCTCAATGCGGCGGCGGCGGTTGCTCTGGCTCGACAAATAGCGGGACCGGAAATTACCGATACGATTTTATCTGCGCTGGAAAATATAAAGCCGGCGTTTGGTCGTGGCGAAACGATTTACCTGAATGGCACGCCAATTGAGCTTATTTTGGTGAAAAATCCAAGTGGTTTTCGGTTGGCACTTCTGTCATTCGCCAAAAATAATAGTACTACGATGATCGCTGTTAATGACAATTACGCCGATGGACGAGATGTCAGTTGGTTCTGGGACGTCGATTTTTCACTATTGAAAAACGTAGTAATGATCAGCGGCGCACGCGCTTATGATATGGCTTTGCGGCTTCAATACGACGACATTCCAATTGGAAAAATTGACACCAATATTTCGAAGGCCTTGGAAGATTTCATTAATACTAATCCCGACGAGCCAAAACAGATTTTTTGTAGCTACACAGCCATGACAGCGATTCGTCGCCTGCTGAGCGAAAAAACCGACGTGGAGGAAATATCATAATGAAAATAACAATTGCGCAACTTTATCCGCGAGATATGAATCTTTATGGCGACTGGGGCAACACGCTAGTCCTGAAAAAACGACTAGAACGACGCGGCTTCGAGGTTGAGATTATCGATCACAATCCAGGCGATTCAACGGATTTTTCTAAAATTGATATTTTTGTCGGCGGCGGCGGACAAGATTCTGGGCAGACGATTATCCAAAATGATCTTCTGGCGCGAGCTGATGAACTGCGACAATTAGCAAAAGACGGTGTGCCGATGTTAATGATTTGCGGAATGTACCAATTATTTGGTCGATTTTTCCGAACGCTCAAGGGCGAGGAAATTGTTGGCGCTAATATTCTGCCAATTGAAACAATTGCTGGCGACGAGCGGATGATTGGTAACATTGTCATCAAAAGCCAGGAATTTGGAGATATCGTTGGCTATGAAAATCACAGCGGACAAACTTTCTTAGACAAGACCGCCAAACCTCTTGGACAAGTTATTAAAGGCGCTGGCAATAATATGATCGACGCAAATGAAGGCGTTCGCTATAACAACATCATTGCCACTTACCTCCACGGCCCAATTTTGCCTAAAAACCCGCAAATTGCAGATTTTCTTATTGGCAAGGCGCTAGAGCGACGCGACGTAAGTTCAGATTCGGGGCTGGAAAAAATTGATGATACTTTAGCGAATAAAGCGAGAGAGGTAGCGTTAAAATTATCCAGATAATTCATGAAAAAAATCCGTATATATCTTAAAAAGCTATATGCATTTCTTTATAAAATGCCAGGTTGGATTTGGCTAATTCCAATCTTAATTTTAGCCGTCAACGTTCGACTTACCTATTTAACAAAAGCCGATATTTGGCATGACGAAGGATATACGGCAGCCATCATTCAGCAGCCGATCAGGGAAATTATCGCCATTACGACCACGGATGTCCACCCGCCGCTTTATTACGTTATTATGCATGTTTGGCAATCGATTTTCGGCAATTCCGTAGCTTCACTCAGAGGGTTTAGTGTTACGTGCGGAATTCTTACAATTGCCCTATTATTTCTATTACTCCAAAAACTTTTCTCTAAAAGAATCGCCGTATTTGGAAGTTTTTTAGCAGCGCTAGGACCGTTCTTAATCCGCTATAGCGACGAAGCTCGAATGTATGCGCTGGCGGCACTTTTGGCTGTAGCAATGACATACGCATTCGTCGTGGCGGTCGAGCACAAAAATAAGAAGTTCTGGTGGGCGCTATACGGAATTTTAGTAGCACTCGGTCTTTATACACAATATTTCCTAGCGTTAATACTACCCGCGCATTTCGTATATATTTGGCTAAAGCTTGGCGGAAATCGCACTGCCATAAAAAATATATTTAAGGACAAAAACGTTTGGCTTGCCGCAGAAACATGCTTTTTACTATTCCTCCCCTGGCTACCAGTTATGATCTCCCAAACCAGCCGAGTAAGCGGCGGCTTCTGGATCCCCGAAGTTACTAAATTTACCATACCAACAACATTATCAATGTTCTTGACTTACGACGACAGGATTGTCCGCTATTTTGGATTGTTACTGCCGCCAATTATAATCGCAATTTCATTCACCCTAGCCAAAAAACACCCAAAATACCAAGCAGCAATTTGGATTTTAACAATCTGGTCGCTACTACCAATGATTATTATTTACATACTTAGCCAGGGTCGACCAGTTTACTTAGATCGATACTTCACTTATTCAGCGCCGGCGTTTTACGGCTTGATTGCGGTATTCATCGGGCTTATTTTTTCTAATAAAAAATGGTGGCCTATTGGAATATCTATTGTCCTGACATTATTTATTGGTCATTACATGTGGCATATTGGCGGTAAGAATATTGCGGAATCATCCTGGAACAACACCAGCACAGCCATGAATCATATAAATGAAAATATCCAGAGTAGTGATGCTATTATCTCTGGCGAAATCTACACTTACTTTCACACTTCCTATTACAACCGCACAAATAAAGAAATTATACTTCTGAAGCCGAAAGAAGAGCTAGGTTGGGTTGGCGAATGGGGATTAATTAAAAAATTAAATACTCCAGAAATTAGCTCTTTAGAGTCAGTAAAATCCCCAAGAATCTGGCTTATTCTTCGCGAAAAAACATATGATGAATATAAAAAACAAGTTCCACTCTATTGGCAATTAAAGCAAGAATTTCATGATGGCGATTTGATTATTGGACTATACGAAAATAAAAAAATAACTGGTTAAACGCCAGTTATTTTAATACGTTGAATGATTTCAATTGGTCGGGGTGAAAGGACTCGAACCTTCGACCTCACGGTCCCAAACCGCGCGCGCTAGCCAACTGCGCCACACCCCGAAGATATCTCTATCATTCACTCTGATCTATCTTAACATATATCGCTAAATAAGTACAGGAAAATCCCATAAAACTTAAAAGAGATCACTAAAAGTACAACAGCTAAGCATTCACAGCTTCAATCTCAACTGACAGCACTTCTTTTTTGATTGGCAAAGATTGACCGGGCTCGAACGTATAAACCAGCAATTGACCAAACGGCATTTCTACATTCGCTATCTCGACCTCTGGAACTTGGTCGAGATGTTTAATTAAAGCCCGAATAGAATTGCCGTGAGCCACCAATAAAATATTCTCACCATTCTGCAATTTCGGCAAAATCTCTTGCTCAAAATATGGAACAACCCGCGCATAAACATCTTTCAAAGTTTCGCCGCCCGGCACTGGATAATCCCAACCGCGTCGAATACCATTAAAAGCTTCTTCGCCAATCTCCGCTTTAACTTCCCATTTATTTTTTCCAGTCAAATCGCCATAATCACGCTCATTTAACTCAGTTGCATGCGTTGTTGGTAGATTTTCGACTCCGCATCCTTCGAGTAGCGCAGCCAAAGTTTGTTGTGTGCGTTTTAATGATGAAGTGTAAGCTTCATTAAATGACAAGTCTTTCAATAAAGCGCCCAATCGCACTGTGTCATTATGACCCTTTTCCGTCAAATTAACATCCGTCCAGCCAGTCCACTTACCGAGCAGATTCCATTCACTCTCACCGTGCCGACTAATAACTAATATTCCCATTATTTCCCTCCAATCATCGGCGCAAAAAAATCTACAACTTCTTTTTTCACGCCGTCATTATCAATAATTTTCGTATTTACGTAACCGAATTTATCAATTGCCCAAAATCTTATTGCCCAGAGCAGCGACATGTCTTCAAAATCAACCTCATTTTTGGCAATAAATTTGCTAGCCACAATTTCCGATTCCTGCAATTTTATCTCAGAAAAAGCATCGTTTTCTAACTTTGTAAAAAACACAAATTGATGTGTCAAAAATTCATCAGAATGACGCGAAGCAACCATTGCAAGCTTCAAATCCTTAGAGTCGACTTGAATATCAACTTCTTCTTTCACCTCGCGCACCGCCGCTTCCAACGGGGATTCTCCAGCGTCAACAATGCCGCCAGGCAGCGACCAATGATCTTTATAGCCAGCCTTGACGATCAATAGTTCGCCCTGCTCATTTTCAATTAACACCGCCGCACTAGAAAAACGCCTGTCCAAACTTGCCAGCCAAGCCCGTCGCTCTTCATCTGTAAATTTCATTATTTAGCAAACTCAATCGCTCGCGTTTCGCGAATCACGTTAACCTTAATCGTGCCAGGATATTGCATCGTCGACTCAATTTTCGTCGCAATATCTCGCGCCAATTTAATCGCCGACAAATCATCAATCGTCTGAGGCTTCACAATCACACGAACTTCACGGCCGGCAGAAATCGCGTAAGCCTTATCAATTCCCTCAAAGCTGGTAGCAACATTTTCCAAATCGCGCATTCGCTCTGCAAAGTTTTCAGCAGAAACGTTACGCGCACCCGGACGCGCCGCCGAAGCCGCATCACAGACTCGAACAATAATTGCCTCTGGAGTTGTCGCTTCGATATCATCGTGGTGTGCTTCGATTGCGTGAACAATTCTCTCATCCATACCATATTTACGAGCCAATTCCGCCCCAATATGATGATGCTTGCCCTCAATTTTATGTGACACAGCCTTACCAACGTCATGAAGAAGTGTAGCAATTTTCGTAATACGCACATCCGCACCAATTTCCTCAGCAATCATTCCAGCAATTTGTGCCATCTCAGTCGAATGCTTCAAAACGTTCTGCCCGAAGCTGGTACGAAACTTCAATTCACCAAGAAGCAATAGCATCTCCTTCGGAATACCAACCACGCCAGTTTCACGCATAGCATCTTCACCGGCTTGTCGAACCTCTTTTTCAATCTGTTTCTTAGCTTTAGCAACAACCTCTTCGATGCGCGCAGGATGGATACGACCATCCTTCATCAGCATCTCAAGACTAAGACGAGCCACTTGTCGACGAACAGGATCAAAACTCGACAAAATAATCATGCCAGGTGTGTCGTCAACTAAAATATCGACGCCAGTTTCGCGCTGGAGCGCCTGAATATTACGCCCTTCCTTGCCAATAATTCGACCCTTCATCTCGTCATCAGTCAGTTTGACTGCAGTCACCGTGCGCTCAGCGGTAACTTCACTGCTCATTCGTTCCATTGCAGTCACCAAAATCATTTGCGCCCGTTCTTCAGCGTCATCCATTGCATCATGTTGTAGTTTCGACACCAAACCGACCAAGTCTTGCTTAATGTCACGCTCAGTCATCTGCATTAACTTGTCAGCAGCGTCTTTTTTCTTCAATCCAGCGATTTTTTCCAATTTCTCTTGCTGTCTGGAGCGGATGTCACGAATTTCATTTTTAAGATTATCAACTTCATCCTCATGCGCGCGCAATTTTTCTGCTCGTCGATCAAGCTCTTCCAGCTTATTATCCAGGGTCTTCTCGCGATCCGCCAAACGATTTTCGGTCTTTTGCCACTCCTTGCGACGTTCATTTTCAATCTTAAGCGCCTCATCCTTAGCCTTAAGGACGATGTCGCTCGCCTTAGTTTTCGCATCTGCCAGATCTCGCTCAATCTGATTTTTACCGTTAATTTGGCGAGTTCTCTGATATCCAACAAGACCAGCAGCACCCGCGCCAGCTCCAACAGCCGCAGCAATAATTACTTCTATCATTATCATTCCTTTCCGATCAGCCGCCCCTGAGTGTTCGCCTCAAGGAAAAATATCAACAGCCAATCAACTTCAAACTATCTAATTCGGCGAATCAAAAATCACAAACCGCCGTAATTTAATTATACACGGTTTTGACGGTTTGGGCGATAAAAATTATTTTCGCGGCGCAGTGATATTCGCAGCAGCACCGTACTCTGGCATAACAATTTTTTCATTCTCGCCAGAATGCAATTTACCCAAAGCCAAATCACGCCAATTGTCACCCATCGCACTAACAATAGGGATATTCAAGCTGTCCGCCAAGGTATTCACAACCGTCAAACCAATTCTCAGTCCCGTAAAACTTCCTGGTCCTTTCATCACGCCAATGCCGCTTATCAGATGCAAATCGCCAGTCTTTTCTTCCAAAAATTTCAACAAATTCCGCGCCAACGTTCGCTCAGCTTCCCATTCAAAATCCTGACGATTTTCTCCATTGACTATTGTCAAAAAACATGTTGATGTTGAAGTGTCCAATAAAATTATCACGCCATATTCTCCTTTATTTTTCCCAAAAGTTCATCAGATTTTTTGCCGCCAGGATAAAATTCCACAAGTCGCCCTTCTTCGCTGATCGCAGTAATTTTTATCACCAACCGATCGCTCGGCAATGCATCATCGACAGCACCAGCCCATTCAACTACAACAACCGAATTAGAATCCGCCACTTCACGAATCTCTTCGCTCATAATTCCAGCATTTCCCAATCTATAAAAATCGTAATGCGCCAAACTCAGACCGCGAGGCGAATCGTACACGCGCGAAATTGTGAATGTTGGACTCTGAACCGGCTCGTTGATCTCTAAAGCTTGCGCAATTCCCTTCGTCAACGTGGTTTTCCCCGCGCCAATATCACCGACCAATTCCAGAACCTCCCCACCAGAAACAGCCCGGCCAATTGCCGCGCCCAATTCTCGCATTTTCTCTTCACCAGAAATATTCACTCTTTTATTATACTATGCTAGCTTTTTTTTGGCGATGATAGTACAATAACCATAAGAGTTATGCGTGTTTCAGACCAGACAATTGAGAGCATTCTGGAACAAGGTGGGGTTGTTGATGAGCCGCAGCTTGCTGATTTGAAATTGATAGCTGAACGGTCAAAGCAAACATTGCAAGAAACCGCTATTGAACAAAAAGTCATTTCTGAGGAAGATTTGACAAAGTTGATCGGCGATTATATCGGTGTACCTTTCGTGCGAATTGAGCCAAAGGATATTCCCGAAGATATATTGAAACGAATTCCCGAACATATCGCACGCCAGTATAATGTTGTGCTTTTTGAGAAAAACGAGGACGACAGCCTGTCGCTTGCGATGGAAGACCCAGATGACGTACAGGCGCTGAACTTCATCCAAAAAGAAATTGGCTACAACACTAAGGTTTTCCTAGCGACAAAAAGCAACATTTTAGACTGTTTGGAAAATTATCGCGGCAATATTAACGCCGAGCTTGACGAAGTTATTGCGGTGCAAAAAGACGCGTCTGCCGAAGACCAAAATGTTAGTCAAGACGATTTTGCGGAAAATTCACCAATTGCCCAAACTGTTAATTTACTACTGGAATATGCCATAAAATCCAACGCTTCTGACATTCACATTGAGCCACGCGAAGATTACGTTCAGGTTCGTTATCGAATTGACGGTGTTTTGAAGGAAGTTAACAAATTGCCACGAAACGTTCACGGCGCTTTAGTGAGCCGCATTAAAATTCTCTCCAATCTGAAAATTGACGAACGCCGCGTACCACAGGACGGCCGATTTAAGATAAAAGTTTCAGGAAAACAATACGCGCTTCGTGTTTCGACATTGCCAATCGCTGACGGCGAAAAAGTAGTTATGCGTATTTTGGACGAATCGAACCAGGCTGTTAAACTGGATCAGCTTGGCTATTGGGGTCTGTCGCTCGCAACCGTAAAAGACGCAATGGCTCAGCCGAACGGAATGATTCTGGTGACTGGACCGACTGGATCGGGAAAATCGACCAGTTTGTTTAGCGTCTTGTCGGAGCTTAATACTCCAGATGTCAATATTTCCACAATTGAAGACCCAGTAGAATATAAAATCCCAGGGGTCAATCAAACCCAGACCAACGCCAAAGCTGGGATGACTTTCGCTTCAGGGCTAAGGGCGCTACTTCGCCAAGACCCAAATATCATCATGGTCGGAGAAATTCGCGACGGCGAAACCGCAAACCTTGGTGTTCAAGCGGCGCTAACTGGACACCTGGTATTCTCCACTCTACACACAAATAACGCCGCAACATGTTTGCCGCGTCTGCTGGATATGGGAATTGAGCCATTCTTGATCGCTTCAACCGTGAAGGCGGTGATTGGACAGCGCCTAGTTAGGCGCCTGTGTATGAATTGTCGCCAAGAATACACTCCAAACGAAGAAGAAATAAAGTATATCACCGAGATGTTTAAGATAAACACCGAGTCGATTAAAAAAATTCACAATCTCGAAGAACAGGCTTTTGAGGATAAAATTGGCGGCGACACGCCTATGGGGTCAACCGATTCAGGAATTGAACGATTATGGAGGCCGAACCCAGAAGGCTGCGATAAGTGTGGACATAATGGATTCAAGGGTCGCGTTGGCATTTACGAGGTTCTTGGTATCTCCATCCCTATCCAAAAAATGATTACCGCCAACGCCACCAGCAACGATATTCAAGATCAAGCGATTTCCGAAGGCATGGTGACAATGCAGATGGACGGACTTATTAAATCACTGCGCGGGATCACCACCGTGGACGAAGTTTTGAGGGCAACAAGGGAGTAACATTATGCCAATTTTTGAATATTTGCTTGTCAATAAAAAGAAAGAGACCGTCTCTTCAACGATTGAAGCGGCCGACAAACTATCTGCCATTAACAATTTGAGGTCACGCGGACAATTAATAAAAATTGAAGAAAAAGGCGCAAAAAAAGAGCTTAGTTTTTCTTTCGGCAAGAAAAAGAAAGGTGCCAAGACTGAAGAATTGGTGATGTTTACTCGTCAATTAAGCGCCATGGTTTCAGCCGGCGTTCCTATTCTTCGCTCCCTTAACTCTATGGCAAAACACGCCGAAAGCGCCAATTTCCGAGACACGATCAACGCTGTTATTAAAGACATTGAAGGTGGTATGTCTTTCGCGGATGCCCTGAGCAAACACCCAGAAACCTTCAATGATATTTACGTGAATATGGTTGCTGCGGGTGAAACTGGAGGTATTTTGGACGATATCTTAAAACGTCTAGCTTTACAACAAGAAAAAAACTCATCCATGAAGAAAAAAATTAAAGGCGCCATGACATATCCGATCGTACTTTTAATTATTACGATTATTGCCTTCTTTATCCTGATGATTTTCATTATTCCAGTTATCGGTAAAACCATTAAAGACATGGGCGGACCTGACGCCAAATTGCCACTTCTTACTGAGATTATGCTCGGAATTAGCGATTTCGTAGTGTCGTTTTGGTATATAATCATTCCAATATTTGTCGGAAGCATTTGGCTATTGATTCGCTACATTAAAACCCCAAAAGGTCGCGTCAAATTTCACAATATCATCATCAAAGTTCCAGCTGTCGGTCCAATTGTTAAGAAGGTGGCAATCGCTCGCTTTACTCGAACCTTCTCCGCCCTTATCGGTGCGGGCGTGGCTGTGCTTGAAGCGCTGGACGTAACTTCGCGTGCCGTCGGAAATGTCGCTTACGAAAAGTCCCTAAAAGAAGCCACCAAGCGAGTCCAAAACGGTGAAGTCTTGTCAAAAATTATTGCCGAACGAGATGATTTATATCCGCCAATCGTAGCACAGATGTTGTCCGTTGGTGAAGAAACCGGACAAACAGACAAAGTTCTGATTAAAGTTGCCGACTTTTATGAGGAAGAAGTTGACACTGCGATTGACGGCGTTAGTTCTATCATTGAGCCAGTAATGATCGTTGCTATGGGTGTTGTTATTGCCCTAGTGGCGGTTAGTGTTATGGGCCCAATTACAAGTATGGCAGGTCAAGTTAAGGAATAATGGTTTTTCAAAAAAGCTTATGTTATAATACCGATATATAGGTGGGAAAATAATAACGTGTCGAGCATATTTTATAGAAAAAAACCAATTATCGGCCTAGATATCAGCCGAACAAGCATAAAAGTAATGTCGATTGATAGAAATCGGATGCTGGTTCATGGATATGGATCGATTAACCTTGATTCTCAAAAAAGCGACGGAAATTCTACAGACAACACTGAATATTTAGCGCAGAATATCAAAACGTTATTGAAGAAAAACGTCGTAGGACAAATTAATAGCAACCGCGTGGCGCTAGGCATACCGACCAACCGAACATTTTCGCGGACATTCAGCTTACCTGTGAAAGAAGAAAGCAATATTCGCAGTGCGGTAAATTTGGAAGCCGAACAATACATTCCAGCTCCGTTAGATTCTCTTTATTTGGACTATCGAATCATCAATCGTACGAAAGATGAGCTTAGTGTGCTAATGTGTGCTGCACCGAAGAAAATGATCGACAGCATGTTAGACGCCACAAAACAATGTGGTCTGGAAGTTGCAATAATTGAGCCGAACATCAGCGCAATCGCTAGACTTCTGAAGCGCACAGAAGAAGGAATACTTCCTACTATTATTGTCGATATAGGCACATCAACTACAGATATTGCAATTCTAGATTCCGATATACGTGTGACGGGCGGCTTAAATGTTGGCGGCTATTCACTCACCTTAAATTTAGCTAAAAAAATGAACGTACCAATTGAAACAGCTCATCAATTTAAGGTATTAAACGGATTAAATCCCGGCCCAAGGCAAGCCAGAATCGCAGGAGCCTTGCACCCAAGTTTGGAAAAAATGACCAATGAAGTTAAGCGCGTTATGCGATATTACACAGACCGCTTCCCTGATGAGAAAAAAATCGAGCAAATTCTCATAGTCGGCGGCGGCGGTAATTTACCAGGAATTGGTGATTTTTTCACAAACGAGTTATTAATGCCAGCACGCGTGGCAAGTCCGTGGCAAATGCTGAATTTCGATGGACTAGAGCAGCCGGCAAAACAGCTTCGCTCCCAGCTATCACCAGTCGCGGGACTAGCCTTAATCAAGCAGGAGGATATTTATGATTAACCTCCTCCCTCCTCAAGAAAAAAAGCAAATCAGCGCCGGGCGAGTAAATGTCATCTTAAGGCGGTACTGTATCATATCATTGATATTTGCAGGTTTACTATTCTTAACTATTGGCGGATTTTATCTATTCTTAGAAAATAGCCGCACCTCAGCTCAAGCCAACATCGACGAAGGAAACGCTAAGCTTGCTCAATACCAATCGACACAAAAAGAAGTTAGCGAGTTTAAGAAAGACCTCGACTCGGCTAAGGCGATAATTAGCAACGAGGCTCATTACTCTACAATTATCCCAAAAATTGCACAGTACATCCCATCAGGTATGGTTTTGGACTCTCTGACGCTAGACACTTCAGCGTTAGATAAACCATTGTCATTAACAGCTCTTGGAAAAAATAAGGATGACGCTATTCGAATAAAAACCAGCTTAGAAAAGTCAGAAATATTTAGTGACGTTCACTTGGAGACTGTTGTTTATAGCGATGGAAGCCAATCGTCAGACAAGCCTGCGGATTATCCAATCACTATAACAATTAGCGTTACACCAAAGCCAGAGGTCTTAAAACAATGAAAAAAGTTCTAAATGCCAGTATTGCGCGAATTGTCCTGTCGTTACTATTGCTCATAATATTATCAGCAATGGTGGGACTAGTTATTTTCGCCTATTCATTCTTAAGTAAAACATCAGAAGAAGTTGGAAAAATGCAAACAGAAGCAATTGCAGTTGATGCAAAAATACAAAGTTTGCTAGCGTCAAAATCTCAGCTCGACCGCAATTCCGACACAGTTAAAAAAGCAAAGAATATCGTCTCAGAATCGAAACTTTATCAATACCAGAATCAGATTATTAAGGATTTAAATACCTACGCTGACCGCGCCGGTATTCCGATTAAAGCTTTCTCTTTCCAAAACGAACCAACAACTTCTGCTAAGACAGCGAAATCTAGCAAGCGGACACCCGCCAGCCCTGCTGGGGTGAAAAGTACTTTCGTATCAATTCAATTGGGAGATCACATAGATTATACGAAATTCCTACATTTCCTTAGTCTTATTGAAAAAAATGTCACTCGAATGCAGCTTTTAGGCGTGTCAATTTCCAGAGGTGCAAATAATCATGAAATATCAATCCAATCACTTGAAGTAAAGGTTTATACACGATGAGTCCATCAATATCAGAACAGCTTGAACCAATCGTAAAATCACTGTCCAAATTCCTGTGGCGATTTCATGTGATAATATATAGCGTTGTCGTAATCGGAGGCGTAGCAATCGCGATATTTCTTTTGAGTGGACTTTTAGCAGTTCCTACCGAAGAACCACAAACCGCATCAATAAGTTTTGACAAAAAAACCATGAAAATTATTAAAGACTTCCGACCATCAACTTCAACAAACGACTCATTTAGTCTGCCGGCTGGTCGCTCCAATCCGTTTGCCGAATAGAACGTAACCGTTTATAATATAGTTATGCTTATATCCGCAGATCGCTTCCTTGATATTCCCGTCATGAGTCTTCAGACGGGCTCCGAACTGGCGCGAACATCGCGAGAAATTATCAATCCGAAGAATCTGTCTATAATCGCATATGAGCTTGAGGGGCGACTTTTGGACCAACATCCTAGTTTACTTCGCGTTGACGATGTCAGAGAAATTGGGCCGCTCGGTATGATTATTGATTCAACCGATGAGATCATAGGCATTGATGATGTTATTGCTATAAAAGAAATTTATGAAATCAATTTTGCATTAAAAGACAAGTTGGTTATTGATGAAAAGAATAAGAAAATCGGAAAAGTTATCGGATATACGTTGGCGGCTGGGAATTTTATTATACAACAGCTCCGAATTCGGCGACCATTCTTGAAAAGTTTTGGCGACACAGAGCTACTTATTCATCGTTCTCAGATTGTAAAAGTGACCGATGATAAAATCGTTGTAAAATCAGCAACTATCTCGCATATAGCCGAAAAAACACCTATTCCGCAGATAAATTCATACGAAAACCCATTCCGCAAGCAGCCTCGTCCACAACCAGAATCTACAAAAGTTGATTAATCATTTGGGTTTTCAAGAGCCTTCTTAATGTCGTCGTAAGAAAACCCCTGCCTAGCCAAATATTGCATAAACTTCTGTTGGTCGCTATATCGATAACGTTTTTTAGCAATAATCTTCCGCAATTCCTCGTCATCAGAGCGAATGTTCTCTTTAACTAACGACTCAATCGTTGTATTATCAATTCCCTTTTGCGCCAGTTCCAATTTCAAACGGCGAATACTGGCGCCTTTTTTCATGAACCGCTGCTCAAACCAAAATCGAGCAAATTTTTCATCGTCCAAATATTTTTTCTCAATAAGACGATCTAAGACGCGCTCAGTAATCTCCGGCTTCACTCCAGGACGTTCAATAATTTTTCCAGTTTTCGCCGAACGTCGACGAGTAGCTAGTGTTTTCCGACGCAGATAATCACGCACTTCTTTGATGGCTCGCGGACGCATTAAGCAGTATTCTATAGACCTAGCATACAACTTGCCAAACTGGCTATCGTCTTCTAGTTTCGAAATTTCCTCTTCCGTATATTCGCGACCAATCTTAATGCCTAGTTCGCCGACCTGAAATACGTCCAAGCTAAAACGATATTTTCCGTCAACGCTTACATTGACGCGATTTTTATCACGAGCCTGAAGAGAAATATCGGTGATTTTCATCTATATATGAATTAACTTTCAGCTTCCTTCACTTTATCACGCACTTTCTGATCAATTTCCGCCAAAACCTCAGGATTTTCCTTCAAATAATTCTTCGTCTTGTCACGCCCCTGACCAATCGTTTCGCCGTTATATTTATAAAACGCACCAGATTTTTCAACTATACCGTGCGTTGCCGCCAAGTCCAGAATATCGCCAGTTTTACTAATTCCCTCGTTGTACATAATGTCAAATTCAGCCACACGGAACGGCGGTGCAATCTTATTTTTCACAACCTTAATTTTTGTGCGATTACCAATAATATCATCGCCAACTTTGATCTGACCAATTCGACGAATATCAATTCGCTGCGACGCGTAAAATTTCAAGGCATTACCGCCAGTTGTCGTTTCAGGATTGCCAAACATCACGCCAATTTTCATACGAATCTGATTGATAAAGATAACCGTGGCTTTTGATTTATTGATGATTCCCGTCAATTTACGTAGAGCCTGACTCATCAATCGAGCCTGAAGACCCATATGAGAATCGCCCATATCGCCATCAATTTCAGCCTGTGGCGTCAAGGCAGCCACCGAGTCAACTATCACCAAATCCACCGCATTAGAACGAACCAACGTTTCTGTAATTTCCAATGCTTGCTCGCCGTTATCTGGCTGAGAAACCAACAAATTTTCCGTATCTACACCCAGACGCTTAGCGTATGCTGGATCAAGGGCGTGCTCAGCATCAATAAACGCTGCCGTTCCACCCTGCTTCTGAATTTCTGCAATAGCGTGAAGCGTCAATGTTGTCTTACCCGAGCTTTCTGGACCATAGATTTCTATGATACGACCTTTTGGATATCCGCCACCGAGCGCCAAATCCAAACTCAAAGCACCAGAAGGAATTACTTCAACATCGACTTTATGAGCCTCGCCCAATTTCATAATTGATCCGTCGCCAAATTGCTTGGTGATTTGATCCATTGCTAGACCAAGCGCCTTAAGCTTGCCTTCATCAACTTTTTTATCCGATGCCTGACTTGACTTTTCTGGATTTACTGTTTTACTGTCTGATTTTGCCATAGCATTCCCTCCTTAGTTACTTCTTTTATTATACCGATTTGTCGCAAGATTTGCTATAATTACATTCATGAATAAGCGAAACGGTTTCACTATTATTGAACTTTTGGTTGTAGCGACTTTCTTGATTGTTATCGCAATCTTAGGTTTCTCACAATATACAAAATTGACCAACGAATCAAACAACGCCAAAAAACGCACCGCGATTAACGCTATGCATTATAGCCTGGAAGAAGGTTTTTACGTTAAAAATGGCTATTACCCAGAGAAGCTAGAAGAAGGTACGCTTCCAACTATGGATCCCGCATTGTTAAAAGATCCACAAGGTAAGAAAATTGGCGAAAAAGACAGCAGTTACCGCTATGAATCTTCAAATTGTAATGACGGAAAATGTAAGTCATACAAACTTGTCGCGACGCTTGTCGATGAAGATGACTATATAAAAGAAAGTCGCCACAAATAATTAGCTAATCATCACAAACAGGACGGCCATTCTTAAAGTCTTCAATGGCATTATTGATTATCGCAATTTGCTTGCGTGGATTTGCCACAAAATGGAATATGTATGTCGTTTCTTCACCCTCAGTGCTGAGGCGAATCGTGCCATAATTGAAAAGAGTCTGAATAATGCCTGATTGGCGGAAGCTTGCATCTTCAATACTGCCTAAGCTCACCGTTTGCTCGTGTCGATAAAATAAGCTACCTTGGATTTCCTGAATCACACTTTCGTTGGTCATGTAAAAATGATTCTGCAAATATATCCACAAGGACACCGCACCACCAAGCGCCACCAGCCCAATAAGCAGCATCGCCACGCCAAACATATCGGTTAGTGACGGCATTGGCGAAATAATCGAATCTCGAGCAATTGACGGATAAAACATCACAAACACCATGATCATCACCACTAAGAAAACCGAGATTCCCGTCGGGATTAGCATACCAATCGGATGACGCTTAATATCCAAAATAATATATTCGCCTTCACTCAAATTGAGGTTTGGGTATTGCTGAACTGATTTTTCATGTTTTTGCTTCAAATCATCGCTAATAGTAAACGGCTTCGGGTCAATATCCCTGGCAACATGGACAACTTGCGGTTCATTAGCATACTGACTACGTAATCGCGGATCAAAATTCTCCCCATCAATAATTTCTGGTCTTGCCGTCACATAAGAATTCGTCTGCGCCACAACCGGAGCTGGACGACCAGTCTGTGGTGGATGGTGGTACAGTGGTCGACCATCAGCATCATACGCAACAGGCTGCGTTAAATCTTCTGACGAGGATGTTTGTGGATTCATGCCTATATTATAACACGACAGAACTTAAGATAGTCTTGTTTTTTGCCCATGGCGGCTCCTAGTTAAGTTTGTCTGGTTTTATTAAACCACAAAAAACCAAGGAATACGATAACTATTTTCCCAAATGTCGCTTTGCCTTAATCGTCACTCGACGACCACGCGGCGTACGCTCAATAAAACCAATTTGTAGCAAATATGGTTCATAAAAATCCTCAATTGTTGTCGCTTCGTCGCCAGTCAACGCCGCAATTGTCGTTAATCCAACAGGATTATCGCCATAATTCTCCAGAATCGACTGTAATAAATTACGGTCAGCCGGATCCAAGCCCAACTCATCCACTTCCAGCATCTCCAAAGCGTTGGTTGTAGTTTTTACATCAATTATTCCGTCGCCATTAACGTCAGCATAATCACGCACGCGCTTAAGAAGTCTATTGGCAATACGTGGCGTCAAGCGAGCCCTTGTAGATAACAAAACTGCCGCCTCATCTCGAATTGACGACTCCAAAATCTTCGCACTACGCGTCACGATTTTCGCAATGTCCTCTGGCGTGTAAAATTCCAAACGATAAATATGCCCAAACCTATCACGCAAAGGTGCCGCCAAACTTCCGGTTCGTGTCGTCGCACCAATCACCGTAAATCGCGGCAAATCTAATCGAATTGAACGCGCTGCCGGACCTTTTCCAATCACGATATCCAGCTTAAAATCTTCCATTGCGGAATATAAAATTTCCTCAACCGACCGACCCAACCGATGAATCTCATCAATAAACAAAATATCACCATCAGACAAATTAGTTAAAATCGACGCCAAATCGCCCGCTTTTTCAATAGCCGGACCGCTAGTAATCCGCAGATTCGTACCCATTTCATTAGCAATCACCGTTGCCATAGTTGTTTTACCAAGCCCCGGCGGACCATATAATAATACATGATCTAACGGCTCGCCGCGCTTTTTAGCCGCATCAATCGCCAAGCGCAAATTACGTTTTAATCTTTCCTGACCAACATACTCAGCAAAACTCTGCGGACGCAGACTCACCTCAATTCGCTGCTCTTCAGAATCATCATCATGCGAACTTGTATCAACTATTCTTTCAATTGCCATACACTAATTATAACATTTACAAGCAATACTTAATTTAGGGTCAATAATTAAATATTGGAACACAAAGATCTATTTCTTCAGCGCCTCAGTTACTCGCTGAGCTGTCGGCAAATTAGCATCGACGTTTTCGAGTGCCTTAGTGGCATCCGCTAATGTATAGCCCAAAGCCATCAACGCCTCCAAAGCTTCGTCGGAAGTGTTTAATTCAGTCTGTAGCGGAGCTTCCGTTCGGCCGTAATGAGTCGGTAAGCCAACTTTATCACTCAGATCAACCACTACTCGCTCGGCGGTTTTTTTGCCAACGCCCGAAGCTTTTTGCACAAAACCGCTGTCAGCATTAGCAATAGCGTTACGCACTTGCTCGGCATCACCCAAGCTCAAGATAGCCAGCGCAGCCTTCGGGCCAACCCCCTGAACCGTGATTAGCATTTCAAATAACTTTTTCGCCGCCAGGCTAGAAAACCCGAACAACTCCTCAGTTTGTTCGCGCACGTGATGATAAGTGTAAAATTTTACTTCTTGGTCTAATGTTACTGCATCAAAATCGTTAGCCGCCACACTGACTTCATATCCAACTCCATGCACGTCAATAACCAACGACCCATTAAACTTCTCGGCAACTTTTCCAAAAACATGTGCAATCATATTTCAATTATACCCGATTCATCGCCGCGTGTGTAATTGCTGCAGCCAAAGCATCCGCGCAATCATCCGGCTTCGGAACATCTTTCAAACCCAAATTAAGGCGCACCATTTCCTGAACTTGCTTTTTATCAGCCTTTCCATAGCCGGTCAAAGTTTGCTTTATTTGCAACGGTGTATATTCAGCAATCGGCATTCCGGCTTTTCGCCCAGTCAACATCGCCACACCACGCGCCTCCGCCACAGAAATCGCCGTCGTAACATTGCGCGCAAAAAATAGCTTTTCAATCGACATAACATCAGGATTTGTTTCGGCAATAATCTCTGTCAGGCTATCAAAAATCTCCTCCAGTCGCTCGTCAATTGGCGTATGTGCCGGCGTCGTCACAACTCCCGCCGTGACCATCTTAAACTTGCCACGAGAAAAATCAATCACACCAAACCCTAAAATCCCCGTTCCCGGGTCAATCCCGATAATTCTCATATCTTTATTATAGCAATTATTTGCCGTTAGCGGATTTAATACTTTCGCAGATTTTTCGTACAAATTGCGAAATTTCCCATCGCCATTGCCATACGCCATAACCGACGGCCAGTAAGCTCACGCCACCAAATACCCACCAACCCCAAGTAGCACCAGCGACTTGCTTAACTTCAGCGGCCGCCGAACCAACAGTTGGCATATTCGCAGATTTTATCTTTCGGCATCGCTTAGTTTGTGGGTTGCGCTCAAATCCTTCTGGACATTCTTTTGCTATACCGTCAGTGGAGGCAATTTTCTTACATCGACCCGTAGATGAATTGCGGAATTGACCTTCTGGGCAAGGCTTCAAAGTTTTTGCCGCAGCCGATGCGATAGATCGGCATCTGCCAGTTTCTTCACTACGATAATAGCCATCTTTACAGGGCGTAATAGTTTTTTCCACTTCAATTTTTCGACAACGGCCAGTTTCTGGATGACGATATTGACCGGCGGGACAAGAAACCTCAATGGGCGGAACGGAAATTTTCACACATTTACCCAACACATTTCGCTCGTAACCACTCTGACAGTCTGGATATTCCTTAAAGATATTCTCAGAATTTTCAGTTATCATAAACGTTTGCATCCACTCATCATCAATCAAACTCCACGAAGAGCTTTTCGATAACTTCTCATATTCAGTGGAATCAATTTTCGAGCCAGCCTCGTCTAGTAAATAAACTTTTCCTTTTGTTTTTGGCAATTTCAGCTTCGTATTTTTTATTTTGATCGTTAAAAATTCACCAGGATTTAATTCGATGTCACCAATATTTTCACGAACGCCAGAATCGCCAACTGTCAATTTACAGCCCGTCGTAATGACGGTTTTTTCGCCAGAATTGATAATTTCAATGAATTGTTCATCAACATTCGATGCGATTTCACTTAACTTCAGGCCTTCACATTTATTCAACTCCTTTGGAGATTCAGATTTGGAATCTGGGGTTTTGCAATTTGGTCGCGAATACGGCTCAACTTCCTGATTGTTAAAATTTTTACCTGACAAAAATTTCGAATCAATAATATTTTCATCAATAAAACAGCGCCAAACAATTTTCACACCGCCTTTAATCGGCAAACCCGTAGACTTTGAATTATTCCCCCAGCCAACAGTATCTGAAACCGACCCATCCGAACGCGACAACACGACCGATCCATCATTTTGAGCCAAACCTAAATTATTATCAAACTTTATGGCATCAGCAAGCGTTTTATCGTTCGACAAAACCAAAAATCCGTTCGCCAAGATTACTTCATCCTTGAAAATTTTTCCAACGGTTTTAGCGCCAGATCCAGTGTAATACTCTATTTTCCAACCAGCCAAATTAACATTCTGATCCGTCGGATTATAAATCTCAACGTATTTTTTATCCTGACTAATCTTTGAAATTAATATCGGAGCATTTTCTTCTGTGCTTTTATCTGAATTATCTGTTTTTGGCGGCTCAGATTCGGAATTTGATTCAGGCTTTGGAGGCTCATTGGCGACATGATTTTCATTCGAGTCATTCGTAGACGGATTTTCCAGTAGAATCTCGGAATTTTCACTTGATTGAGAAGGTGAATTGCTATCGATCTGTTCCTTATCAACAACTGGATCTTTCACCTCCTCAGCCGATTTAAGACTATTATCAACAGTCTGAACGTCATCAACTTTCGACTCTTGAGTAGCACCTGAAACGCCTTCCGCCAAAACCAACGGCGACGGCATTATTAGTGCCGCGGCTAGTATCATAAGTAGTGTGTTTCGCAAATACTTCATGCTCGCTCCTTGCTTATGGTTAATCATCTTTAGTTTAGCGTACTTTTTGTCAAATTAAAAATCGCCCCAGAAAAGGAGCGACTTCTTAGAGCGATAATTTTATTCCGCCGTGATATCCGCATTTGTATGAACATTCACAACGTCATCCAAATCGTCCAACGCATCAATCATCTTCATCAATTTCTGCGCAGTTTCCATGTCGGCAATTTCTATCGGCGTATTGGCAATATATCGCAGTTCCGCATCTTTAACCTTCAAGCCTTGCTCAACCAATTTATTTCGCACGCTCGCCAAATCTTTCAACTCCGTATACACGATAATTTCGCCGTCTTCCTCGACAGCATCTTCAGCGCCAGCATCCAAAACCGCTAGCAACAAATCTTCCCCGCTGCCTTCGATAGTAATGACGCCTTTGCGCGTAAATTGGAACATCACACTACCAGCATCAGCAATTCTCCCGCCATTTTTAACCAACGCAGTTTTTACCTCTGGCAATGTTCGATTACGATTATCTGTCGCTGTTTCAATAATAACGCCCACGCCGCCAGGACCATAACCTTCGTAAGCAATTTCCTCCAAAGCTGCCGCACTCTTATCTGCAACTCGGTCAATTGCTCGCTGAATGTTTGAGCTAGGCATATTTGCAGCCTTAGCTTTTTCAATTGCCATCGCCAAACTTGAGTTCAGCGCTGGGTCTGTGCCACCACGTGCTGCAATAGCAATTTGATTACCCAGTTTCGTAAAAATCGCGCCGCGCTTAGCGTCAACAATCGCTTTTTGTCGGTGAGTTGTAGCCCATTTACTGTGTCCTGACATAATTTCTCCTAAAGTTATTTGCTATTTCAATCTGTTACTATTATACACTACTCCACAATATTTATCTTAGCGAGGTCTAATTTAGTTTGCTTTTTCATCCAAATCATTGCCAAAATTAGCGCCACATATAAAACCGCACACTGCCACAAATTGATACTAACTTCCATTTGAGCCCATTCAAATCCAGCCGTCCAATTGGTGACTTGAATCATATAGCCAAGTAGCCACGTCGTCGGAATTGCAATCAACACACCAATCATCGGCACAAAAACCAGTACACCCGACATAAACGTCAGCAGCATCGCTAGCGGTACAAACGGCAAAATCAACATATTCGCAATTAGCGCCACATTACTAATAACCCCAAAACTCATCATAAGTAGCGGCAATGTCATAATTTGCGCCGACAAAGTTTCAATTAAAATTTGTCGAAACGCGCCCGGCTCTTTATTGCCAAAAAAGTAAGAATGCAAAAGTGGCGCCAACATAATTACACCCGCAAATGAAGCAAAGCTTAATTGCCAGCCCAAATCACCCCAGCCAAATTGTGGATTTATCAATAGCGTAATTGCCGCCGACACAGGAAGCAGGACCAGCGGATGAATTGTCCGACCATAATACCACGCCGCCAAACTCAGTCCCGCCACCAAGCCAGCCCTCGACATACTAGGACTTAATCCAGTCACCGCCATAAAACCAATTATCATAACAGCCGCGCTGAGCATCGCTAAATATTTTGATCGCTTGGCGAATAATTGTCGCGCTAAACGAACTAAAATTGTTAAATTATAGCCGCTCGCCACCACGATATGCGTTAGTCCAGCAATTTTCAAATTGTCACTTAATTCAGCTGGCATAGCACGTCTTAAACCCAGTAAAAATCCCAGCCCTAGCGCAGATTCAGACTCTGGAACGTGAGTGCGAACTCGCCCGGCAAACCAATCGCGAACTCCCACCGCCACATCACCCGGAACGGGTCTTTCGGCACTAATAATTTTCGCCCGATATATGCTTGCTGAAAAAGCCCCAAATCCCGCCGTCATTTTACCCTTAACCCTCACAATATCACTACGCTTAATTGAGTTTTTATCTGGTGTCGTTACCCAAATTTGTCCCGGCAATTTTTCATTATTCATCTGCAAATTGCCCAGTCTAAGAACCGTTTGACTATTTTTATCGAGATCAGGATCCTCCAAAACTTGACCTTGGATAATTGCGACTTTTCCGATTAACGAATCATAAACCTCCACGCCTTTTCTGCCGATTTCACCGCGCCAAAGACCAATCAAAACTCCAGAAATAATTGCTAAAATCACGAAAAATCGCCAGCGCCAAATTGCCACGATTACAAAAATAACCAGCCCGACCAATAAAAATAATGGATTCGCCGCAAACGACCGCGGTATGTAATGGATGGAAATTACGCCAATTGTCAGACCGAGGCACCACACCGCCACCAACCAAGAAATATGCAACTTCTTAAATAGCCAACTATTCATACTTAAAGTATATCTGGATCTGAAGCCATAAAAAAGACTCCGCCAAGGGAGTCGATTTCAAATTTGGAGGGTCCACCGGGGCTTGAACCCGGGACACCCTGCTTAAAAGGCAGGTGCTCTAACCAGCTGAGCTATGGACCCATTCGGAATATCCGCTTTCTTCATCCTAGCACAAACCAACACAAAGGTCAATGCTTAGCAAGTTTATGTCCGCCAGTATGTAGTGAAAAAATGTCAATTAGACCACACACCAGACCAAACGTAGCCACATACCGCCAATTATTCGCGAAAATCCTATACAGCTCCAGCGCCTGTCCGTCTAGTGATATATATTTTCCCAGAGGAACCACCAATAGCGCTGCCGTCAAAAACGCAATTCCCACCGCCGAGACAATTCTCTCATGTTTTTTCTGATATCTCGGACCACTTAGAAGAAGCATAATTAACGGAATCAACGTTAAGACTAATCCCGAAATTACACCATTTGGCAATAAACCAGTTTTCAATTTCAAGCCGTCCAGCACCACCGTCAGCCAGTTGCTCCACCATTCTGATAGTAAAAATCCCGTCGCCAACGCCAACGCCAACGGACCGAATCTTCGAGATGAAACAAATGCAACCGCAAAAACCGTTACTAAAATTACTCCAAATAGAATTATCACGCTCACTTATCCTCCTCCAAATCAAATTTTACCTGTGACCCAATCATAGCGCTCGCCTGCTTAGCAACTCCTGCCTTCACCTCCAACACGTACTTTGCAGGAACCGGTGGCGCATATTTTTCATGCGGCTCAGCGTCCGGCTTGACGTTATGTTTTACATAGACAACGCGCTTTTTATCATTGATCCAAATCATATCAACCGAAAACTTCATATCTTTCATCCACATTTTATGACGATCGTTATGGTCAAATACGAACAGCATGGCATAATTTTCATCAATCCCCAGCCTTCCAGACAGACCTTTCCGCTGCGATTCTTCGTCATTAGCAATTTCCGCCTGAAGCATCGTCTTATTAAGGTAAATCATTTCCGTTTTTGGCGAAACCGTTCGAAAAGCATAAAAAATTGCCCCACCAATAACCATCAGCATACCGCATATAAATATCCATTTAATGACAGTCTGAGTTACTGTCGAGTGACGAGATTCGTCCATAAACCTATTATAACAAGTTTATGCTTAAGCGCCGATTTTATCTTTTTTATTGCCACGCTTAGCATTTCGATCAATGTATTCGATTATCTTTCCAGCTACATTTCGGCGAGTAATTTTCTCAATTCCAAATCCCGGACTAGCATTAACCTCCAGCACCAAAGCTCCACGGCTTGATCTCATGAAGTCGACTCCAGCAACCGTTAATCCCATTGCCTTAGCAGCTTTCACGCACATTTTACGCTCAGAATCTGTCAATTTTATACTGGTTCCTTCGCCACCTTTGTGTAAATTACTACGAAAATCATCGTCCAAACTCTGACGCTTCATACTAGCCACCACTTGACTACCAACCACAAACGCACGAATATCGACACCAGCCGACTCTCTAATAAATTCCTGAAGCAGCACGTTCGTGCCGTCCGAGTTGGTCAAATAGAACGCCTGCAGAACCGACTTGGCAGCCTTCTTAGTTTCCGCCAGAACCACACCATTTCCGTGTGTACCACGCGCCAACTTAATAATCGCCGGCATACCGCCAATTTCTTCAATGAGTGAATCAATGTCAGTCGCGTTTCGAGAAAATACCGTCTTCGGAATCGACACTCCCGCTTTAACTAATAACTGAGTTGAGCGCAATTTATCCCGCGCCCTAGTAATTGCAATCGAGCGATTCATAAAAAACGCCTTCGGATGCATCATTTCTAATTGACGCAAAACCGCTGTTCCATACTTTGTCATATGGCTCGCGATTCGCGGAATTACTACGTCAAATTCACCAATTTCCTTACCCTTGTAAATAACCGTCGGATGCTTTTCGTCAATTGAAACGTAGCAGTTTTTATACTTAATAACCTTGACTTGATGACCGCGCTTTTCAGCCTCTTCTTTCAGGCGAAGCGTCGAATAATTAATGTTGCCGTTAGATAAGATTGCAATTCGCATTATTTTTCTTCACCTTTCTGATGATATTTTTTATAAAATTCGTATGGATTCAATTTTATTTCTTCATTAAGACTAGCAGTTACGGACAGTTTTTTCCTGCGAACATTTTTTCTCGATACGTCCACTAGGAATTTTCCAGAAATCGACCGTCTTCCGATTAACACAGGGAATTCATTCTTCGATCGATCAGACAAATTCATCAACATTTTAATTTTTCGCCCACTAATTTTTACCCAAAAATGTGTCCGATAACGAATCTGCTCATGCCCAGACGAACTACGCACCCTCGCCACCGAATAATCAGTTCTCTTAAATATCTTACCGTCATAATACGGCGAGCCTTCGCCAAACAGAGAAAATTTCAACACTCCATCTTTATCAATGTGAATATTACTCGCCCAAACTGCACTGGAATCGGCGCCCGTATCAATTTTAGCTGGGATTTTTTGCGCTCGCTCGCCGAAGTTCACAAACTCAGTTGACCCAATAATGGATTTTTCTTTCATACGTCAATATTATGGCATAAAAACTATCTTTTTGCAATATCTTGCCTTTTGCTTCTTTGAGCTCTCGCTACCACAATTGTCACCGCTACAATGATAGATATACCAGCCAAAATAGCTAATACATAAGTGTATCCCGACAATAGATATATCAGAGCTAATGTCACACATACAGCACCCCAGGTCGTAATCAGTCGTTTGTTAAGCGCCAGTCCCACAACAACCATCAATGAGTGCTCTATTAGGAATAATATTTCCATAACGCTATCTCCCGCGAACGCCAGGATGAGAGTTGGCAGACTAAACACAGAGAGAGCCAGTACTAGATGTACTATCGTAGACTTATGAATATACCCCAACCAACGCCACGACAGCGCC
Organism: Candidatus Minimicrobia sp. QA0096; assembly: GCF_963967315.1. Lineage (NCBI taxonomy): Bacteria > Candidatus Saccharimonadota > Candidatus Minimicrobia > Candidatus Minimicrobia sp. QA0096. The sequence goes on from NZ_OZ017288.1 coordinate 401,092, forward strand.
GCCCCCGAAAGAATTGCCACTGACCACAAATATGGTATTGTGATAGCGTGAACGGGCAGGGATAGGTTTTTAACAGTAAATAAAACGCCGCACAAAATCAGGATCACACCTGAATCAAAATATAAAATATTCTTTTTAGGAACACCTTCGAACATCAAGGCTATACCGTTAATTATCCACACTAGCGCCGCCAGAATCACTGACGCCACAGCAGCGCTAACTGGTGTAGCAATAGACAATAAGACTACCGACCAGCCGATGGCGCTATAGAATGAAGAGTAATACCAACGACTCGATATCTTTCTGGTTCGCGCAGCAATAGCTAGACCGTAAAATACCGCAAAAACAATCAGGGCAACGACTGACATGAATTCGAGTGGAACAGTAAACCATTGAGCTATAAGGCAAAGTAACAACACTAGGCTCGGGTGTGCGGCTATTGTCATTATTCGCCAATCTCGTTTAGCAAGTACCGCCATATAAAGAGCTACTGTAGCTGCCAACCACCCCAATATCTTGCACGACAGATCATATGTTGCCGGTAGATTAATTATTGGAAGCGCTATCGCTGGAACTATAGCAGCACACAGCGTCATATCACCAATAATTGACGATTGTCTATTCATTAGCAACAGCCAGTACAAAGACCCAAAACCAACTAGACTCACCCATGTAGTAATTGCGAGATTGTCATTAAACGGTATATTCAACCAATGCAGGGATAATGAAACAAAGATGATTGTCGTAAGATATGCCCCGCCCAAATAAACCTCTCTACGACATCGGTAAAATGCATAGTATAGCGACACCACTAGCGGCAACCAAACTATCGGATGAATTGACGACAACACAACAACGATAGCTACGCCAATGATAGAATGCAATAATAACTCATGGTTTTTGATAACCGTGTTGTCATGACGATGATAAAGCCATTCTACTATTAATAGCGACGACACATTTATCCACGCCATTAAAATAGAGACGTTTTCACTAGACACCGCAAAACCTAAAGCTAGCAAAAATACTGACAACATTAAAGAAGTATGGACTCCAACTACAAATTCATAAACTTTTTCGCGCCATACAACCACACTCATAATGCCAGCGCCGATAGCTATCGCGCCCGATAGGCACATCAGGGCTTCCTCTGTCGCATAAGTGGCTATTATCGCTGAAGTAAACATTGCCATTAATAGCCAAGTTGACGCAGCGCCATACACTAAAGCAGCCTGACTTTTACTAATATTCGGACGCTTCAAAATTAGCAATCGGCAAATAACTGGCAGTGGCGTCATGAATAGAAAAATTAGATACTGTACGCGTGGTGCCATAGCTATATCAATATTGAATAGTGTTATACCAATCGGCACCAATAGAATCCCAGATATCACAACCATAATACCGAAGCGGACACGACGTAACAAAAAAAGGATTGCAAGACTAATCGCTGAAATAACACCAATAAAGATAAAAGCAACCATCATTCGTAGCGAATCTCCAGAACCGATCACGCCAAACAGAGCACTTAATGACACAACAAAACTAACCCACAATACTATTTCATGATGTCTATCGTACTGTTTCTGAATGTACATTGATATAGCGGACCAGATTATATTTCCAAGTGCCACTAACCCTAGAATCACGCTTACAACCAACTGATTATCATCAGATAAATACATTGCGAAACTAGTAGCCATCACCATTAACAATAAGCGAGCTGTTGTCAATTCATAAGTACGCATCTTTTTAGACTTCTCAACAAGAGCAACCGTAAAGTAATATGCAACGCTAGCAAATAACAGTACACTAATATCTAATGCACCCATATATGCCGACGAGCTAAGCGCGATAAACATCGTCATCGGCACGATAAACGGATTTACAACGTTTAACGGTTCGACGAACTGACGAGGAAAGCGACTAGAAAAATATGCAGCCACAGTCATCAAACATCCAAATAGCAGCATTACAACGTAATACCAGACCAGCTGCGCATGCACAACAGCCGGCAAACTAGTCGTCATCGTAAACATTGATAGTAGTGATACATAAGCAAGAGGTCTACTATTCAATCTCACTGTAGCATCAACACACAAAACAGCACCAATTACAGAGGTAATAAGCCAGCACCATGCGGGGTCAATACCTAAAAGTAAATTCATAGTCCAGCCGCCAATTGGTACAGCTGCCAAGGCGGTGCCAATAAGTGCCGTCGACGCAGATTTCAATATTGGCAAGCGAGCATACAATATCTGACCAATAATATAATAAATAAAAATAAACAACCACACCAACCCAAACCTGAGCTGTGCCGAAAGCTCAATCGTTTGCGCCAACAACAATATGCCAGCGGTCAATAATAATGACGCAGTATATAGCGCTACATTGATGGTAGTTTGACGATTTTTCTCTTTCTCTTTATTGCCAACTAACGGTACCTGCTCAGAGATTTGCACCTCTTTAGCGGGAATATTCACATTTTCTTCAATCGGTACAGCATCAGTAGGTGGCGCAACGTCAGGCTCTTGCTCTTCGCTACTAATTAGCACAAGGTCACTAAACTGCGGAACTGCCTTTTGATTCTCGGTAATAAGCCTCACTTGACCGTTGTCATTCTCAATTTTGGCGCGACCAGCCTGTGCATCACGCACGCCATCCCAATATCCCTGCCGATAATCTTCGGAATAATTAGACGGCTGGCTATCACCCCTCTGTAATAATTTTATTAGCTTAATTACTACAATAATAACTATTATCAGAAAAATTAATCCCATGCCTTCAATCCCTCTTATGTTAGCTTCAGTATAGCACAGGATTTTTTCTCGACAAATATACTAGGAAAACAATCCTCGTTTTTTCGTACCCTTAAATTGCTCCAAAAGCTCCTTCTGCTTTTTGGTCAATTTGGTTGGCGTATCAACAATAACACCCACAATATGCGGACCACGGGATTCACTATGTAGGTGCGGCACGCCATGACCTGACAACTTAAAGTCGGTGCCGCTCTGAGTGCCTGCTGGGATTTTCATCGTTATTACGCCATCCACAGTCTCCACATCAATCTCCGTTCCCAGTGCCGCATCAACCATAGAAATATGCTCTTCGCTAAGAATAATATTGCCTTCACGAGTGAATTTTTTATGCGCCTTAACGCGAATGTGGACATACAAATCACCTCTACTACCACCAGCAACTGCTTCTCCACGATCGCGCAGACGAATTGTCGCGCCATCATCAATTCCTGCCGGAATTTTAATAGTGATATCCTGATTCTGTCGGGTCGTGCCTTTTCCTCGACAAACTGAACATTCTTTTTCAGGAACTTTTCCCTTACCGTGACAAGTTTCACAAACAACCGCCTGCTGAATTTGCCCAAACAGCGAATTCATCGTTCGAGTTTGCTGACCCGCTCCCTTACAAGTTGGGCACGTTTTCATTCCAAACCCTGGCTCGGCGCCATCGCCATGACAATGCTCACATTCAACATCCAGCATTAAACTAATTCTCTTTTCTACACCAAATACCGCGTCCTCAAAACTCAATGTTACACTAGTTTCAACATCACGCCCACGCGAACGACCATTTCCAGCGCCACCAGCCGCATCACCGAAGAATTGGCTAAAAATATCACCTAGTCCACCGTCACCAAAATCAAAGTGAACGTTTTGACCGCCGAATCCACCAAATCCTTCAAACGGATTACCGGAAAAACCGCCGCCAGAAGAACCACCCACACCAGCATGACCAAATTGATCATAACGCTGTCGCTTCTGCTTGTCTTTCAGAACCTCATAAGCCTCATTGATTTCCTTAAATTTAGCCTCGTCACCACCCTGTTTATCGGGATGGTATTTAATTGCTAATTTACGAAAAGCCTTTTTTATCTCATCTTCAGAAGCGGTCTTTGGAACGCCCAATATTTCATAATAATCACGCTTACTCATACCTTATATATTATACGCGTTTAGCACTCTCAGTGCAAGAGTGCTAAGTCCAAAAAAGGCCACTCTTTTTATCGAGCAGCCTTCTTTGTAAAGACGTTAAGTTTATTTTTCGTCGACAATTTCGCCTTCGACCGGCTCATCTTTATCAGACTTTTTGTCGCCAGCTTCGTCAGCTTTTTTATCGTCGGCTGATTGTTGATACATCTTAGCCCCAATTGGCATAATCGCATCATTCAAGGCTTTAATTGCAGCGTCCAATTCGTCCTTATCTTCAGAATCTTTGTGCTTTTCAGCCTCTTCGACAGCCTTTTCAATCGCTTGCTTGTCGTCGTCAGAAATCTTATCTTTGAATTCGTCCGGCATTTTCTTTGCCTGATAAATAGCGTTTTCAAGCTGATTCTTCGTATCGACAGTTTCGCGTTTTTTCTTATCTTCGTCCGCGTGAAGTTCGGCTTCTTTTTGCGCCTTCTCAATATCTTCCTTGCTCATATTGCCAGAGTTTTGAATAGTGATTGATTGCTCTTTGCCTGTTCCCTTGTCTTTAGCCGTAACATTAAGAATACCGTTGGCGTCAATGTTAAAGGTCACTTCAATTTGAGGCACACCGCGCGGTGCTGGCGCAATACCGTCAAGCACAAAACGACCCAAACTTTTATTATCATTGGCAAATTCGCGCTCACCCTGAAGAACGTGAATTTCCACCTGAGGCTGGTTATCCGCAGCCGTCGAGAAAACTTCACTCTTGCTTGTTGGAATCGTCGTATTTCGGTCAATCAACTTCGTCGATACGCCGCCCATCGTCTCAATTCCAAGAGAAAGCGGAGTCACATCCAGAAGCAACACATCCTTAACATCACCAGCCAAGACACCACCTTGAATTGCGGCACCAACAGCCACAACCTCATCTGGGTTCACGCCTTGCATTGGATCTTTTCCAAAGAAATTCTTTACGCGCTCGACCACAGCTGGCATACGAGTCATTCCACCAACCATAACTACATTGTTAATATCGGACTTAGAAAGCTTGGCGTCCTTCAAAGCCTTTTCTACTGGACCATCCAAGCGATCCAATAAATCCTTAACCAAATCTTCCAACTTGGCACGACTCAAGCTCATCTCAAAGTGCTTTGGACCGTCAGCATCGGCGGTAATAAATGGAATGTTGACTTCATATTCCGTAACCGTCGACAATTCTTTCTTTGCCTTTTCAGCCTCATCCTTCAGGCGTTGCATCGCTGCATTATCTTTACGAAGATCAATTCCTTCCTTCGACTTGAAGTCGTCCAAGAAGTAATTGACAATAGCGTTGTCGAAATCCTCACCGCCAAGGTGTGTGTCGCCATTAGTTGCTTTAACCTCAAATACACCGTCGCCTAGCTCCAGCACCGACACGTCAAACGTACCGCCACCAAGGTCGAATACTACGATAGTTTCGTCGTTTTTACCCTTTTCTAGGCCGTACGCCAAAGCTGCAGCTGTTGGTTCGTTGATAATACGCTTAACTTCCAATCCAGCAATTTTACCAGCATCCTTAGTCGCTTGGCGCTGTGAATCGTCAAAGTACGCTGGCACCGTAATCACCGCTTCCGTTACTTTTTCACCCAAGAAAGCCTCGGCGTCAGCCTTGATTTTACTAAGAATCATTGCTGAAACTTCTTCTGGCGTGTATTCCTTATCGCCCATTTCGACTGCCACACCAGTACCTTTTTTAACAATCTTGTACGGCATGATATCCAAGTCTTTTTGCACTTCCTTATCGTCAAACTTACGACCAATCAAACGCTTAACGCCGTAAATCGTGTTTTTTGGGTTTGTTACACGCTGACGCTGAGCAACTTGACCGACAAGTCGTTCGCCCTTTTTATTGACCGCAACTACAGACGGTGTAGTACGATTGCCTTCAGCATTAGAAATAACCTCTGGTTTTCCAGCTAACATATACGCAAATGCGCTGTTGGTTGTACCAAGGTCAATACCAATAATTTTACCCATATGATTCCCCTTTCTGCTATGATCACATCTGGTCTATATCTTATATTCATTCTAGCACTCTTTCGTGGCGAGTGCCAACTATCTCAGTATAAATAATTAGCACTCTCATGTCAAGAGTGCTAATCGCTATTTTTTCGCAATCACATTACTTACGAGCAACTTTTACCATTGCGTCGCGAATAACTGAGCCGTTCAAAGTATAACCAGCGCGAAGCTCCTCGACAATAACTTCCTTATCGCCATCCGTCGATTCGTCAAATTGAACAGCCTGATGAAATTCAGGATTAAATAGAGTGCCAGGTTTGGCGTCAATTTTCTCCAAACCAATCTCCTTCAATTGCTTGTCAAGTTGCTTGCTCAGACCAGCCACGCCCTTAACCCACGCATTATCTTGAATCTCCTCTGGGACGTTGGCAACAGCCCGCTCAATCGTATCAACAACTGGCAATAATTTCATCACCGACTTAGTTTGACCCAACTCGTGCGCTGATTGCTTTTCTGCATCCACGCGCTTACGATAATTCTCAAAATCCGCTCGAGTTCGCTGCAGATCCGACGTCAGCTCAGCAATTTCTTTCTCTAAATCTTCAGCTTTTTTATTCTTCGTCATTTTTCCTCCTTTTAGCCACTACAAGACTTCTTCCAGCATCGCGCCCGTACGACGCACCAGCTCCATCGTTCGACGATAATTTTGTCGCGTCGGACCAATCACACCGATGTAATTATCGCCACCAGACGATGACTTAAATTTACTTATAATCAACGTAGCTCCACTACTTTTACCAATTGGGTTTTCGCTACCAATAAACACATTTAGCGGTTCGTCCGGTGCCGCTTCGCGCAGCCACGGTTCGATATTGTCAATCAATTTAGCAACCGCCTGAACGTGATCGCCATCACCAAACTCTGGTTGACTAAAGAGCTGAGTCATTCCGTTCATATATAAACTCGAACCAAACGACGCAAAACCAAAATTGCCAGTCATTTCCACCAAACCATCAACTGCTCGACGAATCGCTTTGTCTGAAGTATCAACATTTGAATTGACGTGCGCCTCAATTGCCTTCGTGCTGCTATCAATACCGCTCGGCAATTCCGTCATTTGCGCCGCCGTGATTCCATTGACATAAAAACGATATCCCTTATCTGTCGGAATTCGACCTGCGCTCGTGTGAGGCGCCTCAATAAATCCCATCTCCTCAAGTTTTGCCATTTCACTGCGAATCGTGGCGCTACTCACACCAAACAGTTTGGCTAGCGTTACACTACCAACTGGCGCCGCAATTTCAGCGTACTGTTCGATAATAGCGACAAGGATTGCTTGTTGACGTTCGGTCATAGTCCAATTATATCGCAAATCTAGCACTCATACAAGCAGAGTGCCAAGCCTTATCGTCTTTCCGTAAAGTAGCGCGCTGCATCTGAAGAGAACAACATCATGATCATAATATGCACGCCAATTGAGATCAAAAGCAGCATAATCGACGCATTAATTCGCCCAATTGTCACGGATAAAGATTCGGTGACAATAGCTAATGTCGCTACAGAAAGTAGTGAGATTCGCGCCCGGCTACTTCCTCGAAGTAGCAGTCCAACCAGCACGATTTCCGCCACGACCAACAGCACATTAAAGCCGGCCATCATCGATAACATGGTATTCGCGGCATTTATATCAATTCCGTCAATATTCGCAACCTGCACCAAAGTCGTCGGCCAACTAGAAAAGTCCACCAACATTTGCCCAATTGTGAATAACGACGCCAGAATCATTAATCCGCCGCCAATTAAAATCTGCGGTGGTCGGCGACTCCAAAGCTCTTCCAGTAAAGTTTCGTGATTTCGCGGATGACGATCATAAATTGTGCCATCCATAATCACCCCGAGCCGCGTTGAAGCCGTGACATTATCGTCAGCCTTTATTCGACCAACTCCCAAAATTGGCAAATCGCCATCAGTGCGGATAGAATCTCCAAGACCATTGCGCGAATGATAGCCCGTTGAAAAATCCTTTAATATCGTCACTCTAACATTTTTATTGTTACTTTTAACCGACTCAATGATATAATCTCGTTCAATATCAATATTCTCGTCAATTTTATGCGTGAACTGGAAAGTAAACAAAGAAAAGCCAACGCTCTTATCGTATGTACCAGCCGCCAACCAATCAACTCGATGACCGCCAGGAAGAAGCCAGCCAGTTGGGCATCGCCAAAACCTAACATGATGACGACGCCTTGGATTGCCGTCAACTTCCTGCTGATAAGCAAAGTCCTGCCGTCTACCAAACAAAAATGCGGGCGACACCGGTGCATTTGGATAACTACGACCACTCAGCACCGTAAGCACCATTTTCCAAGCCGACCTTGGAGTTATGTCATCCGCCAAAACCCAGCCAGCCTCAGTCATTGCCTTATGGAGCTTTTCTTCTGAACCACGCACGCTCAAATTGACAGGGTCGCTTAATACTCCGTCCGCCGTTCGCGTCCTGCCAATAAAATAATTCGGTACGTACATATTGCTCAAAATTCGATGAAGCCTAGGCAACGCCAAATATGCCACAATTATCCACACAACAAAGAACAAGCCAACCAGCCACCAGCCGCCCGTCGCCCAACCTTCTCTAAGTACCAACCATGCCAACCAAAACGATGCCAGACCTGCAAAGATAAAAAAGGATTGGTCTAACAATGTAGTCAAGGTCTTCGAGGAGCGATCTTGCCTGGCTGCTATTTTTTTTGGAGTTTTTACTGAACTCATAGATTAATTATATCATTGAGGAGATTTCGAGCTATCAAACGCGCCTCGTCATCTTGACGCTTAAACACGTCGCCGCGCAAAATAATTTCCTCAGTCACTCGAATTGCTCGCTCCAAATCGTCATTGATAATCACGTGATAATACGGAACTTCAAGCGCGTAAGCCAACTCTTTTATCGCCGAGGCGTGACGCTTTGGCCACTCCGCTTGAAAATCTTCTTCGGTTGCGTAACGCTTTTTTAATCGCTCAATCCAAGTTTGGCTATTTGGCGGCACAATGAAAATCGCAATGCTATCTGGCGCCAGTCGCTCATATTCCTCCACGCCCTGAACGTCAATGTCAGTAATTGCCACGCGGTTCTGGTCATGCGCTAATTTCAACTCAGCCACCGACGTCCCATAAACTGTACCGTGAACAAACTTCGCCTCGATAAATTCATTATTTTGTAGCATATTTTCGGCAGTTCGCGAATCAATAAAGTGATAATCAATTCCATCTTGCTCGGCGCATCCGTTATTTGTGCGTGGCGAACGCGTAGTATGAGAAACGATATCGCGAAACCCTGGCGACTTCAATAATTGTTTTTTTATCGTGTCTTTGCCCGCACCAGAAATTCCCGCGAGCAGCGCAATTTTCGTACTTTTAACCAACTCAATTGTTGATTCAGTTGGCTGATAATTTGTAATAAGATCTTCAATACTTGGCATAATATCTACCTATAATAACTCATCAAGTACAGATTGCCAATTGGGAAATTCAGAACTTCCAAAACGAATAAGCCGACCAGAAAACTCGCCCGCATCATTCGCCGTCCGATCGTCAATCAAAATATCGCCTCGACTCAAATTCTTTGCTGACGAAAAAATAACCTTACGAAAGAAAATATTATCCGAACCTTCGCCACCAAAATACTTTTTCACCCACGCCAACTTATCTCCCAAAGCCGTCGGATTTTCCCACGGAGAAGAAGATAAAATGTATAAATCGTATTTGTCTTTCAGGGCGTAAACCGCCTCGATAGCTCCAGGCACGGGTTCCATTAAAGAAAAAATTCCTGGAATATTATCGTGATGACCAGCAAACTCATCAATCAACTCGGGCGATATTTTTGTTAAAGCAGATTTGAAATCCGCCAAAACGCCATCCATATCAATATAAACAATGAGTTTTTTCATAGTTAATCCCTTTTTAGCATCACCATAAATGCTTCGCTCGGTATGTCAACTTTACCAAAGCGCTTCATTCGTTTTTTACCGCGCGCTTGCTTGGCGAGAAGCTTCTTTTTACGACTGACATCGCCGCCGTAAAGATAGCCCGTAACGTCTTTTCGATAAGCGCCGATATTTTCCCTGGCAATAAACTTACCGCCAATTGCCGCTTGCAATGAAACTTCAAAACTCTGGCGCGGCACGACTTCTTTCAACTTCTTAACAATCTCGCGCCCCAAATGCTGCGATTCCGACCGATGGCACATTACGCTCAACGAATCAACCATTTCGCCCGCCACATAAAAATCGACACGCACCAAATCTTCCACTTGATAATCCGCCAACTCATAATTAAACGAACCGTAGCCGCTGGTAATAGATTTCAATTGGTCATAAAAATCCGTCAACAAATTCGCAAGTGGCGCCGCGAATGAAATCAGCGCCCGCTCGTCAATGTAACTCAGGTTTTTCTGGCGGCCACGCTTGCTCACAATCAACTGAATCACCGCACCGATGTAATCCTGCGACACAACAATTTCACCGTCAATCCACGGCTCGCGAATCTCTTTTATCTGCGCTGGGTCGGGCAATTCGCTGGCGGATTTAATATCCAGCTCCTCGCCATTCGTCAAACTAACTTGATAATCAGTACTCGGATTGGTCACAATCAAATCCAAATTATATTCACGCTCTAGTCGCTCGCGAATGATGTCCATATGAAGCAGACCCAAAAATCCAATTCGCACACCATAGCCCAGAACCGGCGAATTTTCCGGCTCGAATTGCAGCGCCGAATCGCTGAGGCTCAACTTTTCAATTGCCTCTTTCAGGTCATTATAGTCTTCATTGGACACTGGGAAAAACCCCGCATAAACGAAGGGCTTGACTTCTTTGTAGCCGGGTAGAGGGTGGACGGTAATTTTTTTGGTCATAACTATTTGTTATTATATCAGCTCAATGTTTTTATATAAACGCACAGTAAATCGCTCCTTGCATGCCTACTTATTCTCAGCAAATTATTCCTTACACACTGAGGTCTAACCTATAACTGCTCAAAAATCTTATGAGCTTGATTCTTGCCAATAGCCTGAACCAGTTCAGCGTAACTCATCCACCGACCGTGCTTAGCTTTGTCGCGACGATAGTCCTTCTCATCGGTAATATCGCCCTTAACTATTGCATCAACATTACGCCAAGCAATCCAAGGCATGTTATCGCTCAAAAAGCTATAATCTAGATGAACATAATTTTCGTTGATCAGTTTATAGTCTGACGATGAAAATCCGCGCGCATACAACTCGCGGAGAATAACGTCTGCTAGTTCAGCAAAGTTGTCAGCAGTGACACACAAAAAGTCATCGTATTCTTCACCAAGTTCGTATGATCGTCCATTCATAAAAACACAATACAAATCATCGTCGACAATTTTCTCATCCAACCACACACGACGATCGCGTGTTATCGGAATTACGCGACATCTAATCTTCTCTGTAAAGTTTTTGAAGTTACTCATAATTGCCAACAACAGATATATCAATACCTATTTCGTGCATTTTATTACATCTGCGCTTTTCAATACAGTATATACTATTTCCACTGTCGCGTCTGGTTGATCTTGTGCTTCTCAAAATACACTTCCGCCAAATTGACGTCAAACCGATTTGCCAATTCCATCAAATAGTTCAGTACGTCCGCAAACTCCTCGCGCAGATTGTCGTGGTTATCAGGTCTTTTTTCTCCCTTAAATCCTGTCTCTTTGCGAATCGCCTTCGCCAGCTCGCCAACTTCCTCGGCTAACAATAAGAATACTTCAGTGACAGAATTTTTATCCCAACCTTTCTCCTTACAAGTTTGATCGAGGTGTTTTTGTAATTCAGTTAAGCTTATTGTTTGTGGATTCATGGTTTTTCCTTCTTTAATCTTAATTAACTTACACTTGATGAAATATAAACATAGCAGGAAGCAAGAATCTGCTCGCTATCCAATCCTATTTTTAATTACTATTATACTCTGATTTATCAAACAATATATCACTTTGGTTAAATATTTTTTCCTGTGATAGTCCAAAATCTCTACCAGCAACTTTTTTATGAAGTTGCTGGTTTTGTTTATATAACTTTTATAAAGAAGTAATAAAAGTTAAACCGCCTAATATCACTCCCGCTGCATTGGGAATGATGAGGATCCAGTCTTTTTTAGGTTCTTTTGTCCAACCATAGATTACCCAAATTAAACAAGAAACTGCTGCGAATAGTGGTTGGAATGGTTGAGCTTTTTCTCCTTGTAGGTTAGCGATAATTTGTGGAATATATGCAATAAAGACAAGGATCCCAATAAAAGCTCCAATAGATCCGACAAAGCGATTAATTTTTTGTTTAGACATATAATACCTCATGAGGTTTTATTATATTATAAAGGAAAAGATGCTGTCAATAATTTTGTGTAAACACTCTAGTAGAGTCTTCAAACAAAGTAACTAAGTAACGTTCCAGAGCCTCCTCGTTAGGAAAAAGAACCTTCTATTTCGTTTGACGTTTGATTTCTTTATTAAGAGACTTAATGAGTTTTGTCGAATAAATGCTATGCCAAATCTGGTAAGGAAACTGATTTCAGCAATCATACGCGTCAATACTACGAACCAACGCCAAAAAAATTCAGTTAAGCTTATTGTTTGTAGATTCGTGGTTTCCCTTTTTAATCTTAATTAAAATATCTCCCCAGTGTTACCGTATCGCCAACCCGCGCCTCGCGTGTCGTTTTCAGGTTCGTCACAATATAGCCAATTTCGCCAGTTTCAAGCGAAGGGTCGGGTTGCATGGCTGGGTTAAGATGACCGACTTCCAGAGCTAGTCCATCTGCGCCAGTCGCCATCATTCGGATAGATTCGCCCTTTTTAATTCGCCCGTCAACCACCCGCACGTATAAAATCACGCCACGATAATCGTCATAATAGCTATCAAAAATCAACGCCCTAGTCGGACCATCAGCATCGCCAGTTGGTGCCGGAATTTTATCAACAACCGCATCCAAAACCTTATCTACGTTTTGACCAGTTTTAGCAGAAATATGAATAATCTCGCTCTCGTCGCAGCCCAACAAATTAATGACTTGCCTGGATACGCGCGGTATATCGGCGGCTGGCAAATCAACCTTATTCAAGACCGGAATAATCGTCAAATCCTGCTCCATTGCCAGGTAAACATTCGACAATGTTTGCGCCTGAATTCCTTGACTAGCATCAACCACCAATATCGCGCCCTCGCAAGCCTGCAAGCTACGCGAAACTTCATAACTAAAATCAACATGCCCCGGAGTGTCAATCAAATTCAGATCGACATTTTTATATCGCATTCGCACCGGCGCCAACTTAATAGTAATGCCTTTTTCTCGCTCCAAATCCATCGAATCCAGCAACTGCGATTTCATCTCGCGCTTTTCTACCGTCCCAGTCATCTCCATCATTCGATCAGCCAGCGTAGACTTGCCGTGATCAATATGAGCAATAATACAAAAATTCCGAATATTTTCCATTAGCCCTTAAACTCCAATCGTCCAAATAACACTTTCTTCAATCGCGCAAGAATCGGGTCAATTTCCGGCAATTTTAGCCACTTCGAAGCCGCGGCATACGCGCCAAAACTAACCAATGAAATGATAACGAATTTCGGAAAAGCGCTAAAGAAGCTGTCGTCATGATAACGAAATGGCAAAACCAACACACCAATATAACAAACTACACCCGTAATAATTCCAGCGAGTATCATCTTAAAAATTGCTCGCACAAACGTCATGTCGAATAATTTTGGCATTTGACGATTCATAACCGCCAAAAGAACAACCACTTCCAAAACTGCCACTGTCGATTGAGCCCAGGCCAATCCATATGCGCCCATTTTCAAAACCATCGACAGAACAATTGCTAAGATGATGTTCAAAGTAATCGAGAAAATTGAAATGTACAGCGGAGTTTTCGTGTCTTGGCGGGCGTAAAATGCTCGCGCGGCCATGTGATAAATAGTTCGGAATAAAATCGCCACGACCAGGCAGCCCAAAATTCCAGCAATCAGCTGATCACCACCGTTACTAATAAAGTGCACAACGTATCCCCTGGTAAAGAAAATCACCACCGACATCGGAAGTGCCATCCAAAAAATAATTCTCAGCAGGGAACGCAGGTCTTTTTGAAATAGATCATTTCGACCTTCGCCCAAATGCTCAGTTAATTGCGGAAAGGCGGCATTTGAAATCGCCACACCAATAAGATTGATCGGCATCATATGAAGAGTCAAAGCCTGTTGGTACGCCCTAACCGTTCCGTCAGCCAAGCGCGAAGCCAAATTGACCTCAACCAAGCTAACCACATAATCCATTCCTTGATCGACAGAACGCGCCGGCAATAAAGATAAAACTTTCCTAAATCCCTTATTTCGCCAATAGATTTTGAAATTGTAATCAAACCCAAGCCCAGCCAAACCGACCGCACTGACGATCAATTGTAAAAATGATCCCAAAACCACACCCAATGCTACACCCATAATGCCGCCGTCAAAAATCTGCCAGCCGAATAAATTGACGCCGCCGGTAAACCACACCGTACCAATAATAATACCGACGTTATACAGCATTGGCGCCAGCGCGCAGAACATAAATCGACCAACCGCTTGCTGAATACTAGCAATCACCGCCGCAACCGCAAAGATAAACGGGTTAACCGCGATTACCTGCATCATACTGACCGCCAAAGCATGACCAGACTCACTCAGGCCAGGCGCGATTAAGTACTTCATCAACGGATCAGCGAAAATAATAATCAACACCGACGCCGCCATGGTTATTAGCGCCATAAAATTGATCATGCTAGAGCTAATTTGCCAAGCCGACTGCTTATTGCCCTTGACCCAGCGCTCATTAAAAACTGGAATGAACGTCACACTAAGCGCACCAGAAACCAGCACTGCAAACATAAAATCTGGCACCATGAAAGCCGCCGTATAAGCGTCTAGTCCAACCGGGTATCCCGCCGATACTCCATTTTTACTTGGCATGTAGGCAGAGTTAAGTAGACGATCACGGAAAAATCCCAGCAAGCTCGACAGCAACGTCGAGCTTGCCATAATCGTAGCAGCCAATTTAACATTAAGCCGCTGATTTATTTTCGTAACTGTACTACGAACGCGCCCCATAGTATTTTACGAATGCAGTTTAGCTTCTTTTGGTAATTTAGTGCCTTTAAGAATCTCGTCAACCTCAGATTCTTCCAGAGTTTCTTCCTTTAGTAGAGCCTCGGCCAACTTATCAAGGAACGAACGGTTCTCTTTCAATACCAACATTGCACGATGTTTAGCTTCGGTAATCAATTGCGCGACTTCCTCATCAATCATCTTCGCAGTCTCATCAGAATACGGACGCTCTCTGGTCATCTTATCGAACATCAAGCCGCCGTTATCTTCATGGAATACTTGATCGCGCAAGCCCTTGCCCATTCCTTGCTCAATCACCATATCACGGGCAATTTCAGTCGCTTTTCGCAAATCCGAACCAGCGCCAGTGGTAATTCCGTCGTCGCCGTAAATCAATTGCTCAGCGATTCGTCCGCCCATTGCCCGAGCCAAAATATCCTTAAACTCGTAAACATTTGTGTAGCTCTTATCTTCTGGCGGCAAGAACCACGTTACTCCACCAGTACCGCCGCGCGGAATAATCGTAACCTTGTGGACTGGGTCGGAATCAGGCAAGACGTGACCAACAATTGCGTGGCCAGCTTCGTGATAAGCAGTTAGTTCTTTCTCGTGATCGTTCATTATTTTGGTCTTGCGCTCTGGACCAATTGCCACACGCTCAAACGCCTCAGTTAATTCGTCATTTGAGATCTTCTTCTTGTTGCGACGAGCGGCAATAATTGCAGCTTCATTAGCCATATTTGCCAAGTCCGCACCAGATGAGCCAGCAGTTTTTGCCGCCAATTTATCAAGATCAACAGTTTCGTCAGTCGGCTTTTTCTTAAAGTGAACTTTCAGAATTGCCTCACGATCTTTACGCTCTGGTAATGTAATATTCACACGTCGGTCAAATCGTCCAGGGCGAAGTAAAGCTGGGTCCAAAACATCCGCTCGGTTGGTTGCCGCCAAAACAATAACGTTCGTTTCGCCATCAAATCCATCCATCTCCACCAAAATCTGGTTCAGAGTTTGCTCGCGTTCATCATGACCGCCACCCATACCAGAACCACGCTTACGACCCACGGCATCAATCTCGTCAATAAATATAATGCACGGCGCATTTTTCTTAGCCTTAGAGAATAGGTCTCGTACTCGGCTAGCACCAACACCAACAAACATTTCCACAAATTCAGAACCGGAGATCGAGAAGAATGGCACGCCAGCCTCACCGGCAACAGCACGAGCTAGCATCGTCTTACCTGTACCTGGATTACCGACTAACAATACGCCTTTTGGAATCTTTGCACCCAAATCTTTATATTTCTTCGGATGCTTAAGAAAATCAACAACTTCCTGCAGATCTTGCTTGGCGTTATCATTTCCAGCGATATCCGTAAACAGAACCTTTTCTTTATCTTGTCCATACAGGCGAGCCTTGCTCTTACCAAATCCCATAGCTTGATTATTTTGGCCCTGAGCTTGGCGCATCATAAACATAAAGAACACCACGACAATCAACACAGGCACGACCATAACAGCCAAGTTCCACATGGTTTCGCCGGTTGTGGATGGTGGAATAACCTTCACCTCAACCTTAGCATCCTTGTTCAAGCCCTGCTCATAAATGCTACTAGATTCCTTGACTGAATGCTCGGTAGGTTTTGATTGATCCTTTGGAGTAATCTTAATATCGTTTCCTTGAACCTCCAATTGAGCAATTTTACCGTCATTTGCTCGACGCACTACATCAGACAAAGCTACATCTTTAAGATTTGACGCAGGGAAGAGTGTTGCGTAAAAAATTAACGCTACAAAAATTATAATTGCCCAAAACAATCCAAATCGTAAAATTTGACTTATTCTATTCTTTCCATTTCTTTGAGGCATCTTAACAGCCATTCTCAACTAATCCTTTCGCCTATACTAATCAAACTCTCTTTATTATAACACTTCTTAGCGTCAATTTCATCACAATGCCGCCGCCAACTTGCCAACAAGAGCCAGCTTTTCCAGTTTTTATAGCAATTAGCATACGCTCCAATTGAGAACCCAGTAACGACACATCATAATGTCGTAAAACGTAATAATATAGTAATTCTTGTGCGACATTATCATCTATCATCGTCAAAAAATACCGACTAAGCACTTCTCCATCAAACTTCTCTATTTCCTGCTCAATTTCTCCTCTTAATTCTCTCTGTTTTCGCCACACCTCATACACTCCAAGCTTCTGATATTCATCAAGCTCACGATTTATCTTACGCCTAAATTTATTCCTCTGATACAAGTCGCTTTGATTCGTCTCGTCTTCACACCATTCCAATTTCTGGCGAATCGCATATTCATAAATTCTCTGCTTTGTCCAACCATTCATCGGCCTAACTATTTGACTATCACTCATCCCCGCCAAGCCTCGCCACCTGGAGCCACGCTTAAGGTTCATTGCTACAGTTTCAATAATGTCATCTCGGTGATGTGCCGTCACTATCACGCCATCAAAATCCGTCGCCACGCCACGCAAAAATTCATAACGCCTTTGGCGCGCCAATTCTTCACTGGCATCAGCCCCTAGCTTTTCGCGCCGACAAACAAATTGTATTTTATATCTATCAGCTAAAGCCTCGACAAATCTAGCATCACTCGCCGAATCTTCACGAATTCCGTGGTCAAAATGAGCGACCACCAAATCTTTTTCCGTTCGTGACATCAAATCCAGCAAAACTACCGAATCAATCCCACCACTGACTGCGATAATATATCTCACACATCCATTATCTCACAATTTACCTAAAACGTATTTGGCAAATTTTATACTATCTGTTACAATCAATGCAGTGTGGCACCGTAGCTCAGCTGGTTAGAGCGCAGGACTCATAAGCCTGAGGTCGGTGGTTCGGGTCCACCCGGTGCTACCAGAAATTATCTTTCCTCGTCAATACGACGGGGAATTTTTTATAGATACTGAATTAAATTAGCTCAAGCTCTTCAGATTGAACGCCGTCCAAAGCCGCCAATCGTCGTGACACAAAACTATCCAATTCCCATGAATTACGCTGACGCTCCCACGTTGCTAAATCCTTTTTTCGGGTTACTTCTAAAAATTCAGCTAATTCACTGGTGTTGATTTCCATATTTTTTCCTTTTTTGTGTTAATTATTTAACTGTCTTTATACTATCATAAATTTGACAAAAAAGCAATACCTTTTTCGGTCATTATTTACCTTTTCATTCCGCTTGTGGTACACTGGTAGAGAAGGATTTATACACAAAAATGACCCCTGTAACAATCTCATCACTGGCCACCATAATTTTTGCAGCGATTATTCACGCTAGTTTTCAGCTTAGCGTCAGTGTTTTAACGTTACTTAGCGGACATTCAATTGGCAAAAAAACCGCCCAGAGAAAGATTTTTCGTATGAGCAACAGTTTTGTACTTGGAGTCGCAATGATCACCTTGTTATTTATCAGCTCAATTTCCTATTTCTTATCACTATTCATCCACCACGTCACCAGCGCAGAGCAACTCGTTGCCGCCGTCTCTTCAGGGATGATGTTTGGATTAGGAATCGCAATTTGGGCGTTCTACTTTCGACGACAACCAGGAACTTCGTTATGGCTTCCACGCAATTTTGCAGAATATTTAAACAAGCGCACCAAAAAAACCAAAAATTCCATAGAAAGCTTTGCCCTGGGAATAATTAGTGTTATTGCAGAAATCGTATTTATTATCGCGCCAATTATCGCCGCCAGTCTGGCTATTATCACCCTACCAAACCCCTTCTTGCAAATCGTCAGCATAGCGATCTACGTCATCGTGTCCACACTGCCGTTATTTGTCGTTATCGTCTTGATCGGCAGCGGACGCAGCATCTCTAATTTACAACGTTGGAGAGAAGATCATAAGAGATTTTTGCAATTCGCCAGCGGCGGTAGCTTACTAATTTTGGCGGCATTCCTATTTGTCGATCGCGTTATTGGCGTCATTAGCTATGGAGGCAATCTATGGTAAAGCCAGGTCAAATTGACGTCATCAAACAAGGAAAACGACCACCAGAGGAGTTTAGTCCAGATAAGCTCCACAATTCCATAATTGCCACCTGCCTAAGCGTTCGCACACCAGAAGGTCAAGCTCAAGACATCGCAAAAACCGTCACTTTGGGCGTTATGAATTGGTGCGAAACTCACCCAGAAATAACCTCTGCCGATATCCGCCGCCAAGCACAACGCATTATGAAAACTCTACATCCTGACGCAGCCTATTTATATAAAAATTATAAAACCATAATTTAGGAGATTTGATGTCGCAAAAACCAACTTTTGACTATGACTATATCGTAATTGGTAGTGGCGCTGGCGGTTCACCTGCAGCCAACATATTAGCAAGTGCCGGAAAAAAAGTTGCTGTTGTAGAAAAATCAACATTCGGCGGGGAATCACCAAACTGGGGAGATGTACCAACTGGATTTTTAACTCATGCTCTTAATGTTTATCAAACAGCCAAAGATGCCGCTAAATTTGGGCTGCGCACTAACTTGGTTGGGTATAATTACCCTTCTCTGCTCTCCTGGAAAGACAAAGTTGTAAAGAGAACTGGAGCTGGCGGCAATCGATATTATTACGAAAAGCAAGGCATTAGTGTTTTTGCTGGCAATGCACACTTCTTGAGTCCGAACGAAATAGCCATCAATCGAAGACACTTGTCCGCTCGCAAATTTCTCATTGCAACTGGATCTGATTGGCAAATTCCAGAAATACCTGGGTTAAATGCCGTTTCTTATTACACTCTAAAAACTATTTTTAGCTTGAAGCGCCCACCAAAAACCATGTTCATTGTTGGCGCGGGAGCTACAGCACTAGAATTGGCGCATGTCTTCTCCACCCTGGGAACGAAAGTTTACGTAGCAGAGAAATCGTCCAGAATATTATCAACATTTGACCCAGAAATCGGCACTTTGATTACGAATGACGCAAAAAATCGCAATATTTCAATCTTAGCTCGCACTAAGATTATCGCTATACAAAAATCGTCTATACAAAAGCGCGTCATTTTTCTGCAGGGGCGAATAGAGAAATCTGTACGCGTTGATGAGATTCTAATTGCCGACCAACAATTGCCTGCGACAGATTTAGGCTTAGAAAACGCTGGCGTAAAATATACCGAAAATGGCATTTTGGTTAATTCTTACCTGCAAACTTCCGCTCGGCATATTTTTGCCGCAGGAAATGTAACTGACGCCAATATCCAAACTCACACAGCTTTAGCGCAGAGTCGTATTGCGGCTCATAATTTGCTACATAATAATAAGATTAAATTCAATGATTCCCCACGCCTACAAGTTGCATTTACTCAGCCAGAAATAGCTCAAATTGGAATGAATGAATATGATTGTAAGGTGAAAGGAATAAGCGCAAAAATAGCAATTGTTCCGCTCACGACTACCGTACGCAGCAATATTACCGACCAGCGAATAGGTTTTGTGAAATTGATCGTTGATAAGAAGCGAGTTGTCGTAGGCGGAACGATCGCCGGACCGCACGCTAGCGATATGGCAGCCGAGCTAGCCCTGGCCGTTCGACATAAAATTACCAGCGAAGAACTAGCGTCCACTCCGCATTGTTTTACTTCTTGGTCAGAAGCCGTGCGAATTGCCGCTGGAAAACTTCTATAATTACCTCTGATGCGCTATAATAAGTCTCACGGGGGCGTAGCTCAGGGGTTAGAGCAGTCGGCTCATAACCGATTGGTCGCTGGTTCGATCCCAGCCGCCCCCACCACATTCTGAATTTGAACTTGATAATCATAAGATGAATATTTTTACCATTCCTGCTACAATATTATGTGGTAGATATTAAATTTGCAAAAATGAACAAATTAAAACTCAAACGATTAATTTACAGAATACAGCACGACTATTTGACCTTAAATAATGTCGTTATTGCTGCTGCGATTTTAATTGCTATGAGTTGGGCCTGGGGCTCCATTGAATCAATGCAAAAAAATTACGAACTGCAACGCTCTATTGACAACAAACGCCAGCAAGTGGAAATAGAAAAATTACAAGTCGCCCTGCTAGAATACGAATCGAAATATTATCAAAGCGAAGAGTATCAAGAATTGACCATTAGACAGCGCACGGGAAAAGGTCTACCTGGCGAAAAACAGCTCATCACTCAATCTTTCGAAAGCGCCACGCCTGCCCAAAAACTTGCGTCGAGCGCGAAGCGAACGAATAGCAACTTTCAGCAATGGATGAACTTTCTATTTGGCGGCAATAGTCATAAACACTAAGGTGTTGCAATTATTACGCTAAGCTGATATCATAATTATGTATCGCGGGGTAGAGCAGCCTGGTAGCTCGTTTGGCTCATAACCAAAAGGTCGTAGGTTCAAATCCTACCCCCGCCACCAAGAAAGGTTTTTCAGGCTCTGGAGAGCCTTTTTTGGTTGGTAGCATTCTGTAAAATACACTGATTTCACTGATTCCAAACCTATGGTTTTTATAGTCATACACCAACCTCTTTGGGAATAATATGCTTTGGAACCTTACCCCAGCACTTGGTGACGCAAGTAGCCACTGCTTATCGGCATCTCGCATAATCTCAAGAGCAACATCAATATCAGTCTCTCGTGTTGCTTGCTGACGCTCTAGTCGCCGCAGCTCATCGGTAATTATCGCCTTATCGTCATCATACGCATTTATTAGATCTGTTTTTCATACAACAATCCAAGCACAAAAAGTAGCAGTACCTAGCATGACCTATCTTGACAAAAGATGATTCTAGGTTTTATCGCTCAAGGCGAGATAACTCTGCTTCAAGCCTACGAGATTCTTCGTCAAGGCGAGCCTGAGCAGAGTCTTTATTGTCATAGAATTCTGATTTTGTTTCAGCATAATTTCCCAAACCGAAGGGTTTATAATAGATAATTTGATATCGCTTATCATCTAACTTCCACAGCTCAAGCGAGGTGTATAGGTCGTGCTTTATTGCCCCACTTAGCCCTAACTTATGCCGTAAGTACCATTCGCTAATAAGCGTTCCTTTGGGAATATTTGAGTGGTGATTATTTCCTTCTTTGGCGGATTTACCGTTCTCAATAAGCGCCGCTAGGAATATTCCTTTCTCACTTGGGTTGATATCCTTGTAGCTAAACTCTTTTGCGGCTAGCAGCTGCTGAGCGGTTTCTAATGTTGTTTTGTTCATATAGTCATTCTCTTTCTAATTTGTATTAAGTTACATCTTCCTCAAACCGTGTATACAGGACAGGGCAATCGTCCATTGCGGCTAGTTTATCCGCTAGTTCAATAATATCATTCCCTTGATAAACATCACGCCGCCATTCGTTCGGTATTGCATTAAGTCCATAGCATGCACCAGCTAATTGCCCGTACACTGCCATGGTCGTATCAACGTCGCCGCCTAGGCACATAACTGCCAACATCCCATCCTCAAATGTGTCATAGCTCATAAAACCCCATAAAGCTATCTGGAGGGTGTATACGACATAACCTGGCTTATTCTTGAGCTTATCCGTATCAACTCTCTCTTTTAGCTTGTTCAGCAGCTGGTCGTAGTGTGCGCCGGTACTATACTTACTAACATCTACAATCTCTGCTTTGTCTTTTAGATGGATAGCGTTATGTAGTATGGCAGCAAACACTTCAGCAGCAGCTTCAGCCTCATAGGAGTAATGTGTTTCTCTAGCGGAAACTTGAGCAAGCCGTATCACGTCACGGATATCTCGTTTGCCGTAGGCAGCTATCACGACTGGTGCAAGACGCATCACGACACCGTTGCCAGCACCATCGCTCCGATTCATCGTTTTGTGAAAAATAGCGTGACCGCTAGCATACATATCCAGCATGATAAGCGTCTGCATACCAATGCCCTCGCCATAGTCAAAATACGAACGATAGCCCTCTGATTGCCATTTACAGTACTTATCCATAACGTTCCACGAATCATAGCCGCCACACTCCAGTAAACTGTCTGCTAAACATAACGCCATAGAAGTATCGTCTGTCCAGACACCACGAGGAAAGTGTGCTTCATCGTGCATATGACGCAATTCTTCTTTACGAGCGACAATCTCATCACTTGTGTAGCCGTGTTCGATAGGCGCACCGAGGGCGTCGCCTATAGCTAAGCCGAATAACATACCCTGGAGCTGTGCTTGAGAGTTTTTCTTCATTATTTTGATTATATCGTCAATCTCCTAAATAAGCGACCTCAATTAGCCCTTTGCGGCAATCTTAGTTTAACCCAACCGCGACATTTAGTGCTGATTTATGAATTTATCAGGCTGGATAACGTAAAAAGTAGTCAAGAGGATAATTTATTGATATTAACACATTCTGTTACGATATACTTTAATGATGGTTGGGTATCTTTATTGAAGAGGTGGTCGCCTCTATTAAGTGTCTCCAGCTCAGAATCCCGCTACAGATATGGTTCCAATGTAGATGCACTTGGGTCACCAAGAAAAATCCCTCTTCATTCAGAAGGGGGCTTTTTCTTTACGCATTATTATCTATGCAACCCTTATTCCAACCTGAACGTTTCTTGCCTGCTTTAGTCAGAGATGTGGCTGTACGAACTTTTTTATAATCCAAAACATCACTTAGGACAGCCCCTCCTAATTTACCATACAGTTCACAATCAAGCTTAAGTGGACATGCTTCACAAGCACTTATAGCAAGTCTGCCAACTTCAGAAATATCACTACCCCTGTTTCTTTCTATGCGACGAGCTCGATCATAGTCGCCACGACCTCTATGACGTTCGGCAAAGCCAGCACGACGACGAATCCTGCCGAAAAGATCACACATCTCAACTATAATTCTATTTCTCTTCGTAAAATCTTCATCACTATAACTATTCGCATCAGGAACAAAATCTTCGCCTAAATAATCCAACGGCACAACATTACCGTCCGAATCAACAACATCAATAACGCCCGCTCTGTTTGGCCTAGCAAGCTCCAACACTTCAACCGTCTTCGACTTCATATAGTAACTGTTATACCACAATATCCACAAATAATCAACCCCACAAAAAACTCCCCTGCTTTTTACAGAGGAGTTATGGCACCTGTTTGTTTGATTATACTATATCACCAAACGCGCTTATGGTGCAAGCAAAGGACTATTTTTTCTTAGAAATTGTCAAAAAGCCGTTGCGTGGGTTTTCTTTCACAATACGATCTTCTGGTAGATCACATGGTGTACCCTTTTCATTCTTCTCAACTTTAGCGAAGAAGTAAATAGTTTGAGTCTTGCCGCCGCGCAAAGTTACGTCAGTCTTGTGCAAGTAATATGTGATGCCCTTTGAGTTGGTATGTTTATAAGCCATTTGGTTATATACCTCCTATTAATGATATTCCTATATAGATTACTATCTCTATATCACCCCTGTCAAGCTAAAAAAGCTTATTTCGTCGTCTAAGTATCAACTTTAACATCCCCAGAACAACCAACCTCATTACGATAATCATGGCAATAAATATCGTCACTAGCAAAGACCACCCCGCGTAATCAGCTGACCATATCGGCGAGACGAAAGTGTGATAATACGGCTCGGTTGAAGGCGCTTCAAACTGCAAGTTAGTGGCTTTCGCGGCAGGATATTTCGCCCATTCCTCATTAATACAACTGATATACCTCGGATCCGCCTGTGTCGTAAATCGGCCGTAACCGCCCTGCTGCGCCCTAGCATCACAGACAGCCCTAACTTTCGACACAGTATCATTGTTAGACTGATTTTTTATCTCCTCCTCGAACTCTTTCAACTTCCGGTCATACATTTGTTTATACGTATGATCCAGCGCAATCTTCCCCGGATCAGCGTTCATATGCGTAGATACATAACGCTGCAAATCGTATAGTCGCTGCTGAAGATTGACTATATCTCCAGCCTTATCTGCGTTCTCTACAGATTCTCGTCGCTCGACCATACCAACATTATTCAACCTCAAAAAAGTTGCCGAAATAAAACCAGACATAACCAATAAAATAACCAACTGCCAAGTCTTAATCTGACTGAGTCGCTTAATTCTGAACTTGGTTTTCTTCTTATCTATAGCCATCCCACCGCCTTCTCTATGATTTTAGTATAGCAAATTATCCCAATGACGTGAATATTACTACCATTGCGGTGGTATAATATTTGTATGCGAATTTATTTTTCAGGAATCGGCGGCGTTGGCATCGGACCACTGAGTAGAATTGCTTTAGAGGCTGGATATGACGTTTGCGGCTCCGACAAATCACCAAGTCTAATCACAAACGAATTAGAGTCAGCCGGAATTCCTATTTCTTTTGACCAATCTGGCGCGTTCTTGCAATCAGAACACGATAAATCACCATTTGATTGGTTTATTTACACCGCTGCCTTACCGGAAAATCACCCAGAATTAGTCTTGGCGCGAAAATTAGGCATAAAAACCAGCAAGCGTGACGAATTGCTGGCGCAAATAATCGCCGATAAAAACCTGAAACTTATCGCGGTCGCTGGCACCCACGGAAAAACCACAACAACGAGCATGCTAATCTGGACAATGGAGCAATTGCAAATTCCTGTCAGTTATTCTGTGGGTTCAACTTTAAGTTTTGGACCAAGCGGAACGTTTGATAAAAATAGCCAATTTTTCGTATACGAGTGCGATGAATTTGATCGCAACTTTTTGCATTTTTCTCCAGAAATCAGCCTTATCACATCTGTTGATTACGACCATCCAGACACATATCCAACAAAAGAATCCTACTTAGACGCTTTCCGTGAATTCGGTAAAAAATCTAAAAAAGTTATCGCGTGGCAAGAAAATTCCGCCATATTTGATGAGAAAAATCTAACAATCTTGCACGATTCCAATAAAAACATCGCTCTGCCCGGCGAGCATAACCGAAAGAACGCTACTTTGGTGATCGAAGCTTTGAGGCATATCGGAGTGGACGCGGAGGAGTCAGAAATATACCAAGCAATAAACTCCTTCCCCGGCTCAGGACGGCGTTTTGAAAAGCTCGCCGAAAATCTATACTCTGACTATGGACATCACCCAGTTGAAATTCAAGCAACACTACAGATGGCTAAGGAGTTGTCAAACGATGTAGTCCTAGTTTATCAGCCACACCAAAATGTTCGCCAGCACGAGATAATTGGTCAATACACTGATGGTATTTTCCGTGATGCCAATGAAATTTACTGGCTGCCAACTTATTTAACTAGGGAAAATCCAGATTTATCAACCTTAACACCGCAACAACTTGCTAAAAATATCGACAAAGAAAAAGTTCATTTTGCCGAATTAGACGATAATTTATGGCAAGAAATAACCGCAGCAAGAAGCTCTGGAAAGCTCGTCCTGTGCATGGGCGCTGGCACAATCGACGGATGGATTCGCGAGCGATTAGCTAAAAATTAGCGATCATCACCGCTGCCGTGGATCTTCCCCCGACTCTGGCGGCTGAGCAGTTTATCATTATTTCTGCGAGCCACTTCCTCTAAACTGCAACCAAGCAAATGCGCTATAGAATTGACATACCAAAGCACGTCACCAAGCTCTTTTATTATTGCGTCGCGGTCGTTCTCCGAGATCTCGCCATTTTTATCACGTAGGATTTTCTTAAATTTCTCCATGACTTCGCCAGATTCACCACTTAATCCCAATATCTGTGCCATCAATCTGGCGTCAACATCACCATATTTATGAGAATCTTTATCTGTTAAGGTAGAAATTG
The DNA here is from genome assembly GCF_963967315.1 of Candidatus Minimicrobia sp. QA0096. Taxonomy (NCBI): domain Bacteria; phylum Candidatus Saccharimonadota; genus Candidatus Minimicrobia; species Candidatus Minimicrobia sp. QA0096. The sequence continues at coordinate 427,893 of NZ_OZ017288.1, forward strand.
CTTTAGTTGAATAATCGTTAAATTGCATAATATTCCTTTCATTTATTAGCGCGTAACTCTTACGAAATTAATAGTTTTTCCTTCACCAATCCACCTTTGTTCGTACGTCGTCATTATTTTATATTCGTCACTTAGCGCGGATTCATGAAGATCAAAACTCAACTCTTTAATTTGCCATTTTTCTGCCACCAATTGCTCCAAGCTCCAACAGAAAAAATTGTGATCGTCGTGTTTGATTAATAAAGATCCGTCCGATTTTAGCAATGAAGAATACTTCTTCAAAAAATTAGGATGAGTCAAGCGGCGCCCAGCGCTATGCTTCCTCGGAAACGGATCAGGAAATGTTACCCAAATTTGCTCCAAAGAATTCTGCTCCACTAATTGGTCTATTTGGTCAGCCCGCGCTCGAACAAAAAACACATTCTCCAGCCCATTTTCTTCAGCAATTTTCGCGCCCTTCTGTAATCGATCACCTTTAACGTCAATTGCTAAAAACGTTTTTTCAGGATGGCGCAGCGCAAGCTCCACGCTGAACAGTCCAGTTCCAGCACCGATTTCCAAACAATCGACTTCCCGCTTCACCCATTCATCAAACTCAAAGCATAGCGGCGAATTGTGGAACAAAGCGAATTTATACTTCTTACGTTTTCTGGTGATAATAAATTGATTCGGATCGACAAAACTCATATTTTCTATTATACTAAATCAATAATGGATAAGCTTATAAAACAGTTTTTAGATTCTTCTACGTTAGGTCAATGGCTGCATGGCAACAACTTTGGCTGGTTAATTAGTGAGCGCATTATCGACACAGTCAGCATTATTATCGGCTCTGTTTTTGTTTATTTTCTGGGGAAATATTTATTATCTTGGACTATACATTATTCTATACGCTCCACCGCTAAACATCGTTCCTGGCACCGTAAAGACATAGAAAAGCGCGAAAAAACCCTCATCCAATTAACCAGAAGTTTCTGGCAAATCATAATAATTTTCTATGTCGCCGCAATTGTCGCCAATAAACTATTCCTATTTGATTTATCGCCTCTATTCGCCAGCGCTGGTATAATCGGTGTGGCATTAGGATTTGGTGCTCAATCACTTGTTAAAGACTTCTTATCCGGTATCTTCATCATCGCCGAAAATCAATATCGTGTTGGCGATGTTGTTGACGTAATGGGAGCCGCTGGAACCGTCGAGAGAGTCGGCACTCGCACTACTGTTATACGAGATTCTGAGGGTAATGTTCATTATGTTCCAAATGGCACGATTCAGCATGTTATCAATAAAACTATGGGCTATAGTATGTCGCGCTTCAGCATTTATATCGACCCAAGTTCTGACATTTCTGCAGTTACAGACATCATTAACGCTACTGGTCAAGAATTGGCTAAAGAAAAGGCTTGGCAAAAGAAAATTATCGATCCGCCTAAATTCGTTTCCGTTGGTGATATTACTGGACGAGGAACAGAATTGATCATCGCTGGAAAAACTCAGCCATCCGATCAGTGGTCTGTTACCTCTGAAATGCGACATCGATTGCTACAAAACTTTGATCGTGAAGGAGTTCTTCTGGCGACCCTGCCGACCCCAACCTCAATAACCAGAAGATAAAGATTAATTATTAGACAAACCCAATTCTTTATCGCTTAACACATCATTAGAAAACGCTTTGATCTTATTAACGTTCTCTACTTCTTTATCATAAATTCCCAAAAATTCCTTCAATGTATCCTTGCTTACTGTACCTTGCGCGTCAAATTCGTGACTTTTTTCATCCGCATCCTTGCTAATTTGATTGCGGCGAGAAGCGTATTCTGGGCGACTCAAGTCTAATCGATAAGCGTCAGTCTTGTAATACATAAACATCGCGATCGATACCAACACAACCGAGACCGCAATAGTCAGCCCAATAAATGTAGCGAATTTATAACTACGAAATAATTCCTTAGCTCTATTCATTAGAACCTCCAGACAGCGAATTTTTAATAACTTGCACTTCTTCTTTATATCTCACTAACAATTCATCCAAGACCTTCACGTCCTCAGAAAGTTTATTACGAGTCTCGCGAGCAACGGTCAATTTTTTATAATAGTCCGCCACATTATTAGAGCAATTTGTGCGCTGAAGATCAGTCATTGCAGTATCGTAATCGTTGTAATTACTATTAAACTTAAGTCTCGTCGACTCGAACTCATTAGTAATGTTCAGTAGTTTTGAGCTGTCCAGCTTATTGATTGCCAATCGACCGTTCAGCCTGGCCATAAGTTTGGTAGAAATAGAATTATATCTTTGTCCAACGTTAACTCTAGTTAGAGCGTCATTGGTATGGATGTTTTTAATAGCAACTCTTACGGAACTACAGTTTCGATCAAGCGTTTTTATAATCTCAGAATCAGCCGTAGCATCGACAGACTGAGCCTCAACTGCCCGCGGAGTCACTAACAAACTAGAAGCAATCAAAAAAGACGCGAGATAGAAAGTAACTTTTTTCATCACTTATATTATCTCACGTCTTCTTGAATAGAGTCAAATATTACTTGAAACGTTTTTCGACGTTACCCTTAACGTCTTTTGCGGTTTCTGCTACAGCATCTCCAACTTTCTGAGAACCAGCTTTTAACGAACTTAAGCTGTCTTTTGCTGCGGCAGTCGCTTTGCAAGCCACCTTTTCAGTGTCGGCTTTCATTTTTACAGCTTTATCCTTCAAGTCTTTCCTTGTTTCCTTGCCGCTCTTTGGTGCAGTTAAAATTCCAGCTGTAAAACCTGCTGCTACTGCTCCGATAATTGCTAAAACTTTTTTCATATATTTACTCCTTTTTTAATTATTTTTTACGAAATAAACCTGATATTTCACTAAAAACTTTTGTTGGCGACAACCACTCAGTCGCACTAGCTACGTTAGTTGTAATTTTACTAACGCTTTTCATGACCGTATTAAGTCTTACCAACAAGGCGATGACCACTGCCAGTAGCGTTACGATAATAACCGACAACAATCCTACGATGATTGATAATAAAACGATGGCTGTTTGGATATCTTCCACGCTTTACCTTTCTGCAAAAGTTTATATTTGTTATGTTTATTTTAGCATGCTTGTTAAATTGTTTGTATTAGATAATCTAACTATTTCACTATAGCATAAGCTTATTAAATTGTCAATAGAGATGTCCGCTAATCGTTAATAATATGATAAACTGGTATGGTTATGCGAGATTTTTTCAAACGATACATACCGGAATTTGTTTATGGCGCGGTTGACGGCACGGTAACAACATTTGCAGTCGTGGCGGCTTCAGCTGGTGCTGGAATATCTAGTTCAGTAATTCTTATATTAGGAATTGCCAATTTAATAGCCGACGGTTTTTCAATGGGATCTAGTGCATATTTAGCAGCCAGCGCTGAGCACGAAGAGTCCGTTCGCGACAGCCAAAAACGCTCATCCCCAAAGATCATAGGCGCAGTAACGTTCTTAGCTTTCGTGGTGGTCGGTAGCGTACCAGTATTGCCATATTTGATTGACGTAATTGCAAACTTAAAGGCGCCAAACGCGGTATTATTCTATGTTAGCTCGGCGCTAACTGCGGCAACGTTCTTAGCAATCGGCTTCATCAAGGGCAAAGTCAGCAAACAATCACCTTGGCAGTCTGCAGGAATTACATTACTCCTTGGGGCGATTGCAGCAGGGCTAGCCTACTTTGCGGGCGACATTTTGGCGGCCTGGCTGGGGATTAGGATCTAGTATATTGTTCTTGTGTTTTGGTCTGGGTGGTTGTTCACATAATTTTGTAGCCAACTTCTATAGCCCATAAAAAATCTCCTTATTTTTATAAGGAGAGAGACTCAGTAGAAGATGTTATTTAGATTTGGCAGAAGTGCTGGACTGCTACTAGGGTTGTGTTGTTGGTGCTAACACCAAATCCCGTCTTTTTGTACTTAGGATCTTGTATAGCTTCTCTGTGGGGCTTAGAACTCATCCATCCGTTAAATGCTTCTCTACTGGTCGATACAAAAACATCTGACTTTGGATGATATGCGCCAGTATAATAATTTTCACTACTATGAGAGCATTTAGCCCGTTGATATATTAGATAGCGCATTTCTTGTGTGTACATATCACCTAGCCCAGGTATGATATGCTGTCTATAGTCTTTGGTGATCATATCATTTGCCTTGAGCTGAGCTGACCTTTGCACGCTTTCATCAAACTCCAACGGCGCCACACCTACACGCTGGCGTTCAGCGTTAACTAGCTCTAATAACTCAGCAGGATCTGCTGGACCAACATCATACTTACTCTTCGGTTGTTCCTGTTTCTGCTCCTGAGCTACTCCAGCAGCTGCCTGAGCATCCAGACGGGTCTTTAGCCATACTCCACCGCCAACGCCTATCGTAAGCGCCACAATGACGGCAATGACTATAACCTTTTTCATACTTACACACTAGCACAGCCAAAACAGTAGATCAATATTGCAAATATTTTACAAACCCAATTCGCGCAACTGAGCAGGATCGACAATTGAAGGTGAATTCATCATCACATCCACACCAGAGCCATTCTTTGGAAACGCCAGAGTCTCACGGACGTTTTGCTCATCGGTCAATTCCATCAAAATACGATCAACCCCAAAAGCACATCCTGCGTGAGGCGGAGCGCCGTATTTGAAAGCGCCTAACATAGCGCCAAACTTCTCTTCAACATAAGATTCACTGAAGCCCAGCAAACCGAACACTTTGTATAGCACCGCTGGGTTATGATTACGAACACCACCAGAGCAAATCTCATAGCCGTTCATCACCATATCAAACTGATCAGCGACAATGGATAATTTTTCGGCGTCAGTTTCAGCAGACTCCAGAGCTTGCAAACCACCCTTTGGCATACTGAACGGATTATGCCCAAAGTCAAGTTTTTTACTTCGTTCATCCCACTCATAAAACGGAAAATCAATAATCCAAGCAAACGCCACAACCGATGGGTCCTTAAGATTAAAGTGCGAGGCAAATTCATTACGCAAGCGCCCCAATACCGCGTTAACAACCGAGCGAGAATCAGCGCCAAAGAACACTGCATCGCCATCAACCGCACCAGTTTTCTGCTGAATATCAGCTAATTCCTTCTCACTCAAGAATTTCGCAATTGGAGATTTTGCTTCGCCATCTTGATATGTGATGTACGCCAAACCGCCAGCGCCTTCGCTTTTAGCGATGTTGGTGAAATTGTCAATTTGCTTGCGACTCAAACTTGCGCCGTTTTTTACGCAAATAGCCTTAACGCATTCAGCATTTTTAAATACGCCAAACTCAGTCTCTGAGAACACGTCCGTCAGTTCTATCAATTCCATGCCAAATCGCAAATCCGGCTTATCAGAACCGTAAGTTTCCATGGCGTCGCGATACGAAATTCGCGGAATTGAACTACCATCACCAACCGCCAAATCGCTCAAATCCAACAATTTTTTACCAGCAAAATCAGTCGCCAATTGCTTCATTAAAGGCTCAACTTCAGCGCGAACTTCTTCACCATTTTCAGCAAAACTCATCTCCAAATCAAGCTGATAAAACTCGCCATACAAGCGATCTGCTCGCGGATCTTCGTCGCGGAAACAAGCAGCCAACTGATAATAACGCGGCACGCCACCAACCATCAGCAACTGCTTAAACTGCTGTGGAGCTTGTGGCAAAGCATAAAACTTCCCTTCCTGCAAACGACTCGGAATCAGAAAATCGCGCGCACCCTCAGGACTTGAGTTAGCCAAAATTGGCGTTTGAATTTCAATAAAATCTCGATCGTCCATATATTTATGGATTCGACGATACATTTCGGCGCGCTTTTTAAGCATGTTTTGCATTTTTGGACGACGCAAATCAAGATAACGATACTTGAATCTTAGTTCTTCGCCAGCTTGATTATCCTCGGCAAATGGCTGAATTGGCAAAGTTTCAGCTCGGTTCAAAATCTCCAAATTGTCCACAACAATTTCCACATCGCCACTGGCAATATTCGGATTTTTCAGACCTTCACCACGCTCCGCAACCACGCCACAAGCACGAACCACGAACTCATCCCGTAAGCTTTCCGCCAAAGAAAAAGCATCTTTTTTATCAGGGTTAATAACCAACTGAACCAAACCCGTGTGGTCGCGCAAATCAATAAAAATCAACCCGCCATGATCACGCCTGGAATGAACCCAGCCCGCAACTGTAATATTCTCACCAACTTTTTTAGAAGTTTCTGCCGCCAAAATTCTATTTTTCATATCTGTTATTATAGCATAATCTGGGCAAATTCCCAGAATTAAACATCTCGTCGAGTTTTTGTGGGCAAATTATTTTTCTGCGGATTAGCCGTGGCGGCCTTACGAATATCTCCATAAATATCATATTCGTCAATGATTTTCTGACCTAATAGCGCTTCAATTACGTCTTCTAAACTTAGTAGACCAACTGTTTCTCGAAACTCATTTACAACAATAAACAAGTGGTGCTGCGTTTTCAAAAATGCAGCCAAGGCGTGCTGTAGAGTTTGATTTTCGCGAATATAATAGACGTCTTTACTCATGACTGTTTCCGCACGATGAGATTTTGCCTTGCGATCAATCGTTAACAAATCTTGAATCCTCAACATTCCAACAACATGATCAATGTCGCCGTCAATGACAGGAAATCTGCTATACCCCTTTTTATGAAGATCATCAAGCACTAGCGGCCCGAGAAGTTCATTCATAGGTACCGATTCAATCATGCTTCGTGGCGTCATGATTTCCTCGACCTTCATATCGTTGAACTTCAGCCCGTTAGTAATAAGCTTTTTCTCAGAAGATGAAATCGCTCCGGTGGATTGAGCCACCATTTCCAATAATTCCTCTTTCGATTCAATCACCCGACTATCACCAACCACTGGCGACACCGAACGGATTAGCGACAAAATTACTTGATGTCGCTCAATTGTCGTTAAGATTAGCGGTTCGTATTTTTCATAAAGTTGCTGTGAGTATTTCTGCCACAAGCCAATTCGCGCGACAGCTCCGATTTCTAGAGCTATTATAATTGACAAAACTAGCCCAACCATCCAATTGAACAAATAAACACTAATAATACTTAAAATTACCAAACATAAAGAAGCCACGGCGCGCTGCAGTGAAATAATATCTCGTAAAAATTCTCTTTGTCGCAAAAGAATTTTAGCTTTTTCATCGCCTAGTCCACTTCTCCGCCGCAGCTCAAATTGACTATGCGAAGACGTTTTCGGCTGAATTCCCAGCACTATCAATAAAACCGCCAAAGTAACCAAATATCCAAAAATTAGCACAATCGTCATAGTTTTATTGTACCGCATTCCGTGCTATACTTACTAGAGTAAATGGAGGTAAAATGAATAAGAAAAGCTGGATAATTTTCGCAATTATTGTAGTGGCGATTGTTGGTGGAATGATTTATATTTCGACACAAAATCGACTAAACATTAGCGATATCAATAACGATCAACTGAACACAATTATCAGCGCAGAATCGAGAAATGGCAATATTGCAGATCACGAAATTGGCAGTAAAGACGCCAAAGTAACAATTATCGAATACGCCGACTATCAATGCCCTGGCTGTGGCACCGCTGCACCAAAAGCCGAAGCGCTAGCTAAAAAATATAAAGATCACGTTCGATTAATTTTCCGTAATTTCCCAATTGCCAGCTCACACCCTAACGCACGAGCTGCCGCTGCCGTAGCTGAAGCTGCTGGCCTGCAGGGTAAATTCTGGGAAGTGAATGAGCTTCTATATGCAAATCAGGACGCTTGGAAAAACGCCAACTCTACAGAACGCGACAACATCTTCAAATCTTATGCTGAACAATTGAAGCTTAATATCGATCAATATAAAACCGATATTGCCAGTAACAAGGTTAAAAATAAAATCGACTTCGATATGGCTCTCGGTCGCAAACACGGCGTTGCCGCGACACCAACTTTCTACATAAATGGAAAAAATACTGAGATGGACAGCTCTGGCTCAATCGAATCATCAGTTAAGGAAGCCTTGAAAAAAGCTGGCGTTGAAGTAAAAGATTAACGCATTTTCACACAAACCAAAATCCCGCTCCGGTGCCTTGGAGCGGGATTTGTTTATAGTCGTCTCTATTCTATCGTTGGAGCCGACTGCACTCTTTTTATTGTGCTATGTATGTTTGCCATTCGGCAGGCACCACATCCACCGCGATCTTTTTGCGCCTTGATGGCACAAATTTGATTGCTATTGGCATGTGTTTTGCACTCCTTATTATTATGTGCAGCCCCACGCGCTTCGACCTTTATCACTTAATATCAGCAATTTAATGCTTCGGCGCGAGACGTGCTAACAATGTTACCAAACGTTTATTGGTACGTCAAGCAAAAACATTTTGAAAATGCTTATTATATCTATATTAGAATAAGCGGAGTCGCTTGGCAATAAACATAACAAGTAAAATCAACAACACTGTAAAGCTAGTGATAACTGGATATGCCCAAGGCTCGCCCTGAAATGGTAACGCGATATTCATTCCATACATCCCGTAAAAAACGTTTGGAATAGCCAGAAGAATTGTTATGGCGGTCAACGCCTTCATGCGTTGGTTCAGCGTATTATTAGCAACCGTCGAATAAGCGTTTTGGATACTGGAAATTGTGTGCGTACTGGAACTGATTGCCACTAAAACTTGCCTGATGTGTAGATCGACGTCCTCCAAGGCTTCCAGATCTCTAGTCTTAAATAAATGACGGCGATTTTCCATCAGTTGTGTAATAACGCGAGACATGCCTTCCAAACTGCTTCGATATTCATTGAGAGTGTCTTCAATTGCGACAAATTTAATAAAATCCGAATTCTCAACTTCATGACGACTTAGCCGCCGACGAGCATCGCTAATTTGCTCCGTTAACAAATGTACTCGCTGTTCATATTGAGAAATAATATACGCCAAATTCGCAGAAAAAACTCCCGCTGGACGCTCGGTTGTGCTAAATAAATAATCGCTAACCTCCAGAGGTGAAAATTTAACATGAGGCGATATTGTAATATAATGACCGCCGCTAATTGCAATCAAAAACGGTGCCGTTTTGCCAGAATCAGTTTGACCAAACGGTATACGCGTAAAAATATATTCAACACCATCAGAAAACTCCGCTCGAGGTAATTCGTGGATATCGAGTACGTCACGGACAATATTAGCAGACAACGACAAAGCCTTTGAAACTCGAGTAGCATCAAGACTCCCGGTCAAATTAATCCAACCGTTTTTATGCATTCGTTGAGCTTGCGTCAACTTTTCAGTCAACGATCTGCGTTCAAAATAGCCCACCATCATAAGAAAATTATAATATACACAAGCGATATTAGCAATCTGTCGAATTACAATTAAACTTTATCGACGGCGCAGGAAATAATAGCCCACAACGAATGCCAGCACTACACTAACTGCGGTAATTCCCCAAAACATCAATGGATTATCGGCACCTGGAACCGGCACATTCATACCATACAAACCAGCGATCATCGTCGGAATAGTCAAAGCTACGGTAATTACGGTTAGCAGACGGATCGTCTCATTAAGGCGCGTATCCATCACCGCCCTATAGCTGTCGCGCACATTAGTAATCGTCCTCAACAAACTTTTACAACGCGCAATCACCTGCTCCAAATCAATCGAAATATCCTCAACATCTTCCTTATCATCAGCTTTCAGTCGCAACTTCTGAGTCGCCAAAAGTTTCTCAATTGCCCAGTTCATCGGAATTAGCGCGTCAAGATAATCATTCAATTTACGCTCATACTCCGCCAGTGTGGCAATATCATTAACTCTCAGCGTATGAATACTGTCTGTAGCCGCTCGCATCTGGCGATTAATCGTTGCCACACGCCGCTGATATTGCATTGAAATCGCCTCAACCATCGCCACCAAAAGCTCAACTTGTCGATCCGTCCTAATTCGCACTTTATCAATAAATGGCTGCCATAATCGCCCCAAACTATCTCTAGACAACGTCACGATATGATCTTTATTGATGCAGAATAAAATCGGCGTGGTAAAATCGTTAAAATCGTCATCAGTGTCTGGCAATCGCGCAATCAAATAAGTCCACTCATCGTCAAACTCAATACGCGGCACCTCGTGCGGGTCAAGCGCGTCACTTATCAAATCCTCATCCAAGCCCAGCATCAACAATTGCGAAACCTCTTCGTCGCTCGGCCTTTCGCAGCGCACCCACGAACCAGACTGCAAATTTTCTTGCGGGCTAATTATTGAATCACTATTTGTTGAACGAAGATATTGCAACATAATTTCATATTATAAAATAAAACATATATAAACACAAGAAGCTCCTGCGCCATTCACAGGAACTTCTTGATTTTTATTACGATTTAACTATCGTGCCTGCCGAGCCGCTAATAGCTTCAGCGGTTTTATCCAGCGAAGTAATAATCGCCGTACGCCCCGACTTCCCGTCCAAGAACGACAAGGCAGCCTGAGTTTTTGGCAACATCGAACCTGCTGCAAATTGCCCATCGTCAATGTGTTTTTGGAGCTCTTCTATTGAAACTTCCCCAAGAGATTGTTCGTCTGGTTTGCCAAAATTAATTTTAGCAGCATCAATCGAAGTCAAAATCAGCAAGGTGTCAGCGTCCAAAAGATCTGCCAATTTTGCCGCGCCGAAGTCCTTATCAATAACCGCAGCGACGCCCTTTAATTGACCAGTTTCATCTTGCAGAACAGGAATACCGCCGCCGCCAGTTGAAACGACTGTCACACCAGCATGAACCAACGCCTTAATCACATCAGCCTCGACAATTGTCTGAGGTTTCGGTGAAGGAACGACACGACGCCAACCACGGCCAGCGTCTTCTTTTACCGTGTAGCCGCGCTCGCTAGCGACGGTTTTTGCCTCGTCTTCCGAATAGAACGGACCAATTGGCTTTGTTGGATTTTGGAATGCTGGATCACTCAAGCTAACAATCGTTTGGGTTATAACGCTAACAGCGCGATTATTCATCTGATTAACCATAAAGGCGTCATGAAAAGCCTGTTGCAGCCAAAAGCCAATCAATCCCTGGCTCATAGCGCCAGAATCTTCCAGCGGCAAACTTGGCACATCTGGCGTGTTAATCGCCTCTTCGTGCAACACAATGTTGCCAACCTGAGGACCATTACCATGAACGATTGCTACGTTATGACCAGCCTGGATTAACGGCAAAAGTTGCCGAACCGTTTCATCGGCTACTCGTTGCTGTTGCTCAGACGCGGCTTCGCCCTGCCGTTGCAGGGCGTTACCACCGAGCGCTACTACAATAGTACGCTTCTTATCCATAGGCTACAGTGCCCCGAAAATTGCAATAACTGTAATGCTGATAATAGCAAATATCGCCATAATTGGAGCTGAGCGCTTTAGCCAGTCGCGATATGAAACACCAGCCAGAGCCAATCCACCCATCAACGACGCGATAGTTGGAGCCATCATATTGATCAAGCCAGACGCTGTCGCAAATGCGGCAACCATAACTTCTTTACTTGAGCCAACCAGGTCGGCAATTGGCGCAATAACCGGCATAGTTGCTGCTGCCAAACCTGATGATGACGGAACGATAAACGACATTGGCAAGTAGAATAGATATGCCAACACACCAACAACACCACCACCAGCATCTTTCAGGAGAGACTCACCCCAGCTAATAACTGTGTCCTGAATCTCACCGTTAGACATCACCACAGAAACACCTGTTGCCACCGCGATAATCAGAGCAACCGGCAAGATATCTTTCACGCCGTCGATAAATGCATCAACTGGGAAAACACCCTCTTTCTTAAATTCTTTGTAGTAAATTGCGGTTATTACAATTGTTGAAATTAGGAATAGTGCGGTGATTTCATTGAAATACCAATCACCAAAGGCTGCACTGTGGACTACGCCAAGTACCGCGCCAATAACCGGCAAACCTGCAGCCCATTCAAACATGTCGGCGAAGAGTGTGATATTCCAACTTCCCCATGGAATCAAGGAAAGAATCATTAACACAAATGTAATAGCAAACACAGACATAACAACTTTTCGTGGACCAGTGAATTTTGGTACGTTTGTCATGTCAAGAGCAGCCGTAGCTGGCTTGTAGCGAACATCTTCTTTGTACTTGCCGGCCTTAACTTTTGCAGCGTAACGCATAGTAAAGACAATCGCAGCAATTAGACAAAGTACTAAGATGATAGACATTATTGGGATAACGCTACCCAATTTCACGTCTGCAGTTTTTGCTGCAACACCAGTAGAGAATGGGTTGATTGTCGAGCCTAGCACACCAGTACCAGCACCCAACACAATAACCATCACACCAGTCATGGCGTTATAGCCAGCAGCAATCATCATCGGTATAACAAGTGCGTAAAACGCCACAGTTTCTTCTTGCATACCGTAAGTAGTACCACCGATAGCGAAGAGAATCATCAGAATCGGAATGAGCCACTTTTCCTTGCCCTTCATCTTTCGGAGCAGCGCGCCAAGAGAAGCGTCAAGCGCACCAGTTTTCATAGTGACGCCTAAGAATCCACCAAGCACCATCACGAAGACGATGACATCAAGCTTGTCTGACATACCTTTAATAGGTGCGGTGAAGACGTCCCACAAACCTTGCTGGTCGTGTTTTTTGACCTCTTCCTTTTTACCGTCTTTTTCTTCTGTGACGGTTCGCTCTTTGTCGACTACGTGATACGAATTAGCTATACGATCGCCATCTTCGTTTGTCTTATATAGTCCAGAAGGAACAACCCACGTCAATGCCGCCATAACGATGATCACGACAAACAAAATAGTAAACGCCGACGGTGATCGAAGCTTCTGCTTTGCTTTTTTAATTTTTTCTACCATTGCCTCGGAGCCTCCTTAACCTCCTTATTACGACAACAACTACAATGTCAAAGCCATCACAGCCTTGATTGTATGCATACGATTTTCCGCTTGATCAAAAACTATCGAATGTGGCGAGCGGAACACCTCATCCGTTACTTCCATTGAATCTAAACCGAAATCTTCCTGAATCTTCTTTCCAGTAATCGTCAATGCGTCATGGAATGCTGGCAAACAGTGCATAAACTTGACCTCAGGATTTCCTGTCAAGTTAATCATTTGGCGATTAACTTGGAAATGTCGCAATTGGTTAATGCGCTCAGCAAACTTATCTTCCTCGCCCATTGAAACCCAGACATCCGTGTAAATTACATCAGCACCGCGCAAAGCTTCTTCGAAGTTGTCAGTAATGGTGATACGTGCGTGGCTTGACCTGGCAAAATGATTTGCCTTATCAACCAAAGCCTGATCTGGATGCAATTCACGAGGTGCCAAAATACGAAAATCAAGTCCCATAATAGCTGAGCCGATCATCAGCGAGTTCGCCATATTGTTACGACCATCACCAACAAATACCAACTTAGTCCCCTTCAATTTTCCGACATGCTCTTCAATTGTCATGAAGTCAGCCAAAATCTGTGTTGGATGAAACTTATCGGTCAATCCATTCCATACTGGAACGCCAGCGTGACGCGCCAATTCCTCAACAGTCGCGTGGTCAAAGCCGCGGAACTCAATTCCGTCAAACATTCGACCCAAAACCTTGGCAGTGTCTTCAACTGTCTCTTTCTTGCCCAATTGAATATCATCTTTACCGAGGTATTCCGGCGCAATTCCAAGGTCGTTAGCCGCCACCGTAAATGCGCAGCGTGTTCGTGTTGAAGTCTTTTCGAACAACAAAGCCACGTTTTTGCCCTCATGAATTCGGTGCGGAATTCCGGCATACTTCAATCGACGATATTCACGAGCCGTATCTAACAGTAAGCGAATCTCTTCAGCGGTATAATCGCCTAAAGTCAGCAGCGATCGTCCTTTCAAACTCTGAGCCATTAGAATACATCCTCTCGTACTAGCGGCATACTCATACAGCGTGGACCGCCACGACCGCGTCCAAGCTCAGCGCCACTAATTTCAATAACTTCAATACCGTTTTCGCGCAATTTCTGGTTAGTTACGTAGTTGCGATCATAAGTCACCACAACACCCGGCGCAATCGCCAAAGTGTTTGAACCATCATTCCATTGCTCACGAGCAGCAGCAATCGGATCGCCACCACCACACTCAATCAACGTAACACTTGGCAAACCAAGCGCAACTCTCAAGACGTGTTCCAGGTCTGTTTCATGTGTAATTCGTGGGAATGGCTGACCTTCAACCTTCTCCAAAATGAAACAATTCATCCTGCCACCATGGTCGCGAATTTCTGGGTGAATCGTAAACTTATCACGATCAATCATCGTAAACACAGTGTCTAGGTGCATAAAGGCGTGAGATTTTGGAATTTCCATAGCAATGACTTTCTCGAATTTCGAGCCAGCAAACAGCTTGGTTGCCATCTTTTCAATTGCCTCAGCGGTTGTTCGCTCTGAAACACCAATTGCCATAACCTTATTGCTTAATACTAATTCGTCGCCACCTTCCATTGAGAATTTCTCTGTGCGGTTGTACCAAACTGGCGCACGATTAGCAAAACGTGGATGATGGTCGATGATGTAGCGCATAAATAGCGATTCACGACGACGAGCTGTCCAGTGCATCTTGTTGATTGTCAAACCGTTACCAATTACGGCAGCCGGGTCGCGTGTAAAGTATAGGTTTGGCATTGGATCGAGATAGAACGGATAATGATTTTTCTCGATCATATTATGAAGTTGCTGATGCTGATCTGGAGGCAAAGTAATTTCATCCTTGCGAACACCAGCCATAATCTTGCGGATCATAGCGTGAGTTGGCAAGTCCAACAAGAATTGGCGCAACGTTTGAGTAACACGGCGTGAATCCTGCTTAGAAGCAGCCAACATTTCATCGACAAATTGTTCGCGCAATTGATCCGTGCTAATTGCCTCGGCGACCAATTGATCCAGATACAAAACTTCGATTCCACGACTTCTCAATGCTTCCGCAAAAGCATCGTGTTCAGCCTGCGCCACTTTCAGATATGGAATATCGTCAAATAAAAGATCGGTCAGATAGTCTGGCGTCAAATTTTCCAGCTCTTCACCTGGCCGATGCAATAGAACGGTCTTAAGTTTTCCTATTTCAGACGTGATATGAATTGGTTCGTCCATCACAACCCTCCCCTGTTTATATTAGTGATGTTTTAATTGTAACACGTTTATGTTTTTGGGCAAGAGGAGATAATTGCCAGACTAGCCTCAGTCCTGGCTGCGAATTGTCGGTTAACTTTTAGCCATTCATCAGTGGCTTTTGCAGCTCCCGGCAGAGCCTCATTTGCGTAATCATCGACAATAATTATCGCGTCTTTATTAAACTTACTTTCACAAACCCGAAAAGAATCGATAATTGACTCATAAAAATCGCCATCAAAAAACGCAAACATAATATTTTCCGGCACATCATCAGAAGTAAAATCGGAAAACCAGCCTTTGTGAATAATCGGCGACTTCAACCCTGCTTTCTTAAAATTCTGGACAAACGTCTTACGCGGCGCTAATAATTCGCCAGCCTTAAATTGATCACCCGCGGCGCTATTATCCTTCTGGGTTTTTTCTGGCAATCCCGCAAACGAATCGTAAACGTGAAACTCGCCCGTAAAATCATAAGCGTCCAGCAGTCGGCGAATAAACAAACTAGTCGTGCCAACATAACAACCAAACTCCACAATATTTCCAGTGGCGCCACAGCGTAAAGTTTTCTCCAATTCTCTTAAAAGCGCGCTAAGCTCTTTTATGTCGACTTGATCGGAAATGATCGGGTATTTAGTGAGGAGTTGGTCTGTGATATTCATGACTTAATTATAAATAGTTCGCCAAATATCGACAAATTATCAACGACGCGGCTCTATATATTTACGGTTTTATGAAGTAAACTATCAATTAGCACCTATGAATAATCACGATATCATCAAAACATTCTTGCCGAAACAACTAGACATAAGACGGTTAAATTTGTTTCAGTCCACATTGCGAAAATCAAACATAATTGTTCATGGTGAAATTCACGGCATTAAAGAAAATGCCGACGTCATCTATACTCTGGTTAAGAAACTTGGCGTAAAACGATTAGCTATTGAGGCCAGCCCTGCTATACTCAACTTCATCAATTCAGTAAAGACCGACTCTTGCGATTTTTCCTTAGTTGATGAAGACCTTTTTGACTTAAGCGTTCTATCTCTTGAGATGATAAAAACGATAGCAATTCTTCTGCAGCAAAATCAACTTAAAGAGCTCGTTTTTATTGATACATTTTTTGACAATTTAGATGAGGATGCCATCATACCACCAAGCCCGCAAGAACGAGAAGAGCAGCTAGCTAAAAATATCCTCGGAATTGACGGCTCTCTACCAACATTATGTATTATGGGACAATGGCATACGCAGCCCAAAGTTATTACAGATGGCGAAACACGGCATGAATCAGCGTTATGTCGCTTGAGAAAAACAAAACCAAATGTACCGTTTATTCACAATGTCTACAGACAAGGACAATTATTTAACGACGGAAAAATAATTGAACTTCCGAAAAACCCATCAATTCCGCCTTATTATGAAATTGTCCAGAAAACTGATATTGATTTTGAACTGCACATACCAGAAGCGACAAAAATATCATTATGTAAAAAATAGCGAACATCTACTCAGAAAACTGACTATTGTAAAGCTCAGCGTAAAATCCATTTTGCTTCAGCAGAGTTTCGTGATTGCCCTGCTCAATGATATTCCCGTCCTTAACCACCAAAATCAAATCAGCGTCGCGGATAGTACTCAAACGATGCGCGATAACAAAACTAGTTTTTCCCTGCATCAACTTATCCATAGCTTTTTGGATAAGGACTTCTGTGCGCGTATCAACCGAGCTTGTTGCTTCATCCAAAATCAACATCGGCGCCTTCTCTAACATCGCCCTGGCAATTGTCAGCAGCTGCTTTTCTCCCTGGGAAATGTTAGCAGCCTCCTCACCCAAGACCATATCATAGCCACCCGGCAACGACCTCACAAAATGATCAACATGCGCTTCTTTGGCGGTTTTTATCATCTCTTCCTCGGTAGCTTTTGGATTGCCATACATCAAATTCTGACGAATCGTGCCATTAAACAGCCACGTATCTTGCAGTACCATACCAAACATTTGACGCACATCGCTACGTTTCATTCTACGAATATCCACGCCGTCAATTTTAATCGAACCGCTATTAATCTCATAAAATCTCATCAACAAATTAACCAGCGTCGTTTTACCAGCACCAGTCGGACCAACAATCGCCACGCGTTGACCCGGCTTAATATGCGCCGACAAACCTTTAATGATCATCTGGTCAGGTTTATAACCAAAGACGACATCGTCGAATTCAACTTCGCCTTTTACGTTAGACAATTTTACCAAGTTATTCGATTCAACCGCTTCTTCTGGCTCGTCCAAAAACTCGAATACTCGCTCGGCGGCAGCAGCTGTCGATTGCAAAATATTAGCGATATTAGCAACCTGAACTAGTGGCTGATTGAACTGATCGACGTATTGAATAAACGCCTGAATATCGCCGATTTTTAGCCGACCATTAATCGCCAGCCAACCGCCTAAAATTGTCATAGCAACGTAGCCAATATTGCTGATAAAATTTATAATCGGGTGAATCAAGCCAGAAAAGAACTGAGCCTTCCAAGCACTCTCTTGAAGTCGATTATTAATCTTAGAAAACTTAGCAATCGATTTTTTCTGACCATTAAATACGCGCATCACTTGATGACCGCCATACATTTCTTCAATGTGTCCATTAAGTTCACCAAGCTGCGTTTGCTGGCGCAAGAATTGTTTTTGCGAGCTCTTTGCAATCAGCGTAATCACGCCACCCGCCAGCGGAAGCACCAACAACGCAACTAGCGACATCTGCCAGCTAATCGAAAACATCATCACCAAAATTCCCAGCACCGTAACCGTTGAAGTTACAATTTGCGACAAACTCTGATTTAGCGTTTGGCTAATCGTATCGACGTCATTAGTTATGCGACTAAGAACTTCGCCGTAAGTTTGCTTATCGAAATAACTCAGCGGCAAGCGATTTATTTTTTCGGACAATTGTTGTCGCATCCTGAAAGTTACGGTTTGCGTCACCTGAGTCATTATCCACGTTTGAATATAGCGAAAAGTTGCACTCAACACATACATTCCGACTAGCAAAATAATTATTCGCCAAATAGCGTCAAAATGAAATTCTGGACGCCGACTAAGATCTAACTTTTTAATCGACTCAAGCTGACTGGACGGAATCTGTTTTTCAATCTCCGACTTATTCGGCAATCGGTTCAAAACGTCCGCGCCAGTAGTTCCCGCTGGCAAAGAAACACCTTTTGGCAATTTGCTAGTAATCGCCTCGTAGGCTTTCATATTGGCATAATCATCAACAATTTGGTTCGTCGCGCCGCCTAAAATCTTCGGGCTGGCAATCGCAAAAATCGTGCTTCCAATTGCAAAAACCAACACCATCAACATTTGCCATCGAAAATCCGACAAATATTTAATCAGCTTCTTGACCGTTCCTTTGAAATCTTTAGCCTTTTCGCCAGTGCCCATTCTGCCCATCGGGCCGCCCATTCGTACTTGCTGACGTTTTTTCGTGGTTTGCCTAGACATTACAACACTCCTTTCGCAGCAATAGACATTTTCTGCAAATCATCTTCCGAGAGCTGCGAAGCGGCAATTTCTTGATAAACTTCGCAATCTTTCATCAATTCCTGATGCGTTCCCTGACCAACAATTTTTCCCTCATTAAGCACGATAATTTTATCGGCATTCATAATCGTATTAATTCGCTGACCAACAATTAACACAGTTTTATTCTTAGTTTCCTTCGCAAGCACAGCCCGCAACTTCGCGTCGGTCTTGAAATCAAGCGCCGAAAACGAATCGTCAAAAATGTAAACATTCGGCTCAACCGCAATAGCCCTCGCAATCGACAAACGCTGGCGCTGACCACCAGAAACATTGCTGCCACCCTGAGCGATTTCACTTTTATAGCCACTTTTTAACTCGCTAATAAATTCTTCCGCTTGGGCAATTTTGGCCGCTTTTTCAACCAACTTATCACTAGCCTCAGCGTTGCCGTATTTGATATTACTAGCAACCGTTCCACTAAACAACACGCCTTTTTGCGGCACGTAACCAATTTGACCAGACAAATCTTCCAATTTCAGATTTCTAATATCAACGCCATCAAGCAAAATCTGCCCCGCCGAAACATCATAGAAACGAGGAATCAAATTAATCAACGTCGACTTTCCCGAGCCAGTACTGCCAATAAACGCCGTTGTCTGACCAGGTTCAGCTATAAAATTAATATCCGAAAGCACTGGCAAATCCGCGTCAGGATAAGTAAACGTAACGTCCTTAAACTCAATTTTTCCCTTGGCATCTTTTGGTAATTTTTTCGGCGACTTCGGGTCAGTAATTGACGGTGAAGTATCCAAAACTTCCCCGACTCGGCGCACCGATACGGCGGCTCGCGGCACCATAATAAACACCATCGACAGCAACAAGAACGAGATTATCACCTGCATCGCGTATTCCAAAAATGCCATCATATTACCAATTTGTAAATTGCCACTACTTATCAAATGCGCGCCAAACCACACAATTGCCACACTCGAAAAGTTCATCACTAAAGTCATAATCGGATCAAGCAACATCATCAAACGGTTCACAAATAAATTCATCTTATTCAATTCCACGTTAGCTTCTTGAAATTTTTTCTGCTCAATCTTCTCGTTATGGAACGCACGAATAACTTTCAGTCCAACCAAATTTTCCCGCGCTACCAAATTAAGTTTATCCACCAGAGTCTGCAATTTCTTAAACCTAGGTACGGCAATCGTAAATAGCGTAGCGATCACCACAAATAAAACGAACACCGCCAAAGCGATAATCCAGCTCAGGTCTGGCGCATTATTCATGGCTTTTTGCAAACCGCCAATTGCCATAATCGGTGCCATTAACGCCAGCCTCAGCAGCATTATTGACGTTGTTTGAATCTGCTGAATATCATTCGTTGAGCGCGTAATCAGCGACGCCGTAGAAAACTTGTTAAAATCCGCCAAAGAAAAACTTTCTATTCGTTCAAACAATTTCAATCGCAATTTCTGCGCCATTCCCGTAGCAATTCGCGCCGCCAAAAAGCCCACGACAATTGAACAAAACCCACCGGCCGCCGTCACTAAAATCATCATCAAGCCATTATTCCAAATCGCCGACATATCTTGTTTAATAATGCCATTATTGACAATTTCCGACATTTTATCCGGCAGCCACAAATTCGCCATCACAACGCCATACGTGAATCCAATCAAGATAATAAACAGCAACCAATAGCCTCTAAAAATTCGTAAAATATGTTTCATTTATAGTCCTTTACGTTCTAAGTCCACCTTATATTATATCATTTTAGGACTAGTTGATTCTGTTTTAATAATTACAATTGGACAAAAATATCTGTTAGTTTTATACTGTTTTTAGCGTCGGGGTGTGGCGCAGCTCGGTAGCGCGCACCGTTCGGGACGGTGAGGTCGCTGGTTCAAATCCAGTCACCCCGACCATGAAATTATTGGGCGTACGTTCAGCTTAATTGAACCTCTGGCTATTAGCAATCAAAGGAGGTTTTATGCGACGAAGAGTAAACGTACGCGGAATTATTATCAACAACAAGGGCGAAATTTTCTGCCAAAAACTAACAGCAAATTCTGACAAGGGTCGTGATTTTTGGTGTACGCCGGGCGGCGGTTTAGAAATGGGCGAAGGCTTGCTAGACGGCTTGCGTCGAGAAATGATTGAAGAAACTGGCGTCAAACCAGAAATTGGCAAGTTGTTATTTATCCAGCAATTCGCCGAATCAGGCGAACAATCAGCGCACGGCCCGAATGAACAATTGGAATTTTTCTTCCTCATCACCAACTGGCAAGATTACCAGCAGATTGACCTGGAACAAACATCGCACGGCGTCGAGGAAGTAGCGGAATGTGGCTTTGTTGATCCAAAAACCACGCGGATTCTGCCAAGTTATTTGACAGAGGTTGACCTGGACCAGCTGGTTAATAAATTGACAGAAGTTCCAGTTCTAAGCGAATTATAGCGAGGTCACTCGGGCTATTTGGCGAAGAATTTTTTGGCACGTTCAGTTTTCGGGTGATCCATTACCTGGGCTGGCGTGCCATTTTCGATTATTTCTCCCTTATCCAGAAAAATCATCCTAGTCCCGACTTCACGGGCAAATTTCATTTCATGCGTAACAATCACCATCGTCATTCCCTTTTTGGCAACTTTCCTAATCACATCTAGCACTTCGCCGATCATTTCCGGATCCAGCGCCGATGTCGGCTCGTCAAACAGCATAATTTTTGGCTCCATCGCTAGCGCCCGCGCAATTGCCACTCGCTGTTTTTGACCGCCAGACAAACTATTCGGCGAAGCGTCCGCTTTATCCAATAATCCAACATCGTCCAATAAACTTCGCGCCAATTTTGTCGCTTTTTGGTCTGAAAATTTACGCAGTTTTTTCGGAGCTAATTTAATATTTTCAATCACGCTCAAATTCGGAAACAAATTAAATTGCTGAAAAACCATGCCAATATTCTGACGCAAGGCGTTTAGGTTTACGTGAGGATCAGTAATTTTAACTCCATCAACAATAATCTCGCCCGAAGTCGGCTCTTCCAGTAGGTTCAGGCAACGCAAGAATGTCGACTTGCCAGAACCAGACGAACCAACCACCACGACAATCTCGCCCTCTTCGATTTCCACGTCAATATCGCGAAGAACTCGATTCGTGCCGAACGTTTTTTTCAAGTTTTTAACGCTGATCATCGTCATGCTTCAATTTCCTTTCTACTCGCGCCATTACTCGCGTAAAAATCGCCGTCAAAATTAAGTACATCGCCGCAGCGGCAAATAGCGATTGAAAAGCCGTCGCCGTCTGAAAACGAATATTGTCCGCGCCCCGCATAATATCATTCAGGCCAATCCAACCAACAACCGAAGTTTCCTTTAATAGCGCGATAAATTCACTAATCAACGCTGGCAATGAATTTCTCATTGCTTGCGGCAAAATAACCAGCCGCATTGCCTGCCAATTGCTCAAACCCAAAGACCTAGCCGCTTCCATTTGCCCCTTGTCGATACTCTGAATTCCGCCACGAATAATCTCGGCGATATATGCACCGCTATTTATCCCGAACGCCACCGCCGCCACAAAAATCTTCGGCATAAATTGGTACGACCCAAAAACGACGTAATACATAATCAATAACTGAACCAAAAGTGGCGTGCCGCGAATAATATCTACATAAATTTTTCCCAAACTAGCTAGCGGATTAAAGTTCGCGAGTCTACTCGTTTTCATCCTGCCAAATGGTCGTAAATTAGACGTACGCATCAGGGCAACAAGCACACCAATTGCCGACCCTAAAATAAGCGACAACACAGTCAAAACCAGTGTCACCTCTAATCCATGCCATAAAAATAGCCATCGACCGCCGCCAAAAATCACTTCCCAAAAATTCACGATTTAGCCTCCTCGCCAAAATATTTGCGGATTAATTTTTCATAACGGCCATCTTTTTTCATCTTGGCAATTTCTTTATTAACCTTTTCTAAGAGGTCTTTATTATCTTTTTTAATAGCAATCGCATAACTTTCATCGCTGAGCGCGCCCGGTAAGATTTCTAAGTCAGAAAATCCAGCCGAATACTGCTTTGCGGGAGCGTCGTCCAGAATGACCGCTTCAATTTTTCCCGAACTTAATTCCTGCAAAACACTCGGCGCGGTTTGAAACTGCGTGACTGATGCGCCGGTAATCTTAGACGCCAAAGTATCGCCAGTCGTACCCAGCTGCACGCCAATTTTTCGCCCTGGCAATTGATATTTATTGCGAATCGGACTGCCCTTTTTAACAATTATTCTCTGCGACGCCGAATAATACGGATCTGAAAACAACGCATTTTTTTCTCGCTCAGGCGTCACTGTCATTCCAGCCGCCACCATATCAATTTGACCACTATCCAACGCTGGCAATAACCCGTCAAACGACATATCTTCGACCTTCAAGTCCTTACCCAAGCTTTTAGCAATTTCCCTTGCCAGATCAACGTCAAAGCCAACCACTTGATTGTTATCAATATATTCAAACGGCTTAAACCCAGCATTTGTGCCCATCACCAGAACATCAGTTTTTGAGCCAATTACGCCATCTCGATGTAAAATATCACCCAACATCAAACAAATCATCCCCGCAAATAAAACCAGCCCAATCCACCAACTAATTCCGAATATGCGCGTCTTATTCTTGCTCATGCTTTTATTATACCCCTTCATCCTCAAAAAACGTAAGTGATATAATAGAATGGTGAGAAAAATTAAATTTACCAAACGTTTCTGGATTAAATCAATATCAATCATTTTGCTTTTTTTGGCGGCATTTTGCTTAATTGCAGCCCACTATAAATATATAGTCTTTAAAGATTCACAAATCGACGAGATAATTTTTTATTTCGTCAACGGATTAGCTGGTGGCAAATCTGACAATTTATGGTCGGCCGTCCTGCAAAATCTTCCGCTGGTTTTCCTATTATTCGGCACTTTATTAATCCCAATGTTCGACAAATCGATCTCTTTCATCAATCGTATAATCGCCTTTTGCTTGAAAAAAATCAAATCATCACGAAAGCTCACCTTGCCGTTTTTGAGATTACGAAATCAGGCAATTTACTCACTAAGTATGTTTTTAATTGCGATCATCCTTCTAATTCAAAGTTTCGGCATCCCTAACTATATTTACGCCCTGACCCAATCGACCAAATTATACGAAGAAAATTACGTCAATCCAAAAACCGCCAAATTGACTTTCCCAGAGAAAAAGCGCAACTTAATATACATCTATTTAGAATCAATGGAAAACACTTTAGCATCAAAGGCTAATGGCGGCAGTTCCGAAACCTCCGTTATTCCAGAGCTGGAAGAATTGGCGTTAAAAAATACCTCATTCTCAAACAAAGCATCTGGTGTTGGCGGCGCTTTGCCTGCAACAAACACTGGCTGGACTGTGGCAGGAATGGCTGCGCAATCCGCTGGTGTCCCGCTGAAAGAAAACTTGGTTGGTGGACGCGACCATAACGCCCTGGGCGAGTTTAAAAAATTCTTGCCAGGCGCTTATAGTCTTGGTGAGATTTTAGAAAAACAAGGCTATAATCAAACATTTATTATGGGCTCTGAAGCAAGTTTTGGCGGACGCGATAAATTATTAACTCAGCATGGCAATTTCAATATCGAAGATTACAATTACGCCAAAAAACACGGAAAAATATCCGAAGATTACAAAGTCTGGTGGGGTTATGAAGATAAAAAATTATTCCAATTTGCCCGCGAAGAAGCCTCGCGCTTGGCGGCGTCAGACAAGCCATTTAACTTGCAATTATTGACTGCCGACACGCATTTTACCGACGGATATTTGGATGAAACCTGCGCTAAAACCTTCAGCAATCAATACGATAATGTCCACGCTTGTTCTTCAAAACAGGTCGCCGCATTCGTCAATTGGATTAAATCTCAGCCATTTTATGAAAACACCACGATTATTATTTCTGGAGACCATTTAGGAATGCAAACTTCATACTACGACGAGAAAATTGGCGGAACTAATTATCAGCGAACCATTTACAACACGTTTATAAATCCAGCCATTTCGACTAGCCATTCAAAGAATCGTCAATTCACGACATTCGATATGTATCCGTCAACTTTGGCGGCGCTGGGAGTTAAAATTGATGGCGACCGATTAGGTCTGGGCACAAACTTATTTTCTGGAAAGAAAACCTTGGTCGAACAATACGGCGGAATTGAAAACTTAAATTCAGAACTTTCCAAACGTTCCGCTTATTACGAAAATAAGATTTTCACCAAATCTGGCAATTAGCCATTGTAGCCATTTGGATTATTGCTCTGCCAATTCCAAGCGTCGCGGCAAGCATCTTCAATTGTCAATTCCGCTCGCCAACCTAATTCTCTCTCCGCCAAGCCTGGGTCTGCATAGCACGTCGCAATGTCACCTGCTCGACGTGGCGTAACTTGATACGGAACATCATGACCAGACGCCTTCTCAAATGCCTTCACTAATTCCAAAACCGAAGTACCACGACCAGTGCCGATATTATAGACTTTATATTCGTTCGGTCGACCTAAATTCTCCAAAGCCGCCACGTGAGCCTTCGCCAAATCAACCACGTGAATATAATCACGCACGCCAGTTCCATCTGGGGTGTCATAATCGTCACCAAAAACGCTCAAATACTCTCGCTTACCAACAGCAACTTGCGACACAAACGGCAGGAGATTGTTCGGGATTCCTGAGGGATTTTCCCCGATGCGACCGCTCGGATGCGCGCCAACTGGATTAAAATAGCGGAGAGATGTAAATTGCCAATTTTGATTTGTCGCAGAAATATCGCGGAGCATTTGCTCAATCATCAACTTTGTTTGGCCATATGGATTTGTGGCAGACAACGGCATATCTTCGGTAACTGGTAATTTAGCAGGATCGCCATAAACTGTTGCCGAACTAGAAAACACCAATTTCTTCACGTCAAATTCTTGCATCACATCAAGCAAAACCAACGTGCTTTCAAGGTTATTTTTATAGTAAAGAAGCGCCTTTTCAACCGACTCGCCAACCGCCTTCAACCCAGCAAAATGAATTACAGCATCAATTTTCTCAGATTTAAACAATTCTGATAGTCGCTGATGATCACACAAATCGAATTCGTGAAACGGTATTGATTGACCAGTGATTTCTTCAACTCGCCTCAGACTCTCGACGGATGAATTTGATAAGTTATCAACCACCACTACGTTATGATTTGATGAAAATAGTTCGATGATTGTGTGACTGCCGATATATCCAGCGCCACCAGTGACAAGAATATTCATACATTTAGTGTATCACAAAATGACTATTTATTTTATTAGCACTCTTGCACTGAGAGTGCTAATTTGTTATGATAGCTACATCAAATTTCACCATTCTGTCTTTTACTGGGGCGCAACAAACTAGGACTAAAAACCAAAAGGAGGATTTTATGCCACCAAACATGAATCAAGAAGAAACAACTAAACCACTCGAAAAGTTCGGTACAGATATAACAGCGTTGGCGCGCGAAGGTAAACTCGATCCAGTGATTGGTCGAGATGAAGAAATTCGACGCACTATGCAGATTCTAAGTCGCCGCACTAAAAACAATCCCGTCCTCATCGGTGAGCCAGGAGTTGGCAAAACCGCAATTGTTGAGGCGTTGGCGCAACGAATTGTCAAAGGCAACGTTCCCGCTTCACTGAAGGATAAACGACTAATTTCCCTAGAAATTTCCAGTCTTCTGGCGGGCGCTAGTTTCCGCGGACAATTTGAGGATCGACTGAAGGCTGTTCTAAAAGAAGTAGAAGAAGCGGCTGGTGAGATTATTCTTTTTGTCGATGAGATTCACACCATGGTTGGTGCTGGAAAAAGCGAAGGCAGTATGGACGCGGGCAATATGTTAAAGCCAGCGCTGGCTCGCGGAAAATTGCACATGATTGGCGCGACGACACTCGCTGAATATCGTCAGTATGTCGAAAAAGATGCCGCCTTAGAACGAAGATTCCAGCCAGTTTACGTTGGCGAACCAAGCTTTGACGACACTGTCGCCATTTTGCGCGGATTGAAGGAAAAATACGAAATTCATCACGGAGTAAAAATTGCTGATGACGCAATCGTGGCAGCCGCCAGATTATCCACCAGATATTTACCCGACCGATTCTTGCCAGACAAAGCAGTCGACTTGCTTGACGAAGCGACCAGCTCACTCAAAATGCAGTTAGAAAGCGTGCCAATTGCGCTGGATCGATTGAATAATAGACGCTTGCAATTGGAAATCGAGGAAGCGGCGTTGAAAAAGGACAAATCCGACCACGCCAATATTCGCAAAGATGAAATCAAGGAGCAAATTGCCGAGATTCGCGCAAAAGCCGAAGTGATTGATAAAAAATGGCAACACGAAAAAGACATTTTGCAAACCGTCAACACGACTACCGAAAAAATGGACAATCTGCGCTCACAATTGGAAATCGCTGAACGCGACGCAGACCTCGCCACCGCTAGCCGCATTAAATATGGCGATTTACCGGAGCTGGAGAAAAAATTAGCAAGCGCCCGCGAGGAGCTAGCGGCAATTCCAACCCACGACAGATTACTCCGCGAAGAAGTTACGCCTGATGATATCGCTGGCGTGGTAGCGCGCTGGACCGGAATTCCAGTGGAGCGATTGATGGAAAGCGAATCCAGCAAATTGACCAAATTGGAAGAATCGATCAGCCGCCAAGTCATCGGACAAGATCGCGCCGTAGCAGCTGTAGCAAGCGCCATTCGTAGGTCACGCGCTGGACTCGGCGATATCAATCGACCGATTGGCTCATTCCTATTCCTCGGCCCTACTGGCGTGGGAAAAACAGAGGTCGCGCGCAGTTTATGTCGTGAATTATTCGACGACGAGCATGCCATGATTCGAATTGACATGAGTGAATATATGGAACGCCATGCCGTAGCCAGATTGATCGGTTCGCCTCCAGGATATGTCGGCTACGATCAGGGCGGTCAATTGACGGAAGCCGTTAGACGACGTCCGTATAGCGTGGTTTTGTTTGACGAAATCGAAAAAGCACACCCCGACGTGTTTAACGTTTTGTTGCAAGTTTTGGACGATGGTCGATTGACGGACGGACAAGGACGAACGATTGACTTTAGCAACACCATTATCATCATGACCAGCAACGTCGGATCGCAAATGATTATGGACTACACGGGCGACGACATTAGTTCGCTCGACAATCAAATTTTAGAGACGCTTCGTGGTCATTTCCGCCCAGAATTCTTAAACCGAATTGACGACATTGTGATTTTTGACCGAATCCATCCCGAGTCGATGCGTGCAATTGTTGACGTGCAATTAGAAAAAGTTGTTCGCCAAGTTAAGGATAGTCGTGACATAACGCTGAATTTTGACAATAGCGTTCGTGATATGTTGGCGCGAGACGGCTACGACCCGAGTTTCGGCGCTCGGCCACTTAAGCGTTTGATTCAAAAACGCGTGCTTGATCCTTTGGCGCTCGAACTGATCGACGGGCGAATTCACGACGGAGATACAGTAAAAGTTGCTGCCGTGGATGATCGAATTGCCTTTACGAATATCGTATAATAGATGCATGGATCAAATTCGCAGCGAGCAGGAATCCGTCAAATCAGCGCTTTTAGGAGTCGGCAGAATGCTTGGTTTGCCGAAATATTTACTAATAACAATTGTCGCGACCGTCGCCTTCGCCGTGGTAATTTATTTCGCAATCAACGCCAATTTTTACGGACCGCTGATAATGTCGCGCTTACCAATCCTCGATAAAATCACGCTGCTCGGTTCGATGATTATAGACATCTTCAAACAAAGTTTCACTTCACCAAATGGCGCGCTACTTATGGTAGTGTCAATTCTTCAAGGTGTATCGATCGCCGCTGTAATTTTTACAGCAAAGAATAATCGCGACAATGAAAAAACTGTATCTCGACAAGTCGGATTAAGCGGAATCGCATCAATTGCCGCAACAATTGGACTCGGCTGCGTTCCCTGCGGAACATCACTAATCTTACCAATTGTAACCCTATTTTTCTCGGGAGCTGCCGCCGCCACCGCCGCAAATATCGCCAGTATAATAGTCCTTTTATTGGCTTTACTACTCAGTTTATTCTCGCTATATAAATCAGGTCAAATTATTTTTATGTACACAGAATTATCTAAACAGGAGAAAATATGAATCGACAAAAATCATCAGGCATAGCACTTATTTGGGTTCTTTCGGGAATTGTAATCGTGGGAATTGTAGCTTTGTTTATTTATGGAATTGTCAATCGTCCGCCGAATCGTCACATTGGCGATAATAAACCATGGAATGAAAAAATGTCACAAGGATCCGCTGACGCGAAAAACGTATTCATTGATTATACTGACTATTTTTGTTCATTTTGCGCCGAGGTCGAAGCCGCAACCAGCACAGAATTCTTCAAAAATGACTATATTAAATCCGGAAAAGTTCGTTATGAGCATCGCGTAGTAACACTATTAAAAGAGATGACCAACAATACAGAAACTGGCGCTCACGCTGCGTTTTGTGCTGCTGATCAAGATAAATATTGGCAGTACACCCACGATATCGTCCCGCGCATTAAAAGCGATTATTTCGATAAAGGAATCGGCGTAAAAAACGTTGCTGTGCCGAAAAAAATCCCTGCTCTTCCGCTGGAATATTTCCTAACTTCCGCCAAAAATGTCGGCATGAATGAATCGCAATTTTCCGACTGTATGACTAAAAAACCGCACCAAAAAGAAATTGACAGCAACACACAAAAAGCCTTGTCGCTTGGCGTGAACGGCTTGCCGTACATGGTCATTAACGACTATCAAACCAGCGGATTCGTCGGCGGCGAAAACGGATTAATAAGCATTCTTAAAGCTGGCGGCGTTAAATAATTGTCACTATTTCAGTTGACTCATAAATCCACGCAATTGAGATAAAGTCCGCTCTATTCTTTCATTAGTCCAATATTTATCTGGCGTGATATTATCGTCGCCAGTTGATTCCTCTTTGTAGCGGCCGATAATCTTGCCGTTCTTGACAATCGATACATCAGGCGCAAATATTCGAGGATTGCCATTTTTATCTTTTTCCAAATACGGTTCTAATTTCTTGACCAATTTTTGATAAACTTCGTTGTTGCTAGCGCGAGCATCGCGAATATTCAAATAGTATATTTTATCAACACTTTCAGCCCGAGCTGCCCGATCAACGTGTTTGCTCAAATGCTGGCACCACGGACATTGCGGAAAGCCCAAGAAAACCACGCCGCTGCCGTTATCAAAGATATCAAGGATCTCTTTATCGCTGGCATAAACGAAGCGATTATTCGCCGCCACTCGCGGATATTCTGACTTGAATTTGGCGGCGTCGGACACGTTAGTAGACGGAGTCTTCGGCTGCTCGGCAGAATGCTGGCGGTTATACCACAGCCCAGCCGCAGCGCCGCACAAGATGATTATGACGGAAATAATCGCAATAAGTTTTTTATTCATACCAAACCTCTTTTTCATAACGTCGTATCCTTCTTATAATTTTTCTTAGCTTCCAGCGACAACGATACCGCCGAACCGCGCGAATCATTCGTCTTATCCCACTTCCGCGCGCGAATATGACTCATCACTAGCTCTTGCGCTTCTTCAAATGTCATAATTCCCCCTTCTGGTGTAGCTTCACTATAGCTGGTCTAATTATAATACAGCGTTAGCATCATGAAAAACGGTAAAAATCGAACAAAATATAAAGGCATTTTTCCAAAACATAAAAGCTGTTTTCGAAAACAGAAAGAATGTTTTAAGCGACAGATACGACTATTCGATAAAAAGCAAGCGAAAACAGGCAAACTACCGATATATTTTAATAAAACCGCCAGACGATTAGAGTTTTGCTCCCCATTTCCACCTGAAAAGCTTAATCACTAGACGAGCTTCTACTTGACTAGTCGCAATCGCTCAATCAACCAATCCCGCGGCAAAATCGATAAGAACCAGCCAGCGCGCGGCCCGGAATCTTTGCCAATGAGCACACGGTAGATGGTGGTGAAAAGCTCCCGCGGCAGCAGCAAACCGCTCTCTTTGTAGGCGTAAATTGCTTGATGAAACCAGTTACCGTCAGCCCCAGCCGGCGCCTCGGCGATATCGTCAGCTAATCGCCTCAAGTATTCTTTTTGCTCTGGCGAGAACTCATCGGGATTTACCTCGTCCGTCAGACGAAACTTCAATGACTCGGGCGCCCACTTTTCCAGCCACCGACCAACATAGCCTAGTTCTGTGATGATCACTGCTTCTTCTTCGTCGACGATGCGGGCGTATTCCGAACTGCGCCGCAAAATCTCTACTGTTTTTACCATGTCGCACAGCGCCGCTTGGTATGAAATAACCAGATGCGAGAATGGAATTGAGCTGACCGCTGGCTGATCTAGTCCGTCAGTACACAAGAATAATAGCTGTTTATCAAGCTCATTTTGCGGATGCTGCTTCATCGCCGCGAAGTCGTCAACCAGCCGCACCAGGCTATCGGTCTCGTCAAAATACAACCGCTTGGCTGGCGAATATCGAAGGATAAAGTAGCGCACTACCTCAGGCGGCAGCATATCAACAACGTCGTGTGCATTCACGCCAGTACCCTTGCTGGCGCTCATCTTTTTCGTATCACCGGTGCGATTAATAAATTCATATGGCACTGGTACTGGCGCATCAATGTCATAGACTTCACGAGCGATCCGTTTGCCGGTATCATACGAACCGCCCTTCGTCGCGTGGTCACGACCAAACGGCTCGATATCAATACCGAGCAGCCACCACCGCCCCGGCCAATCCAACCGCCAGTCCAGCTTTACCTGCCCGTCATCGTACCGAACCGTGTGCTCCGAGTCATCATGGCTACGATAGGTAATTGTTTTTGTATCGCTATCCATTCTGACAAACTGACGATTTTTAAGACGACCATGTTCCATAATCTGAATCGGCGACCATTGATTATCCAGCTGCCGACCCGACACTTCCTGGATAGCCAACTTAGCTTTGTCAATGCGGCTCAGTGAGCGCTCGATGGCCGGCACAAAAAATCCGCTCCGATATTTATCGCTAGCATAGATCACGTCCATGGTGACGCCAATTTTATCGGCGCTGTCGAGAAATGGCTTCAAGCAAAAATCCGCCCACGAATCGTACCGATCATCTGGTGATGGCACCATACAGAGCGGCACACCCAAGTACTGTTCGTAGTTCGCTGGCAAATTAACCGGCACTTTACGAAAGGCGTCGAGGTTGTCTGAAACGTGAACGTGGCGCGCCCGAATGCCTGCTTTCTTCAGCGCCCGCACCACGGCATCAGCGATGACAATTTCACGCAGATGACCCACATGATACACACCTGACGGCGATGCGCCCGAGGCAACCAAAATATCTTTATTAGCATCCTGAAACGTATTTACTATATCATCGAGCCACTTCATGTGCTATATTATACACTAGCTTGTTACAAAAGAGTTAACGTTGAGCGATCATTCCGGTGATATCATAGACGTAGTCCCATTTTCTACCTATCATGAGAGTCAAAAAAGCAATTAAAGTATTTGAAAAGATTCGCGACTTACCCTACGGAACAAGTGGCAGTGATGAAGTGTGGTCGTGTTACCAAAAATGCGTACTCTTGAAACAAGAACTGCAGCACATCGGCATTACCAGTCAATTGCTAATTGGTGTTTTTGACTGGCAAGACCTGCAGATCCCCGAACACATCCTCAAAATTCGCCGCCAACAATATGAGAGACATGTGATACTACGCGTGTTTATTGATGAATTTGCGTACGATGTCGACCCATCAATAGATATTGGGCTTACACCAATGTTACCTATGGCTTGCTGGGATGGCAAGTCAAGCACAATAACCATGGTGCCACTGCGACGTCTGCGCGTCTACCGGCCACATTCCTTACATGAGCGTATTTTATCACAACTACGACGTAAGATATTTCGAAGTAACCCCGAGAGTTTTTATACTGCAATCGACATATGGTTAGCAACCATACGAGTAAGTTGATATTTTTTATTTTAGTGTGCTATATAACAATCTGATTGAGACAGTTTATTATTCCCACCTAAATAGCTTAATGGCTAAGAAATAAATAGCGAAAGTCCAAGCCGCGATAATACCGAATTGTGGCAAGATTTCCATAAAACTTGCGTGTTCAGTCATAATTAACCGGAATCCATCCGTGATTGGAGTTATGGGGACAAATTGGGCAACGCTTCGCAACCATTCTGGGAATAGATAAAGCGGGATAAACGTACCGGACAAGAACATCATCGGGAAAGAAATTAAATTACTTAACGCGGAAGATTGGTCTTCGTTTTTCGACCAGCCAGCAATCAATAGCCCTATTCCCACCATCATGAATGCCGATAATACAGATATAATCACAAACAGCGCCCAATCGCCTCGCATATTAAAGTGAAATATCAAAGCGCCAGCGACAACCATCATGATCAAGCTAAGCAAGGAAATAATCGTATAGTGAATTGCTGTAGAGATAATCAACTGACCAGAAGTAAACGGCGCCGCGCGTAAACGTCGGTACGAGCCACGCTTCTTTTCAGCCGGCATTTGATTAGCTAAACCAAAAATACCCATACTTATCAAGCTGAAAGTTAATAGCCCTGTAAATATGTAATCAAACGATTTTAATTGCTCATCACCAATCGCTTTACCAACAGCTTTAAGCGGAGCTTCAGGTTGACCCATCTGAATATTGATGTTATTGGTAATTTGGTTCATCACTGCCACCAACGCGCCGCCTGTTTGTTCAGAACCCTTGGAGTAAATAACACTCACAGTGCCTGTTGGAATAGGATGATTGCCATTATTTTTTATCACACCAAAATCACTCGGGAGCTCAATAATACCATTGAGCTCTGATCGCTTCAGCTTTTCGCGTGCGTCATCCATATCTTTAACGTCTTTAATTTTGAGGATCGAATCCTTAGAATTTTCTTTGGCATTTTTAACGAAACTTTTGGCAAATTCCGTCTGCGAATTGTTGACAATTGCAATATTAAAACTGGTCGAATCATTACTAAAAACCGACCCGAACACTAATAGAAAAATCAGCGGAAAAAGAAAGGTGAAAAATAGCGCCATTTTATCTCGAATAAAACGCTTTTGTTGAGCGCGAACTTGCCCAAATATTCCAATCCAATATTTTTTCATGTTAATCCCGAATTGCCTTTCCTGTTAAATCAATAAACACGTCCTCTAAGTTGGCCTGCTCGACAACCTGTTCCTTCTTAAAACCACGCGCCAATAATTGTTGGATGAGATTATGTGGCGTATCAATTGTAATAATCTTACCACTGTCCATAATTGCCAGACGATCACACAATAATTCCGCCTCGTCCATATAATGCGTCGTCAAAAGAATCGTAATTCCCTCATCACGAATTTCCTTAATCAAATCCCACAAATTTCTACGCGCCTGCGGATCAAGCCCCGTAGTCGGCTCGTCCAAAAATAGTACTTTTGGATTATTTACCAGCGTCGAGGCAATCGCAAAACGCTGTTTTTGACCACCAGAAAGCTGCTCGACGTAATTCTTAGCTTTTTCTGTTAATTGAACCTTAGCAAGCAGCGCCTCAGTATCAACTGTCCGACCATATAAACTACCAAACATTTTCAATTGTTCACGCAAAGTCAGCTTGTCATAAAAAGCTGTCGACTGAAGCTGAATACCAATTATATTCTTAATATCCTTAGGTTTCTTAGCGACATCTATGCCATCAATTGTAGCCACACCGCCATCAATTGGTCTGAGCGCTTCCAACATCTCCAACGTTGTTGTTTTGCCCGCGCCGTTAGGGCCAAGAATCCCAAATATCTCGCCCTTTTTAACTTCAAACGACACGCCGTCGACCACGTTATTTCCATCATAAGTTTTAACAAGTTTATCGACTTTTATAATTGGCTCAAGTTCCACTCCGCAAATTCCTCTCTGTTGTAATTTTGATCAAGCTAGTCTCTACTTATCATCAATGATAACAAAACCAAAACACTAGTGCTATACTTATAGTATGCGCATTCAGAGAAAAAAAGCAAAACCAAAATCTAAAAAACTATTTATTATCATACCATTTTTGATTTTGCTATTTTCGGCAGGGCTATTTGGGATATATTTTCTCAATCAATCATACTCGCGACAAACGACTGCGCCATCTGACGAAAAGTATTATTTTGCCGATTCGAAATATTCTGGCATTCGCTCAAAATTTGTCACCAGAGATAACAAACGAGAAAAAGTTTCAATTGAATATCCGATCACGGAAAATGAAAAGATTAATCGCTTAATTAGCGAGTCGATTGATAAAATTGATCGCGATTTTCAAAATACGGTTTTACTGGCGACAGTTTTTGATAAGCCAATGACCGAAACAATTGGCTATCAAGTCACGCACAACACTTCAGAAGCGCTGTCAATTGTCATCAATATTAAGCAGGATATGAACGGCGCACATCCAGCATCAATGACGCAATTTTGGACTTTCGACAAAAAATCTGGCGAAGTTGTCGGCTTAGCTGATTTTACAGAACAGTCCGATGAAGCCATCGAAGCAATCATATCCGCTGCCAAAGATAATATTTCTCAGACCATCAAACAACGCCAGCAGCCAGAAATTGACCTGAATGAAATCATAAATAAAGAAGCTTTGTCTAATTTCATCATCACTAATAACGGCAATTCATTGGCTTGGCCACTCGGTCAGGCGTCGCTATTACCATCATCTTACGGCGAATTGACAATTACTGTGCCAATTTCCTCCGTCTCTAAATATCTACAAAACCCAACGGCGAGAAAATTCGCTAACATCCCCAAGCCCGCAGAAAAACCAAAACCAGCACCTGCAGCTCCAACACCTATCGTCGCAAATAAAACAATTGCTCTAACTTTTGACGACGGACCTGGACCATACACTGAAAAATTATTGGACATATTAGATAAGTACGACGCCAAGGCGACATTTTTCCTAATTGGAAGTAAAGTTTCAGCACGCGCCAACACGTTACGTCGTATGCAGTCGCGCGGGCATCAATTAGGCAACCACTCTTGGTCGCATCCAGAGTTAAATAAGATTTCAACAGAGCAACTATCTAGCGAAATTGACCAAACAAATAATGCCATAAAACAAGCAGTCGGCATCAATCCCAATATCATACGTCCGCCATACGGCGCGTTTAATCGGGTAGTTTTGGAGAAGTTCCGTCAACGTGGAATGTCGTCTATTCTATGGTCTGTCGATACGCGCGACTGGGCTGATCGTAATAGTGAGATAGTCTGTTCAAGGGCTGTCGCTGGCGCTCACAACGGAGCTGTGATTTTAATGCACGATATTCATCAGACATCCGTAAATGCCGTTCCTTGCATTCTTGACTCACTCAAACAACAAGGCTATTCATTCGTAACGGTACAAAATTTAATCGGCGATATGACACCGGGCGCCGTTTATCCGTAAACTTAATCAATCTCAAATATCTTATACTTTGAAGTTGCGCCGCGCACTAATTTAACTTTGGACGGCGCAACCTTAAAATGTTTTGCCAATAATTTAATAGTCGCCGCGTTGGCTCGACCTTCAATTGCTGGGGCTTTGGTATAAACCGTCAACGTTTCGTCGTCATTTTTCACAACTTCCTCACGATGGTGAGAGTTTGGTTTAATGTGTACGGAGATTTTCATACGCCATTAAAAATCTATCACCTTTAATCCCCTAGGTAGAATTTCTCGCACAACTTTACTTATCATATTTATCCATTATATATATTTCCGTCTCAGGGAGTGATATGACATCATCCAACTCATCAATAATAGTATCATCTATGAAATTAGCTTTAGATAATTCACAAAATGCTGATGGCTTTAGCCATGCTGAATTCCAAATACCATCAACCATTTCTCCTGTAACTATAGGACTTTCATACAGCATAGAAATAATCGGGTTACGTGATACAAGCTTACATAAAGGCTCATCAAATTTTCTGCTTCGATCCGATTTAATACTAATGCGCTGCAGACATATATCTAGATATCCCACGTTTGGAACATCAGTAAATTTACGCTCAATTTTTCGGTACATATCATCTCGCTCCTTTCTCGTATCAAATGACATCAGCTTCGATATCACAGAAGCACCAGTTGCATATGTTCGAGGATTATTAAGCATTATATCCACCACAATAGCAACCATTGCGTCGTTTTGATCAGGCTTTTCTTTGAGGTTTTCTATACACTTTCGGAAATCCCCGAACAGTCTGCTCACACTTCCCGAATTTTTATGTATTTTTGAGAAGTTCCTTATATAAAACAGCTTATGTTGTAGCCCAAGATTATCATATCTATAATTAGATAAAATCAGGCTATTCTTATCAGTCTTAACCGAAGCGTCAATAACATTATCCGCGATTACCGTCTTATTTGGATTCAACTTGAAATTTAATTCCGCTAATATACTACTCAGCTTTAGGAGAATTTTTTCAGCGTCTTGGCAACTGTTTGTGAAAATTCTATAATCGTCCCGGTATCTAAGTATCTTATAATCTTCAATTTTTTCTTTTTTCAGTTGTTTACTCAGTAACATATCTGCAAAGCCAAGGACCATCTCCGCAATCAAATCGGACACCATATTACCCTGAGGTATGCCGTTTGTCTGCCTGTTATGCATATCTTGTAGAAAATTATCGATACTATTTCCCAACAGTCCATCTTTTTTATCTAATTCGTTATGATTAGCTTTAGCTATTTTTTTATCATGAAGCGCCCATGCGACAGAATGTGTGTACAAAGACCCATAACAGTCTGTAATATCTGTAGTTGTAAGATATTTGAACTCTAGTGATAATTTAATTGATGCCTGTTCTATCTCACTCCACCAACGATTTATATTCTCTTCTTTTTCTGTATTTCCTTTGCTCTCATCGGGTTTTTGCGGAATGTTTACCGCTATAATCTTGTCGTTACATTGCATCTCTTTGAAGCGCTTCTTAATACAATTCCAATTCTTTTCCTCTGTGAGCAAATTTACTAGCTCGATATAAAGAATCGGATGAACAAGCTCATATGGTCGCCAGGCATACGCACCATCTTTGTTAGCAAGTAGCGTGTAGTTTACACCCTCAAAAGCACCTGGTCCTGACTTCTTGCCACTGTTTCTATAGCCTCCTTTTTGTACTATGTCATCAGCACAGTCTAATAAATTTTGCACATTAAAATAAGCAGGCAAGCCAAAATTGCAATATGAATTAGGTCGCAGTAATAAATCTCTGGCTTCAGAACACTCTAATTCTAAGATAAGTTTGCCCATTATTTCGCAATCTTCCAAATAGTATCACCTGTTGTCATATTAAACATTATACTATGTTCTATGTCCTATTTTTATCTTATGATTATCTCCTGTTTTATCGAAGAGATCTTAATAGCCAAAAAACCTAGAAATTCCACTAAGGGTAAAAGCATATTGACACCATAGCTATTCGAAGCCTTATCATCTTCCGGATTCAGCGGACTATCATCAGCCCAAAACCCCGAATAAGCACCAGAAATATTTGTACTATTAATGATATTGTTTATATCATCTCCGTCGCAATTATAATTATCTTTTTCCTCCGATGAATTATCTGACGAAACAGGAATTTCCTGAGAAACTGGAGTATTTAAATCCTCTTTCAAAACATTATCAATGCCATCACAACAATCGCTCGATTCTTCAATTTTTATAGAGCATTTTACCCCATCGCAATCATCCGTAATAACCAATTCGCTACATTCTTCAGCCAATTCAGCTTTTTCCGCGACTTTTTTCACGGCCTCATCGACGATATTATTCCGATCAATTGCATCATCGGCTAATTTCAAATCAGGAATAAATTGTCCTATTACTTCAAACCTATTAGTCGGCAATTCTTCCAATTCACACGTAACTTCTTCGCCCAATTCTGCACAATCACCCAAATCATCTGCCATATTATCTGTTTCATTCACGACCATACAATTGTCAAAATCTTCGTCCATAGCAATATTCTCTGAATCTTCGAAACATACTTCACGCTCTTCAAAATCACGTTGTGGTAAAATTGGCGAATCCTCCTTATTTTCTGCCAATTCAGCAGATTCAATTCTTTTACGCACAGCCTCATCGCTCAACTCCACCTCAGCTGGCGCATTATTATTGTCATTCATCGCCATATCAATTTCATTATTGACTTGAAGAAAATCACGCACAGGCAAGGAATTTGGCTCATTAGAAATAGCTTTCTCGACCAGATCTTCCCTTGGAGTAGAATCTTCCAAAATCGGTGCAGAGTTTATATTATTTTCATCCCCTACATGGCTATCTTCCTTTATAGATAATTCTCTCGGCAATTCATCACCTTTATCAACAGCCGGAGCTTGATTCTCAGAAGATACATCTCCTTTATAAATGTCTGCTTTTTCATCGATGTCTTCCGAGTCCATCAAGTTAATTTGACTAGCCACCTCAGTCTCCTCCGGCTCTTCGTTGATTTTCGGCGGGATATTTTCTTTGATCATTTTCGCGCTTGGAATATTTTCCGATGACGCACTTTCGCTATCCAAACATTCATCATCCGTCGGTTTGTTCGCCTCATTATTTTCCGCCGACACGCGTATCGACACATCATCATCGCTCGCTTCCAACTTAACCGCAGGTTTTTCTGATACGGATTCAGTTTTTTCATTTTCTGATGGATTATCTTTTTCAATCGACTCGGACGCCTTCTCTTCATTATCAACACTGACATATCCAGCAACAACAAAATCACAATCATCATTCATTAAGTCAGACAAATAGCTCTTCGGCTCCTCTGCTGCCGGCTGTAAATTCTCCTCAGCAAAATTACGCATTCGTAGTATTGAACAAGTTCCCGCCGCAGCACAACTGGCGCACGCCGCGCTGGCTACGTTTTGGCAAATTTCCGATCGTCTTTCAGCGTCCAAATATTTTTCTGCTGTTTCCGATTCATTTTCTTCGGCAAATGACGTATCAATTTTCTCACCGCTAGCAACCGCTTCTACCAAATTTAATTCAGTCGCATCGTCATCAACTTCCGAAGATAAATCCTGAAAATTAACACCACCATTCAACGCTGAAAAAACATCAAAATCACCCGCTCCATTTGCCAAACCTTCGTTCATTGTTCGAAAAATGTCTCCGTTGAAATTTTCAATTCGTTCACGCCAGCCGCAGATAATTTTTGCCAAACATCTCTAACAAACGGCAAACTTCCACAGACCAAAAAATGCGCATCTTCTGGCGTTTCATGAACAATTTTTTCTACATTAAATCGACCGTTAAACCAACCATCTTTTTCCTCAATCTGCTGGCGAGTACTGAACTTCTTCACTTTAATATTTGACGCCGCTAGCTCATTTTCAAAAACCATATATTCTGGCGATTTTTGGCTAAAATATAAAAACGTCGGCTGGCTAGAACTTGCCATAACGCTCCAAATTGGACTAAGTCCGCAGCCCGCAGCAATTCCGACCAAAGGACCTTCCGTTTGCGGATTAAAATCGCCATAAGCGTGGCTGATTTGCAATTTATCGCCAACATTCCGTGAACATAAATAGCTAGAAAATTCACCACCAACATTCTTCACGGTAATCGACATTAGCTCATCGTCAGGAGTAGAAGAAATACTATAAGCCTTCCCTTCACGCACGCTACTACCATCAATAAAAACAGTAATATATTGTCCGGCGGTAAAGTCGAACGGTCGCGCAAAATATAATGTCTTCACCTCAGGATTTTCCTGACGGACGCGCACAATTTCAACCTCTAATGAATCACGCATTCTCCAACGTACCTTTCCATTATTTTCTGAGCTTCTCTAAATTCTTCGTCAGTAAAAGTGTGGTAATTCGCAAACTTTGGACTAATTGTCGTGCCGGTGCGAAAATGCTGCAGAGCAAATCTCTTCGCGCCCTTAACCAGATCGCCAATCTTCTCAAAATCGCTAACTTCCAATTGCTCGCGGACAATCGTCGTACGGAATTCGTGATCAATTCCCGAATCAATCATCAACCGAACATTCTCCTTGATCGCTTCCAAATCAATCGGTCGCGCCGCAATTTCAACATATTTTTCCAGCGGACCTTTTACGTCCATCGCAATAAAGTCAATCAGTCCTTCTTTGACCATTCCGCGAACTATATCTGGATGCGTGCCGTTGGTGTCCAATTTAATATCAAAACCAAGTTCCTTAATCATCCGACATAACTCCGGCAAATCTTCGTTTACCGTTGGCTCACCGCCAGAAATCACCACGCCGTCCAGTCGACCAACTCGCGATTTTAGAAATATCATCACTTCATCAACTGGAATACTCGGTGCCAACCGTTCAGGTAATACCAATTCAGGATTATGACAATAACCGCACCGCATATTGCAACCAGAGAGAAACAGAGCTACCGCCACGTGCCCTGGATAATCCACGAGCGACAGCTTCTGAATTCCACCGATTGACACCTTAAGCTGCCGCGACGGCGCTAAGTCGCTGGTGTTCGGCGGCATCGTCATAATGCTCCCTCATTTCAAATTCCGCTTGCTTGCCCTTATTCCATTGAGAAACTGGACGCAAGAAACCAACCACACGTGAGTAAACTTCAGTCGCTTCACCACACTTTGGACATTCTGGATGCTCACCAACAATATAGCCGTGGTTCTTACAAATTGAGAAGCTTGGACTGAACGTGAAGTATGGCAATTTGTAATTTTCACAAATCGTTTTCACCAATTTTTTCAAAGTTTGCGGATCGTCCATGCGCTCACCTAAGAAGAAGTGAATCACCGTGCCGCCCGTATACTTGGTTTGCAAATTGTCCTGAAGATCCATCAACTCAAACAAATCGTCCGTGTAATTAACTGGCAAGTGGCTAGAGTTGGTATAGAACGGACATTTAACTTCCGCACCAATTCCATTAGCAAAATGTGCTCGATCTGGGAAGCTAGCTTTATCAAGTTGTGCCAATCGATACGTCGTGCCTTCAGCTGGCGTTGCCTCAAGATTGTAATTATTGCCAGTTTCCTTCTGATATTCCACCAAACGATCGCGCATAAAATCAAGCGTTTTCTCAGCAAAAGCCTTACCTTTTTCCGTGCCAATATCAACGCCTAGTAAATTAAGCGCCGCCTCGTTCGTGCCGATCAAACCGATAGTTGAAAAATGGTTCTTCCAATATTGATTGAAACGTTGCTTAATGTTTCGCAAATAAAACTTAGTGTACGGATACAAATTAGCGTCGGTCAATCGCTCCAAAACTTTACGCTTGGTCTCCAAACTGTCCTTTGCCATATCCATAAGTTCAGCCAATCCCTTAAAGAACTCTTTCTCATTCTTAGATTTTAGCGCCAGTCGTGGCAAGTTTATCGTTACCACACCGACCGAACCAGTCATTGGATTTGAGCCGAACAAGCCACCGCCACGATATTCCAATTGACGATTATCTATACGCAATCGACAGCACATTGAGCGCGCATCTTCTGGATCCATGTCGGAATTGATGAAGTTTGAGAAGTACGGAATGCCGTATTTAGCGCTAGCTTCCCACAAACTTTCAATCACCGGATTATCCCAATTGAAATCCTTGGTGATATTAACCGTTGGAATTGGGAAGGTAAAGACTCGACCATTAGCGTCGCCCTCAGAAAGAACCTCCAGCAGCGCCTTGTTTAGCATATTCATTTCTTCTTGATATTCGCCATAAGTCGTGTCCTGCATTTCGCCACCAATAATCACTGGATTATCTGCCATGTGTTTTGGACATTCAAGGTCAAGTGTAATGTTGGTAAACGGCGTCTGGAAACCAACACGAGTCGGCACGTTGACATTAAAGACGAATTCTTGAATAGCCTGTTTTACTTCCTCATAGCTCAATTTGTCGGCACGAATAAACGGCGCTAATAGTGTATCAAAATCAGAAAAAGCCTGCGCACCAGCCGCTTCGCCCTGTAATGTATAAAAGAAGTTTACGACTTGACCAAGCGCTGATCGGAAATGCTTAGCCGGCTTAGAAGCAACCTTACCAGCCACGCCAGTAAATCCTTCTTGCAATAAGTCAGTCAGATCCCAACCAACACAATAAACGCTTAGCAAGTTAAGGTCGTGAATGTGTAAGTCGCCTTCTTTGTGAGCTTGCCCAATCTTCGATGTATAAATTTTATCCAGCCAGTAAGTCTTCGTAATCTCCGCTGAAACATAGTTATTCAAACCCTGAAGACTATAGCCCATATTAGAGTTTTCATTAACTTTCCAGTCCAAATTTTTCAGATATTTATCAATCAAATCAACGTGTGCATTAGAGGTAATTTCGCGCAATTTTTTATGCTGATCGCGGTAAATAATGTACGCCTTTGCAGTCTTCTTAAACTTAGAGTCAATCAACGCATCCTCAACAATGTCCTGAATATCTTCAACGCTTGGTAGACGTTTCTGATTACGAGTTTCCAAAACTCCCAAAACCTTGTCGGTCAATTCAACTGCTTGAGCGGCGTCAAATTCACCAGTTTCCAGTCCTGCTTTTTCAATCGCTTTTTCAATTTTTTTCCGATCAAATTTAGCAGTTCGACCGTCGCGTTTTTTAATTGATTTATACATTCCCCCTCCTTGTTTATAAAAATAGCAAACTAGCCCAACCTCTCCAGTGGGTGCATG
Organism: Candidatus Minimicrobia sp. QA0096; assembly: GCF_963967315.1. Lineage (NCBI taxonomy): Bacteria > Candidatus Saccharimonadota > Candidatus Minimicrobia > Candidatus Minimicrobia sp. QA0096. The sequence goes on from NZ_OZ017288.1 coordinate 471,340, forward strand.
TTGCAAAAAACGTTATTTATTTTCTAAAACACCATATGTAGTGCTTAATATTGAATATACACGCGATATATAGCGTCTGTCAATGAAAGTACATTGTATTATTTACATTTATGATTTCTTTACATAGATTGCAATAAATCATAAGCAACAGCCGCTGATAACGCCTGCATTTGACGAAGATTATCACCCGGCTTGAGCGGTGGTTTGAGGCTACGTGTAAGGAAAAATCCGACAAATGACGCCAACATTTCCGCGTTCAACTCACCTAGCCACGATGTTACGTCATGACCATGGCGCGCCATATCAACCAGAAATTCTGTCGCACCAGATCCCTGGGGTACATAGGAAGCCCAGTTCCAGTCAACCAACTTCAACTCGCCAGTTTGCGGATTAAATGCCAAATTATCACTACGAACATCCGAATGATTAAAGCAATCTTCCGTCTGCTTGGCAAATTCTTTAGCGCGCACCGAAATATCAATCAACTCATCGCGCTTTTCTAACAGCTCAATTATAGCCTGACAACGCCGCTGATTAATCTCCAACTGATTTGGCAATAGTTTTTGATAGTTATTAATCAACCGACGACGAATATCAGCGTCAGCAATAATCTGATCAATCCCATCATCTAAGCCAAGCTTTTCCGCCGCAAACGGTTGTAGTTGTAATTCTTCAATCAACTCTTGTGGCAATTTTATTTTTTCCAACTCGCGAACCGCGGTTATCACCGTCGAAATATAGTGTTCCGCGACAGAGTTATCCGTCGGAGGTTGCCACAACCACCCATCCGACGAAGCGTAACTACTCGTCATCAACACGTAACCGTCATCAGCCAATTCAGTCCAATCAGCAACATATTGCGGATAAGTTTTCTGTAACAAACGCGTTACTGCATAATCTTTTTTTAGCCAGCCTAATTCCCGCTCGCCCTCATCCGACAATAAATTAGCATCAACTTCTTTAACGAAAATTGTTCGACCACCAGACGACACTAACGCTCGGCGATTAAGCGAAAAGCCGCCACTTACTGGCGTGATCCGTAATTCAGATAAATCAACGTTTAGCTCTGTCGCCGCACATTGCAAGGCTCTGTCGGTTAATAATTTATCGCGATCTGGCAATGTTTCCATGCATAAATTATAACATCATCTTCAATCAGTTTTAATTTTGCTGTAAAATTGACTATTCTTCTTTTATTTTTATTCTGCTTGTTGTTATAATTGGTGTCTAACATAAGTTTAAGGGGAGTGTATGTTAATAAGAAAACGCTTTTTAAATACAAAAGTTAAAATATTAACTGGAGTAATAGCCGCTGGACTATTCATTAGTGGATCACTACTTACCTTGCCGACTGGACAAGCTAAGGGTGTCGTCAGCGATGATTATCCATTAAATGATAGTACTCATTGGAACACAGAACCTGTTTGGCGTGATGAGTTTAATGGCACATCGTTAGATAAAGATTCTTGGAATATATACGGCAGCGGATGGAGCGCTAATAACGTCCAAAGCTGCTACAGTAGGAGCGAAGAGAATGTGAATGTTAAAAACGGCAGTCTAAACTTAGTAGGACTATACAAGCCTGGCGCGCGTTGCAAAGGAAATGAAAAAAGCGGCAACTTCACCTCTGGATTCGTAGAAACGAAGGGTAAGAAGTCTTGGACTTACGGCTACATCGAGGCGCGTATAAAAATGCCAAATAATAAGAGTACTTGGCCTGGTTTTTGGCTGAGTCCTGACAAACCTACATACGGCAGTTGGCCTCGCAGTGGTGAAATTGACATCGTAGAAACTAAAGGTTCTAACTTAGATTACGCCGCAGCAGACGCTCACTGGGGACTTTCAACATACAATAAAAAACATGCTCAAGGCAAGGATTTGCCAGCTGGATTCAAAGATACCACTCAGTGGCACACTTACGGCGTAAAATGGACTGAAGGAAAATTGGAATATTACATTGACGGCGTAAAGTTCCACACTGTCAACGGATTCGATCAGCCAAACGCAGCAAACGCGCCTTATGGTCCGTTTGATCAACCATTCTTCCTGCGTCTTAACTTAGCAATTGGCGGTGATTACATCGACGGTAAAGGCAGTAAATGGTCAAACGCCTACAATGCCCTAGCTAAATATCCAAAGTCATTCCCAGCAACTATGTCAATCGATTATGTTCGCGTATACGAAAGGCGAACAGCTAAGGAAATAAACGTGCCAGATAACAATTTGCGCACTCAACTTAATAAAAAACTGTCGACAGCGCTTAGCACTAATCGTAAAGACGATCAAAAAATTACTGACGTAGAGTTGGAAAAATTGACAGATCTTAACTTGGATGCAGCTGACGACGCATCAGAAGCAGAAAAGATTCACGATTTAACAGGCTTAGAGGCAGCTAAAAACCTTAAGACTTTATCTCTTAAGAACAACTCCGTCTTCGACTTAAGAGCGGTTTCTAACATCAAATCTCTAAAGTCAATAAACCTAACGATTAATCGCTAATTAGCTTAGGCGTTTACAGGAAAATTGTCATCTCATTACGGGGTGGCAATTTTTTATTTCAGCTTAAAACCTCAGCATTCAGCGTTTTCACAGCTCTGTTGTTAAAATAACTACATAATATTCTTTACTTTTATTCCGCTTATTGTTACACTAGCGATGGATAAAAAATATTTGGGAGAAAACAAAAAATGTTAATAAAAAGACGTTTTTTTAATACAAAAGTTAAAATAGTAACTGCGGTAATGGCTGTTGGTGTTCTTGTTGGTGGGGCGTTATTTACTCTGCCAATGGACAACGCCAAAGGTGCAGGAAGTCCATATCCGCCAACAGATAGTGAAAACTGGAATCCAGAACCTGTTTGGCGTGACGAGTTTGACGGAAATTCGCTAGATGGGACCAAATGGACAGCTCTTAATGGCGGATGGAAAGACGAAGGCCAACAAGTTCGAAACTGCTACACGAGATCAGATGAGAACATTAATGTCAGTGGCGGTAGCTTAAATCTAATTGGACTACACAAACCAGGAGCAACTTGTACTGGTGGTAACACTAAAACTGGTAACTTCACTTCTGGATTCGTACAGACTAAAAATAAGGCATATTTTAAATATGGCTACATCGAAGCTCGCATAAAAATGCCAAAGAATAAGAGCACTTGGCCTGGTTTTTGGATGAGTCCTAATAACTCTCCGTACAGTGCTGGTTGGCCTGATTGGGGCGAGATCGACATCGTAGAGGCAAAAGGCTCTAATCACCAATTTGCTGCATCCGACGCACACTGGCGAGATAAGAATACGCCGACCGGTCAAACTGGTAGTCACAGAAACCGCCAAGGCGTTATTCCACCAAGTAAGTTCGGCACTAATAATGACACTACGGAGTGGCACACATACGGTGTAAAATGGACTGAAGGTAAACTTGAATACTTCATTGACGGAGAATGGCATCATACAATTACCGAATTTAAGAATTCAAACTCCACAGGAAGTCCTAATGGACCATTTGATCAAGACTTCTTCTTGCGACTTAACTTAGCCATTGGCGGCAATTACATTGATTCTCCATGGGATGATCCTACCAGCTCAGTAGGAGCTGCAAACGGAGAGGGCTTCCCGGCAACTATGTCAATCGACTACGTCCGCGTGTACGAGATGCGAAAACCCAAAGAGGTTGAAGTCAAAGACACACAACTGCGCAAGTTGCTTAATGAAAAACTAGGAGAAAAACTTGGTACAACTCGTACGGACAATCAAAAAATTACTGACGTAGAGTTGGAAAAATTGACAGATCTTAACCTGGACAACTCAAACATTACCGACCTAACTGGAATAGAAGCTGCCAAGAATCTTCAGAACTTGTCATTAAATCACAACTCAATCTCAAATCTAAGCCCACTAGCTGGATTGACTTCCCTAAAGACTCTATCCCTAAAAGAGAATGCCATCGCCGACATAAGTCCACTAAATGGATTAACATCCCTAACTTCCTTACGTCTTGAAGATCAGCGAGTTAGTGTTAAGCCTAACGACAAATTGTTTGCTTCACCATTGAAGTTTCTAGCAGGAGGCATAGTTCCTATAACCAACTCAGCGGAAGTCGTCAACGATACTACAAATCCTGGAAATATTCGGCTATTATCGCTACCAGCCAGCGGAACATCCCCTATATTGAATAGTACTTGGGAAACTCATCTAGGAACCTTAGGAGGAGCTTACTATATGGCGTTTAGTGGCACTCTAGCTATTGACACATCAGCGATCACTGGGGCAGGTCAACCACAGCCTCAGCCGCAGCCTCAGCCGCAGCCTGGAAATCCGTCAGCTGCCGCTCATAATCCAGCTAATAAGCCTCAGAATGCTGTAAGCGGTCTACTCGCAAACACAGGATTTAATGCCTTCTTAGGTGTTATCGCCACTCTAGCATTAGTTGCCGCAGGACTATTCATTCTACGCTAACCTATGGCTACATAAAATTACCACCCCGTGATGAGGTGGTAATTTTTTTGCTCAACAATATCAGCCTCTCGTCCCTATTCCACATTATTAGAAATATATAACTTGCCCGCAGCTACTTATAAAGTGCGACGCTTCATCATACCCAACATTAGTTTACCCTAATTTGATCGATTCATAATTGTTAAGAATGCGTAGAGACTTTTTTAGATATGGTAATTCTTGATCGTCGCTGCCATTTTCTTGTTCTACAAGATTTATATTGTCTTCGTTGACCCATAAAAGACCTGAGTGGTCTTCTGGGTTGACTGTCGGCTCTGAACCCTCTTTAGCTTGTGCAAAATACAAGAGCTCAATTGAATGCGAGCCTTTTATTTCATTTATATAGGTAAAAGCTGCGAACAAACTACCTATCGTCACATCAAGCCCAAGCTCCTCTAGCAACTCTCGCTTAAGACCATCCTCTGGGTTCTCACCATAATCAACATGACCCCCAGGTAGTTCGTATTTACCTGGTAAAAACTTTTTAGTCGCTGCTCGCTTTGCCACAAGAATAGATGGCTTGCCGTTTATAAATTTGTTGACTACCGCACAGGCAGTTATTACTTGTTGTCCGTAGGCTGCTGTTGCGCTATCCTGGCTCATATTCTAAATACTTCTTTCATGACAAAATTATATCACATGATAAATCGTGTATTTCTCAAGAACTCTTCAATGATTTTTGATATATTGTCGTTTTATTGGATTATCAAACTCTTCGATACAACTACTTGATAAACTAAAACCATTAATGTAAGTATTACTTCTTAATAACCGTTTAGTGCTATGGCTATTATTCAAGGAAATATAAAACTGCCCGCGCGGGACAGTTCTTGACCAATTCTATGGCTCCGGGGGCGGGGTTCGAACCCGCGGCCTATTGGTTAACAGCCAACCGCTCTACCGCTGAGCTACCCCGGAATATGTCTTGTATTATAGCGAGTTTTTGAATAGTTGTAAAGTTACTGACGGACAATTTCCAATGCTTTTTTTAAAATCTCCACTTCCGAGCGTGATTTTTCGTTATCTTCAGCTTCTCTCTTCTTAATTTCTTTCGCTAAATTCTGCCACCAAACTTCTTTTTTCTCACTGCTCAGCGTCAAAGATCTAACTTCGCCATCCTGCTTCTCTAAAAATCCCGCAGCCACCAAATTATCAACGTGTTTTGCTACCGTCGATACCGATTTATAGCCCAAGGCGCGCATAATTTCCCGAAGCGTCGGACTGTAGCCATTGCCCTTTATAAACCCATCGATAAAATCCAACATTATTTTTTGCTTTTTCGTCAGTTTCATATCTAAAGTATACACCATACGCTATACTTAAAATATGGCAAAAAAATATATTAACGACGTTCGATTCTGGCTATTGGCGATTATTATTTTTGGCGGCGGCTTCGCTCTGCACCCCAGTATCGGTTTATCAATTCTGGACTTCTCATCTTTTCGCATAGGCTTGTATCAAATCGCAGCAGTCGGACTGATAATATCTTCCTTACCTCTAATATTCAAAAAGCGGCAATCATTATCTAGAAACCGATGGCTAATCGGCGGATTTTTGGCAATTTTTATCGCCATCACCGTCGGCATATTTTTCGCAGAAGCACACCTGCGCACCGCGTTATATTCGTTATCACTATTATTCTTACTCACCGTCGGATTATCCGCTGGCTTAATTTACAGCGAATTGTCAAAATCAGAAAAACGTAAACTCATCAATGTCGGACTATGGAGCGGGCTGGTTTTTGGGATTTTAGCAATCATTCAGCTCATCGTCGCCACTTTTGAGCCAACAGGATTTGGTACGCTTTGCGCTGGCTGTAAAGCCGACGTTTTTGGATTTCCACGAATCAATTTATTCGCCGCTGAACCTCAGTTTTTTGCCAATTCTCTACTTCCAGCATTCTTCCTTGCGCTCTTTCAATCAAAATCTCGCTTAGCCAAATTTAGCCTATTTTTCACAACTCTCGCCATATCTTTAACATTTTCCCGTGGCGGATTTTTGGCAATTTTTATCGCCATCACAGCCTTATTTATAATCGCTTTCATAAAACGAATTGATGCATCTTTTGTGTGTAAAAAACTTCCAATCATCTTCGCTGGATTATTACTCGGATTCACCTTATTATTCTCGTCAGCCAACATTAGATACGCCAATACACCTTTCATTGCGCACAATACCTTCGTCAGTATGGTTGATCAATTATCTCTCGGGAAAATTAAGATTCCGCAAAAATCCGTCGCCAAAAATCCATCACCAAAACCCGCCGAAAACGTTCCGTCAAGCAACAATTCTTTCCAGCCCGCTGGTTTCGTTGAAGCTTCCGCCAACGACAGACTCAGCGCCAGTGACTTAGCCATAAAATCTTGGCTATCATCGCCGCGAACATTCTTCTTCGGCGTCGGACTCGGCAATCTCGGTAATTTTATCCAAAAACACCTTCACGTAAACGTCCCAGCGGACCAAACAGTCTACGTTTTTTACATATTATTACTCAGTGGAATGGGAGTCATCGGGCTATTTGCCCTTCTAATTGCCCCGTTGACAATTATATTTCTTGCCATAAAAAACATCCGTAAAATTAAAGCCCAATTTATCTTATCTCTAACCATCGCGATGTTTGTGCATTTCTGGTTTTTTGGCAGTTTTATAAATACGATTCATTGTTTTGCTATAATCGGCATATTTTTGTATAATTACCCCAGAGATTATGCGGAAAAAGTCTGATTTTTACTTCAAAATTGTTCTGGTCGTTCTTGATATCATAGCTTTATTGAGCGCATTTACTATTGCCTATATTTTGCGAATTTCCCTGGATCCTAGACCATTCCATATCAGCATCAATGCCATGGATTTTATCACCTCCATTTTTATGACGCTGCCATTGTGGATTGTAATGTTCTATTTCTTTGGCTTATACGACAGAGAGGTTTACACTCACCCATTGCGAAACTTCGGACGAATACTTTTGGCGTCAATAACTGGAATTATGATTATGATTTCTGTGGCGTTCTTTACTAACACTCCGTTATTCCCAGCCAAACTTGTCGCGGTTTACGCCACCGGAATTGGCTTCATCTTACTGATGATTTTCCGCAGCGCCGCCAATATTGTTCGCCTAAAACTATTAAAGCGCGGACTCGGAGCGCGCCGTGTTGTGCTAATTGGCAATTGCGATTTAACTCACGTTCTGGCTGATTTTATAGAAACCAATCCGCTGACTGGCTTTAAGATTAGCGGAATTGTTGCGCAAACCCAATTCATTCCTATTGAATTAAAAAAGCGTCGAAGCTCGTCATTAGAATCGGCACTCACCAGAGATAAAATTGACGTCATCATCCAAACCGACTCAAAAAATGTTAGCGAACATTATCAAATTGCCCAAAAACATTACTTGGATTTCTATCAAGCGCCGGAATTCGACGGAATTATGACCACCAAACACACTATTGATATCATCGACTCCGTGCCGCTAATTCACACTCATCCGACGCCGCTAATGGGCTATGGGCGAATTGTGAAGCGCATTATGGATGTTGTAGGCGGGACAATTGGGATTATCATCGCCTCGCCAATTATGCTTTTGGTGGCAATTGCCGTAAAAATCAGCGACCCAACAGGACCGATTTTAATGCACGGCAAACAACAAAAACGCCTCACTCGTTATAATCGACCGTTTAAGGTTTACAAATTCCGCTCGCATTATGCAAAGTTTGACGGCAAAACTGACGAAGAAGTCTTTCGAATGGTTGGTAAACCTGAGCTAATTGAAGAATACCGTAAAAACGGCGACAAACTTGATCATGATTTTCGCGTGACGCCAGTTGGTCGATTTATTCGTCGCTTCAGTCTTGATGAATTGCCACAATTATTCAACGTCGTAAAGGGCGACATCAGCCTAGTCGGACCTCGAGCACTGGTACCACACGAATTAAGCGCCTACGACAAAAAACACGTTTTGCTGGCAGTCAAATCAGGACTCACTGGACTTGCAGTAGTGTCTGGCAGGCGCAGTATCAGCTTTGAAGAGCGTCGACGAATTGACTTATATTATGTTCAAAACTGGAGTCTCTGGCTGGATATTACAATTTTATTAAAAACCTGCTTGGTTATTTTCCAGAAAGATAATTAATGAGTAAGCCAAAAATTGCCATAGTTCACGATTGGATTTACGGCGGCGGCGCCGAAAAAGTCGTTTTGGAAATTCATAAATTATATCCAGAAGCGCCAATTTACACTTCTTTTTGTAGCGATGAGTGGCGAGAAAGATTAGACAACAAAGTCGTTACTGGTTATCTACAGCGATGGCCGTTTTCAAAAATCCGACGATTGTTACCGCTTCTTAGACAGTGGTGGTTCGCTAAGCTTGATCTTAGTGAATTTGACATTATCATCTCCAGCTCGGGAAATGGCGAGGCAAAATTCGTCCGCAAATCCAGACCAGATCAACTTCATATTTGTTATTGCCACACGCCAACGCATTTTTATTGGCGACACTACGACGAATACATCAAACGACCAAGTTTTCGTCCGCAATGGCTGGCGCGCCTAGGCTTAAAAACCCTAGTTCGACCACTGAAAAAACGAGATTTTAACGCCGCTCAGCAAGTTGATGTTTTTATTGCCAACTCTACGGGAATTCAGGCTGATATCGAAGAATTTTACCAGCGAAAAAGTACGGTTATTTTTCCGCCAATTGACGTGTCGAGCTTTTCGCCGCTTGCTAAAAATCGCAAGCAAACATCCATCCCCAAAAAACCTCGCTGCCTGATTTGGGGACGAATTGTGCCAATGAAACGTCTTGATATTGCTATTAAAGCTTGTCAGAAACTTGGCTGGCAATTAGATATTATTGGAAAAGGTCCAGATGTTGATAATCTAAAAAATATCGCCGATAAACATACTAATTTCTTAGGATTTGTCGATAATGCCACACGAGAAAAATACATTAAAAAAGCAGATTTGTTTATTTTTTGTTCGCACGAAGATTTCGGAATTGCGCCAGTCGAAGCGTTGGCGTCTGGCATTCCAGTAGTTGCGTATGAAGCTGGCGGCGCACTTGATTATATAAAACCTGAAAAAAACGGCTGGTTCTTTTCTGAGCAAACAGATTCTTCATTGATAGAAACCTTAGAGAAACTTCCAGGAAAAAAAGTTTCACCAACAAAAATCTCAGCCACGGCCAACGAATTTTCAGCCGCAATTTTCCATAAAGCGATAAAAAATATAGTTGATAAATCATGGAAGGAACATTATCGTGAAAATCGTAATTGACGCCCGAACATTAAGGACTAGTACTGGTCGGTACATCGAACGGCTGATTCATTATTTGCAGAAAATTGATAATAAAAACGATTATGTTATTCTGCTCAAGCCAAAAGACTTTGATGGTTGGCAACCAAGCAATCCAAGATTTCAGAAAGTTATTTGCCCATATAAAGAATACACTTTTGCTGAGCAAATCGGCTTTAAAAAACAACTTGAAAGTCTTCATCCAAACTTAGTACATTTTGCGATGGTTCAGCAGCCAGTTCTATATAATTCCAGTCCAGTTGTTACTACGATGCAAGATTTGACCACTGTCAGGTTTAAGAATCCAGATAAAAATCCTGTCATTTTCTGGATCAAACAGCAAGTTTATAAATGGGTCAATAAAAAAGTTGCGAAAAAATCTTCGCACATCATCACAATTTCTAACTTCGTAAAAAATGATTTGATTAAATTCACCGGCGTAAACCCAGAGAAAATTACTGTAACTTTGGAATCTGCGGATGAGTTACCAAAAGGAAACGAACCTGTTGACGAGTTAATTGGCAAAAAATTCATTATGTATATCGGTAGACCAACACCACATAAAAACCTTCGACGACTAATCGACGCATTTGCTTTGTTACAGAAAAAATATCCAGATTTAACACTGGCTTTGGCAGGTAAAAAAGATAGCAATTACGCTCGCCACGAGACATATGTAAATGAACATGGAATTAAAAATGTTGTGTTTACCGGCTTTATATCAGACGAGCAATTGCGCTGGATGTACGAAAATACGGCAGTTTATTGCTTCCCTTCGCTCAGTGAAGGATTTGGTTTGCCAGGGTTAGAGGCGATGCTACACGGCGCGCCAGTCGCTTCGAGCACAGCCACTTGCTTGCCAGAAACCCACAGTGATGCTGCTCACTATTTTAACCCTTTCAGTGTCGAGGACATAGCAAAATCAATTGATGACATCTTATCTGATGACAAATTACGCAATGAACTCGTTAAAAAAGGCAAGAAACATGTTAAGACATTTTCATGGCAGCGCATGGCCGAGCAAACTTTGGTTGTATATGAAAAATATGGTCGGAAAAGTTGAGGTTAAGCCTGAAGTTTCTTAGCTATATCGCCACATTTAGCCGCAACATCCCTGCGCGCTACTAGTACACCATCGGGCGTATTGACGACTACCACGTTATCAAGACCGATTACCGCTACTGGTTTATCTGGTTGTTCATTGCGAATGTAAGTGTTGTCAATGTCGATAGTATGAATATTCTCGCCACGAACATAATTGTCGTTTTCGTCCTTAGCTACCGCATTATGCAGGTCCTTGAAATTGCCAATATCCATCCAGTCAAAGTCAGCCGACACTACCGCCAACTCAGCCGCTTTCTCGATAAGAGCAATGTCAATAACTTGATTATCAAGCTCTAAGTACGTCCTATTGTATTCTTCGCCACCAAACTCAGCAACGGAAGCTAAGGTTTGATAATTTGACCACAAATCAGGAGCACTTCGTTTCATTTCATTCATAAAAACGTCAACTGAGCCAACAAAATAACCACAGTTCCACAAATAGTTCCCCGACTCAACATATTGCTTCGCCGTATCATAATTAGGCTTTTCTTTGAACGACTCAACGTTATAAACACCCGCTCGAGCATCAATCACACCATCACGCTGAATGTAGCCAAATCCAGTCGACGGGAAAGTAGGCTCAATACCGATAAGCGTAATGCAGCCGCGGTCACTAGAAACGCGCGCCGCCGTATCGAACGAATGGGCAAAACCTTGAATATCGCGGACGTTGTGATCAGAATGAATAAAAGCAATAGGCTCAGTGTGATCATGATTACGATTGATATAATCTAAGGCAAATATAATACAATGCGCAGTCCCTCGTCGCCCTGGCTCAATCAAAAACGCTTCGTCTGGCAATTCTGGCAGTTGCGCTCTAAGCGCTTCAGCGTGACTGGCTTCAGTTACTACATAAACCGTATCACCAAGCTTCCTCGCTCGATCATAAGCTTGCTGAACCATAGTACGTTCACTGGTCAATGCTAAAAGTTGTTTCGGTTGAGTAGAGGTTGAAAGCGGCCATAGACGCGTACCTGAGCCACCAGCAATTATTACAGTTATCATACTACATATTATAGCGATTTAAGCACATAAATGCTATCTGTTTCTAGGCAAGATCTTAGAGTGAAATCATTCAAAAATATTCCGCACAAACGAAACGGCATCTTCCACACGCTTCACGTTCTCACCCTGCTCGCCTGGACGCATCTCAATTGAAACAACACCGCTATAATCAATACTTTTTAACGCATCAGCTGCGGAACGATAATCAACATCATCACGATCGTAAACTCGATCCAACATAGGAGCGCTAATATGGAAATGTTTCAATATATCGCCATTATCTTGTATTGATTTGCTAATATCATCGCCCGCTAGAGCCATACATGCAGTATCAAGATGCAGACCAATTCCTTCCGAGTTAATTGTGCGAACAAGTCGTGCACCCTCATCCGCCGTTGTTATATAATCACAATTATATTGAGGAGCATTTGGCTCAATACAAAGCATCGTATTATATTGCTTAGCGACATCACCAAGCTCAGAGAAAAAGCGATTGGCAATATTATCCGCCTCTTCTGTCGACATTCCGCCTCGCTGTCTATTCTTTGGCGAGCCAAAAACTAATCGACTAGCGCCCATATCGCCAGCTAATCGCAAAAAATCAGCGAGGTATTGACGTGTTTCATCACGAAGCTCGCTTGATTCAAACATTTTAAGATCAGGTCGCGCAAATAACATCGACTGAAAAGCTACAATCTCAATATCGTATTTCTTCCACCATTCGATATATTCATTGATCTGTTCAATAGTAGCCTTAGTTGGGTCACTCCAAATCTTAGTTGGCGCAATCTCAATATAACGCACGCCAAGCTCTTGCAGTTTCGCCGCAACGTCCGCCTCTTCTTCGTTAGTCCAGGCAATATTTGATATAGCTAATTTCATACCTTACCTACTTCTTGCAACAAACTTTTTAATATCATCTAACTCTTGTTCTTTTGTATAGAGATATTCTCCTTCACCTCCATAAACAGACGCGTATTTACTATGCATATCCCAATATGCGGGATTTATTCCCTCTGGCTTGTTGGTAAAATCTATACCAAAAGCAACCTTCGCAACTTCTCGCGTACTGACTGGTGGCGTAGCAAGGTTGACCAATGGTAAATTATTCTCCAAAGCAATGTTAATATCTCGCCAGATGTTATCAAGATTATAATATTGGTACATACCATCAGCGTGTATTTTTTCAACCATATTGTTATTCATAAGATCATAAATAACATTCTTCTTCAAACCGTCACCGAATAAACCCGGCAAGCGGACAATAGTCGTATCAAAATTCTCGCGACAAAATTGCTCAAGATAATACCTGTTAACTCCGTATGGCAATAGACCTTCTGTTTCAATGGGCGTATCTTCATTGGCACCATTTGGATTTTTATAAACTCCAACTGTTGAAATTAGCACAAGTTTCTTAATTTTCGCCTTTTCGATGTGCGATATAAAATCTTCAATTTCTGCACGATCAACTTCTGGCTCTTGATTAATTCGCCACATCTCAGCACGATTCGCAGCGCTAACCACGAGATCGTACTCTTTACCTTCAATATCAGATATGTTCTTACTATTATAATAATCGTCAAACTCGTGTTGGTTCTTAATATTTCCGCCAACAAATCCAGTGTATCCAATCAGTGCAGTTTTCATTAATATAATTCCTCCTATATTTATTATAGTAGATTTTATATAAAAGACATAACACTAGTTAGTATAGACATATCCCTGATATCAATTTAGAATAGTTTAAGTAATATGAATATACGTAAGACTCTAAGTAATATAAATCTTAAACGAGCGCTACTTTTTACTGCAGTATTTGTAAGTGTCGTTTACATACTAGTTTTTGTAATTTTCGCTACGCTTGCGGCATTAGGAAACGGCTTAGCTATGGATTCGTATGCAGCCAATGGAACTTTCCAATTATACAACCCGCTCCGTCGCCTATTGGACGGTGAAGTTCTGGCACGAGATTTCCCATTCTTTCACGGAGTCGGAGTTCCACTTCTTCATTTTCCATTATTTTATATTATGGGACACAATTTATTCGCCGTGGAAGTTGCAAAATTGTTAGTATCGCCAATATTATTCCTCGTTTCGTCCTTTTTCCTGTTTTGGGCTTATTTTAGAAATGTTAAAAAATCCATCTTCGCAACCAGCATATTCACAATAATCTCTATTGACGCTATTGACGCTATTTGGGCAGGCAATTCTCTTCTCGGTCTCAGGACAACATTTCCGTTTATCGCTACGGCTTTCATGTTATGGCGTCCAAATTGGCAAATGACTATTGGCAAAAATAAAATTAACCTCTATTATCCTATTTTATATACAATTATGGGGCTTTCCGTCGCGTGCGGCACCGAACAAGGACTAGCCTTTATTCTTGCTTACGTTATCATTAAAGCCATTCGATACATTCGCTCAAAAGAAACTACAAAGAAAAAGATAATGATGTTTTTCGGAGAGTTGTTTGGTGTGGCAATTGCAGTTTACGCCGTATTATCAATTATGACGCTCGGTCATGCACACGACGCGCTTCGCTACGCATTGATTGAAGTTCCTAAAGACCAAGGGTGGTATTTTGGGGCTCCTCCAAATAGTTTTCTGCAATTAAATACTCTTGACCAGCTCGTCACAAAAAGAATGTTACTTTATATGTTACCTGTTATGATAGGTGGAGTTGTTGCGTATATAATAAGCATAAAGAAAAAGATATTATCCAAAAAAGAATTTTCCACCTTTTCTATATTATTACTGTATGGAATTATAGTGTTCGCCGTCTCCATAACTGGCTACTGGGCGCCTGGCGCGCAACTTATACCATTAGAAAGAGCTGCGGGATCTATTCTTGTAATGGTCTTAATTTACGCGGCGGATAAAATAATCCGAACAAAGAAGCCGAACGTTAATGCTATAAATAAGAAAATTTCGTTTATAGCATTCGGATTACTACTCGGCTGCGTAGTTGCTATTGGATACAACACGGCAATATTCCTGCAAAAAATCAGCTGGATGCCAGTAAAACACATTGTCACCGAATCAAGGAAGGCTAGACATTCTACTGACGACTCTGAATACGTGAGCGTTGCGTGGAAAAAGCGATTAGAGGCTTTTGCGCCGTACATTAAAAATGGTGCTAGTATCTGGTCTACTTATACCAGCGTTTACGACTCTATTCACAAGCAGAAAAACGGATCTTCGGGAGGTGAAGACTACATTATACATGCATTAGGTCCTGATAGAAGAGATAAATATACTGAAGATTTTATAGAACAGAAACCCGATTACGTCATAACATTAAATCCGTCATATTTCGTTTACGAAGAATGGCTATGGTCGCGTCATTGGCAATTTTACAAAGAACTTTTGAATAATTATACCGTAATTGCGACAAATGATTCTCACGTATTATGGAAACGCCAATCCGATAGCGCAAACCAAAAAACCACGATACACCCAGAACGTCGCGTGCAAAAATCTTCAAATGGAGATTACGTCATTAATGCCGACACTGGCAATAATATTAGAGTGTTTGAGATATCTGTGCGTTACAAGGCAAAAAGTATCTTACCTATGACCTCTAAGTTGCCGAGATATCTATTAGAAATATCTGGATCGTCGCTACAGGAATATCCAATATCACTGCCACCGTATAGCACTAGTTGGAGTTTTCCAATAGCACTAGGACCAAACGACTCATCTGTACGAATCTCACCTAAAGCCTACAGTTTGATACCGGGAGTTTCGTTCGAAATACAAGACATATCTTACCGCGAGATGCCTGTTAGAGAAGATAACTTATATATCTATAAGAGTAACTTCTGCCTACATAACGCCGATAAATGCACAGAAACTAATAAACACTAACTTCAATAATAATTATCGCAAGTAGACTATTTTTTAGGCTTGCGATATTTTCCAGCCACCGCACGAAGTAGTACGTTCATAACGTGCATATTCCCCTTGATTGGGCTAATCTTCGTTGGTGTTTTACCCTTCTTCGGATATGTTCGCACAACTGGTGTTTCAGCTGTTTTGTACTGCTTACGACGGCTACTTTCAATAGCGAGATAGTAATGAAGTTCGTAAGTTTGAAATATATCACGAAATACAGCAATGTCTGGATCTTTGAGCAATTTTGCACTATAAGCACGGAATCCATTTGTCGTATCGGTATGTCTTTTTCCAGCCGCAAGACTTA
Source organism: Candidatus Minimicrobia sp. QA0096 (assembly GCF_963967315.1). Classification (NCBI taxonomy): domain Bacteria; phylum Candidatus Saccharimonadota; genus Candidatus Minimicrobia; species Candidatus Minimicrobia sp. QA0096. The sequence goes on from NZ_OZ017288.1 coordinate 487,432, forward strand.
TTAATGGTGCGTGAATAAGATGAAGACCAACTTCCCTCGAGAGCGGCGTATTTACAGCCTTGCCGCCTGGTATAAATCGTGATCCTTGAATATGGTCATATCCTTGGTCAAGCAATTTGATGAAGTTAGGAATTCTTTCTATACTATCCTTGCCATTTCCATCAACGACCACAACGCCCTCATAACCTTCAGAGAGAGCCCAAGCAAATGCCATTCTCATCTGCGCGCTCAGTTTACCCTTACCTTTTTTCGTCAATAAAGCTCGCACATCTTGAGACTTTAGAAAATCAATTCCAAGCGACCCGTCAGTACTTCCGCCGTCAGCCACCACGATATCGATTTGGTCAGCCAGCGGTTTCATTTTCTGTAGCTGTTTTTGAATGCGCTCTCCTTCATTGATAACAAAAACACACACGCAATATTTATGCTTCTTTTTGTTTATCTCATCAATTTCAAACTCTGGAAATTCCCATTCTGGATGTAATTGGTTTATTTTCTCAGAAGTTATTTTGCTCATATTATTACTCCGAAAGATTTTTTCTTTCTGTATCGGCAATAGATACCGTACTGCTTAATTCATCCATCACTATATATGAAGCATCGTCTCGCGCCTCTTTAAGTATTTTTCCAACATATTCCGCTAATACAACCAAAAACATAAATAGCAAGAAAAACATCACAGAAAGCTGCAAGGACATAGTTGTCCATCCCGCAGCCACGTCGCGCTTAAATACTGATACGCAAACAACGTATAATGCGTAAATTAGATTAATAACACTAGCACCAACACCAACCCACGACATAGCCCTTAGCGGTTGGGTGGAGTGGCTAGCTGCTATATCTATAGCCTCCAACACTCCCGTGCGCAGTTTACGTGTCTTTACTGGGTCTACTTTCACTTCATAGCTATATTCCGCACACTTATATCCAATTTGACGAATCAAATGACGAATATGTCCATCGTGCCTATTTGTAGTAGAAACAGCTTTTACTGCACGCCTACTGAGCGCGATAAAATATGTCGCAGCGGCAGGAATATCAACACCGAGATATCGACGGTTGTACCAATAAAATGTTCGCCTACCTAAATCATCTTTCTTTGTGTGGTTAGTTGCTATTCCATTAACGATGTCATATTTCTTGTTTTCTTCGACGATAGAAGGTATGGCGTCTATCGGGTCAATTGCTGGGTTAGTCAGTACTACATAATCTCCGATTGCCCCCTGAATACCAGCCATAAGAGCGATATCATAACTATATTCCCTAGACAGACGAATTAAGCGTATGCACGGCAGCATCTTCAATATATCTATTACTTCTTTTACAACTTCTGGCTTCAATTCATTATCTATCACGATGATTTCGTAATTTTCATAACTACCACCAAGTAATTTCGATAAATCCGTTAAATATTCGCCCAAGCCAGTATAGTTACGATCAACTCCAACCACAACAGATACAAAAATATCTTGTTTCTTTACAGTTTTATTAGTTTGCTTTTTCTTGACCATATATCCTCCTCAATTCCTCAAAAGCATCATAAATATTATCTAATTTTCCGCCCATAATACAAATATATCCATCGTTGCCAAAGTCATTTCTGAACAATATCGGACGACTGTCATCGTCTTCACTCTTCACTAAAACCGTCTTCACTTCAACGATAGATTCACGATATTTCATATTTTTCAAGGCTGGAATAAACCTCACAACATCATTATACATCTGCCTATAGTTTGATTTAAAGGGGCGATTTTTCAAATATTCATGAGTTTTGATACGCTCGGCGCTAGTATTTTCATCATCAATCCACGATTCATGTGGCGTGTAACGAACGTGTGAAAGAGTATATAAATTCTTCGAAGGAAATGGCATAATCGAGAAAAACGGACCATCCATCACTGTTATGCTAAAGTCCTTAAGCTGCTGAGGTAGCTCAACAAGACACATCTCGGTAATTTCATGTTTAAGTCCAACTAGCGGTAATCCAGATGCACGATGTAGCGTATTAATATTTGAGTAAGTACAGTTTAAAACAAAATCCGCTTCATAACTATCACGATCAGTAACAACATTTATTTTACCCGCGCCGCCAGCAGGCAATTCAATTTTACTGACAGATTCTCCAGTATGAATACTAATGCCCTTATATTTATTAATGCGCTCTACCAAAAGCTCTCTTAGCTTTCGTGAATTGAACGCGTATTCTTTAACCTTAAAAACCTCTTCAATCAACGACGGATTAAACATTTTTTCTATATCATGCGGAGCACGCTCAATTTCAGAACCAATCTTCTCGCAAAAATGTTCGAATTGCTTAGCGTTAACCTTTGAAAGATGCTTAGCAATTCCATAATATTTCTCAAAATTAGATACTACAGCTGGACCGTATTCATCAACAAAAACTGGAAAGTTAACCGCTGAACGAAACCCAGTCAAAACGCTACGAGGATAATGATATCCATTATGGATGCGCGCCTGATTCACATAAGAGGCTCTATCCATCAACGCAGTTTCTTTCTCGATAATAATTATATTGTCTACACCAAGTTCTTCGTGCAGATATAGTGCTATCCTTAGCCCATAAAATCCACCGCCAATAATAACTGTACTATTCATACTTCACCGTCCTTTTTACTACATAATCAGCCCACAACCCAATCAACATATATACGAACAATAGTAGAGGTATGTAGAATATAATGCCGTTTATGTGAGCGTGCGGCAATGCGTGCCCCGGCATAAGAGCAAGCCAACAAAAAGCTCCAATAACAGAGAAATTCATAGACCAAAGAAAAGGTCTGCTGTATTTCTTACTAATGATCTTTCTGGAGCTAAGAATAATCAAATACCCAAGAATAGTCCAGAATAGAATAGACTGCACAAACTCGCCAAACATACCATTAATATGTACAGGCAAAGTAATTGCTGGAAGTAGCAAATAATTGACGACATTTACAATAATATACTTATATGTTTTTCCGCTATTATTAGCCATATTGTCCAGATTCACTATTTGATTTATGAAGTTGTAAGTTTCAGGTCGTAAGATTTTAAAGTTACCGACGGCGTATGCCCTCATAGAACGTATACCAGAAATTCCCCTATCTGACGCCCTGGCGTTTATAGCACTCGCGGCTTTATCGGACGACCCGTAATAATCAGTAAGCGATATAAAGTTTACCCAATAAGCACCAAAAAACGCAACAACCGTAGCAGCAAACACGGGCACTGCTTGCTTCCAAAGATTAATGATTTTCACGTTTTTATAAACTAATTCAAAGAATACTACAGGAACTAATACAGATATAGCGATTGTCGATACGTATTCATATCCATTTAGTAGCTTGAGGAACATAGCTACAGATTCAATAATGTAAAATAGCCAAAGTTTTTTTGATTTCTTAAAATATTGATAGCCAACAAAAGATATTACAAACGGAGCTATCAACAGCGGTTCTATCCAATATATATTGCGAGCATACCCAGCAATCCAAGGGCTAAACGCCAACATTACGGTGAAAACAGAAGCAGTAATTCCGCCAAACAACGCTCTTATTTTTTGAACGACTAGAGCTAGTAAAAAGGCAGTAAGCACAGCCAGGAATATAGATACTCTTTTGATGTAAGCTGGGATTTTGGAGGCATCATTCGGAGATAATCCAGCTATAGCCCTCGCCTGTAAACCGTATTGAGATACATAAGGTTTTACCTGAGACGGATTACAATCTTGGCTCATCATTATCTTATTGTAATCTTTACTGTCGGCTGCTATTAACGGACCTTTATAATCATATTTATTTTTGCAATAAGCAGTTTTCTCTATTATGGCAGACGAATCTTTCTGAAAACCGTCAAACCAGCCGTTCCATAGTCCTGTTCCAAAAAAATTACCAATAAATGATATTGATAATATAAACCAGACTACAAAAAAGAAAACTACCCCAGGTTTATTCTTACTCCACTCTTTCATTACAAATATCATAATAGCACAAAATAGACTAAAGAAGCTACCTAGTCTATAATCTGAATTATGAATAAGAAAGATTGTGTATTGTCTATTATTATAACCGCCCACCGCGAGGGTCTTGTTGCGCATAAGACTATGAAATCAGTCGAGCGTGCTGTAAAAAAAATTGAGGAAGCGTCCATACCTTATGAAGTGATAGTTTCTATAGACAGAGGTGATGATCAAACTATTAATTATTTCGATAATTATACTGGTCTACCTATACACGTATATCAATGGGATCATGGAGATCTTTCAAGTTCGCGAAATAGTGCCATAAAAAAAGCGCATGGCCAATTTGTTTCTTTTATCGACGCCGATGACTTAATGAGTGAAAATTGGCTGCACGACAGCGTTCAATTGCTATTAAAAAAACCTTACGGGAAATATGTTGCCCACAGCGCTTATACTATAGAATTCGAGGGCGCGGACTCTATTGTCCAAAAAACTGGCTGCACCACTAAAGACCAAGATATCTTATTAAGCGTTCTATCTGGACGCTGGAATTCCGTTATCATCGCGCCGATTACGCTTCTTAAAAAATTCCCGTATGCACCAAATAGCCCAGGATATGGATATGAAGATTGGTACTTAAGTTGTTGCTTGATTGAAAATGGCGTAAAAAACATTCTCATTCCACAAACAGCAATATTTGTACGTCGTAAATCATCAGGATCAGAGTGGGCGCGCCAAAAAGCTAGTCGATCATTACTGCACGCACATCCAATATTTAAGCCGTCCAATTTTCGCTCTATAGATATCAACAAAATTCGCGTTCCTCAATCAGAGCAGCACCGTCAAACAAAAAACACAATCAAAGAATTAATCATACGATCGCGCATACCGTTAGGATTGATCCGCCGACCCCTGGCTATAATACGCCGTGGACGCAATGCATTACTAAAACGACCAGCACATTCACAAATTGCAGAATCTATACCAAAATGGCTGAAAACAGAATGGAAAGCTCTTCACTCAATAGAAAAAGAAATTTTTCCACCATCACCACTACCAAGCACATACCACACAATCACCGACGACCATTATCGAGTTGGTCTTGCGTATTGGGAAATATGTAAGGAATTACGAAGTGATAGCTATGATTACGCTCTATTTGTACCCTGGCTTAAGAGAGGCGGCGCAGATTTATTTGCCGTCAATTACGCAAACACCGCGGCTTCAATAGGAAAGAAAGTGCTCGTTATCTCCACTAATGAAGTTCCCGCTGACTATTCAGAATGGAGGTCGCAGCTAGATAAGAAAATAGATTTCTTACAATTTGGGACAATAACTCGGTTCTTTAGTATTGACCAAAAATACAGATTGCTTGAACAATTGATCGAAAACACCAATATTAAAACTTTACATATTCTTAATTCTGAGCTAGCTTATGATTTTGTACGTGATCACGAAACATACATAAAAGCTACCAACAAGCGAATAATAGCTACTGCATATAGTCAGAGTACTGATGAGACGGGACGAATTTTTGGATTTTCACACAGTCACATACCGCAGGTATATCAACTTCTTGATTTAATTACGACAGACAACGAAGCAGTAAAATCTATGTGGGTCAATGAATATGCATACGATCCTCAAAAAATAGTCGTACATCATCAACCACTGACAAAAAATCATTATCCTGTAGTAGACAAATTACCGAATAGTCGTAGAATATTATGGGCTTCTCGATTGGCGCCAGAAAAATTGCCTAAATTAGTATCGGAAATTGCAGATCTTCTTCCTGAAGACGTTCATATAGATATGTACGGAGATCCTTCACCAGAGTTCCCTGCAAGTAGCCTACCGCCGCATCCACGTGTTCATTATATCGGTGGATTTAACGGAGTAGCATCTTTGCCGGCTGAAAAATATGACGCTTTTCTATATACCTCACTTTTTGATGGTATGCCAAATACGCCAGTCGAGATAGCTTTACGCGGACTACCAATAGTTGCAGCTAGAGTTGGCGGGCTTCCTGACTTTATAGGTGAAAACGGCTTCATAGTTGACGATATCACTAATCCAAAAGCATATGCGAAATGTATTAAGCAGACTCTGGATGATATAAAATCATCGTTCCATAAAGCCAAAAACTTGCGGGAGAAAGCATCCCGCGAGTTCTCGGAAGATTCGTTTATGGATGAAGTTAAGGATATGTTCTCAAATTAATTAAGCAGAAACCCTCATCTCAGTCTTCACCACCTCTTGTCCAGTTTCGAGGGGTGGTGTTTTGTAGTCTTGCCACCTTCTACCGTCAAATGTAGAGAAATATGCGTTATATGTACCTACTGGGAATTGACGAGTTGCTTTGAATTCTAACTCTTGATTTGACTGAATTGTTGATGGAGAAAGACATCCTAGATCGTAGTTTTGCCCGCTTTGGTTACGTAGGATTAGACAAGTGTACTCACTGGTTGTTATTGGTTGATTAGAGGAGTTTTTTAGTTTGAATGTAGTTGTGACTGAATCGCCAGAGCGAGGGTTAGCACTAGAGAACGTTATACCTTGAGTGAGTGTTAAGCTAGGAAGAACTGTGAAGGTGGTGCGAGAAGATTCCTTTCCTGTAAGTCCTGGAGGATAAGCTCCTTCACGCCATACTCCATTGTCATAAAGCGAAAAGAACGCTTCATATTCACCAGGTTCATTAAACGTACGACTCAGAGAGAAGCTTGATTGGCTCTTAGGTGGAATTCCACTCGTAGGCAAACATCCTAAGTCATAGTTGCCACCCTGCCGCCTGCGAATGATATAGCATAGCTGCTGATTATGATTAGACACGCTAGAGCTAAGATTCTCTAACTTGAAAGTACCTGTCAGTTGCTCACCGACATGTGCAGTAGTGCTACTAATTGATAGTCCTTCAGAAAGAACGACGTCAGGAAGAACCCTCATCTCAGTCTTCACCACCTCTTGTCCAGTTTCGAGGGGTGGTGTTTTGTAGTCTTGCCACCTTCTACCGTCAAATGTAGAGAAATATGCGTTATATGTACCTACTGGGAATTGACGAGTTGCTTTGAATTCTAACTCTTGATTTGACTGAATTGTTGATGGAGAAAGACATCCTAGATCGTAGTTTTGCCCGCTTTGGTTACGTAGGATTAGACAAGTGTACTCACTGGTTGTTATTGGTTGATTAGAGGAGTTTTTTAGTTTGAATGTAGTTGTGACTGAATCGCCAGAGCGAGGGTTAGCACTAGAGAACGTTATACCTTGAGTGAGTGTTAAGCTAGGAAGAACTGTGAAGGTGGTGCGATTGCCAGCACTGGCGTCCGTAGCTACAGGATACTGAGCTTCTGTCCACGTCCTACCACCGTCAAGAGTCCCGCTAATTCTTGCTCGATACAGCCCTTCTTCACGCGGTAAAAACTCTTTGTTGTAATTGTATACAGCGCCTGGAGATAATTGATTAACTGTATCAAAGACAACATCAGCGTTCTTTCCACTTGGACTTGTTATAGCTAAGCCAAAGTAACCAAGATCAACAGGTTTGGCACTATTATTTTTTACCTGAAAACCTACGTTAACTGATTGATTTTTATGAATGCGCGAAATCTGTGTCGTGACGGCAGAAACTACTGTTGGAGACGATTGAACAAATGCTGCAACTTCACGAACATTTCCCGCTGAAGATTCTGGATAATTGTCGCTCCACCCACTACCATCACGATAATTACTGATCCAAAACTTATAATCACCTTCTTTATTCAATCTAGTTGACGCTCGATAAGTATATGATTGCCACGGCTCAAGAACAACGCGCTGACTGCCAAAATCGTAATTATTCGAATTGCTATCCCGACCTGCAATTACCATCACACCTAAGTCACGACGCTGGTTAGTGGAATTGCGAATAGTGAAAGATGCTGTTATTTCCATATTCGTAAACAATTTTGATCCAATTTTCTCCGTCTTTATGGATAATGGCGAATCAATTTTGACAGAATTCAACGGAGAACCGAACCACTCATTGAAGAACCTCCAGAAGTTTCGATTGCCATAAGCTCCACAATGTGCAGTTCCCGCACCAGCGTCCAAAGCCCCTTGATTCGGCTGATATGGCGTGTAGTTATACAGACTCGCGGTCGCTTGGTTCTCAATATATACCCAACTTCCGCCACAAGCTGCATCTGGATTGTATTGGATGTAGTTGGTTCGACCCGCCTTGTAACGATATTCATTTGGCCTATTCGCATAAAGTCGTAGTTGGCGCGCAGCCATACGCAACTGGTTGTATAGTCCAGCATATTCACTTGAACAATTTGCAGTATTTCCTGGACCGTTGTCTGGGCAAGCAAATCCCATAGCATATTTATATTGACTCTTTAAAGGCCACGAGTCAGTAAACAAAGACCCCTGTTCCTTCTTCAATATCACTAACATAACCTGTGGGTTAATGCCAAATTCTTTTGACACATTCCAAATAATTTGTGCAGTAGATAATCCACCACTAAACCAGCCGCCGCCTTTTTCAAATGAGGTTTCTTTAGTGTTTGGATTCTCGTGATAATTACGCAGGCAAGCATACGGCGGACCATGCCAGCCGCGGTTAACAGCATATTGCGCTCGCGTACCGCCACCATATTCAGACCGTCCAGCTCCCCATGTGTCACAGGCAGGAGTATGGTCGTTTATAAAATTCTGGATATCTTGAACGCTAGCAAATGTATTTGTATCATAAAAAACATTATCATCGATAATCCTACCAGCATTCCAAGGAGATAGCGCTCCAGTCCTCGGCCAAAAAATAAACCCTAAGACAATAACACTCACCATAGCTAACGTGCAGCTGACATATTTTAATCTCGTCCACTTCGTACGTCTTATTTCAATCACCGCAAACTCTCCTTACGGAATGACGGATTATTCGAAGACTCTCCTGTATACAATTTTGATGAATAACTCACCTTTACCGATATATCTACCCCTGATGGCAATTCCGACAATGGTATCTCAATCATATGACAACTCGTCGAACTTGGACCAGCAAATGAACTAGATTTACGAGAAATACTTCCGCCAGCCCAATACAGTGTAAATTCACAACTACCGCCGTTCTCAACAATGGAGTTAACCCCTCCGTCAATCTGTAAATATTGCTTATCCGCACTCAATCCATATCCGCTTACAATTGGAACTACTGATTTTTTTGACCCTGACGACTGCTGATCTCCAGTATTAATTGGTTTATCAGGACTATATCCATCGCGTTTTTCTGGCTTCGCGCTGTTGTCATCAACTTTCTTAGAGTCTTCTTTTTTATCTGTAGACTCTTTTACTACGGGATTATTAGAATCAGTATTGTTTTGTTGCGGCTTATAAATATACGCAACTGTAGCACACGCCACTAAAGCCAAAGCCAGCGTAGAAGCAAGTATAATTCTAGTTTTTTTCTTCATTTTTTGTTTGATTTTCACGATACAATCTCTCGTTTTATTTTATTGCTTATAATAATAACATTTCGGTAATAAGATTTCAACGCCGCTATAAAAAATGTTATAATATCACATATGGTAAAAAAGACTTCTGAAGATAAAACACCGCTAGTATCAATTATTACTGCGACTTATAACGATGAATTGTATATAGAAAATTCTATTCGCTCTGTTCTATCTCAGGACTTTACTGATTTTGAATATATTATCATAAACGACGGCTCCGTTGACAATACAAAAAAAATCGTTCAGCGCCTTCAAAAAGAAGACAGTCGCATTCGCCTCATTAACCAACAGAATAAGGGTCTTGTTGCTTCGCTTAATCGTGGTATAAGTGAAGCCAAGGGAAAATACATTGCTCGAATAGACGGGGATGACGAATGGTTGCCTCATAAATTAAAAACTCAGGTTGATATGCTGGAAAATGATGACGAGCTGGTTCTCGTTGGCGGGGGCGCAGAAATCATTAACCAAGACAGCGTACCTACTGGTTTTATTATTAACGTTACTCGCGACAAAGATATTCGGCTTGGTCTTTGTATTTTTAACCAATTCTGCCATTCATCAGTAGTTTATCGTAAACAGACAGCAATTGAGGCGGGGCTATATCCTAATACGTGTCCAGCCGAAGACTATGACCTGTTTAGCAGTTTTGCTAAATATGGCAAACTAGCTAACGTCGCTTACCCTATTTTTAGATATAGAATTAGCGATGGCAGCATATCAGCTCAAAGACGCGACGAACAAAATCTCCTTGCTAAAAAATTATCATATCGCAGCTGGGACACTATTTCCCCAGAGGTTACATCTAGATCAGAAATCAAACAGTCTTTTAATTATTATATGAAAAGTTCGGTTACTGACGACTTTGGAATAAGTCTTAAGCATGCGTATATATTTGTACTAATGCGCGTCGGGTATCGTATGATTAAAAAAGGCAATGTTCTACAAGGATTACATCAATTGTGGAATATCGCATCGACTGGGCGAACTGCTGCCAGAATAGTCGTTAAATGGGGTCTTGATATTATCAAAATCAAGCTTCACCCGTCAAAATAGATTTTCTCTATATTATTTCTTACTGGTGTGCCACTTACGTGGAATCATAGTTAAGCCGCCAAATGAATGCTCGACTGCGGAAAAATCATTCGTAATAATAAATTCTTCAGCACGATACATCACGTCATACTTCACGGTGCCGTTGTGATTGAGCAGATTAATGTCGACATAATACGACCCTGGACCTAAATTTGCTTCAATATCAAGAGTTAATTTATTATCGCTAGGCAATTTAGGAAATCCCTCTCTGTTGGTGATAAAATTCGATACCAAATTGCTGTCTTTACGATACAAATCTACCATAATAGCCTTAGTCTTATCATTATCCCATGACAAGTCAAGAGAAATCGTTTCTCCCACTTTAAAGCTACGGCGCTTCTTACCCGTTTTATCGTATATGGCGGTTTTAATATTTTTACCTGTATATTGATGTCTTTGGTCTACAGCTTTATCTATTACAGCTTGATTGAGCCTACTATATTCATCCGCAACCTGCACTGGACTACCTTCTTTAATAATCTTACCCTCGTGGATCAATACGGCTCGATTACAAAACTTTTTAACAGTATCCATATCATGCGTAACCAATATAACCGTTTGCTTGCTGGACTTGTATTGTTCAAAAATGTCTATACACTTACGCTGAAAAGCTTCATCACCAACAGCCAGCACCTCGTCAAAAATCATAATATCATTGCGCGCTTTTATTGCTACTGAAAACGCCAAACGAACCTGCATACCCGATGAATAGTTCTTTAATTTCTGATCCATAAATGGCTCAAGCTCCGCGAACGAAACGATATCATCATATATCAGTTCCATTTCCTTACGCGTAAATCCAAGTAGAGCACCGTTCAAAAAAACATTATCTCTACCAGACAGTTCTGGGTTAAACCCAACCCCCAACTCTATGAAAGGCGTCAATTTGCCATTTATTTCAATGCTTCCGCTCGTTGGCTGATAAACTCCAGCTAGCATCTTAAGCATAGTACTCTTACCTGAACCGTTTCGGCCAACAACACCAAAAAAATCACCTTGATTCACATTAAAGCTGACACCGTCCAACACTTTCTGAACTGTCTTTTTATTCTTCTTAACAATGTTAACAAAGGCGCTTTTAATACTAGAATTCTTTGACTGTGGAAGAATAAATTCCTTATGTATATCTTTTACTACAATTGCAGGTTTTGTCATTTAAATGTCCTCCGCGAAAAATCGTTGTCTGCGCTGAAAATACCAACTTCCTAAACCAAATATCACAATAACTATAATGATTGGAATAAACCACAATAACGGATTATGAAAAGTCTGCCAAATAGTTTGAGATGCGGGATTATTAGGCATTAAAGCGTGTCTGGCATCTTGGATAATCTGTGTAATTGGATTTAAAAATGCAATCTTTTGTATGACTGACGGCATAGAAGTAACCGCAAAAATAATACCGCTCGCATAAAGTCCTGCCTGCAATAAGATTTCCCATATATAAGCAATATCGCGAAATATCACATAAAGAGCAGAAAGTAGCAAGGACAGTCCAACGGATAATATAAATAGCTCAGCTATAGCTGGAATAAGTAGCAACCACGAAAAAGTAGGAAATAAACCACTAAGAAACGCAAAAAGTATCACCACTATCATTCCTAAGCCGAGGTTAATAAGCGCCGACACACTGCTTGCAATAACCAGAAGATGTCGTGGAATTGCCACCTTGCGAATCAATTGTCCATTATCAACAACGGAACGCGTACCTATCATAGTAGCCTCAGAGAAAAAGTTCCACAACACAATTCCCATTAGCAGCCAAACCCCATAAGATTCAATACCTTTACTACCCTGAGGAAATGCATATGTAAACAACACATATAAAATACCAAACATAAACATAGGTTTTAAGAGAGACCAAACATATCCCAAAACTGAACTTTGGTATCTTACTTTAAAATCTGTACTAACTATTGCGCGTAAAATCGCCTCATTTTCTTTATTCACAAGAATACGCATCTCCTTACGATTATATCAAATTGCATAAAAAAGATATATACTCTATAGTATGAGTGCTTTACGAATCGTCTTAGTACGCAACGCCGCATCTTATGATTTCGGCGGGGGTGAGCGTTTTCCTATTTTCCTAGCAAAAGAACTACAAAAATTAGGACATTTTCCAATAATTCTAAGTCACCATAAAAAGTTGCGTGATTACGCTGAGCACGAAAACATTCCACATTATCGATCTTGGTGGTGGCCTAAACAAAATTGGAGCGGAAAAAATGCTCTGCTTGTGCCGTTTTATATATTGTGGCAATTATTGCTGACTATATATTACGCCATTCAGTTTAGTAGATTTAAAGCGGACGTTGTACACTTGCAAAGTAAAGATGATTTCATAGCTGGATCTATTGCCGGAAAACTTGTTGGCGCTAAAGTGATTTGGACTGACCATGCCGATCTCAAACATGTCTGGAAAAATATCTGCGTAAAACATAAGAATCCAACAGGCAAGTTGGTTGCGTGGTCAGCTCGCTTTGCCGATGCTATAACCGCAGTCAGTAAAAGTGAACAAACTCTTATTTCCAATAATCTACCCGCAAACTCGCCAATTCGCAATAAAATAATCGTTATTTATAATGGAGTTGAAGATCAAAAGCAAAAATACGAATCGCCTAAGAATACGGTATTTACTTTCTGCATATCCGGTCGCCTTGTCATAGACAAAGGTATTGGAGAAGCGATTACTGCTTTTAAAGAATTTAACGCTACGTATAAAAATTCACAATTAGTACTTATTGGTGATGGCCCTGATCGATTACAGTTTGAGCAACAAGCCAAAGGGCTACCTGTTACTTTTTATGGATATAAGACAAATCCCCTACCTTATGTCGCATCCGCTGATATATATCTACATCCAACATATCATGAGGGATTTAGCGTTTCCTTAATTGAAGCTAGCATGCTAGGGCTGCCTATCATAGCAACCAATGTCGGTGGAAATCCAGAAATTATTCACAATAATAAAACGGGGCTTCTCATTCCTTCTAAAAACGCATCAGCATTACAGGATTCTATGAAAAAATTATATGAAAACGACAAGCTCAGAACCAGCCTATCTATGGCAGCTCGACAGCAATATTTAGACTTATTCGTATTTCACAACATAGTAAAGACGCAATTTATTCCTATATACGAAAATGGTATACTTTAATATATGAAGATTCGTATCGAAACTGCTGCATTAACTGCCCCAAATATATCTGGAGTAGGTCATTACACACGAATGCTCACTAACAGCCTAGCTATCTATTCTCCATCAAATACGGAAATATCCGCATTTTATTTTAATTTTCTTAGCAAACATAAAGATCCCGAATTAAATAAAGCCGTCAAGCACGAAAAGCATATTTTTATGCCGCAGCGCTTGTTTACAAAACTTCAAAGTTACAATATTCCGCTGCCGTATGATCTATTTTCCCCTCGCGTAGACGTATCTATATTTCCAAATTTTGATCTATGGACGACAGTAAAATCCTCCATCTCCGCCGTAGTTATTCACGACCTTGGATATTTATATTTTCCTGAGACCATCGAGCAACGCAACTTGGCGCATCTTAGGAGATGCGTTCCTCGCTCTGCCAAAAAAGCCGATATCATCATTACAGTTTCAGAGTCAATCAAATCAGAGATTATCGCCGAGTACAAAGTCCCCGCATCAAAAATTGTTGTAACACCTATACCAGCAGACCCAATCTATCGCCAACCTAGCACAATAGACGTTGCAACCAAATATAACTTACCAACCAAACGATATATTTTTTCAATCGGCAATTTAGAGCCGCGCAAAGACTTACCAACAATGATAGCCGCTTTTCGATCACTACCGAAGGAAATTCGCGAAAAATATTCCCTAGTCTTAGCAGGCGGAAAAGGATGGAAAACGGAATCCACTGAGCTTGCCATAAAGGAAGCACAAGCTGCGGGAGAAAATGTTATACGTCCAGGATATATACCTCAAGAAGACGTTCCTGCATTCTATCAACAAGCCGACCTTTTTTGTATGAGTTCTATCTATGAAGGTTTTGGAATGCCTATCGTCGAAGCCTTAACGAGCGGAACTCCTGCTGTCGCTTCAGATATCCCAGTATTGCGTGAAGCTGGAGGTGATGCTATTTTGTACGCTCAACCCAAAAATCCCGAAGATTTTGCTGAAAAGATTTTATCTATATTATCCAATCCGAACAGCCGTAAAGAAATGAGTGATCGCATGCAAGTACAGGTGCAAAGAATTTCGTGGGAAAAGAATGTAGACACCTTGATGAAATCATTTGAAGAAGCTTTGAAATAGTTATGAAAACCATCACCCTTCTCATTCCTGTCTACAACGAAGAATCCGTTTTGCCGCAATTATTTAAGCGCTTGGACGAATTTACAAAAAACACACCCAATTATCAATTCGAATTTTTCTTCATAAATGACGGCAGCATCGATAAATCTTTTTCAATCATAGCCGAGCAATCGAAAAAAGATTCTCGAATTAGCTATATAAATCTATCGCGAAACTTCGGTAAGGAAATTGCCATGATAGCTGGAATTGACCACGTAAAAAGTGACGCTCTGGTGATTATCGATGCAGATTTGCAAGACCCGCCAGAGATCATCCAGGAAATGATTTCGTATTGGGAAGATGGTTACGATGACGTCTATGCTCGCCGCAACAATCGACAAGGCGAAACCTGGCTGAAGAAAAAAACCAGCCAATGGTATTACAGAATATTGCAAAAATCGACCAACATCCCCATTCAGGTCGACACTGGAGATTTTCGCTTACTGGATCGCCGATGCATTGAGGCTTTGCAAAAATTCCGCGAATCTCAACGCAATACAAAAGCGATTTTCAGCTGGATTGGATATAAGAAAAAAGAGATATTTTATGATCGCGACCCCAGATTAGCTGGTCAAACCAAGTGGAATTACCGGAAACTACTCAATTTGGCAATTGACGGAATTACCAGCTTTACTACCGCACCGCTACGCATGGCAACTATTTTTGGATTTATCATTTCGTTTATTGCTTTTGTCTGGATTATTTATCTTTTAGTTCGCCCTTTGTTCGGAGTTTCCACTGGCGCTGGATATTCTTCCTTAATGGCAGTTATCTTATTCCTCGGCGGAGTTCAGTTATTATCCCTGGGTATAATTGGTGAATATGTAGGACGAATATTTATTGAAACAAAAAACAGACCATTATATTTAATAGAGGAGTATCATGCAGGAAATATTAAAAAAACACGCTGATAAATTCAGGTTTCTCATTGTCGGCAGTACTAATACAGTACTAGATTTTGGCATACTTTTTAGCCTAACAATCTTTTTAAATATCCCAAAGGAGTTTGCTAATTTCATATCAACATTCGTTGCTTTTTTGTTCTCATTTTTTGCAAATAAAAAATATACTTTCAAGTCAACATCCCAAAACTTGAAAAAACAATTTCTTTTATTCGCCGCAGTTACACTATTTGGTTTATGGGTAATTCAGACAATTATCATCACTATTATCACACCGATATTTATAAACTTCGGATTAAATAAATCACTTGCTCTATTAATTAGCAAGCTAGCCGCCACGGTAGTCAGCCTCGTCTGGAATTACGTTCTATACTCCAGAATAGTCTTTAAAGACACTAAGAACTCTTCTGACTAATAATTAGCCGTCGTTCGCGACCTTCACCTTCAGAATGCGTATCAATATCACTATATTCACCAGCCAAGTGATGCACCGTCCAGCGATCAGCAGCATTCAAATCCACTATCTTTGACTCGCCAGTTCGACGGACTTCCTCAATCCAACCGCGCGCCTTTTCGGCAATTTTTTCAGCGTGCTGCTTTTTATAGTCTGCAATGTCCAAATTAACTCGAACAGTTGACGCTTCTTTATGATGAAGAGCTGTCGACAAAAGGTTCTGAATACTGCGCAATGTTTCCGCATTTTTGCCGATTAAAATACTACTTCGCTCGCTATGCGGAATTGAAGCCACAACAATTCCATCTTCAATTTTTACTGAAACTTCCAGATTCAAGTCAAAGAATGTTAGCAAATCCTCTAAATATTTTTTTACAAATTCAACTGTTTCAATTTGGTCCATAAATCCTCCTTAATCCTTAGCCTTGATTCGAGTTACCCTGGCCTCTGTAGCCTTTTTAACACGTTTGTCAATTTTTGTCGATGCTTTAGATTTTTTATCTGCAATTTCTTGCATTTCTTTAGAGTCTTGCTTGAAGATAATATAATTCTGGAGATATCCCACGGCGCTAGCTGTCGTCAAATAAAGCGCCAAAGCTGCCGGCAAATACACAATCACGAAGAACATCATTACTGGCATAAATTTCATCATTTTTCGCGTCATAATAGCATTTACTTCTGCCTGATCTGCCTCTTTTCCATCACCAGCCTCAGCTAGAATATCTCGCAACTTACGATTGCTGTCAGATTGGGGTGACAATTGTTTTGAAGTTAAATATTGCAAATATGCCGCAACTGCCGCCAAAATAACCAAGCCAATAACAATTCCATTCTTTGATATTGCGTGTTGTGTCAAATCTATAATTCCCAGGAAATTCTGATTAAATTGATCTGGATTATTTACTAGATTATTAGCAACCGGCAGATTTTTCATAAAATCATAAACATATTTTCCTAAGTCGGCGCGGCTAGAAACGAAAATCTGCACCACTCGATACATCGCAATCAAAATCGGCAACTGAATAATCATAACACCAATTGAGCCAAAGGCACTGACGTTGTGTTTTTTATAAAGCTCCATCATCGCTAGGTTACGCATTTGCGGATTTTTTGCGTATTGTTTTTTAAGTTTTGCTAGCTCTGGCTGCATTTTACGCATGGCTTTTGCTTGGTGAAGTTGCTTTTTAATTAGCGGCCAAAGTAAAAGTCTTACAATAATCGTAAAGATAATAACGCTAACACCAAAATCCGGAATCAGACTATAAATAGCCATTAGCAAATTTAAAATCGGTCGAACAATAAACTCATCAAAAAAACTCATGTCTTGATTATAGCAAAAAAGCGCCTATTTATACAGTTGAGCTTGAGAGAAAAGATTCTTTATTGTCTGTTTTAGATCTTTATGTGGCATCGATAAAACTTCCGCCGAAAATATAATAACAGCCACATCTTGGTCATTTTTCATATTAGGCAGCTCCAGGCGAATAATTTCATAAACACGTCGACGTATACGATTCCGACGCACCGCTGATTTTAGAACTTTTTTACTAACAACAACCGCAAACCTGCTGTGGCTTCGATATGGGTTCTTCACGTATTTTATCGTGGCTATAGACGAACGAACCGCTTGTCCATTTTTATAGACAAACTTAAGACTGCCATGACCATGAAACCGATTACATTGTTGTAACATATTTTACAATTATATCAAAAAATCCCGCCTTCATCGACGGGATAATTTTTAGCTATCAATTAAATAGCAATTTTAGCGCGGCCCTTTAGGCGGCGGCGCTTCAAAACCATCCTACCAGCCTTGGTAGAAACTCGTGCCCTAAAACCGTGCGTCTTTGCGCGGTGTCGGGTGTGTGGTTGAAATGTTCGCTTTGGCATATCAATAAATAGTATATATTCTTTCAGCACTTTTTGCAAGTCGACAATGACTTTTCCACTATCGACGTATATTTTTCCACAATTTTAACAGATGAGAATTTTAATTGTGGAAAACTCCACCCCTGTTTTGAATAGTAACCTTTCTACTCCGTTTATACTTGTGGAAAACTCCCCTTATTTGCTATAGTAAAGACAGTTAACAGAATTTGAGGGAGTAATTTTCGTGGATAGTCATGCGGTTTGGCAGGGTGTTTTAGGTGAGATTGAAGTAACTGTATCGTCTTCGTCGTTTACTGCGTGGTTTAAAAATACCAAATTGGAAATAATCTCCGAAAAAGAAGTTCTTATAATTGCGCCGAATATTTTTGCTAGAACTCAACTTGAAAAGCGATTTCACCCGCAAATATTAGAAGCCTTGGCTCACAATGGCATTAATGCTCCGTCTATTTCTTATAACGTCGAATCTAGCAATAAAAAACCGCGCGTTAATCGTGAAGTTGATAAAAGCGGACAACAAGAAACAGCGAAGCCTCTGATTTTACCATCGAGGAAATCTCATTCTAGTAATCTTAATCCCAGGTATACCTTTGACAACTTCATCGTTGGCTCAAGTAATGATCTTGCCTATGCCGCTTGCCAAGCCGTCGCCGCACATCCAGGAGAAAAATATAATCCGCTCTATCTTTACGGAGGGTCTGGACTTGGTAAAACTCACTTAATGCAGGCAGTTGGAAATGAGATAATTAAAAAGCAGCCATCGGCGCGAGTGCTTTACATTACTACAGAAACGTTTGTTAATGAATTTCTGGATTCTATTCGTTTCAAGAAAAAAGGTTTTTCTGATAAATATCGCAATGTCGATGTATTGATTGTCGATGATATGCAATTTATCGCTGGGAAAGAAAAAACTCAGGACGAATTTTTCCATACATTTAACGATCTTCATCAAAACAACAAGCAAATCATTATTAGCTCAGATAAACCGCCAAAAAGTATTCCTACTCTAACCGATCGTTTGCGTAGTCGATTTGAATGGGGTATGGCGATCGATATTCAGATGCCCGATTATGAAACTCGTTGTGCTATCGTTAAAGCAAAAGCTGAACTCAGCAACACTGAACTAGATTCCGATGTCGTAGAATATCTGGCGACCAACTTTAAGACGAACATTCGCGAGTTGGAAGGCGCTTTGAATAGACTGCTTGCTTATGCGGAAATGCAGAATTTCACTCCTGATTTAGCGGCGGCTGAAGGAATCTTGGGAGATATTAAACGCAATAGACCACAACATATAACCGCCAAACAAATAATTGATAAGACGGCGCGCTATTATAATATTGACGTAAAAGATATGTGCTCATCCAGGCGAGATAAATTTATCGCGATGCCAAGGCAAATTGCGATGTTTCTTCTGCGTAGTGAGCTGAAAATGAGTTTTCCGAAAATTGCCCAAGAGCTTGGACGAAAAGACCACACTACCGCTATGCATTCAATTGAAAAAATCACCAAGGAAAGCCTTACTAATGTCAGTATTCGCGAGCAAATTAACGACATTAAGGATAAATTATATGTTCATTAATTGTGGAAAAGCTGTGCAGATGTTGTGTTTTTGCGGCGACTTACCAACACACAGATCTGTGGAAAGAAAACAACAAGTCAGCAGACAGTGGAATAATACACAAATATCCACTATAAAGTCCACAAATAGCACACAGAGTTTTCCACCTATTTTATCGCCACTCTACCCCTGTTTGAACACATTTTTTACCCAGTTTCCACAGCACCTATTACTATTAAGACTAATTAAAAAATTAAGGAAAGTATAATGAAAGTATCAGTCACTCAAGAAAAACTCGCAAAAGCACTTAATCTAATCAAAGATATCGCATCGAGCCGTAATGAACTGCCGATATTAAATAATATTTTACTTCGCACCGATGGAGGAAGATTATTGATTGCTGGAACGAATTTGGAAATTGCTTCTACTCAATACATTGGTGCGAAAATTGAAGATCATGGATCTATTACAATCCCTGCCCGATTGGTATCAGAATTCATTACAAACTTACCAAGCGGTCCAGTGGAACTTGAAACCAAAAACGAACATTTGCATATAACTTCAGGAAAATTCTCATCAGTTATCAATGGCGTAGTAGCTGACGAATATCCTGAGCTGCCTACAATTGACGAAAAGACCGCCATGCAATATGAAATTGATGTTGAGGATTTAAAGAAAGCCATAGTCCAAACGAAGTTGGCTGTTAGCTCTGACGTTACGCGAGCGGTGCTCACGGGAGTTTATTGGCATAATTATGAAGGATCGCTATACTTAGCCGCTACTGATGGCTACAGGCTGGCAGAAAAGCGTCTGATAAAGTCGGATAATGAAGTTTCAGCGATCATTCCTGCGTCTACATTGGCGGAAGTCAGTAAGAGCGTCGGCGATGAGAAGAAAATTACGGTTCTTTTTGACGATTCTCAAGTTTGTTTTAAGACGGGAGATATGGAAATTGTTAGTCGATTAATTGACGGGAAATTCCCTGATTATCGCCAATTGATTCCAGCGACTGCCGAAACTGAGATCGTTATTAAGAAGTCTGATTTTAGTCGAGTTACGAAAATTGCGGCGTTATTTGCGCGTGAATCTGGTGGTGGAATTACAATTACCGCATCAGAGGAAAATTCTCTGCTTTCTATTCATTCGATTGCGTCTGAACTTGGTGAGAACACCTCAGAGGCAACAGCCAAAATATCCGCAGATGGTCAAGTTACTCTCAATTCGCGCTACCTAACAGAGGTTTTGAATATTATTGACGCGGATGAAATTGTATTCTCATTTAATGGTAAATTGTCGCCGTGCGTAATTCGCGAGCAAGTAAAAAATCCTGATTATACACACATTATCATGCCGCTTAAGAGTTAGTAGAAAACGGAGATAATCTGGAGGCTGTTTCTGATAAAATATCTTCTGGTATATCTTTGGTGTTGTATATAGTATTGATTATTTGTGGCTTAGTTTTAATCACCCATTTGTTATTTTCTTTCTTCAGAATAACAGTGTAGATATCGCCGGAATTTCTATCTATGACACCTCTCTGATAACTAGCCGCATACCAGTCTGCGTTATTTCCTAGGATAATTTCTTTTTGAAGTATAAAAGATGATTTTAGCTCTGGATATTTGGCAAATAATACCTCTGAAATATCACTTCTATATTCATTTATTTTACTAGACATGAATTTTTGGCTATATTCAGTTTTTACAGATATATTTTCATCCGATCCTTTTACGGTAAATTCCGTGGAATTCTCATTGATAGAACCAGATTTAGATGACGTCTTTATTATGTATTTGCCGTCTGATAACTGTATCTTAGAATTACCGTTTATCGACGTAATTTCGGAAGTGCTTTTGCTTGTGTTGCGATATATTTTCGCTGACAGATTTTCCTTATCGAAAGTTATAGATATAGTATGTGTTGGCTGGATGAACATAATCGCTAGCAATATTAACGTTAATATTGCCAATGTAATGCTGCCGATGATAATATTCCTTCGATTCATAATTACTCCGTAAATGTATTAGCGTAGTTTCTAAATGTGATATTTAGTTTTGACGGGTCAAATCCCTGCTCTTTAATCTTATTGAGGGCAGCATTTCTATATCCTTCTATAGTATCGATTTCTACGATAACTCCATTCTTATGACTAGGGTCTGCCTTATATCCAATTGAATAAATTAAGTTTTTTATTGGTAATTTTTTAATTATAGGATTGGCGTCTTCTAGTTTTTTTTGTTCATTAGCAAGTCTGTCCGTTGTAGCTCTGTCTATTTCTGATGTTTTGGAGGAAGACTGCAATTCTTTAATAGCCTCCTCTGTTGTGGGTGTGAGTGCAAAAATTATCCTTAACGGATTACCTTTTTTTACTTCAACATTAATATTCTCATCTTTAAAGCCACTTCTTGATGCTTTAAAATTGTACGTTCCTGGTCTTAAATATACGACTTGCGAGCCGATAAATTTTTGACTACCAGTAGTAATTTCAGCTTTATCGGGCGAGGTTAGTAGGTAAACCGGAGTGGTGTCATATCTATTTACGTAGGTTATGACGCCATATACTAATGTACTGGCTGATAATAATATTAATATACTGCTAATTATTTTTTTATTCATCATTTCTTCCTAAACCAAGTTACGCTTGGTGATGTTAAGCTCTCGTTGCCTGCTTTTGGGGCGTATTCACACAATGAGGCGGATGCTATATTTGAGTCAAATCCTTCTATATTACCAACAAAAACAAATGTATGTCCTGGACTATGGGCGACATCACCGGGTTTAAGGTCTGCTACGTTGATCGAGCTACCGTTACCAAGAGTTTGCCAGTTGGCTTCTGCCCACGCTCTCTGTACGCCAGTCGGCCCAGCTTTACCGCCCTCACCTCCGTAGTTGTAATTTTTATCAAACCCACTGTCGTTCAAAATCGTTGTTACAAACGCGCCACAATCGACACCGCCGCCATAACACGTACCGCCAGTAAATCTGTTCTCACTTTTTGCCTTTTCTATAGCTTTTTCGTAATCAGGTTTTTTATCTGTACGAACCCTTTTTTCTGGCCAGGCATAACGTTTGACATAGTCGATAAAGTCGCCGCCACCGTTTGATGAAGAGCATCCTCCTCCACTTCCGCCTGTACCATTAAATCTTTCATAGATTTTTTGTGCGGCGGCACCGCGTATATTTTTAACGTCATCTTTTGTCATGGCTGATTTTTCAAAATCGTCATGCCAAAAAACAGTGGCGTCATCAACTGTCTTCAGGGTTTTTAATAATTCCCATGAATTTGAAGCGGTACCAAATCCACGAGCAGTAACGGGTCTTTCTGTCCCCTCTTGCACTAAATACTCTAATTCGAAGATCAATAGCTTGTCGTTGTCTTCTACCGGAATAGAATCGACCATACCCTTGTCGTTAGGCGCGCCACCATACTCTTGGCTGTAATATTTTTTTAACTCAGACGGTATTTTATTAGCTATAAGCGTTCGCCTTCCGAACGTCCACTGGGCAAGTCCCCAACCTCCAGACCCCCATCCTTGACCTACTTCGTGTCTGGTAGGACTAAATCCTGACTCTGCCTGAATATTAGCCATCACGCCAGCTGTTTGTTCGGCGCTTAATCCTGCGTTGCGTAGATATCCCCAAATCTTTTCTTGGTTATCAGATCCTGATACTCCATTAGAAGATGATCCGGAACAAGTTGTTGAATCATTTTCTTTATACCAAAGAATATCGTTTGTTACATATGAATCGGGATATCCTGCCGCCAAAGATACTGGCTGCATAGTAATAGCAAAAGATATAGCAAAGCAAAGAGCGATAGACAACTTTTTATACATCAGATCGATTCCTCTTATATTCGTTTATAATATCTGCAGGAACACCAATATTTTTTAAGGCGTCTGGGGATTTTCTATCATTAACGCCTGTTATGACTGAATTATTTCTTAGGACTGCATACGTGTTGTAGGTAGATTTGAATTTCTCGCTATAAATTTCTAGTGCAACCAACTTAAATTCGCCCTGCTCTTTTACTATTGAATACTTTTTTAATTCACGGTTGCCGTAGGTACTAGAGGTAGAATTTAGTAATTCGGTAATAACTTTCTGTTCTGATGATTGCTCGTGAGTATTATTTTGATTCTCGTTAGTGTTTTGGGATGATGACAGAATAGTTGTGTATTGATTGCTGTCAGGGTTTTTAATAATAAGGAAGGTTGCCGTAATACTTACTAAAAATAATACGGATGATATTAGGATAACTTTATTTTCTTTATTCATTAGACCTTCCTCGCATACTCCCAGTGCCATTGTTCGGGGTTACTCCCACCCGGCTCAGCCCAAGCGGGATGTACATAACCGTATTTGTGGGCGTTAGCTTTTAGCCAATTATATGTAGAAGACCCAAACGCGCCAACTTCAATATCTGCAGCAAGTCCCCAGCCGTGGTTTGATACACACGGGGGAGCTGGAGCTGCTCTTGATCCTAGCTCTTTACTATATCTAATTTGCGTTGCACAATCTCGATACGCTTCATTAATTATTAAGTCTGACCCGTTATCGGCTTTATACGCTTTATTCATTTCTTCCATGGCCGCTGCAGCTTTCTTATTCATTTTATTGCCTGACGAGAAAGATAGAGTTTGCAATTCTGAATCTGGAATTCCGCCGTTGCTATGACCTCCCCATCCGTCTTGTTGCGCCTCTTCTAATTGAGGTTCGCCAACTGCCTCGCCATTGTCTGGAGCTTTAGCCGTGGTTGAAGGAGCGTCTTCTTCGTCATCTTCGCCATTGATTGATTGGGCAATTTGGAAATCAATTAATAATACTGACATTGCGGAAAGCTTTCTATCGTCGTATTGCTTAGCGGAATTTTCAGCTCCGAAAGATTGGTCAGTAATATCTTTGCCTTCACTATCTTTATATGTTGGTGCGGTAGATGATGTTGTTTGTGTTGAATCTGATGGCGCTGTACACCCGCCATTACTAAACCAGTAGCTTCCGGTGCTGGCATCTCCACAGCCTTCTACAAAGTCATGAAGAGGAGTATCTTTAACTATGTATCCATTATTCATGAGATCGGATATATCTGCGCCATCTGGAATGTCCATATCTTTCTGTATCCATCCTTCATTTTCGGCAATTTGAATAGCCTCCTCTACTGACATGTTTGCCTGGCTATTGGTTATGCCAGTACACGGTAATCCTGCCATATTCACGGCTGGATCTTCGGATGATCCACTTCCCATATAAAAGTCTTTTGCGTATCCACAATATTTATCAGAATACATACCGCTTGCTGCTTTTGCAGTAGATGAATAAGATAGTGCCATAGAAGGTAGCCTGAGAATGTTAGACAGCATTGCTACTGGAGTTTTACTATAAGTTCCATTAGCTATCATCATATTGCCCATATTATGGAATATACTACCTAAGAATGTATATCTACTGGACGTATCGAATGGACTTAATGAGGCTATATCCATTTCTTTTTGGAATTCTTCGTTTGCTATTTGGATTCCGTTGAATTCTGCTAATTGACTCATCTTAAGCCCGGGGAGCATTTGTCCCATAGATCCTGCCGAAAAGAACGCCGCCGCACCAACGCCGAGTGCATCTCCCAGGTCTTTATATTGAGCCTTGTCTGGCGTAAGGAGGCTTTTTGCTAATTCTGTGAGGATATTTTTTACTTGCTCGCCAACTGCATATTCGAGTACTTTTTTAATCACTTCAGATAGCGCTGCCTTACCTACCCAACTAACTATCGCACTTATACCGCCAGTAGAGGCTGAGACTGCTGCCTCTACTGCCATAGAGGCATACATGGCTACTGGACTTAATATATAATCGCATACACCTTCAGTGGCTTCTTTAGCTTCATTAAAGCCTTGGATTATAGGATTCGTAGCTACTGAATATCCAGGAATGTAGTTTTTTGCAATTCCAGGCTTGTCGTTATTTACGCCCATTGCTGCTAGTAAATACGGAGAATCTAATGCCGATCCTTCGGCGTTATCGGACCCTTTCATCTTTCCTCTTTCGGTTAGCATAGTGCCGATGGTTTCCATCGTTTCTTGAGAGAATCCACCACCACTAGAGTCGAGTCCAGAAGCCTTAGCTTGTGATCCAGGGGATAGGATAACATCCATAACTATGCCTAATAGTGGAGCTAACTGAATTGCTGCTACACCTGACGCAATAAGATTTGGGATTTTTACTACAGCACAAGCCCCTGCACTAATAGCATAAGCTAGGCCACCTTTTTTCAGCTTACCACCCAACTTATCAACACCTTTGCTAATATTTTTACTAGCACTACCAGCTTCAAACTTTGGTAATTTTTCTTTAAATTTCTCTCTTTTTTCTTTTATTCCAAGTTTTTTATCAATTTTTGAAATGGCACTATTTCTTTTAAGGTTGAATTTACCGTAAAGCCTACTTATGTGTTTTCCTGTCCAGGCGCGGAAACGCATTTTCATTAGACCGGTTCTGCCATAGACTTTACTGGCAATTTTACGATTCTCTTTTTTGAGCAATTCGTCTTTTAATTTCGACGACTCAATAGGTTTCCCATCGTTTAATCCTTCCACCTTCCAGTGAGTTGGATTTTTTTCTGGGTATCCTCTTCCTTTTATGTCCATTTCTTTGCCATCAGCATCAACTGGAATTAATCCGGATTTCTTGAATCTCTTAAGAGCTTTGTTGGATAATCTTCCTGTTTTGCATTTAATTTTCTTATTATTGCAAATTCCTGCATCATCACCAGATTCAAAAATTCTGTTTATTATTTTTTTCATTCTGGTTTCTTTAACAACTGAAGCGGAGTCGTTTTTCCAGGTGAAATTCTCCATAATATTTTGTAACATTGTCGCTGGACTAAGAAATATTCCCAGAATTCCACCGCCCAGTCCCAGTATTCCAGCAATAACTGCAATTGGTCCGCGTTTTTTCAGTAAAGATTTGAACGTTACTGGACTTTTCTTTTTTCCCGCAGACGGCTGATAAAAACCGTTGCCTGGAACAGAAGATTCTTGGTCATTAACAGCAGTGCTGGCGGAATCATTTTGATTAGGATTCAAATCCGAATCTTTATTATCAAACTGAGATTCAAGGTCATTTATGGCATCTTTTTCGCGATCACTTAACTCTGACCCACTGTCAGAACCAGCCGAGATTTGATCAAACTTAGCCTGCTCAGCAGGATTTAACCTGCTGTCAGTTTCGGAATCCGTCGTGTAATCAACTCGTGCCATATTTTCTCGCTATTTTTCTACACCGCTCCGTAGCCGCCGATCGGCGAATCTGACGGTTTTATTTGTTGCGATACAGGATTTGTATTGATCAAATTATATTCGGTATCACTAGCCTGAATTTGGATGTGAACGTGATTTTGTCCAGCAAAGAATAATCCTTGCCCAACTGGGAAATTGGCTAGTCGTTTCTGCTCTTCATCTGTCAATTTAAACACTTGCGCCAAAACGTCAACGGCGCTGGCAGACTGTTTCAAAAGTAGCTGCATTGAGGAGTTGGAAACGATTGCTCGCCCCATTTTACTTCCGACGAAATCTTCCACGTCCTGCGTGATAGTCGTTAAGCCTAATTGATATTTGCGGGCGCGCTTGGCTAACGAGAATAAGAAATTGGCAGAATCGTCATATTTCATCAATTGCCAAGCCTCGTCAACAATCAGCATACGTTTCCTCTGGTCGGTACGCGTAATATTCCAGATATGGTTAAGAACAATATACATCGCCGTTGGTCGCAGTTCATCTTCCAAGTCGCGAATGTTAAAGACAACCATATTATTATTAATATCAATATTACTCTGTTGTGAAAATATTCCAGCAAACGTTCCAGAGGTAAATTTGCGAAGTCGCTGAGCCAGACTTGGGCCAGTTCCGCCCATATGAAGCAAAGTGTCGTATAGGTCGGAAATTGTCGGTGGCGTAGAATTGTGCGTCAATGGATCCGAAGTAATACCGACGCGCGCGTAGGTGTCAATCAATGCTTGATCAATATCAGCTTCTTCTGCTGGTGATAATCCTGCCATGACTTGCCCGCCGGCTCCTACTCCTGCGCCGCCCAGCATTTGTCTGAGTAGTCCGTGTAGTGTAACTAAGTTAGCTCGCAGTGCGTCATCTGCTTCATCAGTGTCAATAACACGCGGCAAATCAAACGGATTGATTCTCGTGTCGCTACTTAAACTCAATCGAATATAACTGCCACCAACCGCGTCGCATAGTTTTTGGTACTCGTTTTCTGGGTCGATAATTACAATATCAGCCCCGACCATCATACTTCTTAAAGCTTCCAGCTTAACGGTAAATGATTTACCAGCACCAGACTTAGCGAACACGACCATATTGGCGTTTTCCAGAGAGAATCTGTCAAAAATCACCAAGCCATTATTATGCATATTAATTCCGTAAAGCACGCCCTTATTATCTGTTAAATCGGCTGAAGTGAATGGAAAGCTGGTTGAAATTGCGCCAGTGTTCATGTTGCGGCGAATCTGTAGTTCATCAGTCAATTGTGGAATAGAGCTATTCAATCCCTGCTCCTGCTGGCTGGAAGCTACTTTTGAGAACACCAATTGTTGACCAAAAATAGTTTCAATTTTATGCTGGATGAAGTTTAGCTCGTCCAAGCTGTCGGCGTAAAGCGTAATATATAAGCCGTAGCGGAAGAACTTTTCGGCGCCAATCTGCAATTGATCGCGCAATTCTTCGGCGTCTTGCAAAGCCGCTTCCAAGCCTGGATCGCGCACCTTTCCTTTTTCCATGTTGATATTCATGGTTGCTTCCAACTGAGTAACTTTTTTACGCAGGTTATTCAGGACAATTTGCGTATCGACTGGATAAATAAACATACTAATATCCAGCACTTCATCGATGTTAATGATTGAGCTAAGCCAGCCGGTGTAGATTTGGCGAGGATAGCCATAAACATACATTGTGCGACCGTATTTTGAGCCAAGTCGGAAATGGTCAGAATGAAGCTCAATACTACTTGGCGCGATAAAATCACGCAAAGTTCGAACACCAGTTAAGAAGGCTTGTTCGACTTCGGCTTGCTCCCTTGCTCGTTGTTGAGCAGCAATATCAACGGCGTCTAATTTCTTCTTCGCCATTATGACCTTCCTCCTCTCGGTGATGGACCAGTTCCCTTAGTTACGTAAGTGGTCGTAAGCTCGCTTGGATCAATGTCCTCTAACGATTCACGTGACGACGTGTCGGGATTATATGAAGTGTAGAACAGCTCACCCAGTTGTCGGGTGTTCAATTGCCAGCTTTTTACGCCCATTTGGAATAGACCATTCATAACCGAATCAATGCGGTTTTTAATTTCATCTTTTGCTTTGGTATAGGTAACTTGGTCAATTTTTGTTACGGTTGCCTCTTTTTTTCCGCTGAAGAAGCTATTGAATAATCCCTTAGTCTGTTGTTTGAAGGCATTTTCCTCGCCAGCTGGATAATATGGAACGACAACATAAAAACTCTTATCCATAATGTTTGCCTCTTGTGCCAGAATATCAATAAAATCCATATAATCATCCATTAGGACATTGAGGAGCATATTGTCTTGATTGCGGCGAATTTCAGCCAATCTGTCCAGATATGGGCCAATGTCTACGCGGCGTGAACGGATAAGAACTTGAATTGGGAAATATAGAGAGTTAATAAAGTTTTGATAACTGAACTCAATTCCCTCTCTTTCGCGTGAACTCATAAGGTCGAAGTTGATCGATTCGCATTCCACTACTGCCCGAAAACTGCCATCGCTCATGATGATCATATTTTCGCGCATTTCAGAGAAAAGCAGCGTATTCTGGGTGCTAATTGGTCCTTTTTGCTTCTTGTCGTCAGGGGTTTTATCTGGAGATGGCGCGGTTGGACTTGGTCCCGAACCAATTGCTGCTGATGGCTGCTGAGAGACACCAGGAAGAGCCGCATTGGTTTGCGGAACCTGCTGATAAGATTGTTGATTTTGTAACTCTGGTTGCATAAACCCCACCTAACGTAGTGAAATCACCACTTCCTCATCTGATAATTTATTTTCTTGCTGAATTCGATTTGCCTCACGCGCAATCGTTTCAATCGAGAGGTCGCGGTTATTTGCCAGTTCTATTATAGCAGGTGGCACCTCGTTTACGCTAGTTTGCGGCGTGGTTGTCGGCTGAGTTTGAGCTGGAGTGTTCGTGACAGGTAGTCCGGACACTGGATTTAATACGGATTGACGCATTGTTGGGTACGGATTCATTTGTAGTGGTGCGGCTGGAGTAGGATTATCTGGTTGAGATGGTTGAGGTGTTTGCGTAGGAGGCGGTGTAGCAGATTGCCCTGTTTGCATCTTTTGGATAACTTCTTGTCGTCTACGAACATCTGACTGATTTATTAAGTGATTGATATTTTGCGCCGTAGCACTATTTTCATCCAATATGTCGTTAGCCGCTTGCCCTTCGTTGAATAAGTCGGCACGCATCGAGCTATTCGGATTATTGACGCCACGAATTGACCAACCTTGACTATCTACCAAATTCGCCAAATATGACAATCTTCGCTGAACTTCGGCTTGATCGTAATTATTTCCGTAAGTCTTCTCCTCGACTTTTGGCGCGATAACTTCGACTAATCTTTCAATTCCATCAGGCTGCCATAGACGTTTTTTTGGTTTTAACATAAAAGAAATGACTGCTGCCAAATAAACTTCCATTGGCTGATCTTTTTTAAGCGGTAAAGCCAGCGCTCCAAAGAATAAAATTATCGGCACAGGAATTATTGCCAAAGGTAGTAAAATTGTACTCAAACCGTACGCGATAGCGATTCCGATAACAGCTATAATTAAGAACACAAACTGTCGGAAACTAAACGGCCCGAGCAGTTTGTCCTCCGCCTCGACATCTTGAGGGACTTTATACACCGACATACTGCTTATATTATATCAAAAATATGATGATTATAGCATGTTGCGAAGGTTTTTGAACTGATCTTTGGCTGCGTCAGTTGCATTAGCTGACAGCCTCTTATCAGTAAGAATTGTGTTGATAACTTTCTTAAGATCTTGACGTTTCTTATCAGTAATAACAGATGTATTCTTTACAGCTTCTATTAATAACTTAACACCATCAGCCTCAGTGGTGGCTAAAGTTTCTGGTTTATATTTACCACCCTGTAGCCAGTCAGCACAATAATTGAGCAAATCTTGACGGTTATTAATAGCGCCCTTAACCATATCGTCAATTAATTTACCGCCCATAAATGAAGCTTTGTTTTTCACGCCGGATGACGCTAATGCTGCCGACACGGAAGAATAGAATTCTGGCGGTAATTCGCTAACAAGCTGAGCCACTTCTGTAACAGTTCCGTATTTAATCTGCTCTTCAATTGCGGCTTCACGTATAAATATGTTATTACTATCCAGTACTGTTCCATTTGAAAGCGTCACGGAATTGCCTAAAGATATCTTTTGTCTTTGCTCAGCGCTCAGCTTATAATGCTTCATAATCTGATGAGCTTCATCAACAGACTTGGCGTACTCACTGCGGCTGGTTGCTATGGCTGAAGCTAAGGCTGCATTTGCACCAATCAAATTGCCATTTGCATCTTTGAATACGTTGCCGCCAGCTTTTTCTCGAAGTTCCTTGCTGTTTATCAATTGTTCTGCAAATTCACTGTGCTGCTGACGTTGAGCGTTGTTCTTAATCAGACCCGCTGTTGCAATTTCGGTTTCTAGGTCTTTAATATCATTCATGAATGCGGTTTGCTGCTGATGGGCTTTCAAATCTTGTCGAGTTGCATAGGTAGCCGACACGTTTCTCAGAGCACGAT
The DNA here is from genome assembly GCF_963967315.1 of Candidatus Minimicrobia sp. QA0096. Lineage (NCBI taxonomy): Bacteria > Candidatus Saccharimonadota > Candidatus Minimicrobia > Candidatus Minimicrobia sp. QA0096. The sequence continues at coordinate 518,942 of NZ_OZ017288.1, forward strand.
CGTATAGAGATCTTTTTTCGTATATATCATCTGGTGCGTGACCCAGCGTAGATTCGAGGTAGCGATTATCATCTTGTGCAGATAAGAAATCTGAGCGCCTGGAAGCCTGTCTGGCATATAAGTCCGACTTCTTATATTTGGCTGTATTCCTAAATGAATTCTCGGCATTTTTCTGTGAAGTTTCCAGATCCTTTTTACGCAATCTACTATTATGATCCATTCGGCGGCGTAAACGATTTGGGTTGAATCGCGTCATATTGGCATTAGTCAACTTCTTGTTTTTAGTGATCTCACGACGATCTTTAGCCCAGTTTTTGGACTTGTCGTACCAGCCTTTATTCTTGTCATTAACAAACCCAGCGAATTTGCCTAATACTCCGCCGCTAAGTTTCAGAATTATAGGTGTTAAGGCTAATGGTATAACTTGAACCACCATTCCTAAGATTTGCATTATTCCACCATTTGCTCCAGTGGCGTTTTGGATAATTATTATTCCCGCTAGTTGTGCCCCACCGAATATTACAGCGAATGCCGGGAAAAATACTAACATCGTGAGGAATAAGTCTCGCCATTTCTTAAACCATTTTTCTGTGCCAGGAAGTAAATAGCAAACGAAGGCTAAAGGTGAAATGATAATTAAGATTACAATCAAAGCTTGACGTGCTGCCATAATTAGAAGTACTAAGAGAAGCACTAGACCTATCCCCACTAATGCTGATAGTGCCAATGGTAGCAGTTCTGCGCCCATGGCTACTGTTGCGACTGCCCCGCCAGCTAAAGCTCCGTTGGATAATATCATCACAATAACTTCTGACCATGTCCAACCTACACCCGTATTTTCTCCTACGGTGGATATGGTATTTTTAATCCCCATGAAAGCGTCTTGGAAAGCGTAACCAGTTACGTTTGATAAATCCAGTAATATAGCACAAATCGTAAATGATAAGTTGACCAGCACTGCCGCAATTATTAACCTAGGGAGCATTTTTTTAACGCCGTAATTGCTAATTCCTACAGAGGTCAATTGTGAGTAGATAATCACCAAAAACGCCACAATAAACGCCACATTGCTAATGTTGCGCATAATGACCCACGCCAGATAAATTCCACTGTTTTGGTTGGTCGTTTCTAACGGCTTAGTTTTTAAGAACTCCTGAAGCGCGCTGTACATATAATCTATGCCATCAGCCAGCCAGTTGGAGAGTGGACAGATAATCCAACCTATTCCCTGCACATCACAGGAAGTACCTGTTGAATTTTCAGATGGCGATTCAATTGAAATAGTTGAGGTGCTGGTTTGTTCATAGGTGTTTGGTGGCGTAAATGAATAAACTGCGTAGGTTGCGGAACTTAGTGAAGATATTTCGCTTGATGGGAAATAAATAACCTTGGCTTCTTTTTTATTCTTATCTTCATTAACATAAACAAGCGAATTATCAGGTAGGTTAAATTGTTTGATCTTTTTATCATCACTTACCTTTGTATATTTTTCTTTATTATAGGTTAAATTATGACCACTCCATTCTGCATCTACAGCGTAAACAGAGGTTGAGTGTGTTAAGTTATTAAGAAAAATGCCCACCAGCATCCCTGCTATCAGCAATACAAACCACTGCAGCCACTTGTTAAGAAACTGCTTACGGGAAATTAACCACTCCATCTGGGTTTATATTAGCATTTTTGATGGAAAAAGTCAAGAGAGCGTATGAAGCATGTGCCTAGTTCCCTCGTCGCCTAGAATCCTCCAATGCCTTTCTTACATCTTCTTGAGATGTAGCGATAATTATTTTCTCCCCAGAATTACTATTATTCTGTTGGTTATTTTGTGGTGATTGTTGAGGACTGCTACCTTGGCTGTTCTGTTGAGAATTAGAGGAGGATGTATTCTGTGGCGTATTATGGGCAACCACTCCGTGAGCATTTAACGCTTCGGATATTGCTTGATTTATATTTTTCGCAGTATTTGGATTTGATATGGCAACTTCTCCTGCTTTTATAAATGCATCCTTAGCTTGCTGACTTCCACTAGTAGTAATAGCATCGGATAACCATTTGGTTGCTGCGCCATTTTGTACTAAGTGTTCCGCCTGTAGATTTCCAGACGCGGCATTATTTACTGCCATATTAGATAGGTCTTGCGTACTACCAACCTCGTCATTAAGGATAGCATCTCCTAATCCATTTCCTATGATATTATTATCCTTCTTTGCGTATGCAGCTTTAATTGCCCGTTGTTTTATGGAGTTGTCTGTGCCTTTTAGACTACTCAATACATCCATACGTTCTTTAAAACTACCATTAGCCATAGTATGGTCAATAGCCGCCGCGCGCATAGCCTTTGATTCTACAGTTGTGCCGTTGGCTATATTGGCTATCTTGTCAGATGTCATACCTTGCAACATTGTGGATGCATTTTCAACGTCGCTTTCGAACGCCTTAGCTACAGTTGCGCGGGCGCGCGCTCCACCTTTATCCCAACCCATGAATTGACCGAGTGGACTATTGTCCCTCCACGTCGCAAATTTACCCGTTCGCCTGCTTGCGCGTTTTCTATTCATGAAGTCTGAGTATTTTCTTTTTGTATCGCCAATAACAGAATTGTCAACACGTCCTTTTGCTGCGCCTTTTATATTTCCAGCGAATCGACTATGCGCATTAGCACCCATTCTGCCTATCTTTGCGCCAATATTGCCCAACGAATTTAAGGAGCTCTGTAGTACGAAAGGTGTGGCGCCTAATGGCAAAATAGACGCTGCCAAGCCTGCAAACTGCATAGTTATCGCAGTATCATTCGGGTCGCTTGTGGCTGTTGTCATTAATATTGCCCCTGCTAATTTACCAGCTCCATACAAAAGGGATATTATAGGAAAAACCATTAATAACCCCCTAAACATTGATACCCATTTTTTGAATAAACTTTCGGTGTTTGGCAGGAGCCAAGCTGCGAATGCTAGGGGCGCAATTGATATTAGGAGAACTATAGCTGCTTGTCTAACTATTAGTATGACAAGCACAACAAGTAGCACTAACATTAGAGATAGTAATGTTGGTACACTGACTGCAAGCGCTGCAAATAGCACTGTTCCTGTAAGAACTAGAATGCCAGCAACTGCTGCGCCGAGACCGCTCGCTATTGCTGAATTTGAAGACGATCCACCAACTCCAGACACCGCTCCTTCAAGAGCTTCTTTTAGTGTAAAGCCAAGGATATTGGATAAGTCGACGGCTAATTGACATATATAAAACGATAGGTTTACTAATACAGCTCCCACTATTAATTTTGGTAAGATTTTTTTAATGCCGTAGTTACTTATGCCGATACTACTGACTTGTGAGAAAATTACCCATAAAAATAGCAATACAAATATGACGTTTGCTATATCACGAAAGAAGTTCCATGCCTGTTTTGCTCCTACCGCATCAGACCCCTCATCGAAGATAGCAGGTCTAATATTAAGAAACTGTGATATTACAGAATAAGAAGCATCAGCAATTCCCCCCATAAAAGTCATTAAAGGACAAATAAGCCATCCCATTCCATCAATACCACACGAATTTTTTTCCTCTTCTTCTCCGCCGCCGTCACCTTCCGACGGAGTTTCTATTTTAGCAGACTGACCTTGCTTACAGGCGTTTATTTTTTCTGGCTGATTTTCATATTTTGTGTAGCAATACTTAGGATCATCCTTATGATTTATACCGCGTCTGCAGGCGGCTTTTAGATTTTCGTCTGCCAGCCCTACACACGCGGTGTCTGTGACTGACTGCTTTAGGGCTTCTTGATATTTTGGCGCTGACTCCACTAGGCGTTGATATATATTCATACACTGCCATTCAGAAATGTTTGCGTCATAATGATTCTGTGGCCATTCACGGTTATTTGATCCGCCCACATTATAACCCTGCCCGTCGCCAGGTAGGTAATATGAGTTAGTTGCATTTCCGTTACCATCTATATTTGGTATTTCCCAATCTTTTGAGCTGTGTCGTTGAGGTTGAGGATTGTCGTCTTTTACGCAACCTTTTATCATGGACCTCGAAACCAGATATTTTATGCTAGGATCGGAGTTTTCTATACCATTTTTATAACCTGATAAATTTGTTAGTACTTCAAATATCTTTCCTTTTGAATATACATTAGCGTCAACTTGTCTATCATCCTTCCCTCCTGCAGACTTCTTTTTTTTGCCAAATGCACCACTTCCATTTATACATTCGTCTTCGGACAGGGTGTAGTTAGTGCCTCTCCTGTATCCTATTTTGCAAAGCAATACCTCTACGGCGGAGGATCTTCCTTGTGGCTGTATGTTGAATTGACTAACAGCTGTACTCATAAGTTCAGCTGAGTTGCAATCAAAATATCCTCCCGAGCTATTGTATCCTGTAAAGCCTGGAAAAGTTCCTACGTAAGCTCCGTCGCCAACATTATTAAATATTTTTCCCTTTTTCAGCTCCTCTACGTTGCTGTTGGGCGCCTTACTTCCTGCACGGACAAAACATGTATCTAATGCGCGCGCATAAACATAGAACTTATATTTTTCTTGAGTACTGAGGCCATCAAAGTATCCATCAGCAAATGCGGGTAAAGAGGTTAATAGTGTAGAAATTGGTAATATAAATAAGGCGCTCACGCACAAATATAAAACTATACTCTTAAAGACGTTTCTACGACTAAACCCACTCATAAACATAAACACCTTCATTTAATCACATATGAAGGTGTTTATGCAATAGTTGCTAAGTCTGGAGTTTAGTCTTTTTTAATATTGTCCCAAGCATTCTGTATCTCAGGGATTTCGTATGCTGGTACGTCTTCACCGTTTATAGTGAATAGCATCGGGCTTCCTTGTTTTTGATAATCATGAGGTACACTGATTCCTCGGAAATCAATTATCACAGGAGCTACTCGAATCTTTACTGTGCGGTCTGATACCGCATCAAGGGATTGCTCCTTTGACGGGTCAAAGTTTAGATTTTCGGCACTCCCCCTGTCAGTGTTAACAATGGTCATTATTTCTTCAACCCCACCATCTCCTGTTAGATAAGCTGCTTGATATTTAGGAATCCAACCACCGTAATTTAGACCGTTGCATCGTGTAAGATCTCCTTCATCAGAACAAGGGTCTGCGTTATTAGCGTTGTTTCGGACTAGCTTTGGATAATTACCGTCTTTTCCTGTAGACTCAAATATTTTATTTGGCTGTCCATCTAGTGGAAATAGGTCGAAAACGTTATAGTCAAGATATCTTTCCTCAGGGTATTCTTTATACTCCTCAAAAAAGTCATATATCACCTTTTGAGCACTTCCTATAGCCATACTGCTTAGGTAGGCGTCGCGCATCTTGTCTGCCTCTTCCACTCTGCCTTCGTCGACTAGTTTAAAGTAGGATTTGGCCATCAAATTAATACTGTAGGCGCTGTGCTCTCCGATATTTTTCATGACTCCAGGGAGTTCTTCTTTTGTTGTGATTATCTGACCAAACTCATCAATATCTAATTTTGCAGATTCGCTGTTAGCATGCATGTTTGTATAATTAATGAAGGCTGCTCTCTTGTCGTTCGTGTCTTTTGCATTATCCAAAGAGTCTAGAAGATTATCCAGTCCCTCAATTTCTGGGATTTCTCTAGCCTCTGGTGATGGAGAACTTGTCTCTTCTACTGAAGGTGTAGAATCTTGAGTTTCCTGCGAGGTAGGTGTTGTATCTGGAGTTGGCTCACTGTAGCTTTCACCACAGGCTGACAACGGAGCTACTGAAGCTAACAGTGCTGCCGCTGTAGCGATGCCCTTTAAGAACTTTTCTTTAGTTGTAGTTGAAAGACTTGTTTTTGAATCGCTTGGGTTAAATTGTTCACGATTTCGAACCATAACGCTTGGTATCCTTCCTCTGACATTGTCAGATATTTTATTGTAAAAACTTCTTAGACTTTCTAGTCCAATTGCCCATATCATAACATAAACTATACAAAAATGCAATAAGTTAAGTATATTTTCCATAAAAAAACACCCTGTTAGGGTGAAAATATCTGTGGCGCGCTCGACCGGATTCGAACCGGCGATCTCCTCCGTGACAGGGAGGCGTGATAGGCCAACTTCACTACGAGCGCATATCAATACCCCTTATATTATCAGATTACTTCTGTCTTTTCAAGGAAAATGTTTGCTTTTTTCGCTTGACTATTTTACAATTTAGGTATAAGAGAAAATTTTATGGCAAAAAGAAATATTGTAATCAGTATATTCATCGCAACAGTAATCGCAGGGAGCGTTTTTATACCCAAAGTAGCTTTGGCTGCCGGCTGCGGCGGCGCGGAAACCTCTGTTATTTCTTGTGAAGGCGAAGGTAGTACGGCAATTATCAACATAATCAAGCAAGTTATTAAAATCTTAACCGCTGGAGTTTTGGTCGCGGCGGTTGGTGCTGTTATATATGGCGCATTCTTATATACCACTTCTGAGGGTAGTCCAGATAAGATAAAAAAAGCACGTGAAGTCTGGACGAATACTGTTATTGGGATAATAATGTTTGCGTTTATGGTGGCAATTACTAACTTTATTATTCCAGGAGGAGTTTTCGATTAATGAAGAAAATTATAATAGCAATGTCTTTAATGATTATAGGGTCGTTTGGGGCGAGCGTAACTTTCCCGGGTATTTCTTTTGCGGACGATGCATGTTCTAATAAGGGGAAGATTTTAACATTAAAACCATGGTATAGCGGCTTGACTAATAGTGACTGTTCCCTTAAAAATCCAGGCACAGATACTAATTCTCAAGCTAACTATATTTGGAAAATCGCGCTTAATATCGTTGATGATTTGCTGCAGCTTATCGGTTACACGACTGTTGGATATATTATGTACGGTGGATTCTTGATGATGACCAGTAACGGTGCTCCAGACAAGGCTGCTCATGGGCGAAAGACTATTATGAGTGCCGCGATCGGTCTGGTTATCGCCCTAGCTTCTGTTGCGTTGGTTAACTTTATATCATCAAAGATAGGGGTATAAAATGAGATATATGGAATTTTTTGCTGGATTATTAGGAAAAGCAGATGATCTTGGCGTGCCACAGAATAACGATGTAGATATTATGAAGTTTGTTAATTTGGCGCTCTGGGTGGCTGGTGTCGTGGCTGTTATTGTGGTGATTATTGCTGGAATAAATTATTCCCTGTCTTCCGGCGATCCCGCTAAGACGGCCAGCGCAAAGAATGCTATTTTATATTCAGTTATTGGTTTGGTTATTATTGCTAGTGCGATTGCTATAACAGGTTATATTATAGGAAAGGTTTAAAATGAAGATTTTTACAAAAATCCTGACGGCTGGAATACTAATAATTGGGCTCCTTGGCGTGTTTACTCCAGCGGTATCCGCGGCTAACGGTATTGATATTTGCTCAAATGGAAATGAAAACTCTGTCTATTGTAAAAATAAGGGCAGTGGCGAAACTCAAGTGAACGGTATTATAAAAACTATCGTTGAAGTTTTACTTACGGCCGTTGGTGCTATTTCGATTATTATGATAGTTATTGGCGGTATTATGTTTGCACTTTCCAGCGGTGATGCTCAGAAAGCTGCAAAAGCCAGGAATACTGTTTTATATGCTGTCGTTGGCTTAATAGTTTCTATATTCGCTTCAGCGATTGTTAATTTTGTATTTAATAGGTTTAATTAGGAGAAAGTATGAAAAAATCAATAATATCAATAGCAATTATGACCTGTGCGGTATTTGGAACATCAGTTTTATCTACTGCTTCCCTGCCAGGTAGCGCTTCTGCCCAGGTATCTGATGGTATTAATACCGCTACAACATCGGAAATGAAAGGTAAAAGTATTGACGGTGATAAAGGTCTAATAAAAACAGTAGTTAATGTTTTGCTTTGGGCTGTAGGTATTCTGTCTGTTATTATGATTATTTTTAGTGGATTTCGCTATATTACTTCGGCTGGCGACGCTTCAAAGACAAAATCTGCTCAGAGTACGCTCACCTATTCAGTGGTTGGACTAATTGTGGCTATTATGGCATACGCGATCGTCAATATGGTTACAAATCGACTATAATAAATCCATAATTAGTTTTACAAATAACAGATAAAAATGTATAATAGTAATATCATTAAACAAGGAGAAAATAACAATGAATAAATTAAAATTAATCTTGGCGGGACTACTGGTAGTACCAACTGTTGCTTTGGCTGTAGCCCCAGCTGCAAGCGCTGAAGGTGATTTTACCTTAACTAATGGCGTAAATAGTGCAAGAGGAGAAGGTGTGAGTGACAATACTGCAAGCCCTGAGTCTCTAGTTAAGCAATTTGTAAATATATTCTTGTTTGCCGTCGGTGCATTAAGCGTTATTATGCTTATCTGGGGCGGTATCCGATACACTACTTCAGCTGGTGACAGCAATAAGGTTACAGCTGCTAAGAATACAGTTTTGTATGCAATTGTCGGTTTGGTGGTTGCAATTTTGGCATACGCAATCGTCAATATGGTTATTGATAAGTTTAAGGGTTAATCTACCCTACCGTTAAAAAAGAGCCTCGCTGATGAGGTTCTTTTTTTGTGGCTAAAAAAATACCGCCAACTTGTGACGGTATTTTCTGTGAAATGATTTTTACAGAACTTGAATCTTCTTTGCTTTTTCTTGCTTTATCTTTTCAAAAGTAATTGTCAAAACGCCATCTTTTAATTCTGCCTTAACACCTTCTTCATTTACAGCGGTTGGCAATGCTAATGTACGACTGAATTCGCCCCAGTAGCATTCTTGGATGTGCCATTGGCGAACATCTGCTTCGTCACCGCTAGACAGTGTGCCGCTAATTGTTAAAATACCGTCAGAAATGCTTACGTCTAGGTCGTTTCGATCTACGCCAGCGGTACGAGCTTTGATAACTAGGTTGTTTTCTGTCTCGAAAACGTCAACAGCCAATTGTCCCATTGCGTCATCAGCTTCATCTTCCCAATTATCGTCGGATCGCGTTGTTGGTGTGCTATTGCTTCTACTATTGTCGTCGTTAAAACCAGGTAGCAGATCGTCGTTATCATCGTCAATAAACGCCGCAGCCAATTCCTGTTCTGTTAGTAATGTATCATCTTGCTTTCGGGCCATAATTTCCTCCACTTTTATAATAGGCTCATTGACAAAGTCTTTATTAGTATAACTGTAATGTGCGTTATAATCAACAGAGAAAGGCTTAAAACGTAAAAATTACAATGTTTGACACGCTATTATCAATCATCGCTCCTCACCACTGTTATAAGTGCGGTGAAACGGGTGGTATTTTATGCTTAGATTGTAAAAAATACATCACGAGTCGGAAGTATGATATGTGCGTATTGTGTGGCGATTTATTGGAGAATGGCAATTTATGTAAAAAGCATAATCTTCCCTGTGATATGATCTGGTGTTTTTCACGGCGTACAGGTGTTGTTGCAAAGATCATTGATGATTATAAGTTTAACCGCGTTCAGGCAGCGGCTGGATTGCTAAGTGAGTTCTTAGACGAAGCTCTGCCTGAATTGCCGTCAGATGCGGCAATTGTACCAATCCCTACAATTTCTAAGAATATTCGACGCCGTGGATTTGATCATATCCGAAAAATTGCCGTTAAACTATCTCGACGTAGAAAAATAGAATATTGTTCCCTGCTTCGGCGTAGAAACAATGTCACTCAGCATTTCACAAAATCTTCCGCCCAGAGAAAACGCCAAGCAAAGGAGTTTTTTGAAATTGCGGGTAAAGTTGATAAAAATAAGAGGTATATCATTATTGATGATATATTTACGACTGGCTCAACTGTGTTGGCGGCGGCGGAATGTTTGAAGAAAAATGGTGCTAAACACGTGGAAATTGCGGTTATTGCCAGGCACGGGCGCCCGAAGCTATGAGTGATGATAATGACTGCCGCGATGGATTTCTTGGGCGCGGTACAATTGTTCAGCTAAAATAAGACGAACTAATTGGTGCGGAAACACTAAGTTTGATAATGACCAGACGATGTTGGATTTTTGGCGCAAGTCGCTGGTAACTCCGTAAGCGCCACCGATGATAAAAATAATATGCTTATTGATGTTGCCTGTAATTAAATTAGATAATTCTGGCGATGATAAGTTTTTTCCGCGCTCATCGAGCAAAATAACGAAGTCGTCTGAATTAAGGCGTGAAAAAATACGCTCAGACTCTTCCTGGCGCGCTCTGTCGCCTTCAAAGCTTGAATGCGGTAGAATAATCATTTCCGCAGCAAAAGGTGCTCGTAGACGCTCTAAAAAACGAAAAATGCCTGGCTGAACCCAGGCTTCGTGCTTTTTTCCGATTGTTATAATGGTGATTTTCATAATATCTATGGCGGAGAGAGAGGGATTCGAACCCTCGATGAGTTGCCCCATACCGCTTTTCGAGAGCGGCCAGTTCAACCACTCCTGCACCTCTCCATAAAGCTAATGTGGTACACCCGGCAAGATTCGAACTTACGACCTCTGGCTCCGCAAGCCAGCGCTCTATCCAGCTGAGCTACGGGTGCATACAGCCTTTCGAAAATCGATTGGCTATAATAAAAATATAAGGTACCTTCATTGCTATAAAGCACTGAACTTTTGTATTCTACCACATAAAATATAGCCAATCAAGCTATAGCTTTATCAGTCGAATAAACTTCTCTAAGGCGTCCGGCTTAATTTCTTGCATTGGTAGGCGTGCTCCGAGCATATCGACAATTCTCTCGCCCTCTGCTTCGGAAAAGTAAATAGTTAAACCTGGCGAAAATCGTTTTACTGGCAATAATAGAATCGAATGTTGGTTGTTTTCGTGAATTAATCCAAATGCGCGAAATTCGCTAAAATCGTGTAAAACATCGGCGATGTAAATACCTTTGGGGCTAATCGCGTAGTTTATTACTTGTGGGGTTTTGTTTGATAATACAAACAAGGCTACAGCCATAATTGGCAACAAAACAGCGAAAGTCCAGTTCTTAAACACCAAAATTGCCAAAGCCATTAATCCTATCAACACAATTACAAAAAACACGTACCACAATTTACCGCGCTGAACCTGCACGCCTTCTGGCGCGTTCCAAGCTATTGGCTCGGTTAAATCAATCCTGTCAGATGCTGGCGCTTCAAAGTCTTGGTTTTCTGGACTATCGTTCATGACGTTAGTATATCACGATGAGAATTAGTGAACAATTAAACGTTAGTGGTTGATCCGCCGCTTAAAGCTGCGCCAAGGATGAAGTTAATGATGGCGTAAGCGAAGACTGCGATTAATAGACCAATGATTGCGTATAGAATTGTGTTTTTGGCGTTTGTGACGGATTCTTTTTTACCGCCAGATATTACGTAGCGGAAACCGCCGAAGATTAGCATAACGACACTTAAGACGCCGACGCCGAACAGCATAATGTTGATGGCTCGCCTTACGATTGATGAATCACCATTAGCCAAGTTGGATGGCGTATTGTCGCCGCGTGCCGCGTTAATTCCAGCTGGAGCGCCACCTTCGCCTAATGCAGAAACTGGAGCGGTTGCCAAAACTATACCGAACCCAATTGTAAGTAATCCTATTGTAATTTTAGAAATATATCCTTTTACCATAATTCTATTATACTCTATTTACGATAAAGCTATCAATAATTGCACTTCTATGGTACACTAAATAGTGAATTTGGAGGAGTACCCAAGTGGCTGAAGGGGACGGTTTGCTAAATCGTTAGTATGGAGAGATCTGTAGCGGGGGTTCGAATCCCCCCTCCTCCGCCAAAATTCAGAGATAGTACGGAAGGGTGACCGAGTGGTTGAAGGTACCGGTCTTGAAAACCGGCGTGCGGTAAAACGTACCGAGGGTTCGAATCCCTCCCCTTCCGCCAAAACAGTACTATTGAAGTCGAAAAATAGGAGATTCGTGCGAGTTTCCTATTTTTTTATTTCTCTTGTTTGACTTGAATCGTACTTTTGTAACTTGCGCCAGATAGACGATCAAACATAAAACGTCGATTAAATAACGCTACGACAATTGTAACTAATACGAATAATATGAATGCTAAGAATGTAATTGCGAATAGACAGAGAAACAATAGCGAATTCGCTTCCTTATTAAATTCATCCGCGAGGTAAAACAAGCCTGCGGGAATGATGCGAAAATATATCGTGAGTAAGATTCCTCTGAAAATTGTGCGAATCCGTTTTTTATTTTCAAATTTGAGTCCAAACTTTAATAATGCACTACCAAAAGTTTTACCATTCAGTAGAGGAATTAGGCTAAAATAGAGGGCTAAAAATAGCGAAAACGGAAGTTGGGTTTTTGATAAGGTGTAAGGAATACGGATGATAACAGCGTCGATTATTAGAGATAAACTAACACGAATTCCAGAAACTCGTGAGCCAGCCTCAAAGGATTTTTCATCTATTTCTTCCCTGGACGGAAGTAGCCACGTCGCAAACCAGCCCAGAAAGTAACCGACGCATCCGCCTATCGTGTTCTGGATGATATCATCGACGTCGGCTAATCGGTAAGGTCCTGAATAGATGAAATAAAGTCCAGACAATTGAGTTATCTCAAAGAATAAACTTAAAATAGCCGTCAATAATAACGTCTTTTTAAGGCTACATTTGAAATAGTAGCGCAGGTAAATTCCGAACGGAATGAGCATTAAAATGTTGAAAGCAGGAACGTAAAAAGTGGGATGTTTTATCGCCGTAATCCAAGTCGAGCTATCTGTTAATACAAGTGGACTATCCTTTATAAAATCTGCGACGAATGAAAACGGAATTAAATTCAGATTTTCTGCGTAAGTTGTGTGAACAGATTCTGGATTTGGTAACGGTAAAATAACTAAGAAATATACAGTTAATAAATACAGAATAAAGGAATAGAAAATCAAAGTCCTAAGCTTATTGACGGAGCCGTATTTTCGATAGTTCGCAATCATATACGGCAACGTGATAAGAAAAGCTAAAATTGGAAAAAGGATTAGTGCAACCTTAATAGAAATTAGGTATCCCATAGACTCCATTATACTAAACATTTTCTCTATAAAGTTCAGGATGACTATTTCTATGCTGGGAAATATACTTGACAAAAAACAAAGCTTATGCTAACATTGTAATCAGTATTCTAAAAATAGATACAAAAAAGAAAGAATAAAAATGAATTTAGTACAACAGTTTTTCACCGTTACAACTATGTTTGTCAGTTTGAATGTAGCGTTTGGTGTGCTGCTGCACGACACCAACGTTGATAAAGCGTTTTTGTCATCTTGGAAAACATATAGCGTTCAAAGTGACGTTGAGGGTGAAATAAAAATGCCAGAAACAAAGCCTCATACTCATCCAGAACACGCTCAATTGTCAAATGTGCTGAAAGAAGGTTCGGCGCGACCGCGAACTACGCCTCGTAATAACGATAAGAAGCGATTGCGCCAAAAATATGCCGCTCGTGGACAGCATACTTTTGATGGTTATCACCTTGATTTTGAAGGTGTGAGTTAAACTATTTTAAGCTAATTACTTCCAGTTCCGAAACAAGCCGAGTAATGATTTTTTCTTGCTCGGCTAATTGCTCGCGAGTTTCCTCGACAAGGTGGGCTGGCGCCTTCTCAACGTAAGTCGGATTTTCCAGGCGCTTGTTTAATCCCGCCAATTTCTGACGTGATTCGGCTAGGCGCATTTCCAGATTTTCCTGATGTTGATACAGAGTTTCGCTATCAATATCTAGCCACGCTTCCCTGTTTGCCGTCGCCAATCTCAGTCCGCGCGGTTGGTCGGTGTGTTCAATTGCCTCAAGCCGCATCAGATGCTTAATCGTGTCTTGATTGTCAGCGATAAGATTGTCGTTGCCGTATAACAATCGATATTTCTTATTCCCTGGCAGTTCAGCAATCACCCAGCGACCTTCGGCAACCAAGAGCTTAAGTTGCTCGAATTGTTCGGCAGCAATCGGATCGAACTTTTCTGAAGTTGGCCAAGCTTCACGCATCAAAATGCCGTCGGTGTAATTGAGCGTTTGCCAAATCGTTTCCGTAACAAATGGCGCAAATGGATGAGCGATTTTCAAAGAAGTTGCCAAAACCCAAGATAATAATGGACGATTGATCGCGGTTTTAGACGATTCAATGTACCAGTCGGCCACGTCGTCCCAGATGGTGTGATAAACAGTTTCTGATGCCTCTGAGAAGCGATATTGCTCTAATCGAACGGCGATGTTGTTGGCGGCGTCGTTCAATTGGCGAATAATCCAGTGATCAGCCGGAGTTTGTGGTTCTAAGTCGACAATTTGGTGATTATCGCCAATTTGCGCTTCAACAAACCTGGCAATATTCCATAGCTTATTGCAGAAGTTGCGAGCAGCGATAACAGAGCCGCGGTTAAAGGCCTGACTTTGAGCCGGCGCCCGTCCAGCGATAATTCCCATACGTGTGGCGTCAGATCCAAATTCCGCAACCAATTCCATTGGATTAATGACGTTGCCCTTAGACTTAGACATTTTTTGGTTATGTTCGTCATTAACCATTCCGTGTAGATAAACTTCTTTGAACGGCAACTTCCCTGTTCGGTACAGACTAAGCATAATCATTCGAGAAACCCATGCGCGCATAATATCCATACCAGTTTCCATCATGTCGGTCGGGAAATAATTGGCTAAATCGCCGCCATCCAAGTAGTCTGTAACAATATATGGCCATTGTCCAGATGAGAACCAGGTGTCAAAGGTATCCTCTTCCCTAATATATGTTGTGCCATTTACAACAATACTCTGTTCGTTGGTGCGAGTGTCGAATATCCAATCCTTAGGGTCGTTTTCATTTACAAACGCAGGAATTGGTATTCCCCATGGAATCTGTCGTGAAATATTCCAGTCTTTCAATTGCTCAAAATATGCGATAAGCTCTTTGCGCTTGGATGCTGGATAAAAAGTGATTTCTTCTTTTTTGAGTGCATCAATTGCTGGCTGTGCGAGTGATTGTGTTTTAATAAACCACTGCTCTTTAATCATTGGCTCAATTACGCTGCCACACTTATAACAATGTCCAACGGCGTGTTCAATTTCAGTCTCACCGCGGCGTAGCTCCAGTGCCTCCAGTGCCTCCAAAACTCGAGCGCGAGCTTCTACTGGTGTTAATCCTAAGAACTGCGCTGGCACGTTTATCATCTTCCCTTCTGGGCTGATAATTGACTCTATAGGTAAATCATGACGTTTTGCAATTTCAAAGTCGTTCGGGTCGTGCGCTGGCGTAATCTTAACCGCACCGGTACCATAGCTCATGTCGACGTATTCGTCCGCGATGATAGGAATTTCCTTATCGACAATCGGCAGTAAAATGCGAGTTCCAATCAATTTTTTGTATCGCTCATCATCTGGATGAACTGCCACAGCGACGTCGCCAAGCATAGTTTCTGGGCGCGTAGTAGCAATGATAATTTCGCCAATTTTATCTAATGTCGGGTAAGCTATTTTCCACAACTTCCCTTTCTCATTCTTATGTTCTACCTCGATGTCGGCAAAGCTGGTTTGGTGTTCGGTACAATAATTGACAATTCGCTCACCTCTGTAAACCAAATTGTCATCCCACATTTTCTTAAATGTGTCGTATACGGTGTTGATAACTTTGTCGTCCAGAGTGAATGTCAAATGCTTCCATGACGCACTAACACCTAACGCGCGCAATTGCAGCTCCATATTGCCGCGTTTTTCTTGTACAAAATTCCAAACTTGACTATACAATTGGTCACGTGAAAAATCGAAGCGACTCTTCCCTTGCTTTGTTAATTCTCTTTCATACACAACCCAAGTTTCAAACCCAGCATGGTCGGCGCCTGGAATAAATACGGCGTCGTCACCCTTCATTCGGTGATAGCGAATCAGAATATCCTTCAGATTCATATCGAGTGCGTGCCCAATGTGAAGGTTACCGTTCGCGTTAGGTGGCGGCATAATGATTGAATATGGCTTGCCTACCCCTGTTGGTTCTAATGCGCCGCTGGTTTCCCATAGGGCGTAAATGTTTGGTTCGTAATCGTTTGGTATGTATTGTTTAGCTAGCTGCATAAGTTATTCCATGGTTTTTTCATGTGAAAAAATACAAAAGAAAACAAAGTAGCTTTTCACGTGCAAAAGCCCTTAAATATGTAATCCTCTAATTTCTCCACATGTTTATATTACATCTTAATTATATCACAAATTTATGCGGTGCGATGGATGAAATTAAGGTTATTTTCTAATCGTTTGATACGCTCGATATAGCCAATATTGAAGTGGCTTTAGGGGAAGTTCCCAGGTTGACCCAGAATAGATATCTTCGCCGCCGAACGATCGCTTAAACTTTGTAAAGCCAGCCCATGGGTGATTTTTTGGTGCGTTTTCAGGAGCAATTCCGTATAAATCGACTTTCTCCATTTGACAATGTTTTGCATCGATTATCGCTTCGGTGAGCAGGGCAGTTCCAGCGTTAAGCTTGCGATATTCTGGCGTAGAATTTGCTGCCGCATGTGCATAAATTCGAGTTGTTTTTGAGTCGAAAAATAGGGCAGTAGCAATTACTTTATTGTCATATGTTGCGTACCAAAAAGAAGCATCTTTGGATGGAAGTAGAGAACCAGCTTGCTTATGAAAATATGAATCTGGGTGCGGCGACATGCCGGTTCTTTTGGCAACTTCGTGTATCAATTCTAAGAAATATTTAATATCGTCTGGGTTTTGAGATTGATGAATAGTTACGCCTTTTTTGTGATAATTCCTATAACAATTCCTTACAGGTTGCGCCATGTTTGCTATGATTTCTTCCTCTGGCTGCTGGAGATTGATAATGTGCGTATGTTCTGGCTGTAAATGAACGTAAGTGGCTTTTTTCCAATTCTCATCAGATAACACCTTAGAAAAGGTAGGTTTAATTGGTCCGATTCTAAGGAAAGTTACGCCAAGTTTTTTACCGAGCTCTGCTAGGTCTTTTAGCGCCAATCGTAATACTTCTTCGTTAATAGCGGTTGGACCGAAGGGGCAATATAAGCGAGAATTGCCTGTGCCGCGCTCTAATATTGCGAAATATTCCCATCCTTCACCTCTGTTGTGAAAGACTTTTCGACCGAGCGATTGTTGAAATTTTTCCCAGGCTGATGATTGTAGAAAATGTTGATTCATGTTGTAATCCTCACAACGTTATATTGCTGTCATTGATAAACTTGGCTGAACTTCCAGATCGTATGGATCTGTAGGCTCGTCAATTTGAGATCTGAAATAACCAAGGGTAGCAATCATCGCGGCGTTATCTGTACAGAGTTGGATAGGGGCGTATTCGATGTCAATTGGCAGGGCTTCACGTAATTGACGACGCAACTCTTGGTTAGCTGCGACTCCGCCAGCGATCACAACGGAGGCTGGCTGGAAATTGTCAAACGCCTTCTTGGTTTTATTTACGAGCGTTTTTATGGCTGTATACTGGAAACTTGCCGCCATATTACGTCGTAATTCGTCATCTACGAGCGCTGGAAGCTCATGGGAGGGAAAAGTGAAGTCTTTACCGACTTCGTGCTGAACGGCTCTCAAAACGGCTGTCTTAAGCCCAGAGAAGGAGAAATCGTATTCGCCGGATAATTTGGCAATAGGTAAATGGAACGTGTGCGGATCGCCAAGTTCGGCGGCTTTGGCGATGGCTGGGCCGCCAGGATACGGCAAACCGATGATTTTAGCAACTTTATCAAACGCTTCGCCAACCGCGTCGTCTTGAGTTTGACCTATGAGCTGATAATCTCCGTGATTTTTAAATAGGACAAGTTGTGAATGCCCGCCTGAAACGATCAACGAAAGCATAGGGAATGACGGCTGCTGTTTCGGCAATGTTAGAGATAAATTGTCGGATTGCTTATTGATAAAATTGGCGTACACGTGAGCTTCTACGTGATGAATCTTAAAGAGCGGCTTATTATGGATAATAGCGAGAGTTCTAGCGGCGAGAGTGCCGATTAATAGCGAGCCAATAAGCCCCGGCGCGTAAGTAACGGCGATGGCGTCAATATCATCCCAAGTACAATTTGCGTCAGACAAAGCTTTTTTAATGACGGGATTTACAACTTCCAAATGACTACGCGCGGCAATTTCTGGAATAACTCCGCCGTATTCTGCATGAATATCAATTTGAGAATTGACGACATTTGAAAGCAAGCGTTCGCCATCTTCAACGATTGACGCCGCTGTTTCGTCGCAACTGGATTCAATTCCCAAAATCCTCATTTGCTTTTATTATAGCAAATATAAGTGGTAAAATGGGTATTATGAAAAACGAGTTGGTAAAAATTGCTAGAAAAACGCTACCTCAAGGAGCTTTGGAAAAAACCGAAAACGCCTATAGAGTTGCGCGCACGAAGATGATTAGCCTAAGATATGGCAATCCAGCTCGTGGCTTGAGAATTATTGCAGTAACAGGGACGAACGGGAAAACTACGACTGCTTGTTATATCAATGAGATCTTGAAAGAAGCTGGTTTTAAGACTGCATTATTTACGACGGCGGTGATTGAAATTGCTGGCAAGGAAAAGATAAATGATTTGAATGCGACAGTTCCGACTGTAGCGAGGCTATTCAGCTTTTTCCAGACAGCTCAGCGTGAAGGCGTGGAATATGTGATTTTAGAGGCAACAAGTCACGCTTTATCACAGCATAAGTTTGACGGCGTGCCAATTGAAGCGGCGGTGATGACTAATTTGACTCAAGACCATTTGGATTATCACAAGACGATGGAAGCTTACGCGGCGGCTAAGGCTAAGTTGTTTGAGAAAAAACCGAAATATATCGTGCTGAATCGCGATGACGAGTGGTTTGAATATTTTGATAAGTTTACGGCTTCTGGCGAGAAAATGACTTACGGAACGAATCCGGAAGCTGAAGCTCACTTGACGCACGTTAAGTTATATAAAAAGGGAACAGAGGCGAGTCTGCTGATTGATCATCAAACTCATTTGGAGTTGGCGACTAATTTGCCTGGCGAATTTAACGTGATGAATATGTCGGCTGCGGTGTCGTTGGCATATTTGTTGGGGATAAAGTTGGAAGATATCCAAGAGGGCGTGGCGAATTTGGAAGCGATTCCTGGACGATTCGAGCGAGTAGAAAATAAGATTGGAATTGATATTATTGTGGATTATGCTCACACGCCAGACGCGTTGGAAAAATTGCTAAAAACCACTCATAAAATTACCAAGGGGCGATTAACTTTGGTGTTTGGTGCGTGTGGTGACAGAGATAAGACAAAGCGACCGATTATGGGCGAGCTGGCGGCTAATTTGGCAGATAGGATTTTTCTAACTGACGAGGAAAGCTATAACGAAAATCCAGATGAAATTCGGGCAATGATTCGTCAGGGAATTGAGCGAACGAAAAAGGCTCATAAAATGACGGAAATTGCTGATCGAAAACAGGCGATTTATCAAGCTCTGAGGTCGGCTGTTCGTGGCGATACGGTTCTGATTACGGGTATGGGTCATGAGCAGTACCGAATTGTGAATGGCAAGCGAATTCCGTGGAACGACAAGAAAGTCGTTCAGGAAATTATTTCTGAGATTGAGAAAAAGAGTCGTAAAATTTCGCTTTAATCTGTTTCCAGCTTTGTGATTGGCGAACTAATTTTTCTACATCGCTTGGGTCGAGCAGCAATTCTTTCACGGCGTCTTCAAGGTAAATGCCGCCCTGTGAGCCTTTGAATAGAATTGTCGTATCTTTAATGTCGCTATTTTTCAGGAATTCTCCAGCTTCAAGCGCCGTGTCAAAAGAAATTACTTTACAGCCATTTTTTTCAGCGATTGGCGCGAGGTGTTTCTTAGCCATTTTACCGACAGTGATGAGCGATTCTAGCTGTTTAGGGTCGCAAATTTCACCGATTTTTTTATGCTCCGATTCGGATGTTTCGCCCAGTTCATTCATATCTCCCAATACGGCAATCTTGTGATCGGCGGAGATGGAATAGAGTGTTTTTAGCGAATTTTCCATGGCAATAGGGCTGGCGTTGTAAGTGTCGTCCAGTAATGTGCAACCGCGTATGCCACGTAAAATATTCATTCTGCCTGAAACTGGTCTGATTTTTGTTAAAGCCGATGCAACTTCTTCAATATTCATTCCGCAAGCCAATCCCGCCGCCGCCGCGCCAGTGATTGAGCGGATGTTGTGTTTGCCCAATACAGAAATATTTATATCCTGAGAAGTTTTTTCGGAGTGTCTTAAATTGACAATACAGCCAGTATCTGTAGTCTTTTTAATTTCCAGGAAAACATCAGCGGATCCATCGCCGTAACTTACGCGATTTCCAACTATGAGATTATGATATTTTTCATCGATATCGTGAAGGTTGAAGATGGTTTTTTTAGCGACCTGGCTAATGGACAGTTCCTCATGAGCTACCGTATCCATATTTTTGAAAAACTCCATATGTTCAGGTGCAACAGAGGTAATTATGGCAATGTCGGGCTGGATATAGCGCATAAAAGTAGCCATTTCACCAGGGCAATCAATACCACATTCTTGAATAATTATATCTGGAGATTCGGGGTTTTTTATGCTGGCGTGTGCTGCGGAGAAGACTTTTAGCCAGGCTAGGGGAGATTTGGCGTTTTTTGGCCCGTCTACGCCTAAGATTTCCAGCGGCGCACTTAAGGTTGTGTTCAAATTGCCACGACTATGGCGCACGGTGAATTTTTCTGATAGAACAGTGGCGGTTGCTGATTTTACGCTAGTTTTACCAACGCTGCCGACTACAGCAATTAGTTTAGTGTCAGGATGAGATTTAAGATATTTTTTTACATAAGAGCCGAGAATTGTTTCTAAGAGATGTTTGAATAATTGCATGGAGTTATTATAACAGATTGAGGAACAGTAGGGAGAAGGGTGTGAGGTTGCCTCTTTAATGATTTTATGGTATTATAGCAACCATTGTATGGAGATTGCTAGAGAATCAGGAGTAGCTGAGATTGCTTGGGGGATTGTTGAATCTTCCGAATACCAAGAAAGACTGCGTGAAATTGTATTAGGAATAGGGCGAGCTGCAACCAGAGATTTTAATCCGGAAAGTTCATATCGATTAGTGGATAGATATGTCGCGTCAGGTGTGGCGGATGATACTTTAAGAGAAAGAAGCGACACAGACAAAATGCCGAAAGATAGAGTGCTGGAGTTGATACAGATCATGCCTTATTGGATTCGATCGGAGGAGAATCTCGAGTCTTATAGGAACGGGGCATTTTATGAACGTAATAATAAGATAAAAGAAAAAGAGACGGTCGTAGCCTTTAATAAAATTCTGCGGACTATTATCAGCGAAGGACAATACACTCGTAAGTCAGAGCTTATATCGGATATTGAAAATGCTATGAATCATCTTGATTATAGTGATAAAGAGGTTAAAAATGCGCATAGATTTTTAAATTATGTAATTAATGGTATGCGCCATGAAATCGCCGCTGAGATGGCCCTAAATGAGGTTGAGGGAGTACAAGCTGTTTATACATCTAGCGTTGAAGGCGACCTTGCTGGGACTGATATTTTGGTTGAATATGTAAGAGACGGTAATATATATGTATTTGGTTTTGATATAAAATCAACGAAAACCGCAGCACGTAAGGCTAATAATGATAAGTATTGCATGGACTACCGTGCTATCTGGTCTGGCTTTAATCACAAGGCTGGTGACTTTGGCTATGATGAAGATGGCTTAATTCCTAAGAAGCGTGTTATTAGAGGAAAGATTTCATATTATAAGGGTGTTCTTGAAGAGATGGTCAGAGAAGAAGATTGTAAAAGACAAAATAATTAGCACTCACACTTGACGAGTGCTAATTTGTTGCGCTACAATAAATGTATTGTTAACGAAATGGAGGATAACGTGAGTACACCTATTAAGCCTCTTGGCGACCGTGTTGTAGCGGTGCGTGAAGAAGCAAAGACTCAGACAGCGAGCGGAATTTACTTGCCTGATAACGCTAAAGAAAAGCCAGTAGTTGCGGAAGTTAAAGCAGTTGGCGGCGATGTGAAGAACGTCAAAGTCGGTGATCGAATTGTCTATAAGGAATATTCGACTACGGATTTGAAAATTGACGGCACGGAATATTTGGTTGTTCGCGAAGAAGATATTTTAGCAACGGTTGTTGGATAAAAAGGGGAGTTTAATTATGGCAAAAAAAGTTTTTTATGATGACGATGCGCGAAATCGCGTGCTTGGCGGCGCTAAGTCACTATACGACGCAGTTAAGGTAACTTACGGTCCAAAGGGTCGCAATGTTGTGATTGCGAAGGGTTTTGGTGGACCAACTGTTACTCATGACGGCGTAACTGTGGCTGAAGGAATTGAATTGCCAGAAAATGATGACGAAACGCTGGGCTATAAAGTCGGTGCCGATTTAATCAAACAGGCCGCTAAGAACTTGAACAAGCAAGCAGGCGACGGCACAACGACTGTAACGGTGTTGACGTACTCGATTTTGAAAGAGGCAAATCGATTGATTGCGGCTGGACATAATCCGATGGAACTTAGGAAAGGTATCGAGCAAGCTGGCGCGGAAATTGTTAAAGAATTGAACAAATTGGCTGAGCCGATTGAAGGCAAGTCTGATCGCGTGGCTGAAGTTGCTACGATTTCGGCGGGTGATGCAGAAATTGGTAAATTGATTGCTGGCGTAATCGAGAAAGTTGGCAAAGACGGCGTAGTTACTGTTGAGGCTGGTCAAGGCTTGGAGCTGGAAGCTGAAGTTGTCGAAGGTTTTAGCTTGGACAAGGGTTGGGTGAGTCCGTTCTTTGTTACTGATGCGGGTCGTCAGGAGGCTGTGTACGAAAAGCCAGCGATTTTGATTACCGATAAGAAGATTTCTAGTGTACAAGAATTCTTGCCAATGTTGGAAAAATTGGCACAAAGCGGTAAAAAGGACGTTGTTCTGATTGCTGATGAAGTTGAAGGCGAAGCTTTGAGCATTTTGGTCTTGAACAAATTGAAGGGCGTATTCAATACCGTAGCTGTTAAGGCGCCAAGTTTCGGTGATCGTCGTAAAGATGTTCTTCGTGATATCGCTGTGCTGACTGGCGCGATTGTGATTTCTGAAGATCACGGATTGACATTCGAAAACGCTGGCTTGGAAGTTTTGGGTTCGGCGCGCAAGGTGATTGTTGGTAAAGACGAAACGACAATTATCGAAGGCGCGGGCAAGCCTTCAGGCGTGAAGGAGCGAATTGCTGAGATTAAATCGCTTTCAGAAAATGCTTCAAGTGAGTATGAAAAAGAACAATTCGACAAGCGTGCCGCGGCATTATCTGGCAAGGTTGCGGTTATTAAGGTTGGTGGCGCGACTGAGACTGAAATTGACGAAAAGAAATTCCGCGTTGATGACGCCGTGGCGGCTACTAAGGCGGCTTTGGCTGAGGGAATTGTTGCTGGTGGTGGCGTAACTTTGGTCAATTTGGCTGGCAATCTAAAAGTTAGCGGCGCAGATAGTTTGTCGGTCGGTCGACAGATCTTGAAAGACGCTCTGAAGCAACCGTTCTTGCAGATTATGAAAAACGCCGGGTTGAATGCTGATGCACTGCTTGCTCAAGTTGAATCTGGCAAACCTGGATTCGGCGTTAACGTTATGAAGCCAGAAGACGGTCTGATTGACGTGAAGAAGGCTGGTGTTATTGATCCAGCTCGTGTGACTAAAGAAGCTGTTCAAAACGCAGTATCAATTGCATCAACTGCGGCAACTATGGGCGCTTTGGTGGTTGATATTCCAGAGGCTGAGGTTGCAGCTGCTCCTGGCGGTATGCCGGGAATGGGTATGATGTAAATCTGCCCCGAGCAATAAAAATCCCGCCGAAAATGGCGGGTTTTTATTTTGGAGGAATGGACTATCGAGGATTTGATAAGTAGTCGATTTCTTTAATGATATCCAGTAGAGCCTGTGCGCGGCGAGCTTCATCGACAATAGCTACAGCAGCGTCGTGTGCTGGTGCGATCAGAGTTTTATCGTCCGTAGAACGAAGAAGTAATAGGTAAGTGTCAAACTTTTCCTCTGGAGAAACATCTAGCTTGTCGACTAATGGACGCAACTCGTTCAAGGCAGTTTGCTTAATCGTATCAAGCGTAGGATCTGCGGCTGCAGCTGGAGCTGGTGTGCTGACTGTTGGAGTTGGCATAACTGACTCTGGAGCGGCAGGCTTCGCTATATCATCAATAGCAGGCTCATCGTTTTGATCCGTAGCGACAGGATCCGGTGAGATGGTTGCAGGATTAATTACAGGTGAAGCTGTAGCATTTGTTTCTTCGAACTGTAAATTATTGTCTGTATTTTGTGATACGCCAGCTAATACCTTAGCCAGTTCTTGGTCGTCACTGAATGATTGATTAGCTTGAGAATCCATTATAACCCACCTTATATATTAAATTGTTTAAGCTTATATATGTTACACTATAACATGAGTTAACAAAGGAGCGCAAGATGTTAGATGATATGAATGTGATAAAACAATATGATCCAGGCGACGTTTTGAGCGGCGTTTTGAATATCCCAGAACAAGCTCGATATGAGGTGTCGATCCACGAAGGCGCGAACCAGCGTCGAGATTTCAAGAATATTGTGATCGCGGGAATGGGCGGTTCGGCTTTAGCGGCTGATATGGTTCGAGTTTTGACCGCGGGCTGGTTGCATATTCCACTTGAAGTGGTGAAGGGCTATGATTTGCCGGGGTTCGTGAGCGAGGAAACGTTGGTTATTGCGGTTAGTCATTCGGGCAATACCGAGGAAACTCTGAGTTGCTATCAGCAAGCATTGGAAAAGAAGGCATGTCTGGCGGCTATGTCGATTGGTGGAGCGTTGATTGAGCGAGCGAAAAATGACAATGTAACTTACGCTCAAGTTCCAGCTGGCGCGCAGCCACGAATGTCGACGGTTTACCATTTGCGAGGATTATTGAAACTATTACAACATTTTTGGGTGATTGATAATGATTTGTACGATCAGGTGAAAAATAGCGCTGATTGGTTGGCGGGCGAGATATCTAATTGGACAGCCAAAACGCCAGAAGCTGATAATTTGGCGAAGCAGATTGCGAAATTAACAATTGGCAAGACGTTGGTTGTTTTTGGCGGTGAACTGACTTGGCCGCTGGCGTATAAATGGAAGATCAGCTGGAATGAATCGGCGAAGAATTTGGCGTTCTCGAATCAATATCCAGAATTTAATCATAACGAGTTTATCGGCTGGTCGTCGCATCCAGTAGAAAAGCCGTTTACGGTTTTTGATATTCGTAGCAATTTGGAGCGGGACAGAATCCGCGAGCGAATGGAGCTGAGCGACCGACTGTTAAGTGGCAAGCGACCAAAAGCGCACGTACTGGAACTTCGAGGAAAGACGCTTATGGAACAATTACTGTGGGGTTTGGTGCTGGCTGACGCGGCTAGTATTTACACAGCCATTCTCAATGGAGTCAATCCTGGTCCAGTTCAGTTGATTGAAAAATTGAAAGCGGAACTTAGTTAATTTAATATCGTAGAGATTCGATTGGGTCGCGTCTGGTGGCGCGGGCTGCTGGATATACGCCAGAAATTACGCCGATGATTATTGATAGTCCAATTGATAAGACGGCTGTTTGCCAATAAATATAAGGTGTGAGAGGTAAATATAAGCTGGCAATATAAGCTCCCACCAAGCCTAATCCATAGCCCAATATTCCGCCGAGGAATCCGATGATCGCTGCCTCGATTAAGAATTGATTGATGATATCCCAGCCTGTGGCGCCGACGGCTCGTCTGACGCCGACTTCACGCTGGCGCTCGGCGACATTGACAAGCATCACGTTCATAACGCCTATTCCACCGATTAACAGAGAAATAATACCGATGACAGTTAAGATTATCGAGAGAAACCTCGCGACATTAGACTTCTTTTCGTTTATCTCTTCACCGGAAACGATTCGATAATTCTTATCACTATCATGATTCTTCTTCAAAATATCGTCAGCCGATTTTATGACTGAATTGAGATTTTTATAATCTTTGGTAGTTACGATGATTTGCTGAATCTGCGGCGTTCCTTGGGTGAATTTTTTAATCACAGACAATGGAATAATGGCGGCGTTATTAAAATTCACGTCCAAATAACTGGCTTGATTTTCAATATTCTTCAACACGCCAACAACGGTCAATGGTTGATTTCGGATGTAAATAACGTTTCCGATGGATCTTTCGGTGCCGAACAAATCGACCGACAATTGCTGACCGACGACAACTCCGCCGATGTCGTTAATAAATTGCCCAGTAGCAATTTGCAAATTAGCGACGTCTTTTAGCGATTCCGTACTGCCGATTAACGCGGCGTTTTGGATATCGACTTTACCTTCGCGGGCGCGCAGTTCGGCGTGCAGAAATGCAATTGGCGCAGCTTTTGTATTGGCAATTTTTTCTATATCCCTGGCGTCCGTTTCAGTCAATGTGTTGACTGTCGTCGTGTTGTCGGATTCGGTCAGTAGATTCGGGATGGCTTTTTGATTGCCAGACTTAACAATAGCGACAGGAGCAGATGATTGGTTGGAATTGTCGCCTAATAGGTGATTAAATCCGCCAGTTAGAGATAGAACCATGGTGATGCTGGCGATGCCAATAGCTACGCCTACAATTGTCAAAAATGTTCGTCCACGATTAGCTCGTAGCGCCTGAGTAGCGTTTTCAAAATGATTTTTTACTAATATTTTCACGATTTTTTCGCCCTCGATTTCTTTGAAGACTTTTGCTTCTTAGGTTTTTCTTCTTTTTCGTCGTCTACAATTAACTTCTTAGTGAACTTGCGCTTTTCCTTATGCTCGTCAGTGTCGATTTTTCCGTCCAGCATGGTGATGACGCGACTGGCATAATGAGTCAATTCTGGGTTGTGAGTAACCATAATTATAGTATTGCCGCGACGATGTAGGTCGGACAATTCTTCCATAATGAGATGACTCGATTTGCTATCCAAATTTCCTGTTGGTTCATCGGCTAAGATAATTGACGGGCTATTAACCAGCGCTCTAGCAATTGCTACGCGCTGAACCTGACCGCCGGATAATTGATGTGGCATGTAATATTCGCGTTGTCCCAGATGAAAAGTTTTCAGAATGCGGCTAGCTTCTTGAAGTCGTTTAACTTTCCCGAGTCCTTTATACGTTAGCGGCAATGCTACGTTTTCAATTACAGTCAGGCGAGGGATAAGATTGAAATTCTGGAAAACGAAGCCGATGTGTTTGGAGCGAATTTTGGCGCGTCGTCGCGAACTGAGATTGTCGACAGCGACATCATCCAGATAATATTCGCCCTCTGACGGCTGGTCTAATAGTCCAAGGGTGTTTAATAGAGTAGTTTTTCCGCAGCCGCTTGGGCCCATAATAGCGATAAATTCACCCTTTTTAACGGTTAAATCGACGTTATCTAAGGCGCGAATCTCAGCATCACCAAAGCCAAATTTTTTAGTGACATTAACAAGTCTAATGCGTGGTGGAATAGTTTCTTTCATCTTTGACTTATTATAGAGAATGAATGTTATTAAGTGCAACCATAAGAGATAATAAAATTGTGGTATAATTATCAACAAGGAAGGGTGCAGGAGTGGTTGAACTGGCACGCCTGGAACGCGTGTAACGGAGCAATCTGTTCGAGGGTTCGAATCCCTCTCCTTCCGCCAAGAGATATTTGAGAGGGTATTATAGAAACAAGAAAACATTATACGTACTTAATCAATATTTTGATAGACGCATATAATGCTGGTAAGCTACCAGAGATAAAAGATATTATTGTCGAACCTGAATATGGGTATGTGGCGTCAATTGAGTATAATTCTGGAGAACACAGAGTTTTATATGGACATGATCCTGGGTTTAATTCAGGAAGTGCAGAGCAATTAGCTAATGATAAGGGGTATACAAAGTTTTTGCTTAGAGAAAATGGCATAGATTGTGCAAGAGGTTCTGAATTTCTTTTACCTTGGTGGGCGGATATGTTGCGTCAATCAGACCGTCAGCAGTTTAATCACTCTATGCGTGACACAAAAGAAGCCCTTGGCTATATTGATAAATCTTTAGGATTTCCTGTCTATGTTAAACCTAGCAGAGGTTCTCAAGGAGTTGGTGTAGCTAGAGTTGAAACCGCTGAAGAACTTGATAAGCTTCTTAATCAGTATAACGAGGAGCGTGTTAAAGTAGCTGTCATTGAAGAAGAATTAAAAATGCCTGACTATCGTATATTGGTTTTTGATGATGAGGTAGTTAGTGCCTATGAGAGACGACCTTTTTCTGTTAAGGGTGATGGAGTAAGTAATTTAGAACAGCTAATTGATTTGAAACATAAGACCTTGGTAGATTCTGGTAGAGATATACATTTTGAAAGACAGCTACCTATAATTATGAATAAATTAGAGAAAATGGGTCTGTCTATGACCGATATTATACCGGAAGGCACAGATGTTCGGTTGATGGATATATCAAATTTATCAGCAGGAGGAATGCCAGTTGATGTCGGTGAAGTTATGCATCAGCGGTGGCGAGATCTAGCTGTCAGGGTGGCAAGAATCTTTGATTTACGAATATGTGGGGTTGATTTGGCGTGTAAGGATATTACGCAATCAGATAGCGAATACGGCGTAATAGAGGTAAACGCAACGCCTGGTGTCAAACAATTTATGGCAAGCGGTGTGGCTCAGCAGGAAAAGCTAGAAGATATTTTTGTTAAATTCTTCCGAACATTATAATGATCTACCTTGCCGCAAATTCACTCACCAAATAAAACGACCCAGCAATAACGACGTACGTATCAAGCTGCTGGGCTTTCTCGATGGCTTTTGTGAGAGCTCTGTCTGGATTGTATTCAATCTCGACTGCAAATTTCATACCGTATCTGATTATAGCAAAAATAGGTTGTAATTTTTACTAAATAGCTTGCAAAACACTAGATATAGCGGCTATAGTTATTATTGTACGCTATATATATAGCGAGCCCATAAATAAACAAAAACACAAGCTACGAAGATAAGCCACCAGATGAGGTGCTGGTGGTTTGTTTTTAAGAGGGAAAATTAAGGAGGGTATGTGAAAGAAATTAACGTAGTCAAACGCGACGGAACAAAAGAGCCGTTTGATGCAAATAAAATTAACACGGCTATTTTAAAAGCATGCGAAGGTTTGCCGGACCAAATTTCTAAGGTCGTTCAAGTTGCGACTGAATTGCAATTGACATTATTTGATGGAATTACGACCGAACAACTAGACGAGGCTGTCATTCAAACAGTTTTACAAAACGTTAAAGACGACCCAGACTATGATAAAATCGCGGCACGATTATTATTGAAAACTGTCTATAAGCAGATTTTGGGCGATTATGAGACGGCGGAAGAATTGAAAAAGCTTCATGCGCGCGAATTTCCGAAGTTCGTTAAGTCGGCAGTAAAAGAAGGATTGTTGGATAATCGCATGGCTGACGGTCGATTTGATCTGAAAAAGCTGGCGGCGGAACTTGATCCAGCGCGTGATGATTTGAGTAAATATTTGGGTGTGGTGACCAATAAAAACCGCTACGCTCTTCGTAAGCAAAACGGCTCACCAATTGAAACGCCTCAGTTTACGCACATGCGAATTGCTATGGGGCTTAGTTACAACGAGGCTGATCCGACCACTGCAGCGATTGAGTTTTATAATCACATGAGTAATTTGGAATACGTTCCGGGTGGCTCAACGCGAGTTAATGCTGGCGGTTCGTTCCCACAGCTCAGTAACTGTTTCTTGCTTAATGTCGATGATGATATGGAGTCAATTGCTAAGGCTGTTCGCGACACAATGTGGATTGCTAAAGGCACGGGCGGAATTGGTATTGGTTTTACAAAGCTACGCGCAGCTGGCAGTCCAGTTAAAACCACCAACACTGAATCGACTGGACCAATTCCATTTATGAAGATGATTGATACGGCGCTGTTTGCGGTTTCTCGTAAGGGAAAAAAGGCTGGTGCAGCTGCAATTTACATGGAAAACTGGCACCTTAATTTTGATCAATTTATCGATCTTCGTCAAAACTCTGGCGACCCATATCTACGAACCAGATTTGCAAATACCGCGGTATTTATCTCTGACGAATTTATGAAGCGAGTAGAAAAAGATCAAGATTGGTATTTGTTTGATCCAGCGGAAACTCCAGATTTGACGGAATTATACGGCGAAGAATTTTCGGCGCGATATAAAGAATATATCAAGATGGCAGAAGCTGGAAAATTGCGTGCGTTTGATAAAGTTCCAGCTCGTCAGCAATTTAAGCGCATTTTGACTAGTTTGCAGGCGACATCACATCCGTGGCTGACTTGGAAAGACACGATTAACGTGCGAGCATTAAATAACAATACGGGCACAATTCACCTCAGTAACTTGTGTACGGAAATTACATTACCGCAGGATAAAAATAATATTGCGACGTGTAATTTGGTGAGCATTAATTTGTCGGCATTTCTCGGTGAGGATAAAACTTGGGATTGGGATAGATTGAAAGAAGCGGCTCGTGCGGCAGTGCGACAATTGGACAATTTGTGCGACATCACTCAAACGCCAATTCCAGAAGCGATGCATTCGAATCAACAAACTCGAGCAATTGGCCTCGGGATTATGGGTCTTTCTGACGTATTGGAGAAGTTGGGCTATTGCTACGAATCAAAAGAATCTTACGATTTGGTTGATCAATTGACAGAGTTCATTAGCTATCACGCGATTGACCAGTCGGCTGATTTGGCAAAGGAATTGGGTAGTTATCCAACATTCGCGGGTAGCGGCTGGAGCAAGGGCCTTCTTCCGATTGATACGGTTGATAAATTGTCGAAAGATCGCGGCGTGAAGGTGAAAATAGACCAAAAGACGCGACTGGACTGGGACAGTTTGCGAAAGAAGGTGAAGAAGGGAATGCGAAATGCGACTCTTATGGCAATTGCGCCGACGGCTAATATTGGGCATGTGGCGGGAACGACTCCTGGAATTGATCCGCAATTTGCACAGATTTTCAGTCGCTCGACTTTGAATGGTAAGTTTTTGGAAGTGAACCATAATTTAGTTCGCGATTTGAAGAAGCTTGGTCTGTGGGATGATTTGAAAGATGAGATTTTTGCAGCTCAAGGCGATATTCAAGATATTGACGGCATTCCGCAAAACATCAAGGATGTTTATAAGACAAGCTTCCAGCTCAGTCCGTACGCATTTATTGAAGTGGCAGCCAGGGCTCAGAAGTGGGTGGATCAGGCGATTTCTCGAAATATGTACCTGGAGACGCGAGATATTGATGAATATGTGAAGATTTATTCAGAAGCGTGGAAGCGTGGCTTGAAAACGACATATTATCTACACGTTAAGCCGCGTCATCAGTCGGAGCAAACGACGGTTTCAGTTGATAAAATTGCAGAACAAAAAGTCCGTACAAATAGTAAAGTGCGCGGATTTGGATTTGCGAAAATTAATAAATAAAGGAGGAAATTAAGATGGGAATTTTAGGTTCAGGATTACGCGATGGATTGTCACTTCACCCAATTCGTTACCCTTGGGCGTATGATCTTTATAATCAAGCAGTGGCTAACACGTGGTTTCCAAACGAAGTTCAATTAGTCCAAGATTTGGCAGATTTTGAAAAATTGTCAGATGATGAAAAACACGCCTTAAAAACAGTGATTAGCTATTTGAACCCAAACGAGTTATTGATCAATAAATCATTGGCGTTTGGTATTTATCCATACGTGAACGCGGCGGAAGCTCAACTATATTTGTCGAAACAGATGTGGGAAGAAGCTAACCACTTTATGACGTTTGAATACATTATTGAGACATTTCCGTTTGATCGCGAGGAAATTTATGCTGCGGGATTTGGTAAAAAATCATTAGCCGACAAAGCTGACTTCCAGAATAAGCATTTGGATGTGATGCTTGATCCGAATTTGGATATTTATTCGCTGGAAGGTAAGAAAGATTTTGTTCGTTCATTGGTAGCATATAACATCGTGCTTGAGGGAATTTGGTTCTATTCAGGCTTTATGGTTGGTATGAGTTTCCGCCAGCGTAATTTGTTGCGCAACGTTGGCTCGCTACTGGACTGGATTACTCGCGATGAAAATCTTCACTTGACGTTTGGTATCAATTTGCTTTTGACAATTTTGGACGAGAACCCAGAATTGCAAACACAGGAATTTGCAGAAGAAATTCGTGGCTTGATTCTGCAGGCAGTGGAGCTTGAGAAGGCTTACAATAAGGATATGCTACCAAAGGGAATTTTGGGATTGAATGCTGATTATGTCAATCAGTATGTTATGCATATGACCGACCGTCGCTTGCAAGAATTAGGTTTTGAGCCTGAATATAACGTGCCAAATCCAGCTAAATGGATGGCAGCTGCCAATGATACGCTGGAATTGGTGAATTTCTTTGAAAGCACAAACACTAGTTACGAAGTTAATACCACGAAGTAATGGGAGTTGATGATATGAACGAATTAGCGAAAGAAATATTAGATACAGTCGAAGTTGGTGCGTTGGCTACTGTTAATTCTGATAGGACGCCACTGGTGACACCAATACATTTTGCACGATTGGGTGATTCGATAGTTTGGATATCAGAGCCGACTGCGCGCCATTCGGAGAATGCGTTTCGAAACGGTAAGGCAGAATTTGTGGTTTGGGATGATAAAAAGCGAGCAGTTTTCTTAAAAACTAACGTGACTGAACTTCCAGAATCTGAAAAAGAGGCGGCAATGGCAGCTTATAAAGAGAAGTTGGCTGATTTTATGCCACGTTGTCAAAATCCGCAAATATACGTTGCACCGATTGGTGAACTTGATGAAAAAACTACAACGGGCAATTGGCTGCATTTTATTGCATAAGCACTATATCTAGCGTAAAATTAGTTAAGTAACTACTAAATATAGGGGAAAATGAAAATGAACGCAAATCAGATTATTACTGATGACATGACTTTGGAAGAAAAATTGAGCGCCATTGACGCAGCTCTTAAAGCGGCGCAGGAAGCGGCTGATGATCAAGCAAAGTCGAACGGCACTGTTGCGGCACCAGTTGACCCAGCAAGTTTGACTATTTGTGACGGTTGCGAATAGAGTTTCGAGCAGCGTTTTACTATTGACAGCATAGCCAATTATGTTGTATAATTAAGAGTATCATGAAAACAATTGAGACTCTTTCAGGATCTGAGGCTATGAAAGAAATTGAGCCACAGAGAGAGGGTTTTTCTCTGGCGGTTGCGCTTGGTTCTCTCAAGAAATGGGTGTGTGGTAGACGAGAAAAGTACGGCAAACCTTTTGGATTAACTAACAATTCAGCGGTAGAAAAACTTGAGGCAGCTGGAGAAGAATTGGGATTGCCAGAAACAGACGTTCGTCTTTCCTCTGGACTTAAGCTGTTGATGGGCTTAATGCATGGCAAAAAGGAAGTTGAAATAATTGGCGAAGATATCTTAATTGAAGCCGCTAAAAGGGTTAAAGAAGAAGGTAAGGGAAGTGTTATAGCCGCCAACACATTTCAATGGAGAAGATGTTCCTACGGCTAGTTATTTGGCGTCTTTGTTGAACAAAATTAATATTGGCGTAGCGTCGACTAATAGAGATTGGATTAAGAAGGGTGTTGGCGGAATCAACCTAGAGGCTATACAATACAGTATCTTGCGTTTGGCGCTAAAAACTTTTTTGGTGTGTCATATGAATGGGTAGATAAAAAGAGTAAAAAACCAGTTCACTTTTCAACAGACCATTACGAAGAAGCGGTTAAATTTGTTGAGGATGGTGGATCTTTGGTTTTGGCTGGATATTCAGCGGATGACTCAGTAGGCTCAAAGCCTCGCAGTGAAATGGGCTCTGCAGCGATTCATACGGCATTGAAATCTGGCGCAGACTTGATATTTGTTTACGTATCGTCAGAGGACAAGAAACTTACTATTAGGGTCATGGAAGATGAGGGTGGTATGCTTGCGGCGTTTAGCAATTCATATAGAAAGGCGCTAGATATGAAGGATTCTGCTGCATCCGAGTGTTTATTATCGTCATGCAAAGAGTACTTAAAAGACAGCGAAATAGGTAGGGTTATAGCAGAAGAATATAAGCGTCGATCAGATAAAAATAAAGCTAAGTAAGTGTCCGCAAGGTTCTAGTTATTGACAAAATAAAAATAATGTGATATCATTTCACTATATAAATAATTAAAACAAAAAGGAATAAAATGGCTGAAGAAAAAGATATTCACGGACTTACTGAAGGCGTATTGAGTCGAGACGATATGTCGGCGTTGACTTACGTATTGCAACACGTGAAAGGATCTAGCCCAAGTTCGGCGACGAAATTAAGTCTGGAACTGGAAGAACTTGATGAAACAGCGTAGGGATTTAGCTAGATAATAATCCACCTCTGTTGTATACTGGACAGTATGGAACAGATTATTTCTCAAGTAGTGAAGCAACTTTTTGATCAAGATATATCAGTGCAATTGACGCGTCCTGATCCGAAGTTTGGTGACTTTGCTACAAATGTGGCATTGCAATTGGCTAAGCCGCTGGGAAAAAATCCGCGTGAAATTGCGGAGATGATTGCTGAAAATCTGCGCAAGGAAGAGGAGTTTAGTGAAGTAAGCGTGGCTGGTCCAGGTTTTATCAATGTAAAGCTGAGCGATCAATCCGTTCTAAATTCTTTGAAAAAAGAGCCAACGACGAAGCGCGCCGGTCAGACGGTTGTAATTGAAACCAATTGTCCGAATCCATTTAAGGCTATGCATATCGGACACGCTTTGAATGCGATTTTGGCGGACACGATGGCTAATTTGTTGGCGGTTGATGGCGCAATTGTGCATCGAGTGAGTTATCACGGTGATGTCGGAACACATGTTGGTAAAAGTATGTGGGCGATTTTGCGTGAGATTGACGGCGATGTGAATAAATTGAACGAAATCCCAGCTGATAAGCGAAATGAATTTATGAGTCGCATGTACGTTGAAGGTGCGCGTGCGGCGAAAGAATCTCCAGAGGCGAAAGCAGAAATTGATGAACTAGCCAAGCAATCATTCGTCTTGGATGATCCACTATATAAACAAGTTTACGAAATCTGTAAAAGTTGGAGTTTTGACGAAATTGACTCTAATGTTGGGCGACTTGGAAACGTGCCAATTGAGCGACGTTACGTTGAGAGCGAAACTGAAGAATTGGGAAAATCTTTGATTAAAGAGAAAACTCCAGAGGTGTTTACCAAATCTGACGGTGCGTATGTTTTTAAGGGTAGCAAATACGGCGCGTTTGATAACGTGTTTATTGGATCTCATGGCAATGGCCTTTATGGCGCGCATGATATGGGATTAATTCAGTTGAAGTATAAGGATTACCCAGATTTGGACTTATCGATTACAGTAAACGCCGAGGAGCAAGCAGCGTACTTCCGTGGCGTGATTGCGGCTAGTGAATTGTCGATTCCGGTTTTGAAGGGAAAATTGTTCAATTACGCGACTGGCTTTGTTAAATTGGCAACTGGAAAGATGAGTTCGCGAACGGGTGAGGTTGTTACAATTGGCTGGCTGTTCGATGAGTTTAAGAAGGCAATTGAAAATGCTGGTGGTGAGCCAACCGACGACGTGATTGCTGGCGCGCTTCGTTATCAATTCTTGAAAGTGAAGATCGGCGGTGACGTCATATTTGATATTAATGACGCGGTAAGTTTGACGGGAAATACGGGAAGCTACCTGCAATACGCCCATGCTCGAGCGCGAGGCATTTTAACTAAATCCGATAAAGAAATTGCCTTTCCGACAGAGTTGTTTGACGAAGATAAGATGCTGGTCAGAAAGTTGAGCGAGTATGTGGACGTGGTTGATCGCGCTAAGGAAAGTCTGGAGCCTCATTACATTTGTACGTATTTGTTTGAATTGGCTCAGGAATTCAATCGATATTACGAGAAAAATCAGGTTATTGGTAGTGACAAAGAGGCGCACCGCGTAGGAATCGTGGCAATTTACGCCGACATTCTTAAGGCTGGACTGGCTATTTTGGGAATCGTGGCACCAGAACGGTTGTAAAATATACTATATTAGTATATAATATGCCTTTATGAATGAGCGAGGCGAGCAGTCGGATAAACGTCAAGATAGATGCAATCAATACTTATCATCGCAATTATTAACTCCGAGAAGTGATATAGCAGAGAAAAGAGGCATTAAGCGAGAACTCTTATTAGAGTCAGAGAAGCTTTGTGGCATAAAAAATGTGTACAAAAAGTCAGATAAGACGTTTGATGATGTAGCGGAAGCGGCTAAATCTGTTGCAGAGCTTGTTCGTGAAACACTTTATTTTAGGTCAACGGGTAATTTTTCAAGTCCGCTTGAAGCAGTAAACATCGCCAAAGACGAAGCTGCTAATTGTTATGGACATACAATTGTTGCGTCAGAATGTTTAGAAAAGTTAGGAATTGAACATTTTATTAGTTACGCAAATCAACACACGTTCATCACACTATTTGATCGTAGTAGTAATAGGTCGTTTATAATAGATGTTTTGACAGAGGAGTTGCGCTGTGAAATGACTGACGCTATTGGCTTTGATGGAATAGATCCGGTTGAGCAGTTGTATTGTGGTGAACTCAGGGCTAATAGTACTTTATATACAGATTTATTATTGCAGAAATTGCCCTCGTCTGTTAATAGAGGTGATTTTGTAGCTCGACGAGAATGGTTGATGTTCTCGGATGGTATAAAATATCGAGATGGCTACGGAAGAAATGCACGACTACAGATGCTTACTCTGCCGTCTATTCCAGGTAGATTATTATTGCTAGATGAATATAATGCTCGAATTGATCAGTTGAATGGGCGATATAAAGAGGCTGCGGATAAAATAGTAGACTTGTCTGGTATATATTTGGATGTTGATTCTCGGAATGATTTGAAAGAAGCGGATAAATTATGTAGAGAATTAATAAAACAAGGCAGTGGTGATTTGGCTGTTCAAGTAGCGTCCGTGGTAAATGATAGTTTGTTGTCGGGAGATTCTTCAAAGAACAGGCTGTTTCTTCCTGATGTTGTGCGTAAAGTAGCTAAACATGATAGGGATATTAACTTATTAAATGAGGCAATTAGGTTGTATAAGGAAATTATCAATAGTAAACCTAAGTATGATAGCTTGGCTGTGGGGAAGTTAAGGGTTGCCGAAAAGTTGCTGAGGTCTATGAAGGCTGCTGGTTCGATTGTGTGCGATGCTACCTGTGATAAAATTAGTGAATAAATATCTAATAAAAGGAGTTTTATAGTTATGAAATCTTCAGAATCAACTAAAGGTTCAAAAGTATCAGCTAAGAAATTAGCTTCGAAGAGCGTAAAAGCCGCGGCGAAAGTTGCCGCTCTTAAAGAGAAGAAAATTGTAAGTGCAGCTATAAAAGATACTCACATGGCTGGATTTGTTAATTTTATTCGCGAACAGGGCGTCGTCGGTATGGCGGTTGGTTTGGCAATCGGTACCGCAGCTGGTGATACTGTGAAAAAATTGGTAACAGCATTTATTGATCCGCTAGTGCAGCTGGTTGTTGGTTCTCAGCAAGGGTTACAATCAGCTTCATTCACAGTTGAAGTTGCTGGACGTAAAGGTGAGTTTTTATACGGCGCATTTGTTAGCTCGTTAATCACGTTGATAGCCGTTGCGTTTGTTGTATATGCAATCATTCACTTCTTGAAACTCGATAAATTAGATAAGAAAAAGGATTAAAACCTTAACTAATAAGCGTGCCTACTGATTCTCCGCGGGTTGCGCGGAGAATATTTCCGTCTGTAAGCAAATCACAAATTACAACTGGAATATGTTCGTCCATTGCTAGTCCAATTGCCGCCTTATCCATAACGGCAATGTTAGGATTTGTCAGGGCTTCTTGGTAAGATAAATGATCAATTTTTACGGCGTCAGGGAATTTCATAGGATCTTTATCATAAACTCCGTCAACCTTTGTCGTTTTAATTACGGCGTCACATTGCATTTCTAGTGCTAAGTTTAAGGCTGCAGTATCGGTGGTCAAGAACGGCCGACCAGTGCCGCACGCCACAATAACGATGCGATTTTTCTTAATATGGCTAATGGCGCGTCGGAAAGTATAGTGGTCAATAAATTGATTGACTTCAACCGTAGATAATGCGCGAGTTGGCAGTCCTGCGTCATTTAATACGTCAGCTAGAGCAATTGCATTCATTAGCGTAGAAAGCATCCCGATATTATGTGCGGAAACAGGTTGAATTCCGTGACCGATAATTTGATTGCCACGAACATAATTGCCGCCGCCAACCATAATTACAATTTCAGCCCCGTCGTCCAGCGCTGGTCGAATTTGTTCGGCAATCCAGCGAGCGCGTTTTGGGTCAAAGCCGCTGGCGAATTCGCCTTGAAGTTGTTCACCTGATAATTTGAGTAGGATGCGTTTTGTCATGACACCAGTGTATCATAGCGCGCTTGAAAAATAACATAAATGCAAAAGGGAGGCGGCAGTGTAATACAAATTGCGATTTTGCTATACAAATATTCGTTTTTTAAGTTAGACAAACTAGACAAGAAAAAGCTAAGACGCTTACGTTTGCTATTTTACTTTCTCCTATCTACAATGTGAGTATAAAGGAGAGAGTAGTGTGAAAGATGGAGTTCGGCGGCCGGGCTATTTACGTAGATCGCAAGAACCTAGCAGTAGCCATTTATTGAGTCGAAATATTGAAAGATCCAGTCAACCGTCGTATAGTTATGGTGAACCGCCCGAACAGAGGCGACAGCGTTTAAAAGAATTGCGGGAACGGTACAGTAAACTACCGGAAACTCCTTTTGCTGACTATGATCTTGGTGACAAAAAACTACCTGCATATAAGCACAAAGCAGAGATATTAGACACATTATCGGAAAGTAAAATATCCTGGTTGTGCGGACCGACGGGTAGTGGTAAAACGACACAAACTGCTCAGTATGCACTGGAGCGGTTTGATCGTGTCGTGGTGTTGATGCCGCGGCGGGTTATTGTCGATAATGTTACTGAATATGTCGAGAAGAGTTTGCGTGAACAGCTTGGCGAACAATATCCTAATCACTTGGTGGGCAAGATTCACGGACGTGCCACTGAAGCGACGCCGGACACTAGGCTCTGTTTCATGACTCCAGCAACGTTTACGAAAAAGCTGGAACAATTTTCTAGCGACTGGCAGGACGAGAAGACGCTTATCCTGGTTGATGAAATACATGAAGCCAATTTGGAGATGGAATTTGCTACCGCTCTGGCGGCAAAATCGATAGAGAATACCGGCAAATGGCATATGGCTTTTTCTAGTGCCACGCCTGATACAGAAGTTTCTCAGGCGATGTACGAAGATATTAATGGGTCAGAACTACCAGTCGTAACCATTAAGGGTCGGCCGCATGATATTGATATTGAAGAAGATAAGGTGAATACCGTATCCGAAGCTTACCTTGAATATGGTAAGGACTCGAAAAAATCACTAATCTTTGTTGAAGGCGTGAGGAGTATTGATGAGACCATTGCGTCAATCAAACGTCATACTCGCCATCAATCCGGGAAAATACGATTTTTCAAACTACATTCTGGCATATCAGAAGCCGTGCGCCGAGAGATTTTTACTGCCAAACCAGCAGAAGATGAGTCGTTTGTCATCGTTTCGACCTCGGCTGGACAGTCTGGTATTACCATCTCCGAGGTTGATTTGGTGCTGTCAAATGGACTGACGAAGAGTAAAGAAATTGGTGAAGAGGGCACGGAGGGGTTGCCACCTCGATTGTGTACTCAAGCAGAGCTGATGCAGCAGGCGGGGCGGGGCGGTCGTGATATTGATGGCGCTAAGTTTGTATTGGCTCGTCCGATATCTTACGATAAGATTTATTTGCCAGATGAGCTGAAAGGATTTTATGATATTGCGTCCCGCGAACAGCATATTCCACCGGAGATATATCACACGAATATTGTGCGCAACGTTTTGTCGGCTATCCATCTGAATGGTAATTTTGAGGATCTGAACCGATACCTGATGCATCCTGTTGCTAGTAAAAAAGTTATTCAAGAGTCGTACGATTTGCTGGAAACCCTGGAAGCAATTGATGGAGAAGGGCAGATCACAAAAATTGGTGAGTTTATGGATAGTTTATCATTGTCGCCAGAACTTTCTCGGTCATTAGCAGAAATGATTAAGAATGGGGGAAGCTTACGTGAAGTGTTGGCATTATCGGCCATGGCAGCCTCCGTCTCGGGTGGTGGCTTTGCCGCCTGGCATCAACCAAAGGAATTGTTCCAGGAATTTGTCAGCCCCGATACAACAGATGACTTTTTTGCCGAATACGATGCTTTTTTGAAAACCAGAGAGATTTATGACGGCTGTCGTACTGACAATGACGTCTACCTGACTAATGGTATTGATCCCAATAAGGCGGATAATATTCACTATCAATTTAATAAAATATGTCGGCGCCTGTCGGTTAATCCAAACGATATCAACATGGGTGAACTAAACAGCGAGGAAAAACACAATATATCGGTGGCTTTGGTGCGCGGGTTTCAGGAATTATTGTATACCAAAGCTGGTAGTCGGCGCATTGGACGAACAACGGTTAATCAATACAAGAATGTTCATACTGGCGAACGTGGTATTTCTGAGTATGAAATTAGTTCGCACAGCTTAGTGCGACGTATGGGCTCGGAGGCGTTGAAGTTGGCCCTGGCTTTACCGTGGTGGTATGATACGCGTGATGGTCGTCGATACACACTCAACACAATTTTACCAGTAACCAAGAATCAAGTTGCTCAAGCCTTGAGTAGCAGCGCTGTGTCTGAATCCCTTGGTGATAGAGTTGCTCCTAATGGTGACTTGGTTCGTGTGACGCGGCCGAAAGTCGGCTCACTGATACTCGGTCCAGAGCGGCAGCAAAAAATCCCCGCCATAACAGATGAGCAAATCGCGCTGATAGTGGACGCAATGAAAAACAAGGCTAATAAACAAGTAAGAGTATTGTTTGATTTACAACATCAGCGAGTTATCACCAAGGGTCAATTGCATCAGGTCCTAGACGGGTCTGCGGTAAATAGTCACAATGTCCATGAGGCGGAGGCTAAGGTTTGGGCTGAAGTGCAGAATGTGTTAACGAGCGAGCAGCAAGAAGCTTTTTATGGTCAGATAAACAGATAACGAGTGTATAATAGATAGTATGAGTAAGGCGAAAAAGATTTTATGGGTGGATTTGGAGATGACTGGATTAGATCCAGTGCGTGATGAGATTTTGGAAGTGGCGGCAATTGTGACTGATTGGAATTTTAAGGAAATTGCGACGTATGAAGGAATTGTGCGCCATGATTCGGAAAAGCTGGCTAAGTTGTTAGATCGAAATGCTGGTTTTTGGAATGAGCATCCGGAAGCGCGACGCGGGCTGGAGGAGCAGAATGAATCGGGCAAGCCTTTGGCGGAAATAGAACGCGAATTGTTGGCGTTTTGTGATGAGCATTTTACGGGTGAAACGAAGATTTTGTTAGCAGGTAATTCAATTCATCAAGATAGGCGATTTATTGACCAATGGTGGCCGACGTTGTCAAAAAAACTACATTATCGTGTGCTTGATGTGAGTGCGTGGAAGGTGGTATTTGAAGGCAAATACGGTAAGAAATTCGCCAAGCCAGAAGATCATCGAGCGTTGGAAGACATCCGCGGCAGCATTATGGAACTTGAATATTATTTGAAAAAGGTAAAGGTATGACACATAAACAATTTGAAGAATTTATCCTAAGCTTGCCGGGCGTATGGCTGGATTATCCGTTTGGCGAGGATGTTGCGGTGTATAAATTTGGTCGAGATAATGACGGTACAGGGAAAATGGTAGCATTGGTGACGGAAGGTTCAAAGCCTCTCAGAGTAAGCCTAAAATGCGATCCGTTGTTGGCGCAGAATTTACGAGAAAAATACGAAACGGTTTTACCAGGCTATCACTTAAACAAGAAGCATTGGAATACAATTATTTGTTCAGGTCAATTGACTGACGAAGAGGTCTTTGATTTGGTGAGGTTGAGCTATCGATTAGTCTCGGAAGCTTAATCTGCTTTAATGATTTGATTGATCTGCTTCTGAATATTCTCTAAATCGCCAGCAGTTTTTACTAGCCATTCGCGCATCTTTTTTGACTTGGTGGACTTGTACACCTTTTTCATCATGTTGATTGTGTCTGTTATTTGCACATTCATCTCATGGGCATAGGTAATATCCAATTGCGTGTTCAGAAGGGCTTCGTCCAATTTTTTCTCTAATTTTTCTGACGGATCTAGAGCGAGGATGTCCTTCTGTTTCTCCTTGTAATTGATACCGGTTGCTTGGAGCGCTTCGCCCATTGAGGCATCCGCAGTAGTCAGCACTGCAACCAGAGAACTGTTGGTGGTCTGCAGACTGGTCGACCGGAACTTATTATTGTATTTTTTGGAAATAGTGAATAACTTATTAACGCGCGCTGCAACTTGTGACGGGTTGGCGTTCGGCATGGAATCTTGTGAAAAAACGAATATCGCGATTAGGGTTATCAAGCCGATAAAGCTCAAAATAGCGATGATGATTTTGGTTTTTTTATCAAAACCTTCCGCTGGCGGAGGTGTGGCAATTTGATTCAGATAATCGATACCTTGAGGTTGGTTGTTCAAATTGTCAGGATACATATTTCTATTTAACCACAAACAATAACAGAGGTAAAGAGTGATATAATAAAAATATGAATGATGCCAAAGAAGAAGTGCGGGCGCGACTGAACATCGAGGATGTGATTGGTGAGTATGTTCAGTTGAAGCGAGCGGGGCGCAATTTGAAGGGTTTAAGTCCGTTTACCGACGAGCGAACTCCAAGCTTTATGGTCAGTCCAGAAAAGCAGATTTGGCACGATTTTTCTTCTGGAAAAGGTGGCGATATTTTTACGTTTGTGATGATGGTGGAAGGAATGGATTTTCGTCAATCGCTGGAGCATTTGGCTCGGAAGGCGGGCGTTGATCTGACTTTGTTTTCTAATGGTGACGGACGAACAGCCAAGCGTCGTGCCAGAGCTAGAGAAGCACTGAAATTAGCAGCTAATTTTTATCAGCAGAATTTGGTAAAAAATTCGACAGCGTTAAATTATGTGGTTAAAAAACGGCGATTAAATCGTCAAACAATTGGTGATTTTTTGATTGGCTATGCGCCGGAGAATGGTGACACGTTGACGAAAGCGTTGGAAAAAAGAGGATTTTCTAGGCAGGAATTGGCGGACGCTGGCTTGTCGAATAGGTTTGGTGGCGATTTGTTTCGTGGGCGAATGATGGTGGCGTTGAGTGACGGCAATGGCGAAGTTGTGGGATTTACGGGCAGAATTATTCGTGACGATCCGCGCGCGCCAAAATACTTGAACACGCCGCAAACGCTGCTATTCGATAAGTCGCGACATATTTTTGGTTTACATCAAGCCAAAGAAGCGATTCGAAAAAGCGATGTGGCGGTTATTGTTGAGGGCAATTTGGACGTAATTAGCAGTCATCAAGCGGGAGTCAAAAACGTTGTCGCTACTTCTGGAACGGCGATGACGACGCAACATTTGAAGTCGCTTAGTCGATTGGCAGGGCGGATTCGCTTGGCGTTTGATGGCGATCGAGCGGGAGTTAACGCGACGGAGCGGGCAATCAACTTGGCGCAGGAAGTCGGTGTGGAATTGGAAGTGGTGAGTTTGCCTGATGGCGTCAAAGATCCAGACGAATTGATCCAAAAAGATCCAGCGCTTTGGCAGGCGGCGATTGATAAATCTCAGCCAGCGGTGGATTGGGTGATTGCCAGATACGCGGAAATGGAGAATTTGAAGTCGGCGGAAGGCAAGCGGAGATTTTCGACCATTGCGCTGAGAATTGTCCGAGGCTTGAAAGATCCGGTGGAACAAGAGCATTATTTGTCGGTGATTTCTGAAAAAACTGGCGCGTCAATTACCGCGCTGAAGGCAAAATTGTCGAATGAAAAAGTCGCTGAACATCAATTGAAAAAGGCGAAAATTGAGAAAGAAAAACCAACTCCAATTCAGGATGAAACTGAAGATATGCTGGCGGGGCTGGCGGCGAGTGAAAAATCCGTGCGGCGTTGGTTGGCGGCGGTTTCTGGCGAAATGTTGGATGATGACAATGCGCGGCAGTTGATTGGCTATTTGCGGAAAAATCCAGACGCGGATTTGGACGAGGTTCCGCTGGACTTGCAAAAAATCGAACAGTATGTGAAAATAGTACAGTTGAAAA
This sequence comes from Candidatus Minimicrobia sp. QA0096, assembly GCF_963967315.1. Classification (NCBI taxonomy): domain Bacteria; phylum Candidatus Saccharimonadota; genus Candidatus Minimicrobia; species Candidatus Minimicrobia sp. QA0096. The sequence goes on from NZ_OZ017288.1 coordinate 563,195, forward strand.
GTGAAAGTCGTTACGCCAATTGGGAGCAAAAAAGCTTAGACGAAGAGATGGCTCGGCTAGTCAGACAGATAACAATCAAACATCGCGAAAACAAAAAGAATCAACTATTAACGCAGCTTAGAGAGGCCGAGGCGTCGGGCGATGAGGTTTTGTCTCAGAATTTGCGCCAGAGCCTAAATAATCTGATTAAGGAGAAAATGTGAGCGACGATATCACGACGAAGCCAGTAAACTTAAATGAAGATGATGATTTTGATCCAACGCTTATAGACGAAGAAGAATCGGAAGATTTGGATTCGTTGACAACTGGGCAATATTTGGACGACGTGTCGGATGACTCAGTCAGACTGTACTTGCGCGAAATCGGTAAAATTCCATTACTTAGTTCTGAAGAAGAAATGGACTTGGCGCGCCGAATTGTTGAAGGCGATAAAAAGGCTAAGGATAAGATGGCTGAGGCGAATATGCGTTTGGTGGTGTCAATTGCTAAGCGTTATTCTGGTCGTGGCTTGGACTTTTTGGATTTGATTCAAGAAGGAAATACGGGACTTTTGCGCGCAGTTGAGAAATTTGATCCAGATAAGGGATTTAAGTTTTCGACTTATGCGACTTGGTGGATTCGTCAAGCGATTACGCGTGCGATTGCTGATCAGGCGCGAACGATTCGTATTCCAGTTCACATGGTGGAAACGATCAATAAATTGCTGCGTACTCAGCGACGAATGACACAGGAATTGAATCGTGAGCCGACAATTGAAGAATTGTCTAAAGAGCTGGATATGGAACCAGAGAAAATTGAATACGTCATTAAGATTAAACAGGATATTTCTTCTCTGGACGCTGGTGTTGGTCGTGATGGTGAAGATGACGATTCAGTCTTGCAAGATTTTATCGTTGATGAAGATACGGTTTCACCAGAAGATTCCGCTTCAAATCAATTATTAAAAGAGCAAGTTCAGGAAATTCTATCAAGTTTGAGTGATCGCGAGCAGAAAATTGTTCGAATGCGTTTTGGCTTGGACAATGGGAAAAATCACACTTTGGAAGAAGTTGGTCAGGAATTTGCGGTTACGCGCGAGCGAATCCGCCAGATTGAAGCTAAGGCGCTAGCAAAACTTCGCAAACACAAAGACGCGAAAAAACTTTACGAATATCTGGACTAATTAACACTGTTCGGGCGATTTACAAAAATGGGCGTCGTGAGTTGCGGCGTCTATTTTTTGGTGTAATTGCTCGAGGCTACCGTCGTTAATGATGAAATAATCAGCAATAGCAATTGGTCCACCTTTTTCCAAATTCTCGATTTCTGACCAGTCGCGCTGATCGACTTCGTGTGGTTGCATTGGGCGCTCTATGCGCTTAGCCATTCGTTGATAACGGAGGTATTTTGGTGTAACAATAGCAATAACGACAACTTGTCCAGGAAATTCGTGCTTAAGGAATTTATATTCACTCCAAGTGTATAATCCGTCCAAAACGATTTTATTTTGCCCAGCGTTTATTAAGTCGTGGATATTTTTTATGACGCGTTTGATTACGAAATCTTTGCCCTCACGGCGACGAATTTCTTCGCGAAATTGTTGTTGATTGTCCCAAGTTTTTTCAATTCCAGCCTCGTCCATGGCTTTATAAATAACGCCACCGAAGTAAATTTTTGGAAATCCTTTTTCTGTCAAATATTCGACAGCTGAGCTTTTGCCGCTGCCCGCCAATCCAACCAGGGCGATAATTTTTGCGTATGGTTGTGTCATGTACTAATTTTAACAATTTGTTGACATTCTTCCAAATAGAGAGTATCTTTAAGTTACATATTATGGAAACACTTCATGGACATACTGAAGAGTTACCTCAGAATTCTCCTTCTGACCTTGATATTAAGGGTCAAGAAAATCCAACAGAAAATGAACATATAGCTGCTCAGATTGAGAAATTGGAATCGAAATTTGATCGTAACCCAGATGGTAGCGAGAAATGGCAGAGGCTTATTAGCGAGCCTATCGAGGATCAATATGGGCAGATTTGGATGATTTGGGAAAATTCTGCGACGTCTTCATGTGAACCAAAGGATCGATATCAAATATATAAGATACTCAATGATGAAGATGAGTTTAGATATGCTTTCATAAAAGAGCTTGAGGTTGATCGCTACCCTGGGTGCCATAAAACCTCTTATGAGTTTTTTGTTGGACCAGATGACGGTAGAGATGAGACTATAACCGTGTTCTTTAATGACGATGGAGTGATTGAGTATGTCCATTGTTATAGCTATCTGGAGGAGCGCAAGAGGTTGTACGAGAAGCACGAAAGAGCCCAGAAGAAACTTGCTGAAGCGTCAATAATCAATTCTCTGACGATAGCCGCTTAAATGCTACAATAGAAGTATGAAGCGTCTAGTGGTTATTGATGGAAAGTCGGTGTTTTACCGAGGTTATTATGCTATGCCGGGATTGTCGATGGCTGACGGAACTCCGACTGGCGGAGTGTACGGATTTGTCAGTTTGGCAATTGAGTTAATTAAGAAATTAGAGCCGGATTATGTGGCGGTAGCTTGGGATAAGCGAGGCACAAATATTCGCAAGCGGCGGGAATTATATCCAGAATATAAAGCTGGTCGCAAGCCAGCACCAGATGACTTTTATCAGCAAATACCGATTTTACACGAGTTGCTTGATGCATTTGGTTGGCCGCTTTATGAAATTGATGATTACGAGGCGGATGATATTATGGGTGCGTTTGCCAGGCAGGCGGAATCTCGCGGAATTGAAACGTGCTTGATAACGTCGGATTTGGACGCATTGCAATTGATATCACCAATGACCAAGGTTTACGCCATGAAAAATGGTTTAAGGAATATCGAGGAGTTCACGGCGGAATATTTTGAAGAAAAATATGGTATTCGGACGGAGCAGTTTTTAGACCTGAAGGCTTTGAAGGGTGATTCTAGTGACAATTTACCGGGAGTGCCGGGAATTGGTGAGAAAACGGCAGTGAAATTATTGCAAGAATATGAAACGCTGGACGGAGTTTATGAGCATTTGGATGAGCAAAAAGGCGCTTTGCGAACGAAGCTGGAAAATGGTCGCGAGTCGGCATATTTGACCAAGCAAGTGGCGGAAATTTGGACTGATGCGCCGATTGAGCTGAATTGGGATGTGGCGGACGTGAATGATTGCGACTTTACGCGAGTAACGGAAATTCTGCAGAAATTAGAATTTCAATCGCTGATTGGACGATTGCCAAAAACAATGCAAATTGCGGAAAATGAGAAAAAAGAAGAACCGAAGTTGGATATTCCACGAATTGAAAAATTGCCCGATATGCCGATGTTTGAGGCGGAAAATATAATATATATCGATTCGTCGGAGCCTGACGTAATTTACATAAGCTCAAATCCTGAGTCAGCGTGGACGGCGAAAATTAGCGAAATTAGTCAATCTATGTGGCAATTACTGGCGCAGGGAATTGTGATTGCGGCGGATGTCAAACGGTTATATCACGCGCTGGATAATCATGGCGTGGCGGTGCGTTTTCATGAGGTTTGGGACGTTGAGCAGGCGGCGTTTTTAATTGATCCGCTGAAGCGCGACCGTAGTTTGAATGCGCTGTCTGGTGATTTTTCTGACGACAATTCCGCGCCTTATCAATTGGCTCGCTTGCATAAAATTTATCGTGAACAAAAAGTTTACATGTCGAACAATTCACAAATTGCGCGTGTGGCTTACGAGTTTGATTTTCCAGTAATTTGGGCGCTATTCCAGATGGAAAAACGCGGGATGAAATTGGATGATGCGCTATTAAAACAGATGGGCGATGAGCTGGCGGCGGAAGTTAGCGAGCTTGAACAACAAATGTATTCCATGGCTGGATACGAGTTTAACGCGTCTAGTCCAGCGCAACTTTCTGAGGTTTTGTTTACCAAATTGCAATTACCAACCGCGGGCATAAAAAAGGGAAAAACTGGATATTCAACAGGTCAAAAAGAGCTGGACAAATTACGCGGACAACATTCGATTATCGAGTTGATTGAGCGATATCGAGAATTGACCAAATTGATCAGCACGTACATTGAGGCGTTACCAAAATTGATGGCGACTGATGGGCGAATTCACACTACATTCAATCAGGATGTAACCAGCACGGGGCGACTGAGTAGTACAAATCCGAATTTACAGAATATTCCGGTACGGACTGAACTGGGTAGGAAAATTCGCCAGGCGTTTGTTCCGAGTGATGGCAAAGTTTTTGTCGGTGCGGATTATTCACAATTTGAGCTGAGGCTGGCGGCTGTGTTGGCAGGCGACGAGAAGTTGATCGAAGACTTTAATAGCGATGTTGATATTCACGCAAAAACGGCGGCGGAAACATACGGAATATCGATTGACGAAGTGAGCAAATCTCAGCGTCGAGCAGCGAAAGTGATCAATTTTGGTGTACTTTACGGAATGAGCCCGCACGGTTTAGCGGCGGCTACGGGAATGTCATTTACAGAGGCGAAAAAGTTTATTGATCATTATTTTGAGGTACGAAAGCCGATTCGTCAGTACTTGGATAAAATTCTAACTCAAGCGCGGGAACAGGGTTTTGTTGAAACGTATTTTGGCAGGCGACGACCAACGCCTGATGTAAAATCGAGCAATTTTATGGTGCGATCTTCGGCGGAAAGAGCTGCGATGAATATGCCAATTCAAGGCACAGAAGCGGATTTGATGAAATTAGCGATGATTCGGCTGGAGGATAAATTGTCGGACTTAGCTGATGCGATTTTACAGGTTCATGATTCGATTTTGGTGGAATGCAAACCTGAAGACGTCCAGAAAGTCAGCGAGATTATGAAAGCGGAAATGGAAGGCGTTTGTCCAGAATTGCCAATTAAGTTGAAGGTTGATGTTGGCACGGGCGCAAATTGGGGTGAAGTATAGAAAATATGGTATAATTATGCCATGAAATACACTCAACGACGAAATTCATTTTCTCGATTTGTGCCAATTTTGCTGGTTATTGTTATCACGGTAGTGGCGGTAGCAGCGGTTATTGCGATTGGTCGAGCATTATTTGGTAAAAATGATTCAGGTCAAACAGCAGATCAGAATGTTAACGTAGGACAAGTTGCTTTGTTGTCGACGGACGCGGGAAGCGCAGTTCGATTGACGGTACGCGGACCAATTGTAGCGAACGAGAATTTCCGCTCATATAGCATCACTATTTCGCCAGAATCTCGCGAAATGACGACGTACGAGGGCTATTTGGATAAGCCGATTGCAGAGAAAAAATTGGACAATAACAGCAAGGCTTATACGGAGCTGGTTTACGCGCTTGATAAGCGAAAAATGATGGAAGGCACACCGCTAACCGAGCAGCAAAATGATTTGCGGGGGATTTGTGCTAGCGGTAAAATTTACAAATTCGAAACTTTGAAGGACAATTCCGTTGTGAAAAGTTTGTGGACGTCGGATTGTAGTGGCTCTAAGGGTTCGGCGCAAGCTAATGTAAACGAGATTTTGGATATGTTTTTGAAGCAAATTCCTGACGGCAAGAAAATGGCGGCTGGAATTGGCCTAAGCCAAGAAGAAGCTTTGTTTAAGCTGTAGGACTTGCCGAATGCCAGAACTACCCGAAGTTGAGACAGTTCGTCGCGGCTTGGCGGATTTGCTGCCAGGTCAGGCTGTTGTGCGAGCGACGGTATTTGATTCGCCAAAAAGCTTTCCGAATTCACCCACAGACGTTCAGCAATTTTTATACGGTGCGCACGTAACGGCGGTGCGGCGTCGCGCGAAAGTATTGATGATTGATCTTGATACGCGTTATTCGCTGGTGATACATCTTAAGATGACTGGCCAATTGATTTTTCGTGGGGCTAATAGTTTTGCTGGTGGTCATCCGAATGATAGTTTGATCGGTGAATTGCCTGATAGATCGACACGAGTGCAAATTGATTTTACGGATGGTTCACGTCTGTTTTTCAATGATCAGCGTAAGTTTGGCTGGATGAAATTGATGCCGACTGATGAGATAGAAAATTTGCCATTTATGCAAAAGGTTGGACCAGAGCCGCTCGATAAAAAAACCGAGGCGGATGACTTTATTAAGCGAATTCGTCGTCGGCAAAATTCAATGATAAAGCCGGCGTTTCTTGATCAGTCGGTGATCGCTGGGGTTGGTAATATTTATGCCGATGAAGCTCTGTGGGCTGCGAAAATTCACCCTCAGACGCGCGTCAAAAATGTTAGTGATGACCAATTGGAAGATTTGTTTAACGAACTGCGTCAGATTTTACAATTGAGCATTGATCAGGGCGGCTCGACGGATAAAAATTATGTTGACGCTGAAGGCAGAAAAGGTAATTATCTGTCATTTGCGCATGTATTTCGTCGGGAAGGCCAGCCGTGCCATCGGCATCCTGACCAAGAGATTGTAAAGATGAAGGTTTCTGGACGCGGTACGCATATTTGTCCAGTCTGCCAGGTGGAAATCAAATGATTTACTTTTTTTACGGCGAAAATGAATTCGAGAAACGGCGGGCAATTGCTAAGCTGATCGGCAACGAAAAAGCGGCGCGACATGATGGAGAAGAGTTGACGCTGGCTGGAATGCAGGAAATAGCAATTGGGCAGACGCTGTTTATGAACTCGTCGGTGTATTTGATTTCAAGATTGAGCGAAAATTCTGAGATTTGGTCGCAGCTTCCAGATATGAAGTTTGATGATGACAGGACGATTATTTTGGTGGAAGATAAAATTGATAAGCGAACGAAAACGTATAAGTGGCTGCAGAAAAATGCCAAAGTTCAGGAATTTTCACCGCTTAGTGATCGTCAAAAACCGCAGCTTTTAAAGTGGTGCGTGGCGGAGGCGAAGGTTCGCGAGTGTGAATTAACGAATCGTCAAGCAGAGATAATTGTCGATCGTTTGGGATTTGATCAGTTGCGATTGAGTAATTTTTTGGATCAATTGTCGCTGGCGGAAAAAGTGACGGATGATTTAATTGACAACTTTATACCTTTGGCGAGATCGGAAAATGTGTTTGATTTGTTCGTTTCGGCGCTAGCGGGTGATTATGATAAGGTTCACGACATAATTAGCTATTTGGAGTCGGAAAGTGGTGTTGATGGCGCTTATCAGACAATGGGATTGCTTGCCTCGCAGGCAACTAACTTGACGGCGTTGGTTTTGGCTGACGGCGACAGTAAGTTGGTGGCTTCGGATTTTTCGGCTAATCCGTATGTTTTACGAAAATTAGCATCTTCAGCAAAAGGTGTCGATAAGAAAAAACTGAAAAGGATAAATGACGCGCTACTTCGGGCAGACTTGCAAATGAAAACAACTTCTGTAAATCCGTGGCTGCCTGTGGAGGCGGCACTGGTCGGAATTGGAAAATAAAAATACCCCAGTTAATTCCGGGGTATTTTCTAGTAATCTTTACAGATTATTTTTCAGATTTCTTAGCAGCTGGCTTCTTTGCTGGAGCTTTTTTAGCGGCAGTTTTCTTTGCTGTTGCTGGCTTTGCGGCTGGTTTTTTAGTAGCTTCTAATGTAACACCTGCTTTTTTAGCAATTTTGCTCAATGCGCTCTTTCGGCGAGCAGCAGTGTTTTTCTTAATCAAGCCTTTTTTAACAGCAGTGTCGATTTCGCTTTGTGCTGCAGCAAGAGTCTTTGCGCTTGGTTCTGTAGAGAAAGCTTTAACAGCAGTCTTAATGTCTTTTTTAATGCTGATGTTTCGCTCGCGGCGCTTTAAGGTTTGTTTAGCACGCTTGATGGCGGATTTGATGATTGGCATGTTTCTCCTTTACCTCTATAGATTTGTATCGCTAATCAGGAAGAATTATACAGAAAATAGCATAAATTGTAAAGAGTTGGCTTAGATATTGACTTTATGGTACTGCTTATGGTATAGTGATGCCAAGCGTAATTACAAAACAAACATAGGAAAAATCATGTCAAACGGATCAGCAAAGCAAAAAGTAATCCAGAGCATCAAGGATGTAACTAATATTTTAGTGACGGTGAGTTCTAGTCCGTCAGTCGACGAATTGTCGGCAGCATTAGGATTGACGATTTTCCTCAATAAGCTAGGGAAGCACGCTACGGCTGTGTTTAGCGGCGACATTCCGCCAGCAATTACGTTCTTGAATCCTGATAAGACGTTTGAGCAGACCGCAGATTCTTTACGTGATTTTATTATTGCTTTAGATAAAGAGAAGGCTGATCATTTACGCTATAAAGTTGTTGACGACGCCGTAAAGATTTTCATTACGCCATATCGTACGACAATTACCGATAAAGACTTGGAATTTTCACAGGGTGATTATAACGTTGAGCTAGTTCTGGCGCTAAATGTTGAAAATAGTGAAAGTATTGATACGGCATTAACGGCACACGGTAAGATTTTACATGATGCTACAGTTGTGGCTATAACAGCGGGCGATGTAAAGAGTGGTCTGGGTTCTGTTGATTGGCACGAATCTAACGCGAGTGGTGTGAGTGAAATGGTTGTTGAGCTTCTTGATGATCTGAAGACGCCGAAGGTGACTCTGGATGAGCAGATGGCGACGGCTTTGCTTACGGGAATTGTTGCAGTAACTGACCGATTTAGTAATGGAAATACATCATCAAAGGTTATGACTACAGCCGCAGAACTTATGGCGGCCGGCGCAAATCAGCAATTGGTGGTTTCAAAGATTGCAGAGAGCGAAGTAGAGGACAAGCCGCAGAAGATTGAAAAGATCGAAGAAAAATCTCCAGAAAAAGAAGAAGCTTCAGAGGATAAAACTGAAGAAGCGGAGAAAGATGAGGAAACTGTACACGCGGACGGAACTTTGTCGATTAGCCACGAAAAGAAGGGCGATGTTGATGAAGTAGCCGAACAAACAGCAAAGGAAAAGCAAGAAGAGTCTGCTAGGATTGCTGAAGAGAAATTGGCTAAAATTGAGCCAATAAAGGAGGAGCCACAAGTTGGGGAAGAAAATCCTAGTGAAAAAATAGTTTCAAAGGGCGAACTTTCTTTTGAGGAAACTCCGCTGATGGGTGGCACTCTGAACGCAACGACTACACAGGCTGCCGAGGATAAGATTAGGGAATTGGCTAGCGATCAGAATAAAACCATCTTAACGCACGGTAAATATGTGGGTGATAATACGCCGTCGTTTGGCAATACTCCGTTAAATGCGGCTATGGGCGCGTCTGATGAACCACCAAAGATTGATCCGTTTGCTACAACTAACGCCGCTGAGCAAAAATTGTCGACGATACCTGTTGCGCCGCAATCTGAAGAGTCAATTATTTCGGCAATTACTAACGACATGAATCAATTGAATAATCCAGTAGCGCCAGCTCCGAGTCAGCCGATTGCGCCAATTGAGCCAGCAATAACAAATCCTGAAAATAGCATTCCAAGTTTCGATTTGCCAATGCCACCAGCGATGCCAGATTTCGGCGCTTTGCCACCAATGCCGCCAGCGCCTACAGGTGTTGATGTAAATGGATTGCCACAGATTGCACCGCTAGGAGTGGCTCCTGAACCAGCATCCGCTCCGCAAGCTCCAGCACCTGCGCCGATCACCGCGATGCCAACTCAGCCAGCTCAAAACGCAGATTTCAATCCAGCGCAATTTCACATTCCAGGACAATAGTTGATGGATGAAGTGATTCTCATAGACAAGCCTCAGGGAATGACTAGCTTTGGGGTAGTGGCGCGCTTGCGGCGAGTTTTATCTAATCAGGCGGGAAAGAAGGTGAAGGTTGGTCACACAGGTACGCTTGATCCGTTTGCTACTGGGCTAATGATTATTGTGACTGGAAAGAAATGCCGCGAAGCTGAAACTTTCACTAAGTTGGATAAGTGGTACGAGGCGGAAATTATTCTGGGCAAGAATAGTTCAACGGGTGATCCAGAAGGCGAAATTACCGATGTGTCTGATTATGAGCCAAGTTTGGAAGAAGTTCAGCAGGTGGTTAGTCAATTTGTAGGAAAAATTGAACAGACGCCGCCGATTTTTAGCGCGATAAAAATTAACGGCGAAAGAGCGTATAAATTGGCGCGCGAAGGTAAACAAGTTGAGATTCCTAAGCGTGTGATAGAAATTTACTCGTTGGAGTTATTAGCATACGAATATCCCAAATTAAAGATCAGAACTCACGTTTCAAGCGGAACTTATATTCGAACGTTAGCGGTGGACATTGGCGAGAAATTGGGGACGGGCGCGTATTGTGAGAATTTGCGTCGTACGAAAATTGCCGACTATTCTATTGACGCCGCAAAGACTCTGGCGGACTTTGGAATTACTAGCTAATTGCAAAAAACAGAGAAGCTTGGTATAATTACAGAGCTATGATTAGCAAAGAGAATAAAGCGAAAGCAATTGCTTTGACTCAGGTCAATAAAAACGACGTCGGTAGCCCACAAGCTCAGGTGTCAGTTTTGACGGCTCGTATCAAAGAAGTCACAGAGCATTTGAAGGCGAATAAGCACGACTTCATGGCTCGTCGCGGCTTGATCCAAATGGTTGGTAAGCGCAAGCGTTTGCTGAAATATTTGGAGCGAACTGATTTTGAGTCTTACAAAGCAGTTGTTGCCAAATTAGGTTTGCGTAAATAATTTACGTTAAAAACTGCTTAAATCCCCTTTGACGAAAAGGGGATTTTTGTTGTCCTGGCTATTTTTTCAATTTGGCGATAATCACATCTCGTCCGTCGTTTGCACCGCCCAAAGTGCAGGAATAAAGAGTTAATTGCGGCTGATCTGTGCGCTGTTCGATTTCCACGGCATCTGGTTTAACGCTTTGTTTTTCGCTGATGACGTAATTGTAACGCACGCCGTTATAGTCAATGATAATTTCATCGCCGACAGTCAATTTATCGATATTATAAAAAGGCGATTTTCTGAGTGTTTGTTGAGGAGTTAGGCCCATAATAAAACGGTGTGCAGATAAGACGAAATTGCCGCCATCTTTTGGGTTGCCGTTTTCTGGTTTTCGCCACCATGCGCCGCGCTCCATTGTTTCGGCGCCACCAGTGGCATAGGGAAGATTTATATCGATTTTCGGAATATAAAGTCGATTTTCGGTAATTTTATTCTCGGTTTTAGTGATGAGCTGAGTGGTGCGGTTGTCTTTTGGATTTATGTTTTGCGACAAAATAAGGGGCGTGCTGATGAGAACAAGCAAATAAACTCCGCCAAGAATCATTAAGATTGCGATTATAGTTAAGATATAGCTTTTCCAGTTTTTTTGGCGATTTTTTACTGAATCTAGCTGAAGTGACATGAATAAATTATAGCATACTCATCTGTTAATAGGGTTATGTTAAGTGCGCTCGCGGCTGGTGTTTGGGCTGAGGTTTTAGTATAATATAAGGAGCAATTTGTAACGCGGAAGTGATAGAGATGAGACGACTAAATTGCCAAGTAATTTCATCCCTGTTACTACCGCAAGAAAGGAGCTCTTTATGAGTATTATCAATCCAAGCGGCAAGGAGATTTTTAGTGTTACCACTGATTTTTGTGGTCGGCCGCTGACTTTAGAAGTGAATCGCGTCGGCTTTAGGACGACTGGTAGTGTTTTGGTGCGCTATGGCGACACTGTAGTTTTGGGTAGCGCTCAGGTTAGTTCTCGTCCAGTGCAATTGGATTATTTTCCGTTGTCGATTGATTACGAAGAAAAGTTTTATGCCGCAGGTAAGATTTCTGGCAGCCGATTTATCAAGCGTGAAGGTCGTCCAAGCGATGAAGCTGTGTTGATTGGTCGATTGATTGATCGTCCGATTCGTCCGCTTTTCCCGAAGGGTTATAGACAAGAAATTCAAGTTGTTGCAACTGTTTTGAGCATGGATCCGAGTTTCCGCCCAGATGTGATTGCGATGATCGCTGCGTCTAGTGCGTTAATGTTAACTGGCACGCCGTTTGATGGTCCAGTGGCTGGTTTGCGCGTGGGTCGAGTGAATGGCGAATTTAAGGCGTTCTTGACTCCAGAAGAGCGCGAAAAGTCAGATCTTGATTTGGTTGTGGCTGGTATTGAAAGCGGTATAACAATGGTCGAGGCTGGCGCTAAAGAAGTTTCGGAGGACGTTATTGTTGATGCGATGGCGTGGGCTCACCAGATGATGCAGCCAGCGATTGCCTTGCAACGCGAATTGGCGGAAAAAGTTGCGCCAATACAGCAGGAATATGATCTAATTTTGCCAGATGAATCAATTCAGCAAACAGTTAACGCGTGGGTTGATGGAAAATTTGGTGAGAAAATTCGTCGCCCATATCCAAAGCGTAATGAAATGATTAGCGAAATTCGTGCCGAGTTCCATGAGGCTATGGCGGAAAAATTGGGGCTGGATGAGGAAGAATATAGCGAAGTTCGTGGCGATTATGACGAAGCGTTTACTTTGGCTTTACATAAAGATGTCCGCCGGGGAATTGTTACCGAGCGAGTTCGTCCTGACGGTCGACAATTGACCGAGATTCGTCCGCTCAGCTCGGAAGTTGGATTCTTGCCGCGCGCTCACGGTTCCAGCTTGTTTACGCGTGGCGTAACTCAGGGAATGAATATTGTGACTTTGGCGCCACTGAGTTATTCGCAATTGATTGACACTATGGAAATTACCGATGGTGAGCGACGTTATATGCATCATTACAATGCGCCGGGCTATACGGTTGGCGAAGTTAAGCGAATGGGCAGTCCAGGTCGACGTGAAATTGGTCACGGATATTTGGCGGAACGTGCTTTGCTTCCAGTTTTACCAACTGAAGAGGATTTTCCATACGCTATTCGCTCAGTTACTGAGATTATGAGTCAGAACGGTTCAACTTCAATGGCGGCGACTTGTTCTAGCTGTTTGGCGTTGATGGACGCTGGCGTGCCAATTTCGGCTCCCGTGAGTGGAATTGCGATGGGCTTGATGATGGATGGCGATACTCCGTATGTGTTGAGCGATATCGCTGACGCCGAGGACTTTGCTGGAGATATGGACTTTAAGGTTACTGGTACTTCAAAAGGTATTACGGCTCTTCAAATGGATATGAAAGTTCATGGTTTGCCGGTGGCGGTTTTACGTCAAGCGATCGAGCAGAGCAAAGCGGGACGCGCACACATTTTGGAACATATGCTCAGCATTCTTCCAGAACCTCGTGAATCGCTAAGTCCGTATGCGCCACGAATTGAGAAGATTAAGATTGATCCAGATAAGATTGGCGTGATTATCGGTAAGGGTGGCGAGACGATCAATAAGATTACTTCGGAAACTGGCGCTGAGATCGATATTAAGGAAGATGGTTTGATTACTGTAGCTAGCCCAGACGGCATGTCGATTGAAAAGGCTATGAACTGGATTAAGAGTCTGGTTGAGGAACCAGAAGTTGGTAAGATTTACGAAGGTAAAGTTGTTGGCATTAAAGATTTTGGCGCGTTTGTGAATATACTTCCTGGTGTTGACGGAATGGTTCATATTTCAAAATTGGCAGAACGTCGAGTTGAAAAAGTGACTGATGTCGTGAAAGAAGGTCAAACTGTTCGCGTGAAAATTACTGGAATTGACGAGCGCGGTAAGATCAATTTGACGATGATTGGTTTGTAAATATATAATAGCGAAAGCGTAATTTTAGGAGGGAAATTTATGGACAATAGTAATAACAACAAACCTCAAGTGCCGCCTCAGCCGCAATTCCAGCAGGCTCCACAACAGCCACAATTCCAACAGGTTCAGCAGCCTCAGCCACAACAACAATTCCCACAACAGCCAGTCGTGGGAACCCCATACCAAATGCCACCAAAAAAGAAAATGAGCAAAGGTGTCATGTGGGGAATCATCGGCGGAATAATTGGGCTAGTCGTAATTATCGTTGGTGTAGTCCTAGCCGTCTTGTTGCTAGGTGGTCCAAGCAAGGCAGATTATAAAGCTGCTGGAGAAAAGTTAAACGAGACAATTGAGATATACAATAAGGCGGCTTCGTCGCTTTCGTATATCTCCACTTCAGAAACTGAGACTTCATTGAAATCCAATCGTGATAAGCTCGCTAAAACAAAGAGCGAAATTAACGACAGATTGACCGAGATAGGTAAAATGAAGGCCGTCACTGGTGACAAAGAGGTTCGCGAAAAGTATGAGGCTCTGAAGAGCAAACTAGAAAAGTTCAATACAGCCGTAGATGCTTTTGGAGAAGTATACGAGAAGATTATGCCAGTGATAATTGAATTTTCTGACGGCAGAAATAGCTCTAACTTTTCTAGCGTAGAAAGCACAATTAAGAAGACTCGACAGAATCTTAAGAATGTTGACGCTAAGAATGAAACTAATAAAAAGTTTATTAGAGATTTTACTGCCAAGCTAGAAAAAATCGAAGAAATGTTGCCGAAGGTTGCGGAGATGAAGGCTGACTATAAAAAGTATAATTCCAACTATATGAGTGAATTTTATGACAGTCTTACCGCGATTCAGAAGCCTATTAATGAATGGACATCGGGAATACAGAAGCTGGCAGAAGAGGGTGAAATTCGCGATGAATTAAACGACCTAGGAACTATATTGGCAGACAAGGTAAATAAATAGTTCTGATAAATATCAGAAGCGCCTCGTTTCTTGCGGGGCGTTTTTTGATAAAATAAATATATGGACAAGCAGGCTAAATTGGATGCGTTGGCGGAAGAAATTGTAAAAGAGAAGGTTTGCTCGGATTTGGCGGATCAGGCGACACAGCTTGTTATGGGCGATGGAAATCCTGATGCTGATATCGTTTTTATTGGCGAGGCGCCGGGGAAGAATGAAGATTTGCAGGGCAAGCCGTTCGTTGGCGCTGCGGGAAAATTCCTTGATGAGATGCTAAAGTCTGCTAATCTACAACGTTCAGATGTATATATTACCAACATTGTTAAATATCGTCCACCAAATAATCGCGACCCACTGCCGGAGGAAAAGCGACAATTTTGGCCATATTTACTCAGACAATTAGAGATTATCCAGCCAAAGGCCATTCTGACCTTAGGGCGACACAGCGGCGGCGGGTTTATTCCGGGATTGCAGATCAGTAAAGAACACGGTCGTCCACGTAAAGTGCGTCTACATGATCTAGAATTTGTGGTCATTCCTCTATATCATCCAGCCGCTGCGCTTTATAACGGCGGTATGCGTCAGACTTTAATTGACGATTTTATTCAGGCTGTGGAATTTGTGAAGAATAATAGCGGCGCTTAATTAGACTATTTTCTTGCAAAAGTTTTCCAGACGTAGTATAGTGGATAGTCGATATCTATTATATCTAAGTCGAGAAAGGATTTGTATGAGATTATCGGGAGCTGTTGAACAGGCGTGCTGCATTATGGCAATTCTGGCGGATCCGAAAAGGACGACGCCGGTAACTAATGATGCGCTGGCGGAAAAGATGCTGGTTTCGCCGACGTACTTGAAGAAAATTAGTCGGAAATTGGTAATAGCAAAGCTAATCACTTCAACGCAAGGAACTGGCGGCGGATTTATTTTAGCAAGAAAAATGAACGAAGTTACGTTGCATGATGTTGTCCTTGCAATTGAGGGAGAATCGCCATTTTTCCAACCTCAGGGAATTGTTGAGAGAGTTTTTCAATCGCGTCCTCGTCAGGTGGAAATTGGCATGAATATGATAGAAAAGGTTTTTTCTGAAGCGCAGGAAAAGTGGAGTGAATATTTGAAAACTGTGACACTGGAAGATGTAGCAAAGGAGGTTACGCATGATTAAAAATAAGATGTTACGAGCCGAGTGGAAGCATTTGTTTAATAATAAAATATTGCTGATATCCATGGCTGTGATTTCGTTTATCCCGATTTTATACAGTGGATTTTTCCTAGGCTCAATTTGGGATCCATACGGACAAACAAAAAACTTGCCGGTGGCGTTTGTGAATGAAGATAAGGGCACCAGCTTAAATGGCAAATCGCTGAATGTAGGCGAATCTGTCGAGAAAAAACTGAAAGATAATCACGATTTGGGCTGGGAGTTTGTTAGCAAACAACAAGCAGACGAAGGTGTGAATAACGGGCATTTTTATGCAGTGGTAACTATTCCGTCCGATTTTTCGCAGAAAGTGGCGTCAATTACCAAATCTGAACCTCAGCAAGCGGTTATTAATTTTACAACCACGCCAGCGAAAAACTACATAGGTTCGCTAGTCAGTAATCAAGCTGCCGCCAAGGTCAAATCTTCGGTGTCTGAGCAAATCACTCAGGCGTACGCTAAGGGAATTTTGGAGAATTTGGACAAGCTTGGAATGGGGCTGGACACGGCGGCTAACGGCGCGTCAACTTTGCACGACGGATTAGGGCGATTGCAATCTGGCACACAAACATACGTTGGTGGCGTTAAACAGTTGGCAGTAAACCAGCAATCCTTGGCTGGCGGATTGGCGCAACTTAGCGACGGTTCTCATAAATTACAGGCGGGATTGGGGCAATTGTCGAACAATTTGCCGACCGAATCTCAATTGTCGCAATTATCTGACGGTATGAAGCAATTGCAATCGGGCATAAATCAGTTAAACGCCAGCGTGAGGAATCCATCGCCAGCGCTCGTGGCTCAACAAAACAAGGTAGAAACGGACGCGCAAACTTTGGTGCAAACAATGAAAGATTCGGAGTCCGACTTGTTGACGGCGGGCGATACTTTGCGGATTTTGGGCGCGCAAGCAGCCGCTTCTGGTGGCGATTCTACGACGATAAGTTTGCCACAAATTAGCAGTATTTCTCAGGCACTTAAAAAAACTCAGCCAATTATCGTGCAGATGGGGATGCTACATGAAGATCTTCAAACTCTAAAACAGCAACTATCAGCACAACAAACGCAACTTCAGGCTGGAGTTTCTGCATTAAATAACGGCGTGAATCAATTGGCGCCAAACGCAATCACCGCATTTAACGGCTATAACAGCGTGCGATTCGCGAACAATCAATTATTGGCGGGCTCAGCAAGCTTAACAAACGGCTTAAGCGAAGCAAAATCGGGCAGTCAAAAATTGGCGAATGGTGCGAGTTTGTTAGAAAGCCGCTCGGGTGCGTTGATTGATGGAACTTCGCAACTAGCAAGCGGCGCAGATACGCTAGCGAATAAATTGGCGGACGCTTCTAATCGCATAAAAATTCAACCAACTGGTGCTACGACTCAACAGCAAATTGCAAATCCAGTGAAGTCGGAAATGACCGAAAAGGGCAATGTTCCGAATTATGGCTACGCTTTGTCGCCGTATGTTTTGTCGCTAAGTTTGTTCGTTGGGGCACTCGTTCTGAACGTTATTTATCCGATCCGCAAAACTTTTTCTGAACAGGAAAGTGCGATTCGTTGGTGGTTATCTAAAGCTTCGGTGGCTGGCGTGGCGGCGTTTATGCAAGCAACGATTTTGATGCTGGTGATGGTGTTTTTCTTAGGGCTAACTCCAGAGCATCCAGCGCATTTCATCGGGGCAATTTATCTGACGTCGTTTGCGTATATGTCGATTGTGTCGCTTTTGGTAATTGTTTTGGACAATCCAGGGCGATTCCTAGCGATGGTTCTTTTGGTGCTTCAATTGGGCTCCAGCGAGGGAACGTTCCCAATCCAAACCGCCAACGGATTCTTCCAAGCAATTAATCCGCTAGTGCCGATGACTTACTCGATTCGCGCATTGCGCCAGGCTATTTCGGGTGGGCTAGATAACGCATTTTACGGCGGCAGTATGTGGGTTTTGGTTGGATTTTTGTTGGTGGCTAATTTATTGACAATCGGCTTCTTCACTTATCGTGGTAAGCGTAAATTCGCACACACGTCGGTGGATGGCGATGATTAATTGACCTCTGTTATAAAACATTGTTCTTTGACAAAAAATGAGCGGTTTGCTAATATAAGAGTACTAACTAGAGGAATTTACATCAGTTCACCTCTATACCTGGTTTTTGAATTATATTGTAATAAAAAAGGAGTATAACAATATGGGTCAGCGGCGACTAGCAACACCGCAAAAAGATGACGCCAATAAGCGTCCGCAGTCAAAGAAAAGCAACAATGCAGTTTTGAATAGCACAACTACTCGTAAGGGTGAGGTTTTCCGAGCTCAGCGACGAACGAGCGAGAACGTTAATCTCAGGGCTTCACAGCACTTGATTGATATTCCTGTAAATAAGTCGGTTTACAACGGATATGGTGGTGAGCAATTTAGCGCCAAAATGCAGCCAAAACCTGTTCGCGGCGGTCAGCCGAAACTGCGCATTATTCCGATTGGTGGCGTGGGCGAAATGGGAATTGGTAAGAATATGAATGCCATTGAATATGATGATGAAATTATCATCGTAGATATGGGCTTTTTGTTCCCGGGCAGTGATTATCCAGGCATCAATTACATCACGCCAGATATTACTTGGCTGGAAGAGAATAAGCATAAAATTAAGGCACACGTATTTACGCACGGACACCTTGACCACATTGGTTCGTTCCGTCACTTCATTCATCGTATTCCAGCGCCAGTTTATGGCTCTAAGTTTACGATTGGCATGCTTGATCGAACGATGGACGATTCAGAAGTGGATTTTAAGCCAGATTATCGAGTGATGGATCCGCTGAGTCACGAAATTGTTCAAGTTTCTAAGCATTTTTCAATCGAGTTGGTGCGAGTTAACCACTCAATTCCTGATTCTACGGCGGTGATTATTCGAACTCCAATGGGTGTGATTGTCGATTCTGGTGACTGGCGATTTGAGGAAAGTCCAGTTGACGGTCAAAAGTTTGACCTTGAGCGACTTACGGATGTGGCTTCAAAAGAAGGCATTTTGATGCTCATGAACGAGTCGACCAACTGTGAGTCGGCTGGCACACACACGCACACAGAGTTTGATATTCAGTATTCCATCGGTCAGGTGATGGACAAGTTTAGTAATAGTCGAGTTATTTTAAGCTGTTTCTCATCGCAGGTGCATCGCTTGCAATTAATTTTAGAAGAGGCGCATAAGCACGGACGCAAGGTGGCATTTGCTGGATTCTCGATGATTCAAAACCTGGAAGTGGCGTTGCGTTCGGGGACGATTAAGATTCCTAAAGACACCATCATGAAGATGGAAGATATTGTTAAATTGCCAGATAATCAAATTGCCGTAGTTTGTACTGGATCGCAAGGTGAGTTTAATGCTGTCTTAAATCGCATGGCGACGGGTGCTCATAAATATATGAAGATTAAGGGCTCGGACGTTGTAGTGTTTAGCTCAAATCCAATTCCTGGCAATGAAAAAAGCGTGGTGCGAACGGTTGACGGTCTGATGCGTGAAGGTTCTGATGTTATTCAGAATGGTAAAACCCACTTAACAGGTGTCGGTCCGCTGCACTTGTCAGGTCACGGCTATTATGACGATCATGTCAAATTGATCAACGCGCTTAACCCAACTTACTATATGCCAATTCACGGTGAATTCCATATGTTGGTGCATAATGCCAGATTGGCGGAAAAGGAATGTGGAATTCCTCGCAAGAATATTTTTGTGTGCGATGCTGGAGATATTATTGAGATTGATATTGAAAGGCAAGCAAAGAAGGCTGGGCGAATTCATGTTGGCGGTGTGATGTATGATGATACTGGCGCGATTGTTTCTGAGGTTGTGCTGAAAGATCGCATTCACATGTCGCAAGAGGGAATGTTTGTTGTGGTGCTGACCGTACAGCGCGGCACAGGACGATTATTAACTAGCCCAGACATTATTTCTCGCGGATTTATTTACTTGCGCGACTCTGAAGAGTTGATGAATATGATTCGCCAATACTTGAAGCAAAAAGCGGCACGTAGTTTTTCTGGCAAATATGATTTGGATGTGATTAAAAAAGAGATTAAAGATGAGATTACGCATATATTGTACGATCAGACTCGCCGAACACCGATTGTTATTCCGGTGATTAACGAAGTTGGCGGATTGAAGTCTGTAAAGTCGGAAGCTGCGTCAGCTCATTCTGTTTCAAAATCGCCAGCGCGCGGTAAGAGACCCGCCTCGGGCGAGTCAAAAATGACCCTTCCGACTACGCCGCGTCGTCGTTTTCCGCAGCGCCAAGTACCAGATACGGAAGCCAATGACACAAAAGCCAGGGAGCGGCAGAATACTCGCCCGTACTAGGGTTCTAGATTGATTTTGCTGGTGAATTATGCTATAATACTAAGCGTATTAAGTTGATTTTACATCTGTTAATAAGTGTAAAATCAGTGTATAATAAAAACGATTATGGCAAAAAAACGAAAGAGCACGAAAAAATCCGCACCAGCCAAGCCGCAGCATAGTTTGCCGGCGGGTTTTTGGTCGCAAGTTGGCGCGGTGATGCTTATTCTTTTGTCGCTACTACTTGTCGTATCGTGGTTTGGCGTTGGTGGTCCAGTTTTACAATGGATTGATATGGCGACCGTAAAAACTATTGGTTACACCGCGTATGCCTTGCCGATATTGCTGATTTATTTGGCGGTTGAGACTTTCCGAGCGGAAGAGAATCAATTGCCTACAGTGGTGAAATTTGCGGCAATTCTGGAAATTGTGTGGTTTTCTGGATTGTTTGGGCTAATGAAGACGGCTTCGCATCCGAATTCTGGTGGATTTGTGGGCGATATATTGAATACGGCAACCTTGAAAATGGTAGATTCGGCAATTGCGGTGATTATTTATCTGGTTTTGGCGTTTATAACAGTTCTATTTATTACTCAAACGTCACCGTTTACGGTTTTCAGTAAACTTTGGGAGATATTAAAGAGCAATACCAAGGAAGACGATGATAATCGTTCTGTTATGAAGAAGGCGTCAATTGCTCAGCCAGCAGAAGAAGAGAAAAAGACCGACCTGGGAGAAATTAAGCTAAACGCCGGTGTGCCAATAATTGATACAGCCAAAGAGAAAAAGAGTCTATTGAAGAAAGTAGAGAAGCCGGAAAAGGCCAATGAAGAACAGGCTTTGGTGGCAACTCGTGATCCGAATTGGGAGGCGCCAAGCTTGGATCTATTAGAGAAGAACGAAAGCGGTGCTGATGCTGGAGATACGCGCCAGAACGCCCAAATAATCCACGATACGCTGGCTGAATTTAATATTGAAGCGGCGATGGGCGACATTAATGTTGGTCCAAAAGTCACGCAATACACCCTAAGACCACCAAGTGGGGTTAAATTGACGCGAATTACGGCGCTGGAAACTAACATTGCGCTTAATTTGGCAGCACAAAGTTTAAGGATTGAGGCGCCAATTCCTGGTCAGCGAGCGGTTGGTATTGAGGTACCTAACCGTAAGGCTGCTGAAGTTCGCCTACGAAGTACTTTGTCGTCGAAGCAGTGGGCTGCTGCTCGTGATCCTTTGAGTTTTGGAATTGGTAAAGATATATCTGGTCAAGTTGTTGTGGGTGAACTGGGAAAGATGCCGCATTTGTTGATTGCTGGACAAACGGGTTCTGGTAAGTCTGTGATGATTAATACTTTGCTGTGTAGCTTGCTGTATCGCAATAGTCCGAGTGATATGAAGTTGATTCTGGTTGACCCGAAGCAAGTTGAAATGGCACCGTATGCTGATATTCCGCACCTTCTTACGCCAGTTATTAATGAACCAGAGAAGACCATTTCAGCTTTGAAGTGGGCGGTGAATGAGATGGAGCGACGCTACAAATTGTTGGCGGGCGAGAAAATCCGTAATATTAAGGAATACAACAAGAGACTGCAGTCGCGCGCTAAGAAGATTGCGATTGCTGATGAAAATGGCAATGTTCAGGAGCATGAAGATGGATCGATGCCGTATATTGTGATTGTGGTGGATGAGATGTCTGACCTTATGATGATGGCTAAAAAGGATGTTGAGACGTTAATTGTTCGATTGGCGCAGAAATCGCGAGCGGTTGGTATTCACTTGGTATTGGCAACTCAGCGTCCGAGTGTGAATGTTATTACTGGTTTGATTAAGGCTAACGTGCCGGCGCGCATTGCCTTTACGGTGGCTAGTCAAGTTGACAGTATTACGATCTTAGACCAATCTGGAGCTGAAAAACTATTAGGTCAGGGTGATATGCTATTTTACGTAACAAGTATGAGCAAGCCAAAACGTATTCAGGGTGCCTGGGTGACAGATGACGAGGTGAATAAAATTGCCGATCATTTGCGTATGCAGATGGCTCCGCAGTACAACGATGAAGTGGTGGCTCAGCCGGTTCAATTGGACGGCAAGGGTGGCGTCGTGATGGACTTATCTGAAGGTGGTGATGATAAGTTTAAGGATGCGGTTCGTGTGGTGGTCGAACGACGCAAGGCCTCAACAAGTATGCTGCAAACGCGCCTGGGAATTGGTTATCAGCGAGCAGCGCGAATTATTGAAGAGATGGAAGAGCGGGGAATCATTGGTCCGCAGAATGGTTCTAAGCCACGTGATGTTTTGATTTCTAGTCCAGAAGAGCTTGAGGAATTGCTGGCGGAATAGTAATTGTTACGACTTATCAGTAGTGAGATTGGCAATATTGGCTGTTTAGTGATATAATAGCAATTGAATATTAACCTAAGCTTACGTGAGACAGCGTAAGCATCCGTAAATGGATTCCAGAGGAGGAAACATGAACGAATACGAACTAACTGTTCTTATTCACCCGGATTTAGAGGCTAATCTAGATTCAGCGTTGGATAAGGTACGTGGTTTAATCACTACTAACGGTGGTGAAATTACTAAAGAAGATAACTGGGGCAAGAAAAAATTGGCCTACACAATCAAGCGTGAAGATTTTGCAGTTTACGTTTGCTTTGAGGTTAAATTGCCAGCACCAGCTTTGTTGAAGATTTCAAATACGCTTAATATTACCGACGAAGTTTTGCGTTACCTATTGGTAAAAACTGATGAAAAAACTCGTCAAGCATTAAGCGAGCAAAAAGCACGCAACGAAGAATCTGATTCAAGCGAATCAAGTAAATAAGCCTAACTGCCGTAAGGTAAAAGAGGGGATAGAATATGGCACGAAGTATCAATCAAGTGATTTTGTTGGGTAGATTGACACGCGATCCAGAACAGCGAACAACTGCTTCTGGCAAGAACGTAGTTAGTTTCAGTATTGCTGTTGATCGACAATCTCAAGACGATCAGGCTGACTTTTTCAATATCACAGCCTGGGATAAACTTGGTGATTTGGTAATGCAATATCTAAGCAAAGGTCGTCGGGTTTTGATCCAAGGACGACTGCGACAGGATAGCTGGGAAGATAAGGATACCGGTAAAAGGCAGAGTCGAATTGAAGTTACTGCTTCGGACGTAACGTTCTTAGACGGTCCAAATGGCGATAATTCAGGTTCTGCAGCACCAAAGACTACTAAAAAAGAGGAAGTCGTAACGGAAATTGACGATAAGCCAATTGACCTAAGCGAAATTCCATTCTAATAAGGAGATTAAAATGGCACAATTGAAGAAAAATCCACCGATTATTTTTGACTATAAAGATGTAAAAACTTTGCAACGTTACATCAATGTTTACGGTCAAATCGAGCCAATCAGCAAGACTGGTTTGAGCGAAAAGCAACAGCGAAGCTTGGCAGTAGCAATTAAGCGTGCTCGCCACTTGGCTTTGTTACCATTTGTCAGCAGCAACTAGGAACGTTTAATGCGCAATATCTCGTTGCTATTACATATTTGGCAGCGAGATATTTTATTGGAAAGGAGAAAATATGTATCAGCCAACTGATTTGAAAAAAGGCGCAGTTTGCCAAATTGACGGCAAGCCATATCGCGTCGTAGAATACGGCCAAAAAGTTATGGGTCGTGGCGGTTCGATTGTTAACGTGAAATTGAAAAACCTAATTGACGGAAGTGTTATTCCAAAGACTTTCAAGGGTCAAGAGCGAATCGAAGCTGCGGAAGTAAATAACAAAACTGCGCAATATTTGTATAACGATGGTGACAAGTTCTATTTCATGGACCCGACTAGCTTTGAGCAATTTGAGCTGGCTGCGGAAATCGTGGACGACGCTAGTAAATACCTGAAAGAAGGCGACGAATTAAGCCTCCAATTCTTCGACGGTCGAGTGATTAACGTTGAACTACCAAAGAATAAATATCTGGAAGTTACCTACACGGAAGATGTGGTTAAGGGCGATACGACTTCATCTGTGTTAAAAGACGCTACTTTGGAGACAGGGCTAGTTGTCAAAGTTCCAGCATTTATCAAGCAGGGTGATATTATTAGCGTTGACACATCCACTGGTGAATATCGCGAGCGAAAGAAATAATAATATTTAATGAAACAGCGATTAGATAAAGCTCTGGTCGAGCGTGGTTTGGCAACAACAAGGTCTCAGGCGGATAATTTTATTCGCCTGGGCTATGTTTTTTTGAATAAGAAAATTGTCCAGAAATCAGGAACTATGGTGTCTGATTCGGACGAGATAAAGCTCGAGAAGAAAGAAACTTATGTTTCGCGAGCTGGCTTAAAACTGGCAAGCGTAGCGGAGTATTTTCGTCTTAATTTTCAGGATAAAACGGTTCTGGACATTGGCTCGAGTACGGGTGGATTTACTGACTATTCGCTGCGTCATGGCGCCAAAAAGGTATTTGCTGTTGATGTTGGAACGGATCAGCTCCATCCAAGTTTGAGGCCGAATCCAAAAATTGCTCTCCACGAAAAGACCGATATTCGTGATTTTTATGCTGATGAAGCAATTGATATAATCGTGGGCGATGTGTCGTTTATATCGCTGAGAGAAATTTTGCCGCATGTGGCAGAAAATTTGATGAATAGCGGTACTGTTTTGATTGCTATGGTAAAGCCTCAATTTGAGGCGGGGCGGCATCAGGTTAATAAGGGAATTATTAAAAACGATAAAGTTCGTCGACAGATTTTATCCGATTTTGAAGATTGGGCGAAAAAGTATTTTGTTATCTTAGATAAAAAAGATAGTGAAGTGGCAGGCAGTAAGGGTAATCTTGAGCGATTTTACAAATTGAAATTAGCTAAACGTTAAACCGAAACTCAACAACGTCATTCGGTTGCATAACGTAAGTTTTTCCTTCGGTGCGAATTTTGCCGTTTTCACGAGCCTTAACTTCCGATCCCGCTGCGACTAAATCGTTAAAATCAACAATCTGTGCGGCAATAAATCCGCGCTCAAAATCCGAGTGAATAACGCCCGCGGCTTGCGGTGCAGTCCAGCCTTTGTGAATTGTCCAAGCGCGAACTTCTTTTTCGCCCGCAGTTAAGTAGCTTTGTAGTCCGAGCGTATCGTAGGCTGCGTGAATAAGTTTGGCGAGTCCAGTTTCTTTGACGCCGTAGCTTTCTAATAACTCTTTGGTGTCATTTTCAGATAAGCCCTTCAATTCTTCTTCTAGTTTTGCGCAGACAAAGACGGTTTTTGCGGGACTTACGAGTTCGGTCAATTGACTCTGTAGATCAGAATTGTTCAATCCTTCTTCGTCAACATTAAATGCGTAAATGACAGGTTTGGCGGTAAGAAGGTGTAGGTCGGAAATTGCCTCAAAATCCACATCTGACAGGGCGGAAATTGGTACGCCTTTTTGTAAATTGTCGATTAAAGACTGCAGATATTCAACTTTTTGACGAGCTTTTGGATTTGCTTTGGCTTCTTTTTGAAGCTGGGGCAGGCGTTTTTCAAGAGTTTGTAGATCAGCCAGAATCAGCTCGGTATTTATAACCTCAATGTCTTTCTTAGGATCAATCGGTGCTTCATCGTGACGCAAAATTTTTGAATTTTCGAACGCACGAACAACATGAATAATTGCGTCACACTCTCTGATGTTGTGAAGAAACTTATTGCCCAAACCTTCACCCTTAGACGCGCCAGCAACCAGTCCCGCGATATCAACGAAAGTGACGGTGGCTGGAATAATTTTTTGCGCGTGATAAAGATCGGCTAAAATTTGCAGGCGATTATCTGGCACGGGAACGATTCCTGTGTTCGGTTCAATTGTCGCAAACGGATAATTAGCCGCCAAAATATCATTATTTGTTAAAGCGTTAAAAAGTGTCGATTTGCCGACGTTCGGTAAGCCAACGATTCCAATAGATAAACTCATATATTTATTATATCATCTGCGTAATCTTTGATATAATTATAAGCATGAGAAGAAAATACTCATTGCCTAAGGTGGGCATGCTGGCAATAGTAGTGGCTTTAGCTATTTCAGTAACGGCTTTTTTTATCTATACGTACGCGGCGCCAAGCTCGCCAAATTGGACGATAACTGGTAAATCCTGGGTGACGAAGAAGTTTGATTCGTCAGACACGAATAAGTACGGCTCTGACTGGGTGGTGGCGCCTGGGCGACTTAAGAATGTAAAGCCTGGTGATACTGTTGACTGGTGGCATAGTCTTTTTGTTAGCGGAGGAGCCACTGACAATGTCGTGACTGGAGTTCAGCAAGATGTGTTCGATTTAAGCTCAAATCAGCCGATGGATAATGATGTCAGTCTGAACGACAGGGGGGCTTGGCATAATGAAGATCCTCGATGGTTTAACGTTATGACGGATTGGAAGGATTATGCCTGGAAGCGGATGAACAATCCAGCGGATTATCACACTACCTCTATGGAGGCGTTGAACGGCAAATCTCGGCTTGAGGATCTTCATGGCGAGCTTGGAAAAGATAAATTTATGTTTACGCGAGTTATTCGAAAAGAGGATATGGGCAAGCGTATCTGTCAGCGAATCTATTGGAGTAAGCGGAATTCTTTGCCGGTTTCGGGATGGGGCTATTCGCAGTATGCGTGCGTAGAGGTTCCATATGATTATGACGTAGAGCCTTCGGTTAGTGTTAACTCGGATTACATTGACGCAGAAAATGTCACGAAAATTGAGGGAATAAATGCTGGGTTGAATAATAAGGGCACGTCAAAAACTCAAAATTCTTCGTATGCACTTGCTCGGTTTGTTGTCAGAGGGGCTGAAGTATCGGGGCTTACGGGCAAGGATAATGTAGTTTCGTTGCCTGGGGGTACTGCTGACAATGATTGGCCGTGTGCAGTCGTGCGACTGATTAAAGGACAATATAAAGATAGCTTGAATATTGATAGTGGCGCGTGTGGAAAAATTGTTCAAAACACTGGCAGTCAATTAAACACCGGTCAGACTCCAGTGGCTACAAATCAGATAGATAATCTGGATAGAGTTAAGCTAAGTGCTAACGACAGCCTATGTTATGTGGTTATGGTCAGTAATTACAACGGTTCGGCGCCTTCGACGGATTTTAAATACGCGGTTAAGTGTATTAGGTCGTCAAAAAGACCAAAGGTTCAGGTTTGGGGCGGTGATATTAAGACAGATAAAGAGGTTATTACTAGTAAGACATCAAACAACGTGAACGTTCCTGATGAGAATCTTAGCCGTATTGAGTTAGATAAGACTTCTATACGGTCAAAAGGGTTATGGGGTACAGGATTAGATAGAAATGGTAATAAAATTGGAGGCAATATTAATTTTAGTCCTGGTGAATACGGCTTTAAGGGCGGTGACAGTGTTGATCCGCACTGGTCTATAGTATGTGCTGAGGATCAGTATGGCGGCAATGGAAATCAGAGAGCATATAAGAAGTCTACTGGACAGCCAGATTATCTTCCGAGCTGCCATGGTGACGCGACCAATCTAAAAGACGACTATCAAGCCAGAACGGTCGTAACGACACAGTGGCGCAATCCTAGCGGAGGTGATGTATTGCAAGATGGTTATATTACATGTAAACCCGATCCTATGTATTACAGTATAGTCGGGGACGCATCGCTTGTCTATAATCCTGATTATTGCAAGAGGGGTGTTTGGAGGACATCTGACTCTGCGAAGTGGATTAGTATAAATAGTTTTGGTCGGCATACGCATTCTAATAGTAAACCGGATCCAGCGAATCTGAACTGTCGGGATGATACTCGCCCTATAGCAGAAGTTATCTCGTGCTCGAATACGTATGTCTTTAGGTTAAAAGGTGTTAATTTAGGAGAGCTAAAAGATGCTAAGAAGCTGGAGATTGGTTTTAGTGGAGCTGTAGATAACTATGTTCGAGTGAAAATTAATGGTCATGAAATGAAGGTGTTGGGTAATGAAAACGGCGCAAGACCTGAGGGAACCCAGTATTCTGGTTGGGGTTTTCCGGGTTATGTTGTAAATTCCCGGTTTACTGCTGAGACGCAGCCGGGCACTGTTTTATACGAGAATAACAACTTCATCGATATTTATGTAAAATCTAACCCATCGCATATGGGGCTACTGATCGAGGATATATCATTGGCCTATAAGATGGCTTATACAAATCAGAATGTGTACGGTTCTTGGGGTGAATATGGAATTATTGCTAATGGTAAGGCGGATTCGGCTTCGGGTGCTGGATTATCATCGTCGTTTAATGGTCGCTCGGGAGTAACTCCGCGTGACTATAATAAGCTAACTTTCGCCAATATTCCAAAGTTTGGTAATTTCAGCAGCACCAGTTCGGTTCCAGATAATTTTACTTTACCGTCGGTTGGTGGCGTCAAGGGCAGTGTTTCTGGTAACGTGGATGTCAACAGCTTGGCCACGGGTGAATATAACGCTGGAAACGTAACCTTAACGGGGTCAAAATTAAGCGTAGGCAAGAGTATAGTCATAAAGTCCTCGGGTGTAGTTACGATTTCGGGCGATTTGCTATACACAGACACGAATGATGTACGTCAATTGCCACAACTAATTATCTACGCGAAGAATATTATTATAGAGCCTTCGGTTGGAGAAGTGAATGCTTGGTTGATTACTCAGAAAGACGGATATGTTAGTACCTGTGGCGTGGTAATTAGCGCTGGAGCTTGGCTGAATGGAGTTTCTGAATCTTCTTGCGGTAAACAGCTGAAGGTTAACGGGCCAATTAAAACTGGACACTTGTTCTTGCGACGAACGTACGGCGGAAAACATGCTTCATCTGCAAAGAATGATCCGAACATGCATCCTGGAACTCCAGCAGAAATCATTAATTTGAGGGCTGATACTTATATTTGGGCTTATAATAATTATCGAAACACTGGCGCGATTAGCACGATGAATGTTCGTGAATTGCCGCCAAGATATTAAAAGTTTGCAAATTAAAACGCTAATGTATATAATTGTTATTAGTTATGAAATTAGCAAAAGGGTTGGGCGACTTCTTCGGACTAGACATCGATACGAATGCGGTGCGGGTGGTTCAATTGTCTCGTACTGGCGCGGGATGGAGTTTGTCTCATTACGGTTATACACCAGTTGATTCTAAGATAACGAGCGGCGATTCTCCAGAGTCTAAGCGACGCTTGGGTGAGGCTATTATGACCGCCGTTGGTCAAGCCGGAATTAAGACGTCTAATGTGGCTGTTGGTTTGCCGTCAAATAAGACGTTTTCTACCATTATTGACGTGCCGAAAGTTCCTGAGCAAGAACTAAAGGCGATGATGAAGTATCAAATTGACCAATATATTCCAATGTCTTTGGATGAGGCAGAAGTTGACTGGGCTTTATTGGGCGATAGTTTGCATGCTCAGAATCAGTATGAGATTTTGCTGACAAGTACAGCGAAGGCTTATGCGGAAGAGCGTCTGGAATTAGTTGAAAATCTTGGCTTCAATGTGATTGCTGAAGAGCCGAACGCTATTGCTATGGTTCGCTCTTTATCGGCTACCGATTCTCAGGATGCGCGTTTGATTATCAATATGGGCGAAAATTCAACGGATTTGGCGGTCGTCTACAACGGAGCGCCGCGACTTATTCGTATGATTCCAACTGGACTTTCATCTTTGGTTCGATCGGCGGTTCAGAATCTTAGTGTTCAGGAAGATCAAGCTCGTCAATTTATTTTGAAATTTGGTTTGGCGCCGGATAAATTAGACGGTCAAGTGTTAAGGGCTATTGATTCAACTCTCGACAATTTTTCTTCAGAGTTGGTGAAATCTATAAAGTTTTTCCAAACTCGATATCCAAGCGTAGCAGTTTCTGGAATTTTGTTATCAGGGTTTGGTTCAGCTATTCCGCAACTTGATGGATATGTGATGAATAAAACTGGAGTCCAGTCAATTGCCGCAGATCCGTGGCAGCGTGTTCAAGTTTCTCAGTCAGATCAACAGCAATTGGCGCCGATTGCTTCAGAATTTGCTATTGCCGTAGGTCTGGCACAAAGGAGTAATATATCATGATTGAGATAAATCTTCTCCCAAACGTTAAACGCGAGCTATTAAAGACTCGAGTTATGCGCAATCGAGTTATTTCGATATCGTTCTTAGTGGGCGGTGCTTCGATTGCGGCAGTAGTTGTTTTGGCGTTGATTTTGGGTAGCCAAATTGCAGCCGAGGCGGTCCAGAACGGAGTTATTAAAGATAGAAACGATAAATTGATGGCGGTCGAAGATCTCAATAAGGTTGTAACGATTCAACATCAATTAACAAAGATCAATGAGCAACATTCTGGAAAGAAGATTAATTCAAGGATTTTTGATGTTGTAACGGCGGTTAATCCAGTTGCACCAAATAATGTTAGTTTTTCGGATATAAAAGTCAATCCTGGGTCAAAAACTATTACTCTGGAGGGTAGCGCGGTTAATGGCTATAGTGCGCTAGAGACTTTAAAGAAAACCATCTTGAATACGAAAGTTCAGACTACTGATGGTGATAAAAGTTCCGAGGTTAGTCTGACTAAGGAGATAAAAGATGGCGATACTAGTTTTGGAGAGAATTCAGAAGGTAAAAAAGTGTTACAATTCTCGTTCTCGTTTGAATACGCAGAAGAATTACTAGCGCCTGCAAATAATGGCACAGTTTCCGTATTGACGCCGACTGGTAAGGTTGATGTGACAGATTCTCGCCGAGGTATTCCAGATAGCTTGTTTAAGAGTAACTCGAAAAAACAGGAGAAGAAATAATGGCGACCGATAATAAAGAAGTTGCAATACGCAAGCGGCAACAGATTGACTCATCGAAAAAGACTATGTTTATTTTTGTGGCTTCTGCGGCATTTTTGGCGGGAATTGCGCTTGTTGTGAGTGTATTTTTAGTGAAGCAAATTGTATTTCATTCAAAGATTCTTTTAGAGAAGCAAAATACGATTTCTCGCTTGGATAAGAATTTATCATCTGTTGACGAATTAAAGAAAAATATCCGAGTTTTAGATACGAATACTGCTCTTAACTCTATAAAATCAAGTAGCGAAAGTAATGCTCTTCAGACGGTACTGGATGCATTGCCAGATAATGCGAACGCCGACGCTCTTGGCGCTTCATTGAAGAATAAATTTATTGATACAACTACTGGTGTGACTATTCAAAATCTGACCGTTGCTCAATCTGGATCTGATAGTGAAAGCTCTGAGTCAACGTCTGAAAATGCCATATCATTTACTATGGAAGTGAGCGGTCCGGCTGAAAAATTGAAAGAATTGTTAACTAAGTTAGAGGCGTCTATTCGAGTCATTGACCTAAAGACCGTGGAAATCCAGCGAAATGAGGATAGATTGAGCTTAGTGGTTCGAGGTGTCGCTTATTACGAGCCAGCGCAAACAATACAATTAGAGAATAAGGTGGTTAAGCCATGAAGAAAACAGACATAGCAATGGTAGTATTGATCGCGGGTGTGGGTGTGGCAATCGGCTATATTGTCGCCTCTAACATCTCGTTCTTAAAAGTCCCAGAATCTGGCACAAAAGTACAGACTATTCGAGAAATATCACCTGACGTCGAAAAACCAAACCCAGCAATTTTTAATAATAATGCGATAAATCCAACTGTTGAAATATTCGTAGGTCAAGATGCAGCCAAATAGAGAAGGGGTGTAAATGGCTTTACTGACGGACGACATCCAAGATAAGTTGATCGAGCTGCTCGTAAACGAGGGGCTTATTGAGAAGTCTGTCATTGATGATGCCTTAAAGCGTGCCTCTGAGAGTGGCAAGCCGTTATTTAGTTTGCTTAGCGAAGAAGGACTGCTTGATAATGAGCTACTGGTTCATGGTGTGGCTCAAGTTTCGGGCGTGCCGTATGTCAATCTGTCGAATAGTGTTATTAGCCAGGATATTTTATCTCTATTGCCGTCCGACGTTGCTGAGAGATTTATGGCTGTGCCGCTGGCCGAAGTTCAGAATCGATTAGCAGTAGCGATGATCGACGCGAATAATGTTCAAGCGGTGGACTATTTGTCGAATCGCATCCAGCGTCCGATAAAAGTTTTCATGGCTTCGGAAGAGAGTGTCCGTCATGTCTTGGATCAATATAAGACTGACTTGTCATCTGTTAATGTGGCTGCACAGGCTTCGCAGGAAGAGTCTTTGTCGGAGGCTGGAAATATTAAAACAATTGTTCAAGATTCGCCGATATCACGAGCGTTATCGACAATTTTGGAATACGCGGTAAAGAGTCACGCATCCGACGTGCATATTGAGCCATTAGAGAAGGATTTGAAGATTCGTTGTCGCGTTGACGGTGTTTTGCGTGAAATAATGCAGCTCCCAAAGAGCATTGAGCCGGCGTTAGTTAGTCGTATTAAGATTCTTTCCAATTTGAAGATTGACGAACATCGCATTCCTCAGGATGGTCAATTCGCGGTTAACGTTGCAGGCAAGGAGGTTGACCTTCGTATTGCTATCTCTCCTGTTGTTTGGGGTGAACAGGTGGTTATTCGTCTGCTTGATAAGAGCGGAAGTTCTTTCAATTTGGAAGACATGGGCTACGCTGGGCGCGCGTTAAGAACGATTCGCAAGGGAATTAAGCGGCCAAATGGAATGATTTTGACGTCAGGTCCAACTGGTTCTGGTAAGTCAACGAGTTTGTACGCGTTGATTAAAGAAATTAAAGACGACACTGTGAATATTGTGACGCTTGAAGATCCGGTTGAGTATAAGATGGATGGCGTCAATCAGATTCAGGTGAACGCGGAAGTTGGCTTGACGTTTGCTTCTGGGCTGCGCTCAATTTTGCGTCAAGACCCAGACATTGTGATGGTTGGTGAGATTCGCGATAATGAAACAGCAAATTTGGCTATTCAGGCAGCCTTAACGGGGCACTTAGTTTTCTCAACACTTCACACCAATTCCGCCGCTGGTGTGCTGCCGCGTCTGTTAGATATGGGAATTGAGCCATTTCTTATAGCCAGTACGGTTAACACGATTATTGGTCAGCGTTTGGTGAGGCGAGTGGCGCGCCGTCGAGATATTTATCAATCATCACCACTGGAAACGCAGGCAATTCGCGAGGCGGTTGGTGGATTATTGCCGCAAACAAGGGAGCAGGTTGCTCAATACGCGCAAGATTTGGGATATGAAAGTTTGCCGCTAGCGACGCAGACGTCGTTTGCCTTGGCAAAAGGAAAAGATACGCCGCAGACTCCTCGCGGTTATGCTGGGCGAGCTGGTTTGTATGAGGTTATGGATATTACCGAAGAGATTCAGAATTTGATTGTTAAGCGCGCAACCTCAGCGGAAATCCAGCGAATGGCAATTCAGCAAGGGATGATTACGATGCGTCAAGATGGTTATCTGAAGGCGTTGAACGGAATAACGACAATAGAAGAAGTTAATAGGGTAGCGGCGGATACCGCGTAAAAGGAGGAAACATGAATAATCAAGAATTGCGAATTGAGATTTTGCTGGAAGAAGTCGTTAAGAAGCGTGCTTCGGACCTTCATATCCAAGTTGGTTTGCCGCCAATGCTACGAATTGACGGTTCATTAATGCCGGCCGCCGGAACTCAACCATTGGACGAGCCTGCAGTTGAGAGATTGGTATTTCAGATTCTTGATGAAGATCAGCGACAGATTTTGCTAAAAGATAAGGAATTCGACTTTTCGTTTGCGTTTGGTACACTGGGACGATTCCGAGTTAACGCCTTCCATGAGCGTGGCAATTTGGCTGCAGCTCTACGTTTGATTCCAAATGAAATTAAGTCGGCGTCTGAACTAGGTATGCCACCAGTTGTTAATACGTTTGCGGATTTTCCTCGCGGTTTGGTGTTGGTCACTGGTCCAACTGGTTCCGGCAAGTCAACGACTTTGGCGGCGCTGGTTGATAAAATTAATTCTGAGCGCTCACGGCATATTATTACCATTGAAGATCCTATCGAGTTTACTCACAAGTCGAAAAAATCAGTGGTAGTTCAGCGGGAAGTTCACTACGATACCTATTCGTTCTCTGCGGCTTTACGCTCAAGCCTTCGTCAGGACCCAGACGTTGTGTTGATTGGTGAGATGCGCGACCTCGAGACGATTTCAGCAGCGATTACAATTGCTGAAACTGGACACTTGGTGTTTGCGACGCTACACACAAACTCTGCTGCACAATCAATCGACCGTATGATTGACGTGTTCCCGCCACACCAGCAGCCACAGATTCGCGCTCAGCTCAGTAATATTTTGATGGCAATTTGTTCGCAGCGACTAGTCCCAGCTATCGGCGGTGGACGAGTCGTGGCGGCAGAGGTTTTGATTGCTAATCCAGCGGTGCGCAATATTATTCGCGAAGGTAAATCTCACCAATTGGATGCCGTGATTCAGACTGGTGCTGACCAGGGAATGCAGACGATGGATCGAACTTTGGCCAATTTGGTGCAGAACGGTACGATTACGTATGATAGTGCTCGTGAATTTGCTGTCGATTTGACGGAATTTGAGAGGTTGATGAGGGGGTAATAAATGAAAAAATACAATTATGAAGCCAGAGATAGCGCAAGTAACAAAATCGTTAAATCAGTTGTTCAGGCTGATAGTGAAAACGCTGCCGCAAAGCTTTTGACGGCGCAGGGCTTTGTGCCGTTAAAAATTGAATTACAAGACGATAAAACAAATTTCTTTGCGAGGTTTTCTGGTAGAATCACCACTAAGGACAAGGTTGTGTTTACTCGTCAGCTAGCAACTCTTATTGGAGCAGGACTACCTTTGGCACAAAGCCTTCGAACGGTTCAGGAGCAGACTACGAATAAGCGTATGCAGGAGATAGTCCAGGAAATTATCTCTGACGTCGAAGGTGGTAAATCCTTGTCTGATTCGTTCGCAAAGCATCCAGAGGCTTTTAATAAAGTTTATGTAGCTTTGGTTTCGGCTGGTGAAACGTCAGGTACGATGGATGATTCGCTTAAGAGGTTAGCTGCTCAGCAGGAAAAAGACGCTGCTATGATGAGTAAGATTAGAGGTGCTATGATGTATCCGTCAATTGTCTTGGTAGTGATTATCTTAGTTATCGGATTTATGTTGTTCACGGTTGTTCCGCAAGTTGAGGGTCTGTATCGTGACTTAAATAAGGAGTTGCCATTTGTGACTCTTGCGATGATTAAAGTGGCGAACTTTTTTAGTAGTCTTTGGTGGCTTGTTATATTGGCAATGATTATCGGCGGTTATTTCCTAGCACAATATTTGAAAACTGAGCAGGGAATTAGGACTAAAGACATCTTTAAGCTCAATGTCCCGCTATTTAAAGGAATGTTCAGGAAGATGTACATGGCTCGATTTGCTAGAACTGGTCAAGTTCTTCTGAGAACTGGCGTGCCAATGCTTGATATGCTTCGTATTACGGCTGACGCTGTTAATAACGTGATTATTAGTGAAAGCATACTTCGCGCATCGGATAAGGTTAAAGGTGGTAAGGCGCTCTCGGCTTCTTTATCTAATGAAGATTATTTCCTAGCAATGGTGCCGCAGATGATTAAAATCGGTGAGCAGTCGGGTAAGATTGATGAGATGATGGGCAAGACCGCTCAAGTTTATGAAGATGAGCTTGATGAGGAAATTCGCGCTTTGTCGACGGCGATAGAACCAGTCCTAATGGTCTTCTTGGCTATAGTTGCCGGTACGATGGTGTCGGCTATCTTGCTTCCAATCTATAGCTTGGTTGGCAACATCAATATTCGCTAGACTGACTTATATTTTTAGTGTATTATAAACGTAAGCATTTTTGCGTAAATATAGGTAAACCATAGAAAGGTGGGAAATCTAATGACAAAAAAAGATAATAAAAAAGGATTTACAATCATCGAGGTCGTTCTAGTCTTGGCTATTGCTGGACTTATCTTTGCGATGGTGTTTATCGCATTGCCAGCTTTGCAACGTAGCCAGCACGACCAGTCAAGGAAGAATGACGCTTCAACGGTTGCTGCAGCTATTACCAATTGGAATTCAGCTAATCGTAACGGTGGCACGTTTAATGAAGAATCTCTACGCAAGTATGTCGATAAGCTTGATCAATACGACAAGTCTTCAGAGTTAAAGGTTGCTACACCTGGTGCTTCAATGTCAGTCGCTGGCAATGAAATCAAGGTTATGCGAGGCAAGAAGTGTCCTTCTAGCACGCCAGCTCCATCTGCTGACGATCCAGCAAATATAACTTTGCAAAACGGATCTTCACGCAACGCAGCAGTTGTAGTTCTATTGGAAAATAATGGCTCTCAAAAGCAATTGTATTGCCAGGACGTATAATCTATAGATAAATTATGAATCAGCCTCAGTATGGGGCTGATTTTTTTATGGTTTTTTGTTACCATAAGAAGTATGATTAAGTTTGTACTAGTGGGATTTTTAGGGGCTATTTTAGGCAGTTTCGCTGGAGCGCAAATTTGGCGCTTGCGGGCTCGTCAATTGATGGAAGATAAAAAAGCTGGAGAAAAAGTCAACCAAAAGGAATTAAAGAAATTATCTCCATTGATAAAAAAAATTTCCAAAGATAGATCTCGCTGTTTATCTTGCGGGCATGAGCTTAAGTGGTGCGATTTGATTCCTGTGGTAAGTTGGGTTGCTGGATTGGGGCGATGCAGATATTGCAAAGCATTTATCGGTTGGATGGAAATCTTGCTAGAACTAGTGATAGCTGGATTATTCGTTGCATCCGTGGCTTTTTGGCCTGGATCATTAACGGATATCTGGCAAGTCGCGTTGCTGGTCTTGTGGTTGGCAAGTTTGGTGCTGCTGGCGATTTTATTTGTCTATGACCTCAGATGGCTACTTCTTCCAGATGTAGTTAATATTCCGTTTATCATTCTTGGCGCTATTTTTGCGGGAATAAAAGTATGTCTAGCTGGCGATTTTTCGAAAAGCTTGATGACGTTATTTGGGTCGATTGCGATTCTGAGCGGAATATATATGGTGCTATATTTATTCTCGAAATATCGTTACGGGGAAGATAAAACTTGGATCGGTTTTGGTGATGTTAAGCTTGGACTTGGACTGGGTTTATTCTTGGGAAACTGGCTTTTGGCGTTTGCTGCGTTGTTTATCGCGAATCTTATCGGCACGCTTCTTGTCTTGCCATCAATGATGCGAGGAAAATTGCAAGCAACTTCACGGATATGCTTCGGCCCATTGCTTATCGTAGGGTTTTTACTCGCTTGGTTCTTTAGCCGACAAATTTTAGAGTGGGGCTTTCTTATTGTCTAAGTAAAAAGCGCTTATGTTATAATGGAGAAGTGATGGGCAATAAACAAAAAGGTTTTACTATAATTGAAGTGATTTTGTTTGTGGCTATTTCTGGCTTACTGACCTCTATGCTGATGGTCGGTGTAAGTATGTCAATTAATCGTCAGCAATATCGCGATTCGGTGCAGTCTTATGCTGGTTTTTTGCGAAATGAGTACTCGAAGGTGGTCAATGTTGAGAATGAGCGATCTAAGGACACTTGTCCAATTGAAGGCTCTGATGGTCGAGCTGAAACTCTACGCGGCCAATCTGATTGTGTGATTGTTGGTCGCTATATTACCACTGAAGGTTCTTTGGGCTCGACGAACGGCAATCTGTACAAAACTTATCCAGTTTATGCCTATAGATCAGATAAGGGTAGTGCGTGGACTTATAAACGCGGCGCTGAGTCTGACAAATATATTGTTAATTGGCAAGCAAAAACTAGGTTCTCTAACCAAGCTAAGGATAGTGCGTATATTTCTATTTTGATGTACCGCCATCCAGATACGGGGCAGTTGGATATTAGAACTGACACGAGTCGATTCGGTGACAATTTGACTGATTTCGTCAATAATAAAAATAGTGCTGGAGTTGTGCAATCTGCTGGCGAGCAGCGTCAACAGGGGGAAATTTGTGTTTATGATGACGGCTGGCTACCGGGGGAGAGATTATCTATTTTTCTACGATCACACGCAGGTTCTGCTGATGCTGTAGTTATGGGTAATGCGACAGGAGGTTGCGCTGATGCGTAAGTTTAACAGAGGTGACACACTTGTCGAAGTGTTACTTGGAGTAACCATTTTTAGCCTAGTCGCCGTTATTGCATTAGAAACCATGAACCGCGGGATGGCTATTGCTCAGTATTCTTTAGAGACGACGTTGGTTCGTCAACAGGTTGACGCTCAGGCTGAAATGATAAGATATGCTCACGATATGAAAAATGATACTTGGAAGAAATTGGTAGACAATAATTCGGTGAGCGTTTCTGCTGTTAATGACAATGAAGGAAACTTGGGTGTTGAAAAATGTCCTGATGATTTTTCTACGAAAGAGTTTGCTTTGGCTGCGACGCCTTCGCTCGCTTCGAAGATTAGTATATTGAACAATCCTGGAGATTATAAAGCGGCAGAAACATACGCGCGGGTTGATAGCGATACTAAAAAAACGTATGGAATATCAGTTAGATTGGTTAAGCCGAGTACGGTCACTGGAAGCAGGGATAGTAACAAATATGATGCGTACATAAAAGCGTGCTGGATGCCTGTTGGTAGCAAAATGCCGGCGACTATTGGTACGATTGTGAGGTTGTATGATTCGGGGCTATAAAAAAGGATTTACACTTATCGAATTGATGCTCGCCATGAGTTTTATCTCTGTTCTTTTGTTGTCGATTGCGATGGTGGGTATTCAAGCGGGAAAAATGTATAGCAGAGGTATTGTGCTTCGTGATGTTAATCAAGCGGGGCGAGATATTTCAGATACTATTCGACGCGATTTTCTTCAGGCGAATGCTGAAAAGATTGACAGTACGGGATTGAGGGTACCGAATAATAGCAATTGGTCAACTGGTCGACTTTGCCTTGGCTCTCATTCTTATGTGTGGAATAATCCGAAGTATTTGGACGACCCTAGTCTGTTGGGCGGAAATAGTCTGTTTAAGGTTGATGGTAACCCAGTGAATTTGGTGCGTGTAGTTGATGCGGATAGCGGATTATGTAAAAAAGATGCTTCTGGCAAATATCCAGAAACCGTCGATCTTGCAAAATCATCCAATTTGCTCAGGGCTATCAATAGCGGCGATGGCTCAATTGGTGTGCACGAAGTTACGTTAGAAAAGGTTACCTCAGATAATTCAAGAGAGGCGCTGTATAAATTGACTTTTACTCTGGGGACGAGCAAGATGAGTGAAATAAGGAATTCTTCCTGTAAAGCTCCGACTGAAGATGATAGCAATTTTGAGTTCTGTGCTATAAATAAATTTGAGATGATTGTGAGGACAAATGGGTAAAAATGCGCGACAATCAGGTGCTGTATCTCTTTTTGCGGTTATATTTGGCGCGATGTTGCTGACTATTGTTACTATTGGGTTTATCAAGTTGATGATTATGGATCAGCGACAGTCCTCGAATAATGATCTGTCGCAAAGTGCTTATGACGCGGCTTTGGCTGGGGTTGAGGATGCTAAGCGTGTAGTTCGTGCCGCCCAGACGGGCAATATTCAAGCGGCGGGAGTGCTGAATGGTCCAATTAATTGTAATATGGTCGCGGCGTCTGGTGTCGTTGGAGGCAGTTCTTCTGGCGAAACTATTATTAAAACTGGTACAGATGCGGGTAAAAGATTTGATCAAGCGTATACTTGTGTAAAAATCACTATGAAATCTCAAGATTTTATATATAAGTCTATTGAGGAAAAATCTCAAATTGTGCCACTACGCGCAACTGGTTCATTCAACAAGATATCTATCGAATGGTATAGGCGCGATGATGAGAGCAATTTGAATGGCGCCAACGCCGCTAATACTGAAATATCCACTTCTGGGGATCTGCCGACGAAAAACAACTGGAATGCTAATTCGCCACAATTGATGCGCGTGCAACTTATCAATCCAGGATCCACCTTTAATTTAGCGGCTTTAGATTCAACTGGCGTCACTTCTTTCTTGCGGCCAAACGTTTTAAGGTCAGACGTAGCAAGCCAGAATGGTACTGCTGTTTCTGGTAAGATTTCTGATCATCCACGCGCAACTGACGGGAATGAACATA
This sequence comes from Candidatus Minimicrobia sp. QA0096, assembly GCF_963967315.1. Lineage (NCBI taxonomy): Bacteria > Candidatus Saccharimonadota > Candidatus Minimicrobia > Candidatus Minimicrobia sp. QA0096. The sequence continues at coordinate 603,265 of NZ_OZ017288.1, forward strand.
ATAATGGAACAAGTGTGGTTTCTTGCAGTAAGACATTCAAGTTTTCTGGCGAATATTCGTGTAAAGCGGTGATTGATGTTGATGAGATTCCAGCTGGTAGTGAAACTGCATTCTTGAGATTATTGTCTATATATAAAGGTGGTAGTGTGAAGATTTCTCTTCAAAAAACTGACGGAACAATTGTCAATTTTGATGGAGTCCAGCCAATTGTCGATTCCACGGGGCGGGCAAGTGATTTGTTTAGAAGAGTTGAAGCTCGATTGCAAATAGGAGATGATTTCGCATATCCTAATAATGCGGTTGAATTAAAGAATAGTCTATGCAAAGATTTCTCTGTATCTGGCGGCGGATCTGCTACCGCAGGTCGATGTAAGCCATAAGCTAAGCTTCTGTATCGCTATGGAATCGGTCGTGAATATCTTTCAGGTGTTGGTCGGTAACATGCGTATATACCTGTGTTGTTGATATATTGCTATGTCCCAGCATTGATTGGACTGAACGCAAGTCTGCACCGTTCATAAGTAGGTCGGTGGCAAAGCTATGGCGCATAGTGTGTGGGCTTACATGTTTTGTGATACCAGCTAATCTAGCATATTGACCAACCATTCTCTGAATACTGCGCGCGCTTAGCCTACGGTAGTCTCCGGAGGTGTTGGGAGTTGTATGGCGTTTGCTATAGCTTAAAAATAGAGCGGGTAGATTATCTGTTCTAGCTTCCAGGTATGCCGATATGTGTTCGGCAGCACTTTTTGAAATAAAAACAGGGCGATCCTTTTGTCCTTTTCCTCGCACCATAAATTCGCGCCTCTTTAGGTTTATATGATCTCGGTTTAAATTGACCAATTCTGAAACACGCAGTCCGCTGGAAAATAGTAACTCAACGATTGCTCGATCTCTCAGTCCAGATTCTGTATCGGTTGGTATCTGATCGATCATACGTAAAATCTCGTCATATTGTAAAAAAGTCACTTGTTTACGGACTACTTTGGGTAATATAATTCTGTCGGCCGCTAGACTTTTGATATTACGACGAGAAAGGTAGGTTAGCAGACCTCGCAGTGCAATAAGATGATAACTTTGGGTAATTAAAGACAGCTCTTCGCCAGTGTTGTCATTTTTATAACGGTTTAACCAGAGGCGATACTGACGTATTAGTTCTGATGTAATTTTATCAACATTTATATCGCCAGCAAAATCAATGAATCTCTCTAGGTATAGTTGATAATTTATGATGGTTTTTTGACTACGCCCACCTTCAACCTCTAGGTGCTCTAAGAAATCAGTTAAAGCTTCTGATATAAACATAATATTTATTCTATCGCTAATGAATATGTTTATCAAATTATTTATTTCTGTTACTATATTAGAAAATAATAAGCAGAGGAGTATCTATGGCGGAAAGCGAAAAAAATTACTGTGGCGTTGAAAGGACATTGATCGTCTTTAAGCCTGACGCAGTTCAACGAGGTATAGTTGGGGAAATTTTACAACGTTTTGAGCGAGTTGGCTTGAAGATAGTCGGTGTAAAAATGACATCACCATCTAGAGACCATTACTATGCTCATTACGAAGACATTGGTAAATTGGCTACTCGTCGAGGCGAGGGAACTTTGAATATAACATTAGATATGATGATGGACGGTCCGGTCATAGCAATGGTACTAGAGGGCGTTGAAGCTGTTGCTGTTGTTAGGAAGATTGTTGGCCCAACAGAGCCTAAGTCAGCTGACATGGGAACAATTCGCGGTGATTACTCACACATTAGTTTTGGCTATGCGGATGAGTGTCAAAAGGGAGTTCCAAATTTGATTCACGCATCCGGCGATTCAGATGAGGCTGTTCGTGAGATCGAGCATTGGTTCAAGCCGGAAGAATTGGTAAATTATCACACATTAAGTGAAAAGTTTACTCGCTAAGCTAGTCTTTCCTGAGAGCTACCGTGGTATAATGGTTGTATGCCTCGGTAGCTCAACTGGATAGAGCAGATCCGTCCTAAGGATAAGGTTGTAGGTTCGACTCCTGCCCGGGGTACCAGATATATGACAGAACAAATTAAAGATAAGCAATTTGATGGGCAGCGTGACGGAGAGCAACTGTTGTTTGTGTTTCGTCGTCACATAATCGCTATGAGAAAAGGATTTTATCTGCTTCTCGGATCAATGACGCTTGGTTCATTGCCTTTTTTAATTTGGCAAGATAATTTGAATCTTTTATGGGTGTTCGTTGGTGGATTTATTTTTGGTTTGATGCTCTTTTTCTATCATTTTCTGATGTGGTTTTATACTTACTATATTGTTACCGATCAGAGGATTCGTCAGATTACTCAGCATGGATTTTTTGGTAAAGATGTCATTGAGCTGAAATTGTCAAAAATTCAGAATATTAGTTATAGTATTCCGGGGTTTAGCGGAGAAATGTTTAAGTTTGGTACAATAGTTATTCAAACTTTTGTTGGAGATCTTGTTATAAAAAACGTAGAACATCCAGATAAGATCTATAATAAACTACAAGACGCAGTGGAAATTTCGACAAAGAAGGAGGATATCAATGAAGAATCTATTGAACCGTAAAGATAAAAAACAACCAAAGGAGCTACCTAAGAGGATTACAAACGATACAGTAGCTCAGCACCGCGAGAAGGTCTTGGCGGCTGGTCGTAAGCATAAATATCCTATCCAATACACCAAACGTCGATTGGTGTGGATAACGATGCTCGTTAGTGTTGTTATTCTGATTGTTTTCATTGCTCTTGGTTGGGCACAGTTATATATCTGGAAAGATACAAGTGATATCGCATATAGGATAACTAAGATTTTACCTCTTCCTGTGGCTAATATTGACGGAGAAAATGCTGAGTATAGCGACTATCTTCTGTATCATCGTAGTTCGTTGGCAGTATTGCAGTCTCAGGGGCAAGCGGATCAAAAGGACAAAGTTAAGTTCTATCAAAACCAGTCTATAAATAAGGCATTGGAGGTGGCATACGCCAAAAAACTTGCGAGAGAAAATAATATTACGGTTGATGATAAAAAGGTTCAAGATCTTATCAAAAAACAGCAGGAATCTAGCAAGTTATCACAGTCCGCTTATGAGTCTGTAGTGAAAGACAATCTTCATTGGTCAATGGATGAGCTAAAAACTGCTATGAAATATACTTTGTTAAAACAGGAAGTGTCTTTTAAGATTGATAAAACAGCTAATAATCTAGCGTCTGACATTAAAAAGAGGTTGCAAGAGGGTAAATCATTAAAGGATATTGCTACGGAAATGGGCGACAAAGTGCAGCCGGTATTTGATCTATCCGTCTCTACGGATAATTCTGACGGAGGCCTAACGAAAGCTGCTATGTCATTAGCAAAGGGTAAAATCTCAGGTCCCATAAAGACTCTTTCGGGTGACGGATATTATTTTGTGATGCTTAATAATATTGAAGGCAACACCGTAAATTACTATTATGTAAAAGTTCCATTGACTGAATTTAATAACCAGTTTAACTACTTAAAAAATAACAATAAAGTAAAATATTTCATTTCAATTGATAAATAGTCGTTCTAGTTTGAAAAAACTCCTATTTTTGCTATAATTTCCTAAGGAGTTTGCCGTTGTAGCTCAGCTGGTAGAGCAGCTCATTCGTAACGAGCAGGTCGCTGGTTCAAGCCCAGTCAACGGCTCCATTTTATGAAAGACACTATAAAGAAATCGATAAAAATTGTTTTTAGCGACAGGACTGTGGCAACTCTTTTGATCGTTAACGTTGTTGTGGCTATTGTTATATCTATATTTTTAGGATCATCAATAAAACATAGCGAGGCTCAGGTTATTACGCGCTACACTACGTATGGTGATGCAAATTTTTATAGGAGCCACTGGTCTAGTCTATTTAGCTATTTTGCTTTGGCGTTTATGATAGTTTTTGGCCACTCTGCACTAAGTGTCAAGTTAATTTCACTAGAGAAACGAAGCTTGGCTATATTTATTTTATGGTTGACGTTGGGTATTTTAGCTATTTTAGCTATTTTAGCCTATTCTATAATTAAAATTGCATCGATAGGATAATACATGGACATTGAAATACCGCTTGGTAAACGAACAAAAAAATATCGTTTTTTTGAGATGCTCCCTGGGATATTGAGCTATGGGGCTATTATTCTTTTGGTTGTTTTGTCTATTTTAAGTCCTGTTCTGGCATCAATTTATTTACTGTCTATAATCCTAGCCGCGTTTGTGAAAGCTATAGCAATTAGCTATAGGGTAATTAGTGGTTATAGTAATATGGAAAAAGCGTCGAGAGTCGACTGGAATGGTCGATTGTCTGATTTGGAAGATCCGAAAGAAGCATACTCTAGACTGAGAGATAGTCGATCTAAGGAGTTGTTATATCAACAACACGTAGATAACCTAAGATTCATGTCTGCTGCGGAAGATGGGTACTATCCTAAACCTAGTAATATTTACAACGCTCTTATTATGCCTGCATACAACGAGAGTATAGAAGTGATTGAGCCTGCTCTTAAAGCGGTCTTAGATACGACATACAACAAGAAGCGTCTGATTGTGGTTTTTGCATACGAAGAACGTGGTGGTGTTGATATTGATACAACAGCTAAAATACTAAAAAAGAAATACGGCAAGCACTTTCATTCTTTCCACGTTGTAAAACATCCGAAAGATCTGCCAAATGAAGTAGTTGGTAAAGGCGGAAACATTACGTATGCAGGCAAGTGGTTAGAGCAATATTTACAACAGGAAGAAATAGCTTTTTCTGATGTTATTGTTACAACGATGGACTGTGATAATAAGCCGCATAAGTATTACTTTGACTATGTGACGTACGAATATATTGTTCACGAAGATAGAAAGCACTTATCGTTTCAGCCAATATGTTTATTTACTAATAATATATGGGATGTTCCTGCACCGATGCGAGTAGTGGCAACAGGGAACTCATTCTGGAACATTATTAGCTCCATGCGCCCATATTCTTTGCGTAACTTTGCGTCACATTCGCAACCAATGAATGCTCTCGTTGAGATGAACTTTTGGAGTACGCGAACAATTGTTGAAGATGGTCATCAGTATTGGAGGAGCTATTTCTATTTTGATGGCAATTATGAGGTTGTGCCAATTTTTGTACCGATTTATCAGGATGCGGTATTGTCTAATGGATATAAAAAGACACTGAAGGCTCAGTTTGTTCAGTTGCGTCGTTGGAGCTACGGGGCTTCAGATGTGGCATACGTTGGTAATAACGTATTCAATAAAAATAGAACAGTAAAATTTTGGCCTAGTCTAGCCAGGTTTATAAGGTTGTTAGATGGACATGTAACACAGGCCTGTATTGCCCTAATTGTTGCTTTTGGCGGGTGGGCGCCACTTGTGCTGAATGGTGAGGCTGCTCGTAGTGTTGCCGCACATCAACTGCCGGATACGGTTAGCTTAATACAACAGATAGCTATGGTAGGTATTCTGGTTTCAATTTTCGTATCATTTAAACTTCTGCCTCCGCGCCCAGAAAGATATAAAAAGAGTAGGAATGTATTAATGGTCCTGCAATGGGCTCTGATGCCTGTAATTGCTATAGTATACAGCTCAATGGCCTCGTATAATGCCCAGACTCATCTTTTGCTTGGTAAATATCTTGATAAGTTTGACGTGACAGAGAAGACTACTGTAGAGATGAATGATCAGAGTCGTGCTCAGAATAAGAAAAAGAAGGGCGACCACGACGCCTCTTCCTCTGAGGGATGATAAGATCATGTTGTGCTGCGTATTGCAGTGCGGCTATTTGGTCGAAATTCTGTAATGTTGAGTGGGTTATTTCGGCGATGTGTTGTGATGATATAGTGGGTTTGTTTTGTAAAAGTATCAACTTATCTTGTATAGTATTGGCCAAGTCATAGCTATATGAGCCTGCTAATTTTTCGTTATGATTAAAACTTCGTGCAATACTAAGTATCAGTTTTCCTATAGAAAAATTATTTTTCTTGCCATCTTGTGATGTGACAACGAGGGAAATCGCAGGCTTTTCGTAGGTTGTAAAAGAATAACCGCATTGGTCGCATATATGTCTACGCCAGGTTATTGGGTATTTTTTATTTTGGCGAGAATTTGTTACGTGGGTTTTTTCGTGAAAACATTTTATGCATATCATATCAATATATTGACATACAACTATAAAAAAATCCAGTGGAAAAGTACTGTGTAAAATAAAAATCGCCTCGTTATAGAGGCGATTACTTTGTAAATCTGGGAACTTAATTAAGTATAGATCTTTCTTCGTTGATCTTCTTATTATATTCGTAGTGAATTTTCGCCTTACTCAATAAAGAACAGTGTTGTGGCTTTTTTGTGCCTAAACTAGGCGAGTCATGCTTACTCATGCTTTAAATTCTAACATACTTATTGGATAAAGTCAAGGTACACACGGAAAACATGCAGGCTTGATCGTTTTCCGTTACATTAACTAATTCTATTTATAAAAAAAGCCCCGTCTACTATCGACGAGGCTTATGTATCACATCTGGTGGGCAATAGAGGATTCGAACCTCTCACCTCTTCAACGTCAATGAAGCGCTCTAGCCAAATGAGCTAATCGCCCAGATATAATAATATTATCATAACAGATGCCTACTATCAAGGAGCGTGGTATAATATTGATATGAGTGAAGAAGAACTAAAATCTATGAGACACAGCCTAGCGCATATTATGGCGCAGGCTATTCAGCATTTATGGCCTCAGGCGAAGTTTGGTGTGGGGCCGGCTATCGATAATGGTTTTTATTATGATGTTTATCTTGACAACGGGACAATTTCTGAAGCTGACCTTCCGAAGATAGAAGAGGAGATGCGAAAGATCGTAGCGGCTAATTATCCGTTTGAGAGGCGCGATGTGTCGGTAGAAGAGGCTATTGATTGGGCTATAAGTGGAGATCAGTCATTTAAGGTGGAACTACTGAATGATCTTAAGAGATCTGGTACTACAGTTGCTAGTGAATTAGCTGGAGAAAAAATGGGATCTATGTCTGATGGCGACAGTAAAGTTGAGACTGTTTCTTTGTATTCTCAGGGTGATTACACTGATTTGTGTAGAGGTGGACATGTGGATAGTACTGGAAAAGTTGGCGCATTTAAGCTTACTAAGACGGCTGGAGCATACTGGCGAGGCAATGAGAATAATCCACAAATGCAGCGAATATACGGTGTAGCGTTTGCTACACAAGAAGAGCTGGATGAATATATTAATAGGTTGGAAATTGCAAAACAACGAGATCATCGCAAGTTAGGCAAGGAACTTGATCTATATACGACCTCTTCTCTGATAGGGATTGGTTTACCTTTGTTTACTCCTCGAGGTACGATTTTACGAGATATAGTGGCTCAATATTCGAACCAGCTGAGACAGAAGTTTGGCTTTGAAAAGGTCTGGACTCCTCATATTACGAAAAAAGATTTATATGAAACATCGGGACATTGGGCTAAGTTTGGAGAGGAATTATTTTTAGTTAAGAGTCAAGAAACTAGTGACGAGATGGCTCTTAAGCCTATGAACTGTCCGCATCATACGCAAATTTTTGCCTCACGACCGCGAAGCTATCGTGATATGCCGGTAAGATACTTGGAGACGACAACAGATTATCGTGACGAAAAAACTGGTGAGTTAGGCGGGTTAAATCGTGTGCGCTCATTAACTCAGGATGATAGTCATATATTTTGTCGTACTGATCAGATTGAGGAGGAGATTAATAATTTATTATCTGCCGCTCGTGAGCTGTATGGATCGATCGATATGAAGCTCAGGGTTAGATTAAGCTATCGTGACGAGTCTGATTCGTATTTAGGCGACCTTGGCTTATGGGATTCTGCACAGAACCAGTTAAAATCTGCTGTCGAGAAAGTAGGCTTGGATTATTTTGAGCAAGAGGGCGAGGCGGCATTTTATGGTCCAAAGATCGATTTTATGGCAACGGATGCAATCGGTCGTGAACATCAAGTTGCAACTGTGCAGCTAGATTTCGTGCAACCACAAAGGTTCGGTTTGGAATATGCGGATGCTGATGGTAATTTTACAACACCAGTTATGATTCACTGCGCCTTATTGGGTTCAATTGAGCGATTCTTAAGTGTGTTTATAGAGCATACTGGCGGATGGTTTCCGTTTTGGGCGACTCCAGAACAGGTTCGTGTTTTGACGATTAACGACACAGTACTAGAGTATGTTGATAAAATAACAACCATATTATCAGGCATTACTCTCATGAATCCGGTTAGATATAACGATGTAAGATTTACAATAGATTCTAGAAATGAATCATTAGGCAAGAAGATCAGGGAAGCTACCTCTATGAAGATACCTGTTCAACTTATCGTAGGACCAAAGGATATGGAAGCTAACGAGGTTAGTGTTCGCATGCAATCTGGCGAAGAAAAAATATCGTTGGAGCAGCTTGCTGAGTATATAAAATCTTTGTAGGGTTGAGCTAATTGGATAGGTTTATAAAATTAGATAACGGCATTGATGAAGGAAGATCACCTACCACTAATTGCAATTGTTGGTCCTACTGCTAGCGGCAAAACATCATTAGCTATACAATTGGCAAAGAAGTATAGAGGAGAGATAATTTGTGCTGACAGTAGAACTGTCTATCGTGGTATGAATATCGGGACAGCTAAGCCTTCTTTGGAAGAGCAGCAGGAGGTTTCTCATTGGGGTCTTGACTTAGTGGATCCAGGAGATTCTTTCAGTGCGTCGCAATTTAAGGACTATGCCCGTCAAAAGATTAAGGAAATCCGAAGTCGAGGAAATATTCCATTTCTTGTTGGTGGAACAGGGTTGTATATTGATTCTGTTATATTTGATTTTCAGTTTGGAGCTAAATACAGCAAAGAAAAGAGAGCTAACTTACAAGAAATGACGATATCTGAGCTTCAACAATACTGCGTCAATCACGATGTAGTCTTGCCGGAGAATAGTAAAAATAAAAGATATCTAATTAGGGCTATTGAGCGAGCCGGTAAAAAGTCATCTGGATTGGAAGTGCCATTGAGTAATACCATCGTTGTCGGAATTACTACAGATAAACAACTATTAAAACAGAGGATTACAGATAGAGCAAAAAAAATGTTCAAGGATGGTGTTGTAGAAGAAACAATAGGATTAACTAATAACGCCGGGTGGTGTAATGAGGCTATGACGGGTAATGTTTATCCTATTATTAAGAAATTAATCGAGAAAGAAATAGATGAAGATCAGGCTATTCGGGAGTTTATTGTTAGTGATGTAAACTTAGTGAAACGTCAGTTGACGTGGTTTAGACGAAACCCATTTATTGAATGGGGAGATATTCATTCGTGTGAACAATATTTATCTCGAGTATTAGATAGTAAGTAAAAAATATGTTACAATTATAGTACAATGATTGATTCATTATTTGGTTCAAAAACTAGGGTAAAATTATTACATCTTTTTCTGAATAATCCAGAAAAATCATTTTATGTGAGGGAAATTACTAGGATGATCGATGAGCAAATAAATTCTGTTCGTCGAGAGCTAGCTAATATGGTGTCTGTAGGTATAGTACAGCAGGATGCTATTGATAATAAACTATACTATAGCGTAAATGAAGACTATCCTTACATTAAGCCGCTTGCGGCTATATTCTCAGATAAAAATACAGAAGGCGGCATGGGTACTGCGAGTGGCGTTTCCTGGAAAGATTCTTTAGGAAGAATGAGGGGTTTAAGGTTGGCTATTATTTCGGGAAAATTAGTGGTCGGATCAAGCTCTTCTGTTGACCTGCTATTAGTTGGTGATGACATGTCTGCTGTAACTATAAAAAATCTTGTTAAAAAAATCGAAAAAGATAGAAAAATAGAGATAAATTATGCCGTAATATCTTATGATGATTTCTATTATAGGATGAGTGTCAAAGATAGGTTTATAATGGATATTATAAGAAATAAGCACTCCGTATTAGTAGATACGGAAAATATAATGAGAAAGGAGTAGGTATGTTTGAAATAGAGTATAAAGGAGCAAATGCTGTTATTGTTACCACAAAGAAACTTCGTGTGGTATTTGATCCGAATTTAGAGATTGTCGGAGGAAAAAATGTTTCTGTGAATAATGACGTAGAAGTGGTTACAGAGGATCGGTTTGCTGTTGTGGATTCTACACCAAGACTACTATTTTCGGGTCCAGGTGAATATGAAGTCGGAGACATCTCATTGCTAGGAATTCCAGCGCGCCGACATATTGACGCTACAGATGATGTTAAAAAATCTACAATATATAAAATTACGATTGGTGAAGCTAAGGGAGTGGTTGTTGGCAATATTGAGAATAAACTAACTGATGATCAGCTTGAAGATATAGGTGTTGTTGATTTTGCAATATTACCTGTCGGTGGAAATGGATATACATTAGACGCAATGGGAGCGACTTCAATAATTCGTCAATTGGATCCTAAGGTGGTGATTCCGGTACATTACAATGACGCTACTTTGCATTATGAAGTTCCACAGGATGGTGTGGATGAGTTTGTGAAAAATCTAGGAGCTCCAGTTGTTGAGGCTGGTCCAAAGTGGAAGCTAAAGAAAATAACGGATTTGCCAGATAATTTAACAGTTGTTCAGATATCTAAAAGCTAGGGTCTTCTTGTTGAATTAAAAATAACTCCGATAATACAATCGGAGTTATTTTATTAAAATTTGATTTAGCGATTACTTATTAGCAGCTGCGCTCAAAATACCTTTTTTCTTCAGGGTGCGAATAGCTTTCGTGCTTAAAGTCATGGTAATTTTTTGACCGTCAACAACAAAAGTCTTCTTCTGAAGGTTTGGTTTGAAAACACGCTTAGTGCGGCGCAGGGAGAAGCTGACGTTGTTGCCAAATTGCTTGCCTTTGCCTGTTAAATCACATCGTGATGCCATTTCCACTCTCTTTACTTTATTATTAATAACAATCCTTATTATTGTAGCGACATTTGTATAATTAGTCAAGATTACGTATTGATGCTATAATAACACTTATGATTTTAGAAATAATAATAGTTTTGATTGTCATATTGCTGTCTATGACTATTCATGAGGCTATGCATGCTTTTATGGGGTATGCGCTGGGCGATAATACTGCAAAAGAAGAGGGGAGGTTGACACTTAATCCCATAAGACATATCGATCCGGTGATGACTATTTTGCTTCCTTTGATTATGGTAGTATTACGCGCTCCAGTTTTCGGAGGAGCTAAGCCTGTTCCGTTTAATCCGAATAGAGTCCGTTTTGGCGATTGGGGGGCGGCTCTTGTTGCTCTTTCTGGCCCAATTACTAATTTAGTAATCGCCTTTATCGCGTTTGGCGTCGGAGTGTTTAGTGGCGTTATTAATAGTGCTGGGGCAGTACAGCCTACGATATTTGGACTGATTATTTCTACTGCTGTATCGGTGAATCTGGGTTTTTTTGTTTTTAATATGCTACCAATTCCGCCTCTGGACGGATCTAGAATATTATACGCCGTAGCGCCAGACGGTGTCAGAGGTGTTATGCAAAAAATTGAGCAAAACGGCGTTCTTTTGGTGATGATTATAGTTGTGCTGTTTTCTGATGTAATTGGGCAGGTTATGTCGGGCTGTATTCGGGCAATTTTGCGTGTATTTATGAATATATTTGGTGTATAATAGGAGTATACCCTGGATTTATCCGTGGGCGCGTATGATTTTCCTAACATCATATGATAGGGAGCTTTAATGATTTATTGTCGTGGCAATAAGTTGCGAGCACCCACCTTGCATTTATGCGGGGAATATCTAGCGCCCACAGACAAGTCTAGGGTTTAGTGCTATAATATATCATGTAGTCTGTTAGGTAATCGCTTAAGTTATACTTAAGAGGAAAGTCCGGGCAGCGAAGGATACGACAGTCGTTAACGGCGACCGGAGGCAACTCTAGGGAAAGTGCCACAGAAACGAAACTACCTTCGTATTTTATATACGAGGGAAAAGGTGAAACGAGTGGGGTAAGAGCCCACAGTCGTTTATGGCGACATAGACGAGAGGTAAACCCTGTCGGCTGCAAGGAGATTTGCAAATAGGATTATCCGTCCGCAGATCGATAACCGCTTGATTTGTTTGGCAACAAGCAAACTAGATAGATGATTGCCCTAGACAGAACCCGGCTTATAGGCAGACTATGAACAAAACACCCTGCATAATGTCAGGGTGTTTTATATTGGTAAATTTATCCTGTTATAGACTAGCTTTTACTATTTCAGCGAAAGCTTTTGGCTCGTTAACTGCCAATTCTGCTAATATTTTTCTATCAATCTCAATGTTTTTAGATTTCATAGAAGCTATAAGTTTGCCGTAAGTTGTGCCTTCTTGTCGAGCAGCTGCATTGATTCGGGTAATCCATAGACCGCGTAGATCGCGCTTCTTGTTTCGGCGATCGCGGTAGGCGTACTGTAGAGCCCTAATAACACCTTGTTTTGCAAGACGAAAACTTCTGGTGCGATTATGCTGCATTCCCTCAGCTGCTTTTAAGATTTTTTTGTGCTTAGCGCGTGCGGCAACTCCTCGTTTTACTCGCATAACTATACTCCCATTGCTCGACGGGCGTTCTTGGCCATCGAACCAGTTACTGTTGTTGTTGTGTTGATTGCGCGCTTACGACTTTTTGACTTTTTAGCCAACAAGTGGCCGCCAAATGCGCGCTGGCGGGTCAATTTTCCGGTGCTGGTCAGCTTGATACGCTTCGCAGTGCCTTTGTGGGTCTTTAGCTTTGGCATTATTTACTCCTTATTACTACGCTCAGATTGCGACCAGCCATCTGAGGTTTTTGCTCTAATATTGCGTCTTCACTAAGGTGTTCCATGATTTTGTCGATCAATTCGTAGCCGATCTCTTTATGGGCCATTTCGCGACCTTTGTAGACCACTTGTATACGAACTTTATGTCCGCCTTCTAAAAATTTACGGATCTTCTTCAGCTTGACCTCTAGGTCTCCAGCTCCTATCTTTAGACCAAAGCGCATCTGCTTTAGGTCTCCAGATTTGGCTTGGCGCCGATTCTTCTGTTGATCCTTCATTTTTTGGTACTGGTATTTACCCCAGTCAATGATTTTAGCAACTGGCGGATTGGCTCCCGGTGATATTTCAACTAGGTCAAGATTCATGTTGTTGGCCTTACTTAAAGCCTCTTTAAGGGACATGATTCCTAGCTGCTCGCCATCAGGACCAATTATCCGCAGTTCTCTTGCACGGATTGCTCCGTTGATACGGATTGATTTATTAATCTCTGGCTCTCCTTTTTGAAGCAATTTTAGATTAACTCAGTTGCTATTGTAACAGAGATGTTTGTTATTTTCAAGGATAATAATTAACCTATGTTAATCTTTCTGTATTGTAGGCTTTCTGCTATGTGCGGGACTTCTATAGACGCGGATCCTTCTAAATCTGCGATAGTGCGAGAAACTTTTATGACCTTAAAGTAGCTGCGAGTGCTTAAATCTAGTTTTTTGGCTGCGTTCATCAAGAAGATTTTTGCAGATTCTGAGATTGATGTGATTTTATCAACACTATTGCTTGAAATGTCATTGTTGTATTTATAGCTACACTTATATCTGTCTCTCTGAATAGAGTAGGCTTTATATATCTCAGATAAAAATGCCTCTTGTTGTGATTTTGTCGACATTTTATTATTTAATAATTTTTCATGGGGGACTCGTGAAACCGATACCGTTAGGTCTATTCGATCGAGTAGCGGTCCCGATAATCTTTTTTGGTAATTTAGAATCTGATTTTGTGAGCATATGCAAGTTTTTTCTGGATCTCCAAGAAATCCACAAGGACAAGGATTCATTGTGGCTACTAATAAGAAATTGGCAGGGAAGTTGAATTTGCCATTTGCACGACTGACGGTAATTTCGTGATCCTCTAAGGGTTGACGAAGTGATTCAAGCACAGTGCGTGGATATTCGAGTAGCTCATCAAGAAATAGGACGCCCCTATGAGCTAAACTGATTTCTCCCGGCTGCACTTTCGATCCTCCGCCAATAATAGAGGCCCTACTTGCGGTGTGGTGCGGCGACCTGAATGGTCTATCTACTATGGGATTATTTATTATAGTGTGTTCTCCAAGACTGTGAAGTTTTGTCACCTCTACTATCTCATCCTCTGATAGGGCTGGTAATAGATTCTTCAAAGATTTTGCCAACATAGTTTTTCCTGATCCCGGAGGGCCAGACAATAAAATATTATGTCTTCCGGCAACGGCTATCTGGATAGCTCTTTTTGCTTGTTCTTGTCCGTAGATGTCGTCGATGGTTGGAGCGTTTTTATGATTGTGAGATACATTTTTTATTGATGATCTGTCTATTGGCTTAATAATCTTTTCTTTTTTGAGATGTAAGAAGAGTGATTTTAGGTTTTCTACTGGAAATACATCAATTCCAGTCACTAGAGCTGCTTGTTTGGCGTTTTGGGCTGGCACGTATACTGATTTAATTTTTTGGTTTTTAGCTACTTCGACTGTAATAATTGCTGATCGTATTGGACGTAGGCTGCCGTCTAGCGCTAGTTCTCCCGCAAAAACCGCATTACTTACGTCACTTTGGTTGAGTGCGCCGCTGATGCATAAAATAGATAAGGCGATGGGTAGATCAAAATGAGATCCGTCTTTAGGTAACTCTGCCGGTGCTAAGTTGATGATTATTTTTCCTTTCGGAAAATCTAGGGAAGAGTTTTTTATTGCACTACGTACTCGATCTCTGGACTCATCGATGGCCTTATTGCCCATTCCGACAATTTGTAGGCTAGGAAGTCCTTTTGACATATCTCCCTCAACTTCGATGATTTGTCCGCTAAATCCATAAGGTGTAGCTGAAATAACTCTACTAATCATGAATCTATTAAAACATAAGCATGTAGATTTTTGAATGAGATCAGGGTATAATATGAACCGATATGTGGGGCTGATATAGCTTTCGACAATTGGACCTTATCATGACATTCTGCGAGCCGACGATACGCGTAACGTATATTTTTAGATGCAAACTTTGTTGCAAAAGCAAAGTCATTCGTAGCGAGCGCTTTCGCTCCTAAGATGGCCTTTGCGCCAATCGCTGCCTAATTTTTAGCGATCATCCTTGTATTGTGGCAACAGTCAATATCTAAGGGTGTTATATCTATGTTGCTAGCTATATATTTGGAAGTAGCGGATATATAGGACTTTTACTACGTAACGAGACTCGGTTTTCTTGGTTTATTTTAAATCCGAGTAGCGTTATTAAATAAATTTAGATAAGCCTATGTTCGTAGACGGATGTTGTGATACCAGTTGGACCCGGGGGCAGTACCCGGCAGCTCCACCAGATAGATTAAACTAAAAGTCAGTCTTGTCGCTGGCTTTATTTATATTAAAGAGTAGAATTTATCTTTAATATAGAAAAACAACCACCTGCGAGTAGTGGTTGTTTTCAAAAAAGTGGAGTTTTACAATTTCTTTTTATTTTTGGCCTCTGTATAACTTTTTTATTCAGAAGCTACCCCTATAATAAGCTATATAAACGCTTATGTCAACAATATTTTTGTAAAAAAGTTTAGTAAAAAATACCACACATTTTATAATCTTCTTTCTAATCTTCGCAACTATTTTTCTAATGGCTTTTACTGTGAAGTTATATGTCAGAGACTGGCGTTTGTTTGATGATTTTCTATGTCTTTTATGTGTGCGACAAATTAAATTGTCGCACATTTTCTAGGACTCTTTTATTGAAGTGTAAAAGGTGGCTTTGTGTACTATGAATAAACTTTATACTTTCGTTTTGTAATTTTTAATTAAAACTGTTGTATAACATTTTTGATGTATGAGATTTAATATGCATACTGATGCTTGGATGTTCTTGTAATAATATAAAAAAATAATTTTGTTAAGTTTGCTATAGTGTGACAATAAAAGTGAACAGAGTTTTATAAAGCGGGGAATAGAGATTATTATTTTATTGCGAATTTGAGTGTTAGACGTCGGTCTGATATTGACTGTACGAACCTATTTTTGTGGCAATGTTTGGATGACGGGCAATCATAGGCTATTTGTGCAATTGGGTGTTCGCTAAGTCAACGATATCTTCATTGAATGGCGTGTAATCCGTGCTAGATAATACTCAAAAATGACAAGATTGTTGTAAAATGCACAGATAGCTATAAAGTGATAAGAGAATAATTAACAGATGATAATTTTAACAACATTAAAAAATAGGTGAAAATTACAATATTTTTTGATCGAGTAATGGTTGACATCTAAATAGGGCTATGCTAGTATAAGGTTAAGCTTTTAGAAAAACAAAAAAGCAAAAATACATTAACAATAAAATTTATATAAAGCCGCGTTTTTACGTATAAGTCGACGGATAGTTGGCTGCATGATTTTTATAATGACGCAGCCAATGCTCCGCCTTTACTTCGCAAATTGTAAAAGCGTTGAGCGCGCGGCTAGTACCGCATGCATCCAGTTAATCCTCGTTAAAGAACTAGCGGTGAGAGTCCTGGATGTATGCAGAGGAAAACTGCAAGGATGCTCCTTAATTAAGGAGCGGTCAAATTGCCTCGAGCGGTAATAGGCAAGTAGCACCCGCGCCTAATAGTTATTTTTTATCGGCGGATGGTTTGTGTCTATATGCTATAGTATTATCGCTCAGGCTTCTTGTGTATAGTATGATGTGAGTATGGGGATGAAGATAACTAGTTTTATAGCGTTGGTTGCATTGATTTTGACTGCGGTTATTTTGAACGCGACAAACCCGAGTTCTGCTGGTCCGTTTGGGATTTTAGTGTTTTTTGTATGTTTGTATATACTATTTATCTGTCTAACTTATGTAGTATTTTTAACATCGGAGCGAATAGCTGCGAAATTTTTTAATTTCAAGAATAGTCGCAATGAATCTAAGTATAAGACTTATTATTATTCTACCGTAATCTCTCTTGCTCCAGTTATTTATGTGGGTATGCAATCGATGGGAGATGTTGGGATTTTTGAGATATTATTACTTGGTGTGTTTGAGTTGCTGGCGTGTTTTTTTATACATAAAAGATACTAATTCCGTCCTGAACGTAGTCGTGTATTTTAAGTAGTTACGTGGTACAATATATTTATGAATCCCGAACTGCCACAAGTTAATAGGACTCCTGAGGTGCAGCCACAAAATATAGGTGGCGGTGAGTATAATGTAGAAAATACATCATTAAATCCTGAGATCGGAAGAGAGTCCGAGCAGTCACTTGGTGTTAGGGTTGAACAATATAACAATATCCCTGTGGCTTTGCCTGTTGATAATACTACAACAGCTCCTTTATCTCAAAACGACGCTCAAAGTACGAAGCAGTCGGGGGTAGTAGCTGATGACGATACTCCTCTGGTGGCAGCGGATGAAGATCTGATAGAAAGAGAATGGGTGGATAAAGTTAAAAAGATTATAGCTTTAACAAAAGATAATCCTTATGAGAGGAATAGAGTTATTGCACAGCTGCAGGCTGATTATTTAAAAAAACGATATAATAAGACTTTAGGTCAAAATGACGATGGTAGTAAGTAGGGTTTTATATGGGTGCGGGTCCTTTGATAGTTAGTTTTATCGCGATTGTTATTATAGCCGCTGGTTCTGCGGTAGCTTTTGTGTTGTATCGTAACATGCTGAGGGAAGCCAAAAATTATGAACGAGGCTTGAAGATGGTGCCGTTGCTTATACATTTGCCTCCGACAAGTGAAGACGTCAATAATTCAAATCGAGATGAGCGAGATTTAACTGAAGAGGTGCTGTCGCAAGCCCAGGTGATGTACAATATTATCTCAAGTACAGCAACTAAAGGATTCAAAAGTAAAGTCTACGGCCAACGTCATATATCGTTTGAGATTGTTGCACATGGTGGGTTAGTTCACTATTATGCTGTTGTTCCGCTAGTGTTAGTTGATGTTATTCGTCAAGCTGTAGCGGCGGCATATCCTTCTGCTAGGCTAGAAGAGGTATCTGATATTAATATATTCAGCAAGGTCGGCAAGATGAGCGGAACCATCGGCGGCGAATTCACCCTGAAAAAATCCTTTGTTTATCCAATATCGACTTATCAGGAGTCGAAAAGAGATGCTTCCAGGGCATTATTAAATGCTTTATCTTCGGCGTCCAGAGAAGATGGAATAGGTGTACAATTTTTACTACGTCCGGCGTATGACGGTTGGTCCAAGGCTTCAGAGTCTCATATTGACGGCATGAAGAAAAATAAGGGCAAGAAGAAAGGCTTTGGAGGCGTTGCTCCTATGGATATTATGGAGGCTCTGTGGAAACCGCCAGAGAATAATGAAAAAGACGGTGGCTCTAGTTCTGAGGACAAGCAGCTAACATCTTTAGAGCAGGCGGAAGTGGATGCTATCAGTGAAAAAGCTCGCTATCCTGCATATGAAGTCTTAGTGCGTGTTGTAATTTCGTCAAACACTGCGGCGCGCTCTCAAGTGTTGTTAAAAAATATAATAGCAGCCTTCTCGTTGTTTGACTCACCTCGCAATAATGGGTTTAAGTTCTCTTTAACTAGGAATGTTGAGGAAATGACAACATCATATATTATGAGGTTTTTCCCTCAGGAAACTCGTAGTAATATTCTCAACAGTGTAGAAATGGCAACGTTATTCCATTTGCCTGGAGCTAACGCGATCCCGACTTCACAAGTTAAGCGACAGATGTCCAAGCAGGTTGATGGACCAACAGACGTTTTGGATGAGGGTTTGCTGATTGGGTATAACGAATTTCGAGGAGTCAAAAAACCTATTAGAATCGGAACAAAAGACCGCCGCCGCCATGTATATATTATTGGTCAAACAGGCGTTGGTAAATCTGTCTTGCAGGAAAATATGGCTTATCAGGATATGATGGATGGTCGGGGATTTGCCTTTATTGATCCGCACGGTGATTTGGTTGAATCTTTATTGGGTAAGGTTCCAAAAGAACGCGTTGAGGATATTATCTACTTTAATCCTGCCGATATGACTAATCCAATTGGGTTGAATATGTTTGAGTTCGACACTCCAGACCAAAAAGACTTTTTGGTTCAAGAGGCAATTAATATGCTGTATGGTCTTTACGATCCAGGCCATACGGGAATTGTTGGCCCTCGTTTGGAACATATTTTTAGAAACTGCGCCTTGCTGCTGATGTCAGATCCTGCTGGTGGAACGTTTATTGATGTGCCGAAGTGTCTTATTGATCCTGAATTTGTAAAAAACAAGCTTAAGTATGTAAAAGATCAGCAAGTTATTGATTTCTGGACAAAGGAATTTCCTGCGTCGCAGAGGTCAAATGAGGCAGGTGAGGTTATTTCATGGGTTGTATCAAAGTTTGGTCCATTTATTTCCAACGATGCAATGCGCAATATCATTGGTCAGACCAAATCTGGATTTAATTTGCGTGAAATTATGGATAATAATAAGATTTTGCTGGTTAATTTGTCGAAAGGTAAGATGGGTGAACTTAATTCGAAGCTTCTGGGTATTATTTTTGTGATGAAGTTCCAGGCAGCAGCGATGTCTCGGGCGGATATTCCAGAAGATCAGCGAGTTGATTTCTCATTGTATGTTGACGAGTTTCAGAACTTCGCTACTGACAGCTTTGAATCTATTTTGTCTGAGGCTCGTAAGTATAAATTGAGTCTTATTATGGGTAACCAGTTTATGACGCAGTTAACAGATAAGATACGAGAAGCTATTATTGGTAACGTCGGTACGGTTATTTCTGGGCGTATCGGTGTAACTGATGCCGAATTGATGGTTAAGAAGTTCCAGCCGACCTTCGATGTCGACGACTTGGCTAAATTGCCAAACTTCCAATCTATAACCTCTGTGATGATTAATAATGTGCCGTCTGCGCCGTTTAGCATGAATTGGATTCCTCCGATGGGGCAAGTTAATAATCAGCTGAGAGACGCGTTAGTAAGGCTATCTGCTGCTAAATATGGTAGACCGCGAGCTGTTGTCGAGAAGGAGATATTTGACAGGATTAGAGGTAGTGTGCAACCAAAGACGAGTCCTTCTCAATTAGCGCCTTCTGCTAATCAAAAGGCATCTGGTGGGTCGTCGTTCTTGGATGAATGGCTAGCGAAGAGACAACAATTAGGAGGAAAGCCCGCTTCTAACTCAACTGTAAGACCGGTAAATTCGCAAGCCCCACAGACTTCCTCGCAAATACAGAATCCGCAAGGTCGCCCAGGGGTGGTTAATAATGCGCCTTCTAATATAAATAGCGTAAATGCTACAGCTTCTAATCTTGACAGCAAACAGCAAAGTCAACCTTCTGCGATAGATAGTGCTGTCGTCAATAGGACAAATGTGTCCATGACTACAAATAATAACCCTGTCTCTTCTGTAAATGTAAAACCGAACCAACCTGTGGTTAAGAATAGGCTCGATTTACGTAATGGTGATGATGACGATAGTGAAGTGATGATTAGTTTGAGATAAGATTCAACATCTATCTAGCTATTTTTCCTGTTATTGATAAACCCTACTCGAGCGTATTCGATAACAGCGCCGATAGACCAGCCAGCTACAAACAAGATAATAGTTTCTGATCCTGATAATAGATATCCGTATCGTTTGGCGATAAAATACACGACGACAGAAGCTATTGCGCCTAAGGCGCCAGAGATGATTAAGTTAGGGCGGGCAACGGTATTGCCGATTGCGTCACTAGTCTTTTCGACGACTGGATTATGAATGACCTTGCTGAAAGCTCTGGATGGAGCTGATAGTTGGTCTTGTACATTTTCCAAGGTCTTCTTATACGAAGCTTCAATATCTTTTTTTGTAAGAGGTTTATCTTCTTTTATCTCTTTAGATTCTTTTTGTTCTTGCCGTTTTTCTTGGCGGGCGGCAATTTCTATAGCCTCATGTTTAATGCTAATTTCATTTTCGGCATTTGATTTTTCTTTTTCAACCGCCTTTTCTAGGGATCTTTCGATTTCAGCAGCTTTTTCTCTGCTTAAATCTGCTAATTCTCTGGTGTCGACAGCATTCTCTACGGTAGATTTTAATTTTTCACTCATTTTTCACCTCCTATAAAGTTCCTGCGGACATGTCTCGCCGAATGATTCTAACTTCTTTATTTAATTGACGTGATCGAGCGTAGAAGTATACGACCACGGCTGCAATAATTCCTGCGAACATCATATTCTCGCTGGCACCAGTTTTTGGTAGTTGCGAAGTGGTTTGTTCAATAACTTTCGGTGCAGGGCAGTCAATTTTTGTGCTGACAGTATTGCCAAATGTGTTATCGATCCTACAATCATAAGACATTGGATTACTTTTACCGCTAGCCATCGCCGGGATGCTGTTCTTTATTTGGATGGTAAAGCTGCGCTTCTGGGTTTCTCCTGGCTTGATCTTGATAGGGTTCCATACTAGTACTTTTGCGTTGCCGCTGCCCGCGCTAGCGCCTTTATCATCTGTCAATGTTCCACCGCCAGCGTCGAATATGTCTGCATATTCTAATAGGTCGCTGACTTGATCTTTAAACGTAAATTCTTCCTCTTTAAGACCTTTGTTTTTTACCGAAAGAGTGTAGATAATTCGATCTCCAGATTTCGCAACCGTAGTTGTTGCATCGGCATTATTTTGGGTGAGATTAACTGCGGTTTTTGTCTGCACGAACGAGGCAGAACATCGACTATCGTTAATCCATATAGTAGAGTCGCCTGGACATGGTTGACACTGA
This sequence comes from Candidatus Minimicrobia sp. QA0096, assembly GCF_963967315.1. Classification (NCBI taxonomy): domain Bacteria; phylum Candidatus Saccharimonadota; genus Candidatus Minimicrobia; species Candidatus Minimicrobia sp. QA0096. The sequence goes on from NZ_OZ017288.1 coordinate 625,006, forward strand.
GGATCGTCCTTTAATAATTTAGGGTTTTGAGGGCATCTTGCTGGCTCTGGTATAGTAAATGTCTTTACGCAGGCGTCTGAGGTCTTATCGCCTAATGAGCTCTTTACCGTTAGAATAACTTTATATGATCCCGGTGTTTTCTCTGTATAAGTTACGATTTTATCGTTGCCTTCGATAGTCTTAACTAGAGTATTTCCTCGGTAAATGCTGTATACATATTTTTGGATTGTCGCACCATTGGCCGCACTGGCGTTAGCAGTAAGTTGATATGTATCGCCATTCTTCTTTATGTCTAAGGCGTTACACGTAGCTACTGGCTGTGGCGGAGTAGAGCAGTTTGGGTATGTGCCGACTTGCCCAGTTGGACATTGATGGCTCGGTGGTGCGATTTTAAGGATTAAGTTACCGCAGTTAAGCATGATTGCAAACCATCCGGTTCCAGCTGAATATCCAACGAATGCTCTATATGAGAAGCTGCCCCAGAGGTTGTGAGGTCGATAGTAGAAAGTGCGAGCCCCTCCTTGAGATGTGCGCACTACATATGAACCTTCACCTCTTGCTGCACCAAAGTGAGGTGTAAGTCCCCAAGAATAGGTACCCATATTGCTATTTAAGGTCTGAAGATTACCAGTTGCCGCTGCCAAATCAGAGCGGCTAATACCAAGATGATCGTAGAGGTCGTGAATATTATTTGTGTTCGCGTCATAATGAGCCATTAGTTGTTGGCCGCTAGAAATTCCGCCGTAAATTAGGTCGCTGGAATCTGCTGCATTGGCTGATTCTGGCGGTGAAAAAACAGTGAAAGATTGCACAATAAGCGCTAGGGCAGTTAAAATAAGCCCGATCTTTCGAGTAGCTTCTTCTTTGCGTAAGCGTTTCGCGTAAAAGCCCAAACTGTGGATCATTGAAGGGCTATATGGTAGGCGCGAGATAATTTTTTTGAACATTTTGACCTCTTTTATTTTTGTTGTTATATAACTTTAATCTAACTTTAGCATAAGCATGCTGAAAAAGTAAATAGTTTGAGAATATATCTATTTTGATGTATAATAAGGTTGTTGAAAAGAGCTGATAATTCAGATAATAGTGAGGGAGATATGGCTAAACAAACAAATGAACAATCTTATGATGGCTCACAAATCCAGGTCCTAGAGGGCCTTGAGCCGGTTCGTAAGCGTCCAGGAATGTACATCGGTAGTACGGGGTATGAGGGCGTACATCACTTGATTAAGGAGATTGCCGATAACTCAATTGACGAGGCAATCGCTGGTTACGCTACAAAGGTCGAAGTAACTTTGTTAAAGGATGGTGGTGTTCGAGTATCTGATGACGGTCGTGGTATTCCTGTCGATAAGCATCCAAAGACGGGTAAGAGTACACTAGAGACGGTATTAACAATCTTACACGCCGGTGGTAAGTTTGGTGGCGGTGGCTATAAGGTCTCGTCTGGACTTCATGGTGTTGGTTCTAGTGTTGTGAACGCGCTATCTACGCGGATGATTGCTGAAGTTAGGAAGAACGGTAAAATCTATCGCCAAGAATACGCAACAGGCGTGCCTCAGACAGAATTAGAGGTAGTCGGAAAGTCTGATGATTCTGGAACGACAATTACATTTTATCCAGACCCAACTATCTTTAAGGAGACGGTTAATTTTGACTATAAATGGGTTGTTAATTATCTTCGTCATCAGGCGTACCTTACAAAAGGCATTCACACGTCGGTTATTGATGAGCGAACTGGCGAACGAAAAGCTTTCTACTTTGAGGGCGGTATTCAGAGCTATGTAAAAAACCTGAATATTGGCAAGGATGTTTTATCGGACGATATATTTTATGTCGAGAAACAGGTTGAAGATTGTATGGTGGAAATTGCGGTTCAATATAACGACACTTACGCTGAAGTGGTAAAGCCATTTGCTAATAACGTCTTAACTCCTGATGGCGGTACTCATTTGGTTGGTTTCCGAACAGCCCTCACGCGTGTAATTAATGATTATGCTCGCAAGAATAGCTTACTGAAAGAAAAAGAGGATAATCTGACTGGTGATGACATCCGTGAAGGTTTGACGGCAGTTATTTTGGTGAAGTTGCCAGATCCTCAGTTTGAAGGTCAGACCAAGAATAAACTTGGTAATCCAGAGATGCGCCGCTATGTTGATCAGGTGATGAGCGAATATTTTGCGTATTACTTGGAGGAAAATCCAGCTACAGCTAAGAAGGTTGTTGGCAAGGCTACATTGGCGGCACGAGCTCGTAAGGCGGCAAGGGCTGCGCGAGACAACGTTATCCGTAAGGGAGCATTTGAAGGCTTAAACTTGCCATCTAAATTGACGGATTGCTCATCTCGTAACCGAAAAGATTGTGAATTATTTATTGTCGAGGGTAATTCGGCTGCGGGTTCAGCTAAGGATGGTCGCGATTCAACTATTCAGGCTGTTCTTCCTCTTCGCGGTAAAGTGCTGAATACTGAGCGCGCAAGGTTTGATAAGATGTTTGCTAATGCTGAAATTGTTTCGTTGATTAAGGCTATGGGCGTTGGAATTGGCGACCAATTTGATATCAGTGGCATTCGTTACGACAAGATTATATTTATGACAGATGCCGATGTTGATGGTGCGCACATCTCTACACTTTTGATGACATTCTTCTTTCGATATATGTCTGAAGTGATTGAAGCGGGCCACGTATATCTGGCGAAACCGCCTCTGTTTGGGTTGAGTAGAGGAACTGGCAGCAATCGTAAGATAGATTACGTTTATGATGAAGTAGCCCTCGAGCAAAAATTGAACGAAAAGATCAATGAACGCAAGGCTGCTGGTGTAAAGATTGATGAAAATGCTGAGAAATTTAAGCAGGCAGGCTACACAGCACAGCAGCGATTTAAGGGTCTTGGTGAGATGGATGCCGCCCAATTATGGGAAACAACTATGAATCCAGAAAACCGAACATTAGTGAAGGTTAATATTGAAGATGCAGAACGGGCAGATGCGATATTTACGAAGCTTATGGGTGATAGTGTAGAATTGAGGAAAAATTTTATTCAAACAAATGCCGCTAAGGTTAATGTGGAAGATTTGGACTTTTAAGGAGGAGATATGGCGGATAATGACAATAAAAATATAGTAGAACCGGAAATTCTGAACGAAGAGCCAGAAGTTCGCGGTATTGAAAAGTCGACAGTTGAGCGTGTTATGGAAGACTCCTTCCTTAAATACTCTATGTCGGTTATTATTGACCGTGCTTTGCCGGACGTTCGTGACGGGCTGAAGCCTGTTAATCGTCGTATTTTGTATGCGATGAATAAGAATGGTTGGCGTGCTCCTCATGCTACAGTGAAGTCGGCAAAAATTGTCGGTGAAGTTATGGGTAACTATCACCCGCACGGTGACTCATCAATTTATGACGCCATGGTGAACTTGGCTCAACCTTGGAAGATGCGTTATACGCTGGTTGAAGGTCAGGGTAACTTCGGTTCTATGGACGGTGACGAGCCAGCGGCTTCTCGTTATACTGAGGCGCGAATGGATAAAATTGGCGGCGAGTTGCTGTCTGACATCGACAAAGAAACTGTTGATTTTCGTGACAACTTCGACGGAACGGAGAAAGAACCGGTTGTTTTGCCGTCGGCCGTTCCAAATATTCTGTTGAACGGTCAGATGGGTATTGCTGTTGGTATGGCGACAAATATTCCGCCACATAATCTTGGTGAGGTGGTTGACGCTACAGTTGCTAAGATAGATAATCCTGAAATTACACTAGACGAACTATTGACACATATTAAGGGTCCTGATTTTCCGACGGGTGCGGAAGTTTATGGTGGTGCGCCAATGCGTCAAGCATATGAAACTGGGCGTGGCTCAGTTACGATTCGTGCGGTTGCGTCGATTGAAGAGCGCAAAAATGGCCGTTACAGTATTATAATCACCGAAGTTCCGTATGGCATGAGTAAGGAGGGCTTTGTTGATAAGGTTCGAGAACTTGTCCTTGCCAAAAAAATAACGCACATTGCCGATGCGCGAGATGAAAGTGCTCGCGGTAAGGTTCGAGTTGTTGTTGAACTGAAAAAAGATGCTTATCCAAAGAAGATTCTTAACCAATTGTATAAATTGACTGGATTACAAACATCATTCCATTATAATGTCCTGGCTTTGGTCAATGGTATTCAGCCTAAAGTTATGGGCTTGAAGGAGATTTTGTCGGAATTCATTAAGCATCGTCAAGGCGTTATTCGACGCAGGACTGAGTTTGAACTTCGAAAAGCTAAGGAACGAGCTCATATATTGGAAGGTCTGAAAATTGCGCTTGATCATATCGACGAGGTGATCAAGACAATTCGCGAAAGTTATGATGATGCCGACAAACGTTTGATGGAGAGATTTGGTCTGTCGGAAATTCAAGCGGCCGCAATTTTGGCGATGCAACTACGACGATTGCAAGGGCTGGAGCGCGACAAGATTGAAGAAGAATTGAAGCAACTTCATGAACTGATTAAGAAGCTGGAGGCAATTTTGGCTGACGAGAACGAGATTTTGCGTGTTGTTAAGGAAGAATTGCTTGCTATGAAAGAAAAATATGGCGATGATAGGCGCAGTAAGATCATTAATCACGAATTAGGAAAGTTCTCTGACGAGGAGCTAATTCCGGAAGAGGAATCAGTTATTCTACTTACAAGCGAAAATTACATTAAGCGAACTCTTGTGAGTGATTATCGCAGGCAAAATCGTGGCGGTAAGGGTAAGCGCGGAATGACGACTAAGGAAGAAGATGTCATTGATCAAGTTGTTCAGGCAAGCTCGCATGATTATTTGCTATTCTTCACCAATATGGGTAGGATTTTCCGCTTGAAGGCTTACGAAGTGCCAGCTGCCAGCCTAAGCGCGAAAGGTGTTGCTGCGGTTAACTTATTGCAACTTCAGCCAGAAGAGAAGATAACGGCGATTATCAAGCATGAAAAGAACGCTAACGAAGACGGATATCTATTCATGGCGACAAAGAAGGGTACAGTTAAGAAGACTCCTGTGAAAGATTATGCCAATGTTCGTACGAATGGATTGATTGCAATTAAATTGGATGAAGGCGATGAACTTCGCTGGATAAAGAGAACGAGCGGCGAAAATGACGTAATTATATCTACGTCTGCAGGACAGGCTATTCGTTTTAACGAAAAAGACACTCGCCCAATGGGTAGATCGGCTCGCGGTGTTCGCGGCGTAAGATTGCGTCCAAACGATTCTGTTGTTGGTATGGATATCGTTACAGGTGACGACCAAACCTTGTTGGTGGTTAGTGAAAAGGGTTTCGGTAAACGTACAAAGGTATCAAACTTCCCAAGCCATAAGCGTGGCGGAGTCGGTATAAAAGCCGCAGTTGTAACTGCAAAAACTGGTCCGATTATCTCTGTGCAGACTATTGACCCAGAAATAACAGAGGCGTTATTGGTTTCTCAGAATGGTCAGACTATCCGCCTGGGCTTGAGTGACATTAAATTGCTCGGAAGGACAACTCAGGGTGTGACGATTATGCGTCTATCTGACGGCGATGCTGTTTCGTCAATCGGTTTGATGGCGGATCGCCCGCAGGATGAGGGTAATTAATAGTGAAGGTCTTGATAGTCCCAGTAATTGCATGGGCGATATCCCAAGGGTTGAAGCAAGTGTTTCATCTCATGGGGCGTAATCGTCGAGTATTTAGCGGTGATACAAACCCAAAAATACTTCTATCCGGAGGCATGCCAAGCGCTCATAGTGCGATTGTTGTGTCGCTGGCGGTATTTCTGGGACTACAAGATGGCTGGGATAGTTCCATATTTGGACTAGCTACTTGGCTGGCTATTATAGTGATGTATGACGCTATGATGGTCCGTTATTCGTCCGGAATGCAGGGTGAAGCGCTTAATAAGTTAATTTCGGAGCAGGGTAGCAAGTTGAAAAAACTTCGCGTTGCTCATGGTCACACCCCTGTAGAAGTGGCGGCTGGGGCGACTATTGGTATGGTCGTAGCTGCCGTTGTATTTTTCGCAACAAAATAATTGTAAAAATCTATTGACCTAAGCAATTATATACTGTAAGATTAGTAACAAGTCTGGTTGCTGGAGTGCGAGTTAAGCAACGATTTACAATCTGTAAAGCGAGGTAAATCATACTTCAGTCTGACTTAAGATGAACTTTAACAATTTGATTGTGCAATATCATCGTCAGTTTATATTTTTGTAGAGCCTTAATACTTTGATACAAAGTAGATTTTAACGGAGAGTTTGATCCTGGCTCAGGATGAATGCTGGCGGCGTGCCTAACACATGCAAGTCGAGCGGCAGCGAGTTTTACACTGAATTCTGGAAGCTTCTGGGTAATATAGAAGATCTATTCAAGAATTTTGTGTAAAATGTCGGCGAGCGGCGGACGGCTGAGTAACGCGTAGGAATTTGCCCCAAAGTGAGGAATAACTGCCCGAAAGGGTAGCTAATGCCGCATATGGTCTTCGGATTAAAGCCTTCGGGCGCTTTGGGAGAAGCCTGCGTTGGATTAGGTAGTTGGTAGGGTAATGGCCTACCAAGCCGACGATCCATAGCTGGTCTGAGAGGATGATCAGCCAGACTGGAACTGAGACACGGTCCAGACTCCTACGGGAGGCAGCAGTGAGGAATCTTCCACAATGGGCGAAAGCCTGATGGAGCAACGCCGCGTGAAGGATGAAGGCCTTCGGGTTGTAAACTTCTTTTATGAGTGAAGAATATGACGGTAACTCATGAATAAGCACCGGCTAACTACGTGCCAGCAGCCGCGGTCATACGTAGGGTGCAAGCATTATCCGGAGTGACTGGGCGTAAAGAGTTGCGTAGGCGGTTTAATAAGTGAATAGTGAAACCTGGTGGCTCAACCATACAGACTATTATTCAAACTGTTAAACTCGAGAATGGTAGAGGTAACTGGAATTTCTAGTGTAGGAGTGAAATCCGTAGATATTAGAAGGAACACCGATGGCGTAGGCAGGTTACTGGGCCATTTCTGACGCTAAGGCACGAAAGCGTGGGGAGCGAACCGGATTAGATACCCGGGTAGTCCACGCCGTAAACGATGGATACTAGCTGTTGGAGGTATCGACCCCTTCAGTAGCGAAGCTAACGCGTTAAGTATCCCGCCTGTGGAGTACGGCCGCAAGGCTAAAACATAAAGGAATTGACGGGGACCCGCACAAGCGGTGGATTATGTTCTTTAATTCGATGATAACCGAAGAACCTTACCAGGGCTTGACATCCAGGGAAGGTCTGCGAAAGTAGACTGTGCCTTTTGGAACCCTGTGACAGGTGATGCATGGCCGTCGTCAGCTCGTGTCGTGAGATGTTAGGTTAAGTCCTTCAACGAGCGCAACCCTTGTGAATAGTTGTATTTTTCTATTCAGACTGCCCCGGTAACGGGGAGGAAGGAGGGGATGATGTCAGGTCAGTATTTCCCTTACGTCCTGGGCTAGAAACGTAATACAATGGCTAGTACAATGCGCAGCGAAGCCGCGAGGTGAAGCAAATCGCATCAAAGCTAGTCCCAGTTCGGATTGTAGGCTGAAACTCGCCTGCATGAAGTCGGAATCGCTAGTAATCGCAAATCAGCAAGTTGCGGTGAATACGTTCCCGGGTCTTGTACACACCGCCCGTCAAACCATGAAAGTGACCAACACCCGAAGTCCGATTCGTCGGCCTAAGGTGGGGGGCATGATTGGGGTTAAGTCGTAACAAGGTATCCGTACCGGAAGGTGCGGATGGATTACCTCCTTTCTAGGGAGTAACGATGCCAATCTGTCGAGCAATCACAGATTGAGCTAGGTCGGTCTCGTAAATGTGTCGAGCTTACATATTTACAATAGTCCTCTCGAGGACGAGACAAAAGTTCAACCTTTCTCTACGATAAGCCGATTGATGAATTGCACAATCAAGTTGTTAAACGAAAAAGTCCCTCTATGAGGGGCTTTTTTATATGGCATATTTAATCAAATCTGATATTTTGGTAGAATTGTGATTATAAAAAATAGCCAATAATTTTTGGCTATTTATGCTTTTCGTGAGCGTCTATTATAGTCCGCCGCCAAAAAGGGAGTTTAGTAGCCAGTTTAGTGGGATAGTGTGTAGACTGAGCATAATAGCGAATCCTACTCCGCATGTAACAAGTCCCCAAAATTTGAAACGGTCATAGCTACTTACGCCACTTCCCAGATTGTCGGCTAATTTTTGATGGAAAATAACGACGATTCCACCGGCAATTAAGACCAAAATCCCAAAAAATAATGAGCCAAAACTAAATTGATATAACATATTATTAATTATACACTTGTCAGAATTAAAAAGATACTGTACAATTAAAAAGTCTTGGCAATTTATGGGGACATAGCTCAGTTGGCTAGAGCACCTGCTTTGCAAGCAGGGGGTCCAGGGTTCGAGTCCCTGTGTCTCCACCATATGGGGTGAAGTGGGCTTACGTCCACAACACTCCACCAAGACGAATGAGGGCGATTAGCTCAGCTGGTTAGAGCGCGTCACTGATAATGACGAGGTCGGAGGTTCAAGTCCCTCATCGCCCACCATATTTTTTAATATGGGCGCTTAGCTCAGTTGGCTAGAGCATCTCGTTTACACCGAGAGGGTCGGGGGTTCGAGCCCCTCAGCGCCCACCAATCATAGATAGTCATGACTATCGCCGAGAAGGCGATTTTTTGTTTACAAGTAACCTTGCTTAATAAAGCATAGATAGCTATACTCTTAGAATATGTATAAGCGTATTATTAAGCCGATATTATTTTTGTTAACACCGGATTTTACTCATAAATTAATTATTTTTTGTGGACGCGTAGCGCAAGCATTCCCTCCTGTTAGGTGGGCTATTCGTAAATTATGGAACTTTCAGAACAAGTCGCTACAGCAGGAAATTGATGGAGTTGTATTTAATAACCCAATAGGCTTGTCGGCGGGATTTGATAAAAATGTACAACTGTCACCTTTAATGGAAGATGTTGGATTTGGCTTTGCTTCTGGCGGATCTGTGACTACGGAGCCGAGAAGGGGGAATCTGCGACCATGGTTTCATCGATTGCCGAACACTAAATCTGTAGTTGTATACGCCGGTATGCCAAATTATGGATTAGAGAAGATTAGTGACTACATTGAACTAAACAGACTTAAAGTTAAATCAATGCCGACAGTTGTGTCTGTGGCTGTTATTGCTGATAAATCCACGAAAGACGAATTTGGGCCAGTCGTTCCGGAAGAATATATAATTCGGGACGTAAAAAAAGCAGTTAGTTATATCGTAGGAAACAGCCTGGCTAATGTTATAGAGATTAATATTTCTTGTCCGAATGCTGGCAAGGAGCCGTTTATCTATGCCGATACGCTAGAGGCTTTATTGAGCGAATTAGATTCTGTAGAGAGAAATGTTCCTTTCTGGGTTAAAATGCCACATTTGTATGATCTGAAGCAATTCGATTCGTTATTAAAGGTTATTGTTGAGCATAATATTCAGGGCGTAACGGTCGCTAATTTAATAAAGAATCGTGAGAAGGTAGATCTTAAAGATCCTTTGACTGATGATATTAGGGGAGGATTAAGCGGCGAACCTACTCGCGCACATAGCTTAGAATTGATTAAGCATACATATAAAAATTATGGAGATAAACTGACTATTATTGGTGTTGGTGGGGTTTTTTCGGCCGAAGATGCATACGCTAAGATCAAGGCAGGGGCTAGTCTAGTTGGGCTTATCACTGGGCTGTTTTTCGAAGGTCCGCAGCTAATCGGGCGAATAAATCGCGAGCTGTCTCAGTTGCTAAAAAATGATGGTTTTTCTAGTATTTCTGAGGCGATTGGCGCTGATTTTAATAAAAAGCAAAAAAAGTCGAAAAAACTTTGAAAAAACCCTTGCAAAAGAATCTCAGCTGCTGTATAGTTAATTACTAGTTAAGCGAATGTTCAAACGAACCTCTGGCAATACACTGCAAAACGTGCGAGGGCAGTGAGAAAACATCTGAGTGTAGATAGATTTGTCAATTTATTGACTTGTCGATTGTGCACTCAAATGTGTGAGGCACTGATCATTAACAATTTGAGAGTAAAAGAAATTGAGTTTTTAATTGACGGTAGTAGTAATTGCAAAGTAGCAACTACTAGTTAAGTCAATGCATAAAAAGGTACTCAAGGGCGCTAAATGGATGCCTAGACGTATATTACCGATGAAGGACGTGGAAGACTGCGATAAGCTTCGGGAAGCTGTCAACAAGCTTTGATCCGGAGATCTCCGAATGGGGAAACCCAGCATGAGTCATGTCATGTTGCCACTTGCTGAACACATAGGCAAGCGAGCGGGAACCATCTGAACTGAAACATCTTAGTAGGATGAGGAAGAGAAAGTAAATAACGATTGCGAAAGTAGTGGCGAGCGAAATCGCAACAGCCCAAACCTTTTAAGTTTTTGCCTATTTATTTAGGCAAATAAGTTGATAGACGAATACTTATAAGGGGTTGTGATATTACATATGACCAAGTCAGAGAATTTGATTCATTCAAATAATCTGATTTGTGATAACTGGCTATCAACAGTTAGTAAGGTAAGAAATCGGCGTGGTTAGTAGAATAGTTTGAATGACTAGCCAAAGAACGTGAAAGCCGTGTATATGAAAACGACGCTGACCTTATGTATGTTTTATCGAGTAGGACGGGGCACGAGAAACCCTGTTTGAATCTGGCTGGACCACCAGCCAAGGCTAAATATAATATACGATCGATAGTGAACTAGTACAGTGATGGAAAGGTGAAAAGAACCCCGGGAGGGGAGTGAAATAGATCCTGAAATTTAGTGCCTACAAGGAGTCGGAGCCGGCTTGTCCGGTGACGGCGTGCTTTTTGTAGAACGATCCAGCGAGTTAATTTTTACAGCGAGGTTAAGTCAATTGACGGAGCCACAGTGAAAGCGAGCCTGAATAGGGCGAATAAGTTGTAAGGATTAGACCCGAAACCGGGTGACCTAACCATGAGCAGGTTGAAGCCACTGTAACAGGTGGTGGAGGACCGAACCAGGATACGCAGCAAAGTGTTTGGATGACTTGTGGTTAGCGGTGAAATGCCAATCGAACTCGGAGATAGCTGGTTCTCCTCGAAATAGCTTTAGGGCTAGCGTCGTGTTAGTAGCACATGGGGGTAGAGCTCTGTAAAGGACTGGGGCGGGCAACTGTACCCACCCTTAACAAACTACGAATACCATGTGTGTAATCACGGCAGTTAGAACATCGGTGCTAAGATCGGTGCTCAAAAGGGAAACAGCCCAGACCATCATCTAAGGTCCCTAAATTAACGTTCAGTGGGAAACAAGGTGAGATTTCTTAAACAGCTAGGATGTTGGCTTAGAAGCAGCCATTCATTTAAAGAGTGCGTAACAGCTCACTAGTCAAGAGATCTTGCGTGGAAAATGTAACGGGGCTAAAACGTTATACCGAAGATATGGATGTCAGATTTATCTGGCGTGGTAGAGGAGCGTTCCTATCAGCAGTGAAGTCGAATCGGAAGGTTCGGTGGAGCGGTAGGAAGTGAGAATGCTGGAATGAGTAACCATAAGAGAGGTGAGAATCCTCTCGGCCGTAAGAGCAAGGTTTCCTGAGCCATGGTAATCATCTCAGGGTTAGTCGGGCCTAAGCCGAGGCGCAGAGCGTAGGCGATGGACATCAGGTTAATATTCCTGAACCGGTTAAGTTTTGTACACTGTTCACGGGGAAGTAATCGAAGCGGATTCATGGTTTATCCGTCCAACCGAGCGGGAACGCAAAGGGAGTGAAAGTGATTCTTCGGAGTCGCGATTTTGGTGAAAGCCCTGGCTAGAAAAGCAGGTGTACGCGTGGACTTAGCCGCCCGTACCGCAAACCAACACAGGTGCTCGAGTCGAGTAGACTCAGGCTTACGAGCGAACCTTCGCTAAGGAACTCGGCAATACAGCGACCGTAACTTCGGGATAAGGTCTGCCCCCACTTCGGTGGATATCAGCCGCGTTCACTCAGTGAATATTAGGTTAAAGAGTACATTTTTAATCACAAAAACGAATTTTCTGAGATAGAGCAAACGAATTGTTCTTTTGAACGCGAACCTCTGGCATCTAACGATGTGGGGGCCGCAGCAAAAGAGCCCACGGAACTGTTTATCAAAAACACAGGTCTCTGCTAACACGAAAGTGGATGTATAGGGGCTGACTCCTGCCCAATGCTGGAAGGTTAAGGGGAGCGCTTCACGGTGCGAACTGAAGCCCTAGTCAATGGCGGCGGTAACTATAACCGTCCTAAGGTAGCGAAATTCCTTGTCAGGTAAGTTCTGACCCGCACGAATGGAGTAATCATGTGGGCACTGTCTCAGCGAAGGACTCGGTGAAAGTGCATTGGCGGTAAAGATGCCGTCTGTCCGTACCAGGACGAAAAGACCCCATGGAGCTTTACTACAGCTTTACATTGAATATGGTTTCAACATGTGTAGCATAGGTGGGAGACTTTGAAGCAGATACGCCAGTATTTGTGGAGTCACCAAGTGAAATACCACCCTTGTTGTGATTGTGTTCTCACGCTGACCGTTATCCGGTTAGCGGACCGTGTATGGTGGGTAGTTTAACTGGGGCGGTTGCCTCCTAAAGAGTAGCGGAGGCGTTCAAAGGTTGGCTAACTTCGGATGGAAATCGAAGTGATAGTGTATGCGCATAAGCCAGCTTGACTGTGAGGAGTACATTCCAATCAGAGACGAAAGTCGGAGTAAGTGATCCGCTGTACGTACATTTTGTACATGAATGTGGGATCGACAGCGCAAACGGATAAAAGTTACCCTGGGGATAACAGGCTTATAGCGCCCAATAGTTCACATAGACGGCGCTGTTTGGCACCTCGATGTCGGCTCATCACATCCTGGAGGGGGAGCACCTTCCAAGGGTTCGGCTGTTCGCCGATTAAAGTGGTACGCGAGCTGGGTTCAGAACGTCGTGAGACAGTTCGGTTTATATCCGGTATGGACGATAGGAAACTTGAGAGGATCTACCCCTAGTACGAGAGGACCGGGGCGGACGCACCTCTGGTGTATCGATTGTGGCCACCTGCTGCATTGTCGAGTAGCTATGTGCGGACTAGATAAGCGCTGAAAGCATATTAAGCGCGAAACTAACCTCAAGATAAGGTTTCCCTATGAGGACACAGAAAGACTATCTGTTTGATAGGCGCAAGGTGGAAGTACAGTAATGTATGGAGCTAAAGCGTACTAATAGTCCCATTGCCTTTTTATGTCCTTGTCCGTGGAGTTTATGCTTGCATAAACATTGCGGATAAGGTAGACTTAACTAGTAATTGGTGCTTTTCAAAAGTACCGGTCAGTTAAAAATCAATTCCGTGCTGATGTTGGACATCGAAGAAAGGGGTTTGGCCCACCGTGGAATATATACGGAACCAAGCGTCGTAACCCCCTCCTTCGGTGCCCATGGCGAGGAGGAAACACCTGTTCTCATTCCGAACACAGAAGTTAAGCTCCCCAGCGGCGATTATACTGCGAAAGTGGGAAACTAGCACGGTGCCGAATTATAAGAAAGCCATCCTAATAGGGTGGCTTTCTTCTTTGTCTTAAAACGTTTGTGGTATGTTTTGGTCGGTGATAAAATGGTTACATGTGTATGGTATGTAGGGTGGCTTCTGGCGGTATGGCAATTGCTGTTGCTTTAACGCCAACGGTTAGTATAACAGCACCCAATGAGAATAAGAGTGATGCGAAGAAGGTAATTAGTGCTAAAATTTTCTCTGAAATAAAATCTCCGTCGTCGCTATCTAGCTTTAAGGTATCAGATATCCAGACTCCAGATTGGCACTCCACATCTCAATCGTCAAAAAAATCAAATTCTGGAGCGAAAAAAGAAATCACATATACAATATCAACAAAGGGCAATGTCCGATCAAATTTGTCTGAATTCTCGAAACTAGTAAACGAAACCTTAAACGACAATCGAGGCTGGGCGCGTATGGGGATTGTTTTTAAAGAGGTGAAAGGGGGTGGAAGTTTCAATTTAGTTCTGTCGCAAGCTGAATTGATGTCGTCGTTCTCATCAGGTTGTGACGCGGATTGGAGCTGTCGAGTCGGATCTTCCGTCATTATCAATGATAATCGATGGTCTGGCGCGACTACAGCGTGGAATAAAGCGGGTGGTGATATTCGTAATTATCGACATATGGTAATCAATCATGAAGTTGGACACTGGTTGGGGCATGGGCATTTGAATTGTTCTGGGGTTAATAATCCAGCGGCGGTTATGCAGCAGCAATCAATTGATTTACAGGGGTGTGCTTTTAATCCTTGGCCGCTTGATAGTGAATTATGGTCAACCACGCTGGGGATAGAACTATGAAATTGATAAAAAATTATCGCACGCTTAAATTGGCTATTGTCATGAGTTTTATAACGCTGATAATGATATTGGCATATGGATTTGTGAGCTGGAAATCTTGGGAAAATGTTCAAAGCGTAACAAAAAACACTAATGAAGTGGAGAACTCGCTGTTTATTAATTTGCAAAAAGATAAATTATCTACTGAAAAATTGAACGAATATTTGGCTGATTTAAAAAATAAACGCCAAAGCTGCGATGTAGTATTTCTTGTATCTTGGCAGAAGAACGTTAATACTAGATTTAAAAAGTATTCAGAAGAATGTAATAAATCGGTAGAGAAGATGAACCGAACTATACAGAGTATAGAGAAGATTGTCAGCTTTACGGAGTTAGATAAGGAGTTGAGTGGTGAAATACGTATGGTGTTAGATAACCTATCGAAGACCAAGCAAAATGACTTTATTGCTATGGAGAAAATATGGACCGGTGTAAAGAAGAGGTTGGAATCCAGAGAAGACGAGGTTGACTTACGTAAGTTAGCGATGAAGAGAATAGACGCTATTTTATTGGCTGTACGCGATCTAAAGTCGGCTAACGAAAAGAAAGATAGCGACCAGTTTACTGTAGCTAGGGACAAATTTACCGTGGCTATTAACGCCTGGATTGGTTTGCAAAATGAGTTAACACAAGAATCTCAGCTTAGAATAGATAATCTATTAAGAGAGTTTTAGAATAAATCTGCAATAAAAAATATCCCTTTATGTGATGGGATATTTTTCTTCTCGAATCTCGCAGAAAACGAGAATTTTTTGTGGTGGAACTCATGATTTCTAAAGCTCCAACAGGTGCCGTCAGTAACTGACTTTATTAGTATAGCTAACGCGTCAGTAAAATGCAATATTTTATTCACAATAAAAAACTACTTATGTAAATATTGACAAAGCGTTAGTTATATGCTAGCATATAAACATAACACATATCATGTGTGATATATAAAGGTGAGGGTTTCCATTTAAATTTATGTGGAAATCTTTTTTAAAAACGGAGGAAAACCTTCCTATGGCAGGAACAAAGGCTGGCGGCTTAAAGGCTGCTCAAAAAAATCTAGCTCGCGATCCAGATTTTTATGCAAAAATTGGACGTAAGGGCGGTAAAAATGGTCGAACTGGTGGCTTTGCTGCAAATCCAGCTTTGGCTCGTATCGCTGGCGCTAAGGGCGGACGCATTTCACGCCGTACGAAAAAAGACGTACAAAAAATTGCAGAATAAGACCGCTCCAATCTCTTAAAATTAGCCTCCGTATGAGAGGCTTATTTTATTTGATATCTTTTAAGTTGGCAGGATTTCGCCTGATTTACGCGCCATTCCGAGTGGCAATTAATACACTTGTAAGATGAGGAAGTAGCCTGTAATCCAACTGCGCCACACTGAGGGCAAAGACTACGTTTATGTAGCCAGTCCCTGTAGCTATCTAAAGAATCTTGAATATTATCGTCGTCCATACTGAGTGTTAAGCCGTATTTTGGAGACAAAGTATCAACGGCGTACTCCCAGGCGGATCTTTCCATTTCGATCAGCTGGACATCATATTGATAATTTTTATGACCAAGTTTAGCATGGGCGATTTCGTGTAAAAGTTGCACTAAGCCTTTTTGTGAATCTAATTTTTCGTAATAGACTGTTTGCGAATTGGGGTTCCAGGAAAATACTTCACCCTCCTTGAATTGCAGTTCTGGAAAATCGTGTTCAATTTGAGGTAAGCTGACTGATGGCATTATCGTAGCATCCGTATAATACAATTTCTTCTGGGTTAGGGGCGCTGATTATTTTTGGTACTGATATGGCGGCGGGTAAGTTTTCTGCCAGAAGACCGCTTAAAATATCTGAAAAATAGGATGTGAACACTCCCACGCTCCCGCCAATAACAACGACATCTGGTTGTGTAAAGGCGATGAGTGGTTGCAATCCAGCTTTTATTCTATTGGCGACCTCTTCCCAGACTTCCAGGGGTGTGTCTGATGATAATTCGCCAAAAATTCTCTGCAAAACCCTACCCGCAGCAATCTCTTCCCAAGTGGTAATCTTGCCATTGTAATTCAAAGACATATGTCCGCCCTCGCAGTCGCTAAGCTCTTTATGCAGATTTCCATCCAGAATCAGGGAAGTGCCAACGCCGGTTCCTAGGGTGATGTATAGACCACATCTGGGGGTTTTGGGCAATCTGAGCATACTTGCCAGTCCTGCCATATTGGCGTCATTTGCAATAAATATTGGCATATTAGGAAAATATCGGGAAAGTAGCTCACGGATAGGTTGATTTTTCCAGCCGAGGTTTTGACACCACACTGCCACGCCATCTTTGACTACTCCTGGCAGAGCCACGGAAATTGCATCAATTGGCTTATTATTCGCAATCAGGTGAATTTGATCGGCAATGCGTTGAATATATTGGTCTATGTTTTTAGGGGTGGGGAACTTAATGATATGCTTAGGATTTTTTTCCTCGTCAAAGCTGGCTACTAATGTTTTGGTCCCACCTGTGTCAACCGTAATAATCATATATTTATTATATCACCAGCTTTACCTATAAGAGGTCATTATGATATAATAAAGAAAATTTGAGTGGAGATATAATATGAAGCGAGTAAATCGGGCTGGATCAATTGGAGTTTTTGTAGTAGTAGGTGCTATTTTAGTGGCTATATCTTTAGCTGTTCTTTACGGAATTAGGCAGAATAATTTATCACAAGATGAATCGCCGATCTCTAGCGATTTGGTAGCATCAGAGAATAGTAATAAGAATTCACAAAACGGCACATCTCAGCAGTCTGTAGATCAAAAAACGAATAGTCAGTCAGGCGGAAGGGGTGAGGCGCGAACCGACGTGAAGACTGAAGAGTCAAAAAAGACAACTCCTACATCTGAATCTTCTCAGTCTCAACAATCGTCATCATCTACAACGCCAGATCCTTCTACTTCTTCTAAGCAATCTGATAAAGGATTGCCAAAAACTGGACCAGAAGATGTAGCTGTTTCTGCAGTGGCTTTTGGTATTTTGGCGTTTTTGACGGTAGCTTATCAGCGATCTCGCTATCTTATCTAGCTTTGACTTCTATCTATCTGTTGTGGTATAATTGTGATAATCTGTGGGGATATTTTTATTATGTCCCTGAAGAATAATATCAATTTTAAGGAAGGGGTCTTTAGAAGACTTATGGCAGATGCCAAAATTACAATGGATGACCTGCTGGCTCAAGCAGGCGATAATGTTAAACAACTTACTGTCGGTGAAACAGTTGACGGTACTGTTTTATCAGTAAAGAAGCACGAAATTTTAATCGATTTAGGACCTTTGGGCGTTGGATTGGTTCCACGCCGCGAAGTTAGCCTTTCAAAGAACTACAATGTTGGCGATTCAGTAATTGCTAGCGTAATTGATACCGAATTGGAAGATGGCTATTCGCTACTTTCATTGCGCAAGGCTGCGAAAGATCGTGGTTGGGATGAAGTTATGGCTAAATTGGAATCTGGTGAAATCATCACCGTTGTACCATACGACGCCAACCGCGGTGGATTACTAGTTGAATACGAAGGTATTCGCGGATTTTTGCCAGTATCGCAATTGTCAGCTGAACACTATCCTCGTGTAGGTTCTAGCGACAAGGACGAAATCTTGCAACGATTGAACAGCCTGGTAAAGAAGGATATTAAAGCACGAATCTTAGACGCTGACCGAAAAGCTAACAAATTGATCTTCTCTGAAAAAGAGGCGGTTAAAGAAGGTTTGGCAGAGCGATTCCAGAAGTTGGCAATCGGTGACACAGTTACAGGTGTTGTTACAGGTGTTGTCGACTTTGGCGTATTCGTTAACGTTGAAGGTATTGAAGGTTTGATTCACATCTCAGAAATTAGCTGGGAGCGTGTTAATAACCCATCTGACTATGTAAAAGTTGGTCAAACTATCGAAGCTAAGATTATCGCAATCGACAAAGAACGCTTGAGCTTGAGTATGAAGCAATTGACTAAAGATCCATGGTTGGATGAAGTTGAGCAATTTAAGCCTGGTGAAAAAGTTGAGGGAACTGTAACTCGAATTACTCCATTTGGTGCATTCGTACAGTTGAGTCCAGCGGTTGAAGCTTTGGTTCATGTGTCAGAGCTTGGTGGTGACGGTACTGATCCTGAAAAAGTATTTACATTGAACGAGCGTAAAGAATTTACAGTTTTGGATATCGATAAGGAAAATCGTAAGATTTCTCTTTCACTTGGCAAATCATCAAAGAAAAAATAATACAAATCCCCTGAAGCGTAGTTACGCCCAGAGGTGAGAGGAGCTTATTATGGCAGAAAAAATCGTCAATATTGCGGATTCGGTAACGGTTGGCGAGTTGGCCGAAACTCTGGGATTGTCAGTAACTACGCTGATTGGTGAATTGTTTAAGAACGGAATCGCTGCGACAATTAATCAGCGACTAGATTTTGAGACTGCACAGATTATTGTTGAAGAATTGGGGCTAGACGTGCAGCTGAAACGGAAGACGGTTTCTACAGAAATTCATCACCATGCACATAAATTATCGGACAAGGCAGTTCCTCGTCCGCCAATTGTGGCTGTGATGGGGCATGTTGACCACGGTAAAACGAGTTTGCTAGATGCGATTCTTGATAAGAAAACAGCGGCTAGTGAAGCCGGAGGAATTACTCAGCATATTAGCGCTTATCAAGCTCAGCGCAACGGACGAACTATCACTTTACTGGACACCCCAGGTCATGAGGCTTTTGCAGCGCTAAGGCAGCACGGAGCTACGCTGACTGATGTGGTGATTATCGTGGTGGCGGCAGACGACGGAGTTAAACCTCAGACTGTTGAAGCTATTCGATTTGCCAGGTCAGCTAACGCTAAAATTGTGGTGGCAATTAATAAGATTGATAAAGAAGCAGCCAATCCGCAACTAGTAAAAACTCAATTGGCGTCTGAGCATGGTTTAAATCCTGAAGAATGGGGTGGCGATACTGTGATGGTTGAGGTTAGTGCAAAAACCGGTCAGAACTTAGACAAGCTTTTGGATATGGTTTTATTGGTGGCGGATATGGAAGATTTACGTGCGGATGAAGATGTTCCTGCTGAAGGTTTGGTTATTGAGGCGCACATGGAAACTGGTCGTGGCGCTGTTGTTGGCTTGTTGGTGGAGAATGGTCATTTGAAACCTGGTCATTATCTGGTTGCTGGGACGGCTTACGGGCGAGTCCGAACGCTTCAAGATTTCCGTGGTAAAACCGTTAAAGATGCCGGTCCAAGTATGCCAGTGAATATGACTGGATTTAAGGAATTGCCACAATTCGGTGATGGATTTGAGATTGCGAAGAGCGAAAAAGAAGCTCGCAATTTGGCGCAAAAGGCTAAAATTGAACAGGAGAAAATGGCAGCCACAACCAATGTTACTGGCGCAGATATTCTTAAGATGATGAATCGAAAGCTTGATGCGGAAGAATTTAACGTAATCGTTAAGGCTGACGTTCAGGGTTCGGTAACATCTGTGGTTGATAGTTTGAAGCTGATTGATACGAATGGCGAAGTTGAGCTTCATGTTGTTGGAACTGGTGTTGGTAATATTTCCGAGAACGATATTCATTTGGCGGTCGGTGAAAATACGGTGATTTATGGCTTTAATGTCGATTTGCCACCAGCAGTTAAGCGATTAGCGGCGCGTGAGCATGTGGAAGTGCGAATTTTTAAGGTAATTTATGAGCTGTTGGATGACGCTAAGGCTTCAATGGAGGCTTTGCTAGCGCCAGAAATCGTTGAAACTGAAATTGGTGAGTTGGAAATTAAGGGTGTGTTTAGGACGATGCGCGAAGAAGTGATTGCTGGTGGCGAAGTGAAGCACGGTAAAGTCGCTAAGGACTTGCTGGCGCGCGTAAAGCGTGGCGAAGAGCAAATTGCTGAAGTGGAAGTTTCTTCTGTACAACGTCAGCAACAAGAAGCAAAAGAGGTCTTTGAAGGTGAAATGTGTGGACTGAGCCTCAGGACAAAGAAAAAAATTACCTTAGAAATTGGCGACAAGCTGGAGTTCTTTACTAGGGAATTAGTGAAGAAAACTCTGGGGTAGACTGTTCTAAGTATTGACTTTTTTATGTATTTATGGTAGTATCTTAGATATACATAAGTTTATTGCCATTCTGCGTGCAGAAGGTGAAAGGAAACCACCACAAAATGAACAAAACACCCGAAGGACGTCCATCCAGTGCAGATGTCGAAAACAAGAATTTATCTGTGATTGGAAAATTGGGTCAGGCTGCAGCGAAAGCGGCAGGAGCAGTAAGAGATATTGTTCGTACAGCAAAAAATAGAAACGGATTCGCCGAGCGCTTGGGTATAAACACAGAAAATAAGAATGGCCTAGCGGCTGGAGTTGATGTTGATAGTGCTGCAGCAGAAGGCGTCCTTTCCTCTGATAGTAGTACTGAGAGCGGTGAAAAAGATTCCAGGGAAGGTAGTTCTAATGGTTTGACACCTAAACAGATAGAGGTGTTGAGGAGGGATGCTAGGGTAGTAGTTATTTCAAATCCAGAAGAGCAGATTAGTGATAATACTGAAGACGCTTCGGGAAGCTCTGCGGAAAAGAACATTCCTGTTTCTGAGCCGCCTGAACCTACACTTGCTGATCTAGATAGAATTAAGTGGAATGACTATATGAGGGATGCGGCTGCTAAACGTTCTGTTCTTGTTCATCCGACGACTGAAGAGGATCTAAGGGAACTTGAGAGTTTTGGGGTAGATATTTACTCAAGATATAGTCCAGAAGAGGTCTCTAGGGTTAAAGGTGAAAACGTAATAGACAAAGAGATGTTTAGAACGACGATCCCTAACGTGGATGATAATCCAGAAGGCTTAACACTGTACGAACAGGCTATGCGAGATAAGTATCTTGGTGATGAGCATGATGATGCTGAAAAAACCGAAGATGACGAGGCGGCTGCCTCTCTTAAGGTTGCTAGGGAGAGATTCGCTAAGGCCAGTATCGCCGTTGAAACTCATTTCTCTAAGAAGTACTTTGGTGGAAAGAAGCGCCAAGCTGAATTAGAAGCTGCTACGGAACAATTGAAGCAGAGCGAATTAGAATATATGCGTCTTAAGTTTGCTGATAAAATCGAAGCAGCAAAACAGGATCCAAAAAAGCAGGCTGAATTAGCAGCGGAAATGGGTCAAGCGGCGTTTGCAAGTATGCGAGAAACCTCAAGAACAACGACAGATAAGTATGACAACATGCTCGATGATCGTGGTAAATTTAAGAAAGCTGCCGCTAAAGTTGGTAAGTGGTTTAATAAGGGTGGTAAGATTGCTCAGTGGCTGAAGTTGGGTGGTACTGGTTTTGTGGGCGGTGCTATAGTAGGGTCTGTTGCTGCATGGCCTATTACGACGGCTGTCGGTATTGTAACAGAATTAGGAGTTGCTGGAGCAACAAAGCAAGCTGTTCTGGAAGAACATCGTGGCGAAGATCGCATAGCTGCTGATGACCGCCTTGAAACTATAGATCCTTCATTTGAAAAAACTGTGGCTAACATGAAAATTGACGATGTTATGGAGCATGCAGTCAATGTATCAGTTGACAATCTTAAGGACGTGAGTACAGAGAGGCAGGATGCCCTGCGTAAGAAGGTGCGATCGTCATTAGGTAAGTATGGTGTTGGTTTTGCCTTGGGTGGTTTTGCTGGTAAATATATTGGCGACTGGGCTAACTCTGCACACGCTACTGGAGGTGAGGGTAATGCTGATACAACTCCACAATCTGGTGGTGAGCAAACACCTCAGTCTGGTGGCGCATCTTCTGCGGATAACCCTGCTGCCAAAGCAATCGTAGATAATATTAATCCAGATACATCAAACTTCAATTCTTACGACTATCCTTGGGACTGGGCTGCTGAGAAGTTTGGTGACGCAAACGCAATAGATCAACTTCACAACCTGGCTGATAAAGCTATGGCTAACGGTCATACCGTAGAGTGGTTTAATAACCCTGACGGATCAGTTTGGATGAAAGTTGACGGATCTAGCGCTACTGCGGACGTATTGAAGGTATTGAATAAATACGCTTAA
Organism: Candidatus Minimicrobia sp. QA0096; assembly: GCF_963967315.1. Taxonomy (NCBI): domain Bacteria; phylum Candidatus Saccharimonadota; genus Candidatus Minimicrobia; species Candidatus Minimicrobia sp. QA0096. The sequence continues at coordinate 647,476 of NZ_OZ017288.1, forward strand.
TAGATAAAATATAAAATAAACAAGGAGATAAAAATGTTTGAAATTACTGACGAATTCTTAGCACAGGCTGGTTTTGGATCATTGCCTGCGGATAAAAAAGAGCAAATGAGGGAAGACGTCGCTAACAGTGTACAGGATAAGATTACAAGGAAGATTTTGCTGGCTGTTGGCGAAGCGAAGCTGGATGAGTTTATGAAATTACTGGATGGCGACGATGTTTCTGTGGTATTGAATTGGTGCGCAAACAATGGCGTTAATTTAACGGAAATTGTTCAAACCTCGATGAATGAGACTATGGTCGAGCTGCAAAAATTATACAATGACGCGCTGAATATGATGCGTGGATAGTAATATTAAACAGTTATTGGTATAATTTAACCTAATCATATAGACGAAAGAAAAGGAGAACTATGTTCCAACTGAATGAAGAATTTCTTAAAGAATTGGGGCTGGACCAGTTGCCGGAAGATCAGCAAAAATCGTTGTTACAGCATATTTATAGCGAGTTAGAGCTTCGAGTTGGCGAACGATTAAGCCAGGGAATGAGCGATGCTCAGCTGGAGGAGTTTGCGGGAATTATCGATAAAACTCCGGGTGCTGTGGATGATTTTCTGACAAAACATGCGCCTAATTATCAACAGGAACCAATGTTGCAGAAAATGTCGCAAGCTTCAGGTTTGCCAGTTGACGATCCGCGTCTGAAGGATGAATTTGCGGCTACTAAGTGGCTGGAGGTCAATCGACCAGATTATCGTGACGTTGTGGCTGCAGTGATGGCTGATTTGAAAAAGGAAATTATAGCGAATAAAGATGCTATTTTAGGTTCAGTCCAAGCATAATTTTATGCGGACGATAAAATAACCCCTTATTGTGGGGTTATTTTTTATTGTAGCCTCTTAGGTAATCTTCAGCGGTCATTGTTTTTCCGCTGGGCGCGATGAGCTCGTCAATGATTAAATAGTTGCCGTCGGCAAATTTTTTATCAAGATGAGAACTCGGAGTTTTGTCGCAATGAGATTTCGTGATGATGATATCTCGATCGTCAATTGTCATTCGGCTGCGCGGAAATCCGAGGTGTGCGCGGACGTGAGCTTCAGCCTCGGCCGCGGTCATACGCTCCATATCGAGCCATGAATTGTCCTTGCTTAATAATTGGCAATATGAAGCCAGAGAATCGTCTTGTGGTGTTGGCTGAAGATTCCCATTGATGATATTTGGCAAGTTTTTTATTAGCAGAGAAGTGCCGTCGTGAAATAGTTTGTCGTACAGCTCGGACTTTATTTCTTTTCCAGTGAGCGATTGTCGAGTTTGGATGTATATAGGACCGGCATCCATTTTACTATCAAGTTGCATTATTGATACGCCAGTTTCGGCATCTCTATTGGCTATGGCTGATTCAATAGGTGAAGGCCCTCGATATTTTGGTAGTAGAGAAGGATGAACATTGATAATTCCCGGTGTAAATAAGTCGATAATTGACTGTGGAATGATTTTTCCGTATGCAACCAAAACTCCCGTTACTGGCTGAAGTTGTTTTATATAGTCGGTAATTTCACTGACTTTGCTTGGTTGCAAAACTGGAATATTGTGAGATTTAGCGAATGTTTTTACTGGAGGTTCAGTAAGTTTGTGCCCGCGACCACGCTTGGTGTCGGGTTTGGTAATGACGCAAACAACGTTAAATCCCTCTTCAACGAGAGCTTCTAAAGTAATTAGACTGTAATTTTCAGTCCCAAAGAATACTATTTTCGGCGATATCTTTGTCATAATCTAACGGTTGCAACTCGCCTTTCTTATCGAGCGTATAAAAAGCGTCTTTATTATCCTTAATATGGTCTATAAAAACTAATCCGTTGCAGTGGTCTATCTCGTGCTGTAATACGCGCGCCAAAAATCCTTCGGCTTTAATTCGCACTTCTTCGCCATCTAAACCCATGGCTTTTACGCGAATTTTACTGTAGCGGGGAACTTTTCCGTAAATGCTTTTAACGCTTAAGCATCCCTCGAAGTCTTCAACAATTTCACCTTCATATTTCACGATTTCTGGATTGATAAGAGTGATGAATTTGCGAGTTGATTTTCTTTCAAAGTCAGCTCGAACAATCACAACACGCTCTAATTTATCGACTTGAACTGCAGCGAGGGCAGCGCTAATTTCGTGAGGTCTGGAATCTTCCCAGTCCAGCGCAGCTGCGGTCATTTCGTCTGCCAGTTTTACAACATCATTAGTAACAACGTGGATTTTCGATGATTTTTGGCGAAGGTGTGGATTTGGTAATGTGATAATATCGTCTTTTGTCATTGCTATAATTATACCAGAAATTACAGTAGACTTACAGGGTCAAGCTCGTACTGCCAGTGTGATGATGGCAGGAGATTCAAGACGTCAAGAAGCTCTTGTCGTTTGGGGCTTTTTATTACGATTTGCCATCGATATGTATCGCGGATGCGCTCATAAAAAGCGGGCGTTGGTCCAAAAACTTCAATGTTATCAAAATTGGATTTTAATAGTTCGGACAATTTCTTAGCGTTCCTTATGGCGGCGTCTTCGGTTTTATAAACGCAAGTTAGTTTTAATAAGTAAGTAAAAGGTGGAAAGTTGGTTTTTTGTCGTTGAGATATGGTTCTTTGATAAAATTCTGTATAGTTTTGAGATAATCCGTTTGTGATGGATGGGTGACTTGGCTGGTATGATTGAACGACAACTTCTGTTGGCATGCTTGACCTGCCGACGCGGCCGACGACTTGGGCGAGCAATTGAAATGTTCGTTCGGGTGATGAATAGTCAGGGAGGGAAAGTCCGGTGTCGGCTTGAATGACTCCGACGACTGTTAAATGTGGCAAATCTAGTCCTTTAGCAATAACTTGCGTGCCGATAATTATATCTATTTCGCCATTTTTCAGTTCATCGTAACGCTCGTCTACAGTGGCTTTCAAATCGGTGTCTTTATCAAATCGAGCAATTTTTTTGTTCGGGAATAACCTCTGTAATTCGTCTTCAATTCGCTTAGTTCCGATACCTTTATGAATGATGTCGGCATTTTTACATTCAGGGCAACTAGTAGGAACTTTGGTCGAAAAACCGCAAATGTGGCATGACAATTTATGACTATCCGCGTGTAGCGTGAGCGGAATAAAACAGCGCGGGCAGCCAGCCTGCCAGCCGCAGTTATCGCATAATGTGATTGATGCTGTGCCGCGTCGATTGTGAAAAATAAGGACTTGCCTATTTTTTGATAACGCTGTGTTTATAGATTTCAGGAGTGGATTAGAGAGGAATTGATGTTGAGTAAAATTATTGCGCTTTGTCATATCCACCAGCGTCACGTTGGGGCGAACGGTGTCTGGTCTTGCTGGTTTTGTCATTGTAATAATTGGCGTGTTTGATTTTTTTGCAACGTAATAGTCGGCAACTGCTGGAGTAGCACTACCTAGAATTAGCTTGCCGCGATGTTGATTTGTAAGAACTGAGGCGACACGAAGGGCTGAATATCGAGGGGATTGCTCTTGCTTGAAACTCGGCTCATGACATTCGTCAATCACCACAAGTCCGAGCTGTTGCACGGGCATGAAAAGAGCAGATCGCGGGCCGATGATTACTACTGGATCGTTTGAGCTGATGACTCTTTTCCAGATTGCATATCGTTGAGTTTCGGTTTGTTTGGAATGGGTAACTATGACATTTGGCAGATGAGCAGAGAACTCAGCAACCAGTTGCGAAGTTAGAGCGATTTCGGGAACTAAAATTATTGATGATTGCTCTTCTTTTAAGGTTTGTTTTGCGGCTTCTATATACACTAGAGTTTTTCCTGAGCCAGTTACGCCGTGTAAAAGTACTGTTCCGGAATGGAGATTTTCGATGGTCTGGAGGGCTGATTTTTGCTCATCTGTGAATACATTTTTTGTTCGATTTTCTGCTTGATTAACTGAGGTGGACTGGTTAATTGAGCGACGTTTTTTGGATAATCCGCTGGGTAAAATTGCTTGCCAGACGGTCGCTTGGTGTGTAGCGTAATACTTGCTCATCCATATGGCAGTTTGAACGAGTTCGATTGGCAAGGGATATTCTTCAACGATTTTACTAATTGGCTTGACTTCAAAATCAGGCTGGCGAACTTCTTGTAGGACTACGCCAATGGCATTGATTTTGCCGATTTCTATAGCGACAATCATTCCGGTCGGCAGTCTTTCTTCTGAAGAATACGTAAACGAACTTGCGTCGGCGCGGACGATTCTTGTCGGTGAAACCAAATAGTAATGCATGTTTATATTATATCGCGAAAAAAATGCTAAAATAAGCATATGTATTTTGAGAGTCGTTCGCAGGCTGGAGCAATTCTGGCTGATCAAGTACTGGAAAAGTATCGTTATGAAAACTGCGCAGTGGTTGCAATTGGCGAAGGTGGCGTGCTGATCGGCGAGCAAATTGCAGTGAAGCTTCACTGTGTCCTCATGATGTTGCTTAGCGAAGGGATTGAGATTCCTGGGGAAAGTTTAAGCATCGGGGCGATGTCACAGTCTGGGCAATTTACGTATAATAGTCAATTTTCTGACGGTCAAATTAATGAATATACTAGTGAATTTCACGGTTATCTGGAAGAGAAAAAGCGCGAGGCTCATCAGAAAATGAATAGGCTTTTGGGTGATGGTGGAATCATCGATAAGGATATGCTAAAGGATCGGGTGGTGATTCTGGCAAGTGATGGTTTTGGTGATGATTTGTCGGTTTTGGATGTGGCTTTGAGTTTTCTGAAGTCAGTTCGGATTGAGAAATTGGTGATTGCGGTGCCGTTTTGTGGCGTGGCGGCGGTGGATAAATTGCACATGACGGTTGATGAAATGCATATCTTGGACGTGAAGGAGAATTTTATGGGATTAAATCATTATTATGAGGATAATACATTGCCGTCCAAAGAGGAAACGATAGCGAAAATTAACCAGGTTATTTTGAATTGGAAATAAAAAACTTGTCGGGTGTTGTAAAATTGTGATAAACTTTAATTAAGAAAGATGCGTTAGGGAGGTTATGTTAGACGTTTTTATTACATCTAGGGTGCGGCGAAAAATTGTAGTAGTATACGCTAAGTATCCTGATTTTCACACACATGTTCGCGGATTAGCAAAGCTAATTAAGGAAGACCCTGGAAATATTCAACGAGAATTGAAGCGACTAGAAAAGGTTGGATTTTTGCAGAGTGAAAAGCAAGGTAACTCACGCACGTATTTCACTAATAAACAATTCCCAATTTTTAAGGAATTGCAAAGTATGGTGATTAAATCTCAGCAATATTCAGCGCGATCAAAGCGCGGCATGGCTGATAAAGACTAATGACATTATTTGAGAAAATTTTAGCGGCTCGAGGCTTGACTACGCGTAAGGCGCGTGAGGAATTTTTACATCCGAATTACATGTCAGTAAAGCACGATCCGTTTTTATTGCCAGATATGAAAAAAGCAGTGGATCGCTTGAAAAAGGCGCACGCTGAGGGTGAGAAAATTGTTATTTACGGCGATTATGATATTGACGGGCTGAGTGCAACGGCAATTTTGTTGGATGCGTTTGGCAAGTTTGGCTTTAAGGAAGTTGGTGCGTTTATTCCAAATCGGTTTGTTGAGGGTTACGGAATGACGATGGGCGCCGTTGATAAAGTGCAGAATATGGGTGCGGATTTAATTGTTACGGTTGATACGGGAAGTTTGTGTCATGCAGAAATTGAATATGCGTCGAGTTTGGGGATTGATACGGTGGTGACTGATCATCATAATGTTGCTAAGACTCCACCGCCGAGCGTTGCTGCGGTTAATCCGAAATTTCCTGGTCATAAATATCCGTTTCGCGATTTATGCGGCGCGGGTGTGGCGTTTAAATTGGTTCAGGCTCTACAAACCGAACTGGACGGGTTGCCAGATGGTTACGAGAAGTGGCTATTGGATCTGGTGGCGCTAGGGACTGTTTGCGACATAGTTACGCTGGCGGATGAAAATAGGGCGAATGTCTATTGGGGTTTGGAGGTTTTGAAAAAGCAGAGGCGTCCTGGTTTGAAGGCATTGATGTCAGTGGCGGGAATTGAGCCGGAGAAGGTTAACGCTAGGCATTTGGGATTTGGTCTGGGGCCGCGAATGAATGCGGCGGGCAGGCTGGAAACGGCGCAATATGCTCTGGATATGCTGACAGCGAGTGATGGGCTGGAGGCGTTGGAGGCTAGCGAAAAGCTGGAAGAATTAAATATCAAACGCCGTAGTATTCAGGACGAGATTTTTGACGAAGCTTGCCAGCAGGCGGACAATATGACTGATGATCGAGTTTTGGTGGTGAATAGCGGCAATTGGAATCACGGAATTATTGGCATTGTGGCGTCAAAGTTGGTTGAGAAATATAAGAAGCCAGTTTTTATAATTGGTGAGCGTGGTGATGAGGCTACGGGTTCGGCGCGAAGTTTTGGCGATTTTTCTGCGGCTGACGCGGTTCGGGCAGCTGACGACATCATTATTAAAGGTGGTGGTCACGGAGCGGCGGCGGGCGTGACGCTGGCGACCGAGAGAATTGACGATTTTAGACGACGAGTGAATGAGTTTTACGATTCGCTGCAATTAAAAAATCAGGAATTATATTTGCTACCGAGAGCTGACGTTGAGATTGACGATTTTTCGGAAATTAATGAGGAGCTGATTGATAATTTGGCAAAGATGGAGCCATTCGGCAATGGTAACGCCGAGCCTATATTGAAGATAACTGAAGCGATGGTTTTGAATGTGAGGAGAATGGGCGCGGATGGGCAACACGTGAAATTGACCTTGCGTGATAAGAATGGCGTTGCGCTGCAGATGCTGGCTTTTAACGCGCCAGAAGAGTTTTTCCGTGAAGTGGGCGACGAAGTGTCCGTCTGGTTCCAGCCGACTGTAAATGAATGGCAGGGGATGAAGTCAGTTGAAGGGCGATTGCTACATATTTCTGGGGTGTAGATGTTGGGCTATTTTATAACAATCTAGTTGGCAAATACTTTCTTATCTGTTATAATGTTTGCAGTATGGTACAAGTAACACGTAAAGATCAGAAGGAAGCGAACGAAAATATCATTCGTCGTTTCAACCGCAGGGTTTTGCAAAGCGGTGTTTTGGCTCGCGCTAAGAGCGTTATGCGTTTTGAAAAACCAATTTCAAAGACCGAGCGTCGTAAAAAAGCTATTATTCGCCGCGAGCGACGAGCTGAAAAAACGGCAAAAATGCGCCTAGGGGTGCGTTAATGTCTGCGCTAAAAGAGCGCATTACTAGTGAAATGAAAGCCGCTCTATTGAGCGGCGATCGTTTTCGTGGTGATGTTTTGCGTAATCTAAAGGCAGCAATCTTAAACGAAGAAGTTTCTTTGGGCAAGCGAGAAGATGGCTTGGATGATTCTGAAATTGAAAAAGTCGTTGCTCGAGAAGTGAAAAAGCGCGTCGAAAGTGCGGATTTATATCGAAAGAACGACCGTGCGGAATTGGCGGAACCTGAAGAAAAAGAAGCGGAAATTTTACGAGAATTTTTGCCAGAGCAACTTGGCGAGGCGGAAATCTCAAAGATAGTAGAAGAAGTTATTGCGGGTATGGACGATGTCTCAATTCAGAAAATGGGACAAGTTATTGGCGCGGTAAAAAGTAAGGTTGGCAATGCTGCGGATGGCGCGTTGGTGGCAAAAATTGTTAAAGAAAAACTCACAAAATAGGAGGAAAAAATGATTGTATTTTTTGGGCCGGCGGGTGCTGGCAAGAGTGTGCAGGGGCAGATTTTAGCGGCACGACACGGTTGGCGTTGGCTTAGTGCCGGACAGCTGCTTCGCGACACACATGATGGTGAATTGATTCATCGTATGCAATCTGGCGAACTGGTGCCGATGGAAACTATCAACGGTTTGATGGGCGAGGCTCTTAATAAGGCTAAGGATATTAATGGCGTAATTCTGGACGGCTATCCAAGGCAATTAGAGCAAGCTAAATGGCTGATTGAGTCGCGTTCACATCACGGAAAAGATGTTAAGTTGGTGATTGTGCTGGAAGTTCCGCGCGACGAAATTCTGGAGCGTTTGAGGGTTCGTGGTCGAGTTGACGACACGCCTGAAGCAATTGACAAACGACTCAGTATTTATCGAGGTGAAATTTACCCAATTCTGGATTATCTAAATGAAAACGGTGTTCCAATTGTACATATGAGCGGCGTTGGAACTGTCGGGCAAGTTCATGATGAGATTGAGAGAGAGCTGGTCAGTCGTGGCATTATTGAGGGTATAAAATGAGCCAATTGATCACTGGAGAAAAAACGCCGCAGCAGATGAAAGATATGCGCGAGTGCGGCAAAATGCTTGCGACAATTTACGATGAATTGAAAAAATCTGTAACGGCTGGAATGAGTGAGTTGGACGCTAATGATTTTGTAGCTAAGCGAATTAAAGATTTTGGCGCAGAGGCGACTTATCTTACGGACGAGGTGAAGTTCCCGGGAGTGATTTGTATATCGACGAATGAGCAGTTGGTGCATTCTTTGCCGACCGAATATGTTTTTGAAAAGGGCGACGTGGTCAGTTTCGATTTGGTGATTGGCTATCGTGGAATGAAGACGGATAGCGCTTTTACTATGGTTGTCGATGAAGAGCCTAAGGGTGCGAAGAAACATTTATTGCATGCAACAGAACAGAGTTTATATGCGGGAATTGACGCGATAACTGGCGATGGAACGCGAGTTGGTGATATTTCAGCGGGAGTGGAAGCTGTGTTGAAGAAGGCTAAACTTGGTATAATCCGTGAATTGGTTGGTCATGGTGTGGGGCTGAGTATGCATATGGAGCCAGAAATTCCGAATTACGGCAGGCGAGGAACTGGTCCGATGTTGCACGCTGGCGACACAATTGCAATTGAGCCGATGGCGAGCTTGGGCGGTGAGAAAATTATTACTGACAGCGACGGATGGACAATTAGTATGAAAGACGGCAGTCTAGGTGCGCATTTTGAGCATACGGTATTGATTACCGAAACTGGTGCTGAAATTCTGACAAAGCTTTAAACTAATTCGCTTGCCAAATTATAGACATAACCTGTATAATAGAGCTTATGCAGGAGCAATCTCGATATGTGGTAGGAATTGATATTGGCACGAAAAATGTGCGCTGTGTCGTTGGTTATATTGACGCAGAAAATGGTGCGCCAAAAATTGTTGGCGTCGGCGAAGCGCCGAATAGCGGAATGCGAAAGGGGACTGTAACGAATTTGAGCGGTCCAGCTGAGGCTATTGATAAGGCCCTGGAGCCAGCCGAGCGAATGAGCGGTCATCAGATTAACGCAGCCACATTGAGTATTAACGGATCTCATTTATTGAGTACAAAAGCCGACGGAATGATTACCGTTGGAACCGTTAATAATGAGGTCACTCATGATGATACATTAAGGCTGGAGGAAGTTGCTACAACTGGAAAAGTGCCGCAGAATAGAGAAATTTTGGATATTATTGCGCACGCGTATAGGCTGGATGGTCAGGATAATATTAAAGATCCAATTGGTATGACTGGCGCGCGTCTGGAAATTAGGGCGAATGTCGTGTCTGGTTTGGTTCCACACATTACTAATTTACAGAAGTCGGCGGAAATGGCTAAGGTTGAGGCTGTGTCTGTTGTTCCGTCGGTTTTGGCGGCAGCTCAATCCGTTCTTACGGAAAGTCAGCGTGAAAATGGCGTTGCGGTGATTGATTTTGGTGCGGCAACTACAGGAATTGCCATTTACGAAGAGGGCGATTTGCAACATCTGGCGGTTATTCCAATGGGTGGTCAGAATGTAACGAACGATTTGGCTATTGGACTTAGGACGGATCCGGAAATTGCGGAAGTTGTGAAATTGGCACATGCTCGATTTGGCGGCGAGGCTCTGGGCGAAGTCGAAACGAAGGTTGAAAAGCAGACATATAAGTTCAATCAAGAGGAAATTGATGAGATTGTTCAGGCGCGCTATGAAGAGATCTTTGAAGCAATTGCTAAAGAGCTGAAGCGAGCTGGACGATTAGGAAAGCTACCGAGCGGCGTTGTGCTGGTTGGTGGTGCGGCGAAAGTAAAAGGTATGGTGGAGTTCACGAAAGATCAATTGAGTGTGGCGGCACGCTTGGGTGTTCCGGCTGGCTATAGCGGAGTTAGCGATGAAGTGAAAGGCGCGGAGTTTTCAGCTGCGGTTGGTCTGATGTTGATCGACTCTATGGGTATTTCGCAGCAGATAAAACCGATAGTTGGCGCAAATGATGTCACTAAAAAAGCTGGCGGTTTACTCAAAAATATTTTCGCTAGATTTAAATAAATGATATACTTTATGTAAGGATTAAGAGAGGGAATATATGCCGCAAATACAACCAAGTGAAGTTCAAACATTTGCCAGCATAAAAGTCGTCGGTGTCGGCGGCGCTGGTGGTTCAGCTATTAACCGAATGAAAGACGCTGGTCTGACTGGCGTTCAGTTCATTGCTATGAATACGGACGCTCAGGCGTTGCATAATTCGAAGGCTGACGTAAAAATTCATCTTGGCCGTGATGCAACTAATGGTTTGGGTGCTGGTGCCGACCCTACTGTTGGTGAGGCCGCAGCTAATGAATCTCGTGACGAAATCAGGGAAGCACTAGAAGGCGCGGACATGGTGTTTGTAACAATTGGTGCTGGTGGCGGAACTGGTTCTGGTGCTGGTTATGTCGTGGCAGAAGTGGCGCGCGAGCTTGGTATTTTGGTAGTTGGCGTGGCAACTCGACCGTTTAGCTTTGAGGGTGAAAAGCGTCGAGTTAACGCGGATTGGGCGATTTCTCACTTGGGACGCGAGGTTGATACCTTGATTACTATTCCAAATGACAGATTGTTGCAAACTATTGATCGCCGAACGCCGCTACTAGAAACATTTAAGATTGCTGATGATGTTTTAAGGCAGGGCGTTCAAGGTATTTCTGAACTGATTACTGAGCATGGTTTGATTAACCTTGACTTTGCCGATGTTAAGGCGATTATGAGTAATGCCGGTTCAGCTTTGATGGGAATTGGGCGAGCGAGCGGTGATGACCGAGCGGTTCAGGCGGCGCAACAAGCTATTGAAAGTCCGCTAATTGAGGTGTCGATTGATGGCGCCAAGGGTGTGCTATTCAACGTAACTGGCGGCTACGACATGAGTATGGCGGAAATTCAGGAAGCCGCAGAAATTATTACTAGTGCTGTTAGTCCGAACGCCAACATTATTTTTGGTGCGACTTTGAAGCCGGAAATGGAAGACGAGCTGGTTATTACGGTGATTGCGACAGGATTTGATAGCGATACATTCCGCCAGCAGGAAGTTAGCTTGACTGTAGGCGACGACGCGAAACCTGCCGAAACAGAAGTTGATGACGAAATGGTTAAAAATATTGACCTAGAGTTGGATAAGGAAGAATCTGCCGAAAGTTTTGCGGCTGAGCCAGAGACTAATATTTGGGAAAATCCAACCGTTGAAGCTGACGATGATGAGGATGATACGCCGGCATTTCTGAGGCGACGAAAGAAGAACAAGGAGTAGATGAAATGGTGTTTAATATCGGCAATAGTCGCGTTATTGAATCACGCGAAGTTTCTGATGGTGCCGCAATTCGACGTCGCAGAGAAACTCCAGATGGCAAGCGATTTACTACGTATGAGCGAGTTGAAAAACCAAACCTGGCGGTGATAAAGAAAAATGGTGATCGTGAGCTGTTTGACCGAGTGAAATTGGCGAATTCGACACGCCGTTCGGTCGGAAAATTCTTTAAGTCTGACGAAGAAGTTGATAATATCATTACGGCGGTTGAAGACTCTTTATACGCGCTGGGCGAATCGGAAGTTACGTCAAAACAGATTGGCGATCAAGTTTTGGATGAATTAGAAAAACGCAACGAAGTGGCGTATGTTCGTTTTGCTAGCGTTTTTTACGAGTTTAAGACGTTGGATGATTTTGTGGAGATTTTAGCGAAGCGACGCAGTAAGGGCGAGCGGGAATTGTAATGCGAGTAGTTGTGATTTATCGTTCGGAAAGCGATTATGAGCGCCAAGTTGCAGACTTTTTGCGTGATTTTAGTCGACAAACTGGTCGGGTTTTAGAGGAAATGAGTCCTGATTCTGCAGAAGGTAATAATTTTTGCGAAGTGTATGACATTGTGGAGTATCCAACAATTATCGCGTTGAGCGACAGCGGTCAACTGCAAAACCTTTGGCGCGGATTACCATTACCAACAATTAGCGAAGTGAGTTTTTATGTTTAATAAAATCAAAAACTGGATATTTCACGAAGACTTGAAAAAGCAAAATTTGGCGGCGTTTATAATGCTTCTCGGTAGTGGATTAGGGTTATTGGCGTCATTTGTATTATCTATTGAAGCTTTAGAATTAGCAAAAAATTCTCATGCTGTATTAAGTTGCGATTTTAGCTCGGCTCTGAGCTGTTCGGCGGTGGCGAATCATTGGTCGGCGGCTATTTTAGGATTTCCAAATAGTTTCATCGGCGTGATGACCCTGCCTGTTATGGTAACAATTGCAGTGGCGTTGTTGGCGGGAGCAAAGTTTCCGAAGTGGTTTATGCAGGCAGCGCAGGCTGGTGCTATTATTGGAATGATATTTGCTATTTGGATGTTTTATATGAGCTATATTGAAATTGGCGTGCTTTGTCCGTGGTGCTTGACCTTGGATCTTGGAATGCTGATGATTATGTTCGGTTTGACGCGTTATAATGTTCTACAGAAAAATATTTCTTGTCGATATATGCAGAAGATTGTTGGCGGCGGATATGATGTGCTTGTCGTGGTGTCGCTGGTCGTCGCGGTAATTGTCGCGATAATCGCCAAATTCGGCAGTCAATTGTTATAACTGTGTGCTTATTTGCTTGCTTTATTTAAAGTGCTTATGGTATATTTATGATGTATATTTATGTTCAATTTATACCACCACTATGAAACATAATAGACCGCTATCAATAATAAAAGACCGTAAAGCCAAGAGATTTTTTGCCCTTGGCAGTTTTATTGTCGTTAGTGTAGCCTTAGGGTTTATGTTTTTGAATTCTCAGCAAAGTCGTGCGACTATTCCTAGTAGTGGCAAGCAGATTGAAGTGGGGCAAGTTTCTTATCGATTATACGAATCTTCCAATGGTGTTAATCCAGGCAGTCCGCTTGCAAATACCAACATCGCTGCCACGTTACCAAAAGTCGGTGCCGATTTTCGACTGAGAGTTGGTCTGCAAAATAAGAGTGCATATTTTAAAAAATTAGCTGAATACGGAAGCGGGTATGAACATAGCTGCGCCATTATGTCGGATGATAGTGCTTATTGTTGGGGTAATGGTCAGTATGGAGCTCTTGGTACTAATTCAACCACCTCATCAACAACCCCAGTGCCTGTATATACACAAGACGTGCTTAACGGTAAGACTATAAAACAGATTACTACTGGTTATTATCACACTTGCGTAATTACTTCTGACAATAAAGACTATTGTTGGGGCTCTGGTGCAGTTGGAAGACTAGGAAATGGTGGCATAATTCAGCGCAACGCTCCATATCCAGTTAGAGAGACCACGACTACAGTCATCTCTCAGATTGCCGCGGGTAATGAGCATACTTGTTCGCTTAACTCGGAGGGAAAATTGCACTGTTGGGGTAGAGGCATAAATGGAGAATTAGGTCGTGACGTATTCCTAGCTTCATACACGCCAGCAGCGGTTAATATGAATAACTTTGGAACGGAATCGGTTAAGCAGGTTGTGTCAGGGGATAGATTCACGTGCGCTTCGACGGTCGAAGGTACAGCATTCTGCTGGGGGTATAATGCTACAGGAAGGACTGGAGTAGGGAGTGTTGCTGGTAGAACTCAATATCCCACTAAAGTCAAAGGTTTTAATGGGAAAAAAGTTGAGTCAATATCTGCTGGCGATTCGCATGCCTGTGCTGTTATTTCTGGCGGTCAAGAAGTGTATTGTTGGGGAAGAAATCACAATGGTCAGTTGGGTAACACAGCATCTGGCTATAGAAATACTGCTTCAAGAGCTTCTTTTGGAAGTAGCATTCTTTCTGGAGGGAAGACTATTAAAAATGTTTACGCTGGCGGCGAATTTACGTGTATGGTATTAAACACTGGCGAAATTTATTGTTGGGGTGATAACTCTAAGGGTCAAATGGGCAGTGGAACTGCCACAGGATTTTTGCCCTCTCCCGTAAAAGTGAATGTTCCATTTACGAGTTCTGGTGAAACTTCCATGTATTTAGGTAAAGACTTTTTATGCGCTTTACGTACGGGCGAGATGTATTGTTGGGGTAATAATAACAAGGGGCAGGTAGGGAATGGCCAGTCGAGTAATAGTCCTGTCACGCGCCCTACGCTAATTGCGCCTCCAGGAGGAGCCGTTGAATCTTCATCAATGAAGCTGCGTGTCGAATACGCAAAAAAGGGTAGCGCGGCAACTTGTTCGGCTGTAAGTAGTTCAGATTGGCAAGTCGTGACCGGAGTATCAAAACTTGCTTATTCTGTGGGTGGTCCTGCTGACGGCACTAATATCAATAGTAACTCGACTGATCCAGAATTGCCGTCAGGAGCTATCGCTTCTCGACCTCAAAGTCTGGTGAGAAAAAGCGGAGTGGCTGGAACGTTCACGAATGTGCAAAAAATATCTGCTGGCGAAGTGGGTGTGTGGGATTTGGCGCTTGTCGATAAAGGGCTTGATAGGAACGAAAATTATTGTGTCCGCGTAGCAACTGACACAACTGCCGCTCCTGGATCTAGTATTGATAGCTACACAATGTATCCAGAATTTAAGACCGCTCCTGGGTCGTTAGATATTCGTTTTAGGGATAATGCTGGCGCTACAATTGCAGATACTGGTACGAGGTTTGATAATTCCATGATGAGTAGCAGCAGTGTAGCCACCAGCGCTCTCTTGTCCAACTCAAGCTCGAAGCAAATTGAAGTTACGAATACACAGACCATCTCTGGGTGGAGTGTTGTGTTGTCGGCATCTGACGGCGCGACCGCCAAATGGAAGCGAACTGCTGGCACAGAATCGTATATGTTCAACGGCACTAATGGCGATCAGGGATTTCTGTCTGTCAATTTTGGCACATCATCCGTCTTAGCTTCGGGTAGTTCATTGAGCGGGTCAACTTGCCAAATATCAGGAATATCAAAGGGCGTTGATTCTCAATTTAAGGTAGGGACTGCTACGGCTAACGGCGTTACATTGATGAGTAGCAGCGGGTCAACTGGTCAATTGGGGTGCGCATTTTTGCTACAGAACGTTCGATTAAACCAGACTATTCCGGCATATCAAAAACCAGGAGCTTATGAATTGCCAATGACATTAACAGTAACAGCGCAATAGGGTTGAGTATGAAAAATAGAGTAAAAAAATTATTCATCGTCATAACATTACTAATCGCTCTGAGTAGTCCTTATTCGGCTTTTGCAGATTCGTCGGCTAATTCTAATTTGTCACAAGTGATTACTGATTGCGCTCGCGATTCTCTGGAAACAGGTAGCCAGATGAATGAGTCAATTTGTCCGATTTTTCCGTCAAAATTCTCTAAGTTTGATTTGGTAAATGGGAAAGACCTGTTGGTATATGGCGTTTATGATGCGGTCCATACGGTGGTTAATCCCGCTACAGGTCAGCACGATTTGAAGGTTGAGTTTGGTGGTCGAACTTTTGTTTTAGGGCGTAATCGTGAGCTTAAAGTTAAGGGAAATATATGGATGCTGGATTTTTCAAATTGGCAGAATAATCATCCAGGCGAC
Organism: Candidatus Minimicrobia sp. QA0096; assembly: GCF_963967315.1. Classification (NCBI taxonomy): domain Bacteria; phylum Candidatus Saccharimonadota; genus Candidatus Minimicrobia; species Candidatus Minimicrobia sp. QA0096. The sequence goes on from NZ_OZ017288.1 coordinate 663,249, forward strand.
AATTTTATACCGTCAACTCCAGAATACACCCATAACGGTCGTGTTACAGCTAAACTTAAGGCTAATGCAACATCTCCAGAAGTAGTGCGGTTTGCTGATTTTTCATTTACTACTCCGAAAAAGACCGTGGAAAAGACCATTGAAGATGTTATTGTTATTCCAAAGATTGTTAAAGAGATAAGTAAGGCTTTGGCTAATACGGGAATTAATTTATGGATGATTATGGCTGCTGGTATTGGTGTAATTGTTGCGGCGTTCATTATGTTATTTATTGTTAAAAAACAGAAAAAGAGGGATGAATGAAAAAATAAGCATAATAAGTTATAATGTAATAAATTAAGTAAGGAGAAAAAATGAAAAAGTTAACGTTGTTGATCGTTGCGAGCGTAGGCGTAGTTGGTCTATTGGGATTGTATAATATGACAAACTCTTCTGTAGCTAATGCCGCAACTACTGCTAACTCTAAACTCTCTCAGACAATTAATCCTGGAGTTTTGAGTACTGATATCCGTGATTCAACGAATTCCTTAGTTAATAATCCAACATTCGCTATGGGCGCTACGACAGTGTCATCTTCATTAGGATCGGGAACTGGTGTTTTTGGGAATAACGACAATCGAATTTATGCCGAAAACCCAGGTGCCGCAGATAATGGCTGGACGTTGACACTAAACGTAGCGATTCCAGGAACTGGTGTTTGGTCTGCAGGCGGTGGAAAACAGTATAAATACAATGGAACCATTAACGAAGGTCGCCTAACAGTTAATCCAGCTGGCGGTACGGTAACTCCTGTAATTGGTGCAGCTGCAGGTATTACCAAGGGTACTTCTACGACCTTTTCTGGTACTAGCCCCGTAACACTAATGAGCGCTTCAGCGACTGCTAGTAAAGTATGGGCTGGATATATAACTAATACCTCATTAGCCCAAACCATCCCAGCTGGTCAGGCAGCAGGTACATACGTATTGCCAATGGTTCAAACGATTACGGCTCTTTAGCGGACTTAAATTGTTAAACGAGAATAGACATTCTGATGAGTGTCTATTCTTTTATGTGTGACATTGATATAATAAGCATAATGGGTTTTTAAGGAGGAATATGAAGAATTTATTGTGGAGTAAGGCTATTGGAGCGGCGATGATTGCAGGGTTGATTCTACCTGTGTCGGTGTCTGCTAATGGTATTGGTGGTCGACCAGCAAATCCTGATCCGAATAATCCCAGGACAAGCTCAATTTTCATATATAATCTTTCTGGTGGCGCTTCGAAATCTGACCAATTGTATGTTCAAAACGGGTCTGATAAAGAAGAAACGATTGAAGTTTATTCGGTTGACGGCACGGTTACGACGACTGGTGATATGACTTGCAAAGAGAAGTCGGAGGATAAAGTTGGTGCGGGCAAATGGGTTTCTGTCTCTAAAAAAGAGGTGACTCTTGGCGCGAATGAGAACACGCTTGTTGATTTTACGGTAAATGTTCCAAGCAAAGCAGATGTTGGCGAGCATAATGCATGCATGGTTGTTCAGCGGAAGGCTAATCAGGCGTCAAATAATGCTGGTGGCATTCAAGTCCAGACTCGTCAGGCTATCCGTATGGCGATAACCGTTCCTGGCGATATTCACCGTGACGTGACGATTGAGAAGTTTAATATTAAGAATTCTAACAGTAGTCAATTGTATGAAATTGCCTTAAAAAACTCTGGCAATGTGTCGGCTGATGTTGACGTAAAGCTGGTCGTGAAAGACCCGATGGGGAATGTTGTCTATAAAAACGGTGGTGTGAATGCAACGATTGCGAATGAAACGCGGCAGTTTAATTATGATAGTAATTTGGCGCCGTTTTGGGGCGGAAAATATAAGGTAGAGTTGTCGATTTCCTATAAAAAGAAGGCTGGCGAGTGGGGGATTAGCCAGGACAAAAATGAGCTAATCACCAAAACCGCCGAATCAAAAGAATTGTTCTTCTGGCCATCAACTACAGCGCTAATGATGATTGGCGGTGGAATACTTTTGTTCATTATCTTGATAGTGATAATTGTAATAAAATCAAAACGGAACAAAAAAACTGTTCAATTTAAAAAACGTTGAGTTTATAAAAAAGTGATAGAATAGATGTATGAAGAAAAGTTCTTTGATTAGAGCGTTTTTGAGCATTGTAGTCGTGGCGCTCGGCGGGGTTTTGCTATTGAAGAACCTCGATATTATCAACATTAGCTGGGATATTTTCTGGGGTACGGTTTGGGCTGCAGGATTTGTATTGTCTGGGCTGGTGAATATATTCAATTATCGAAATAAAACGGCGTGGATTTGGGGATTATTACTAGTCGCTATTGGCGTTCTGATTGGCTTAAATTCCTACGGAATAGTTGATGTTAGTATCTGGAAGGTATTCTGGCCTGTAGTTTTGATTGCTGCTGGTTTGGCAATGATGTTTAATACTAGCCCTAAGGGTGTTAAGCGTTCTAAAAAGTTGGATAAAGACGGCGCAGGTAATGAGAAAATTGCTTGTTTTTGGGGCGAAGAAGACGCTGTAAAGGGTGATTATACTGGCGGTTCGTTGGTTGCGATATTTGGTGGCGTGGATTTGGATTTGCGTCAAGCAAAGATTAAAGACGGTTCTGTAATTGAAATTTTTACATTTTGCGGTGGCGTTAATATTACTTTGCCAGACGATGTAATTATCGAGAACGAAGTGCGCGGATTTTTGGGCGGAACTGATGATAAAACTCTACCTAAAGATTCTGCCAAAAAGACTCTATGCCTGAAGGGTGAGTGTATTTTAGGCGGTCTGGAAATTAAATAAAGTTCTTGGGATTTTAATGAAAACGCGCTACAATAGCAGTAGGGCGTTTTCGCGTATGTTGAATTGGCGTGAAATGAGCGGTTATCAGCCGTGAAGTCTGCGGGAAGAAATCGGCACAAAGTCGAGATTAGAACCTGCCGTGAGCTTGCGTAAATAGCAAATAAAGAGCTGAAAGAATCACTTCTTTTGGAATCGAGATGGTACCGTCCGCACAAAACACCTGAGCGGATTCTCGAAGTCAAAAGAGGTGATTTTTAATTGAAAATAATTGTCGAAGATCTAAAAAATAAAGGAGGCAATATAATGAAATTCAAACATGGAACACGTCGTCGGGCTGCGGAATATGAGAAATATTGGGTGCGGCGATGGAAAGAGGATGATACATTTAACAAGTCGGTCGCGCAGCGTCCTGCCGATAATTCTTGGGTTTTTTATGACGGTCCTCCGTTTTTGACGGGAACGCCACACCACGGACATTTGTTGGTTAGCACGGTGAAGGATACGATGGGACGATTTCACACGATGAAAGGTCAGCGAGTTGAGCGCCGTTGGGGTTGGGATTGTCACGGACTACCAGCAGAGGTTTACGTCGAAAAAACGCTAGGCATTTCTAACAAAAAAGAGATTGGCACGAAAATTAGCGTTTCAGACTATGTCAAGGAATGTCGAGCGGCTATGGTGCGAACTGGCACCGAGTGGGAAGACACGATTGAGCGAATTGGACGTTGGGTCGAGTTTAAGGGCGCTTATAAAACCATGGATAATAATTACATGGAATCTGTTTGGTGGGCATTCAAGAGACTTTACGAAGAAGGCAAAATCTACGAAGGCGAAAAGATTTTGGTCTATTGTACGAAGGATGCGACACCAATCTCTAAGAGTGAAGTGGCTATGGAAAATAGCTATCAAATAGACACTGATCCGAGCTTGTTTGTTTACTTTAAGCTGGAGGATGAAGATGAGTATTTGCTTGCGTGGACGACAACGCCGTGGACTTTGCCGGCAAATATGGTTTTGGCGGTGAATCAGGATGTCGATTATTCTTTGGTAGCGTACGGCGATAAAAAGTTTTACGTTGCAAGCGACCGTGTTGAGAAAGTTATGACGGATGAAAAACACCAGCCGCTGGAACATTCGATTGTTAAGACGATTAAGGGCTCCGAATTGGTAGGAAAGCGATTTGAGCCTTTGTTCGAAAATCGTGGGCCGGTTGCGCATAAGATTCTTCACGCCGATTTCGTGACGACTGATGATGGTACGGGAATTGTTCATATTGCGCCAGCTTACGGTGAGGACGATTATGAATTGTGCCGAAAAAATGACGTTCCAGTGCTATCGTTGGTTGACGGTGATGGAAATTACACAGAAGGCAGGTGGCTGGGTCGCAATATTTGGGAAGTAAATAAAGAGATAGCGAAGACTTTATTGGAAGAAGGTCGGGCGCTGAAAATTGAATATATTCGCCACGAATATCCACATTGCCATCGATGCGGCACGAAATTGATGTACCGTGCTCACCCAAGTTGGTTTATGGATATTCAGAGTCAGAAAAAGGAAATGTTGGAGGCGAACGAGCAGACAAGCTGGACGCCAGACAATCTGAGGACTGGACGATTCCATAACATCATCGAGCAGGCGCCGGATTGGAATTTGAGCCGCGATCGTTACTGGGCAACACCAATTCCAGTGTGGAAGGGCGTGAAAAATGACGGCACGGAAGTGGTGAAGGTGATTGGTAGCTTTGCGGAATTTGAAGAAGTTACGGGCCGCAAGTTGGACGATTATCACTTGCCGCAAGTTATGGACGTTACGTTTGAGTGCGACGGCGCAGAAATGCATCATATTGGTAAGGTTTTGGACTGTTGGTTTGAGTCTGGCTCGATGCCGTTTGCTCAGTTCCATTATCCATTTGAGAACAAGGAAAAATTTGAAGCAAGTTTTCCTGCCGATTTCATCATTGAAGCGATTGATCAAACTCGTGGCTGGTTTTATAGCTTAACGGCGGTAAACGTGGCTTTGTTTGGTAAATCTCCATGGAAGAATTTGATTTGTACTGGATTTATCAATGCCGCCGACGGTAAAAAAATGAGCAAGAAGCTAAAAAATTATACCGATCCGATGGAACTTATGAATAAGACTTCGGCCGACAGTTTCCGATTCTTGATGCTTTCAAGTCCGCTAACAAATGGCGAAAACTTTGCCTTGGCGGATAAGGACGTGATGGATGTAGCGCGTAAGCTTGGTATGATCTGGAATATGTACGATTTCTTCACGATGTATGCTGAAGTTGACGGCTGGGAGTTTAATAGCGATTTGTCAGATCCGCTTCATGATTTAACAAATCCGTTGGATATTTGGATTGTGTCGAGGCTGCATCAATTGATAGCAGAGGTTGAGCGAGGTCTTAATAATTACAATCTACAGGACGCAACCAAGCCGATCTTGCCGTTCTTAGACGACGCAAGTAACTGGTATGTCCGACGCAGCCGCCGCCGCTTCTGGAAATCTGAAGATGACAGTGATAAAAATGACGCTTACCGCACGCTCCATTATATTTTGGTGCGACTCAGTTATATGCTAGCGCCGTTTACGCCATTCTTAGCGGAAGAATTGTATCATAATTTGACGGGCGATAACGAGTCGATTCATCTTAAAGATTGGTTGCCAGCTGGTGAAATAGATAATTCAATGCTACGCGACATGAATGCACTGCGTACTGCGGTGAATGATGGCTTGTCGAAGCGCGCATCGGAGGGAATTAAGGTGCGTCAGCCGTTGGCGTCTGTGAAGCTTATCAACACTATTTCTCAGGATACGCCAGCGGAAGTTGCGCAGTTCTTGATCGATATTGCTAAAGATGAATTGAACGTGAAATCGGTTGAAATTGTTACAGATTCAGAGTCTGAGTCGGCGCAACCGAGCGTTGTTTATGACTTAACAATCACTCCTGAACTAAAGCGCGAAGGTTTGATGCGTGAAATCGTTCGCCACGTTCAAAGCGCACGCAAGCAGGCTGGTCTACAGATAGATGATCGAATTATATTGAGTATTTTCAGTGACGATTCTGAAATATCTCAAGCTATTGATGCTTTCGCCGATGTCATTAAATCTGAGACTCTTGCTGTGGAATTGAACTCTGTGGTCGATGAATCAGAAAAATATGATGCCAAAATCGAGGGTAAATTGGTAGAAATTTCCCTGAAAGAAGCTTAAAGGCCAGTAAGTGAAATGAGAATACCCTCCTCTTCATGGGGAGGATATTCTATTGACTTTTAACCATACTTATGCTAATATATAATTGTTAATTGATAAAAATAAAAAAGTTATGCAAAATTTATTCAACAAATTATTTGGTAGTAAAATAGGGTTTTCGCCAATCGATCCGCTGGCAGACGGACTTGCTGAAGAAATTATTAAAGAACAGCGGGAGCCGCAGGCGATTCGTCTGGATGCCGACGATATAGAGGATATCCGCAAGTTTTGGTCTCGTGCGGATGATAGCTTTGACGATTGATGATGTATAATTACTCTCACAAAGAGCTGAAAATGCAGGAGGTTCTATGATTACTAAAGCTATTATTCCGGTTGCGGGCTGGGGCACGCGAATGTTGCCGATTACCAAATCTATTGAAAAATGTATGCTGCCGGTCGGTACGAGGCCGGTGATTGATTATATCGTGCAAGACGTTGTGCGCGCTGGCGTTAAGGATATTTACTTCGTGGTTGGTGAACAAAGCACTCAAGTGCAGAGCTATTATCGATCAAATATTCAATTAAACGATTATCTGCGCCGTGCAGGAAAAGAAGATAAATTACCTCTGGTGGCGCCACTTCGCGACGTCCGAATACATTTTTTAACCCAACCGGGAACTGGTGGTTACGGCACAAGCATTCCAGTTGGTCTGGCGAGTGAATTTATTGAACAGGGCGAATCGGCCTTTGTGATTATGGGCGATCAATTCTTTTGGCGTGACGACGGCGGCTCAAATGCGGCTGATTTGGCGGAGTTGGTGGAATCGCGTGGATTGTCGGCTGGGCTATTGGGAAATCCTGTCGAAGAGGAGTTTATTCCGCAAACAGGAATTATTGAAACTGACGATCAGGGCAATTTTGTGCGAATAATTGAAAAGCCGAAACTGGAAGAAGCTCCAAGCAACCTCAGCAATTCAAGTTTTTACGTTCTGAACAAAGAGATTTTTGAGTTGGCGCGAACCTTGCCAGCGAACCCTAAGAGAGGCGAGTTTGAGCTAACGGACGCGATTAATGCGTATATCGATGGCGGCGGCGTGATTGCTGTTGGTGAGGCTAAGGGCGAATATATGGAATGCGGCTCACCGAGTGGTTGGTTGAAGGCGAATAACGTTATGGCGAAAAACGTTAATTGTTAACTGTACTTGATTTTATTGCTAATTTTTGATAGAATTGTTAGAGTTAATTCATAATAATTAAGGAACGAAATGAAAGCAGTCGTAAAAATCTCTGGCAAACAATATCTTGTCAGTGAAAAAGAGTCCCTCTTGGTGGATCTCCTCCCTGAAGGCACAAAAGAACTCACTCTCGACGCACTTTTGGTGATTGATGGTGATAAAATCAAGGTTGGTACGCCAACTGTAAAAGGCTCTAGCGTTAAGGCTAAGGTCGTAGAAGCGGAAGTTAAGGGCGATAAGCTTCGTGTTATCCGCTACAAGAGTAAGAAGCGTGTGCACAAAGAAACTGGTCATCGCCAGAAGTACACGAAGATTGAAATTACGTCAATCAAATAGTCTAAGAGCCGCTTTCGCAAAGGAAGCGGTTTTTTTGATGTCTGTTATTTATGTTCTGCTCATGCTATAATTAAGGCAGGTAAAAAGGGGAACGAATGACAAAAATCATTGCGGTGACAAATCAAAAAGGTGGCGTCGGCAAAACAACGACGTCAATTAACGTAGCATATTTTTTGGCAAAAGCTGGCAAGAAAACATTGTTGGTGGATTTTGATCCGCAGGGCAATGCCACTAGCGGACTTGGGATAGATAAGCAGAATTTGGGCGCAACAATATCAGAGGTGATTATGCGGCAAATTGACCTAGCGAATATCATATTGCCGACGGAATATAAAAACTTATCAATCGCTCCAGCTACACCTCATTTGGCGAATACGGAAGTAGAATTGGCGCAGGCGCAGGGAAGATTTGTTCGTTTGCGAGAAGCTTTACAAAAGGCGACGGATTACGATTATATTATTATTGATAGCCCGCCGAGCTTGAGCTTGTTGACAGTCAACGGTATGATTGCCGCTAATTACGTATTGCTTCCAGTTCAGGCAGAATTTTACGCATTGGAAGGATTGGGGCAGCTTTTGGAAAGTATGAAATTGATAAAGAAGGGGCTTAATCCGCCTCTGGAATTATTGGGTGTTTTATTGACGATGATGGACTCCAGGACTACGTTATCTGGGCAGGTTCATGCTGAGGTTAAAAAGTATTTTCCAGATAAGATTTTCAAGAATAGCATTCCGAGAAACATTCGCTTGGCTGAGGCTCCTAGCCATGGTGCGCCAGTTGGGGCGTATGATCGTTTTTCAAAAGGTTCTCGGGCTTATAAGGCACTAACGAAAGAAATTATAGAGAGGGTGGAACGATGAAAAAAGGTTTAGGTAGAGGTTTTGGGTCATTGATTCCAACCAATTTGATCGATGAAACGTTTGATCCGACAGCACAACAGGATGTGAAAGTTTCTCATTTGAGAGATATAGCTATTGACCAAGTTGTCCCAGACCCTGATCAGCCGCGTCGCTTTTTTGATGAAAATGCTTTGAATGAGTTGACGGAATCGGTGCGCGAGCATGGTGTGGTTCAGCCGATTGTTGTGACGCCAAAAGGCGATAAATATCTGATAGTGGCGGGCGAGCGACGTTGGCGTGCGGCGAATAGGGCGAATTTAGCAGAGGTGCCGTGTATCATCAGGAGTATGAGCGATCAAAATCGCCTGGAGATTTCTTTGATTGAAAACTTGCAGCGACATGATTTGAATGCGCTCGAAACGGCGACTGCTTATCAAAAATTACGCGACCAATTCAATATGACGCTAGAGGAAATTGGCAAGCGTTTGGGCGGCAAATCTATAAGTGCGGTCAGTAATACGTTGAGGTTGCTGAAGCTACCGAAGTCTGTGCAGCAGGCGTTGTTTGAGGGGCGATTAAATGAAGGGCAGGCAAGGCCTCTAATCGGTTTGCCTGATGACGCCGCGGAAGATATTATGGAGCGAGCTATTCGCGAGGAGTGGTCTGCGCGACGGATCGAGCAGGTTGTTACTTTATGGAAGCAGGCGAAGGCTAGTCCAATCGAGAATAAACGACGCCCAGCAGATATGCCGCATGCAGACGCTATTGAGAGTCTTTCTAAAAGGTTTGGTACGGGAGTAAAGATCCGGACGAATGGTCGTGGCGCTGGTCAAATCAGTATCAAGTTTAAGGACAATCTTGAATTCGAGCGAATAAGAGAATTACTCGAAAAATAATTTTTGTTAGAACGAGCGAATTTTATTGAAAGGAAATATTCGTAGGCTAACTGGCCCAACGATGTCATAAAGGGGGATCGGTCCCATGCAGTTTCGAGAGTCGCAAGAATAACTTCCTTGGCGGTGATCGCCCATAACGAATATTGTGCCTTCTGGTACGGTCGTATCGACATCTCCAGAAGTAGGCTGTCCTGGCTCATTTTTATTGACTAAAGTATCAGGGTTGAATCCGTCGGGATTTTCTGTATTGTAAACGGTTACGTTGCCGTTTTTTACGGTAACTCGTTCGCCGGCAAAGGCAATGACTCGCTTGACGATATACTCATCTTTACCTGTCGAAGAATTGAAATTAGGATTCTTAAATACAATTATTTGCCCACGATTTGGAATATAATTTTTATTTTGCAATTTTGAGCTAGTGACGGGCAATCGATTGACGATCAGGCGATCACCAGTGTACATAGTTGTTTCCATACTGGCGCCTTCAACATTGAAAGTTTGAAATACAAAAGTGTTCAATAAAAGTGTACCAATCACTACGCCAACAACGAAAATGACCATTCCCAGGCCATCTTGTAATTTTGGATGACGATCCATAAAAGTAGCGTCCATTGTTTCAATTATAAGCGTTTTGTGTGTTATAATCAATAGATATGAAACCACGCAAACAGTCGATGGACGGATTTGTCGCCAAGCGACCACAGCGAACTTCGTTGGGGGAAATTACTAGCAAAAAAACGACTACGCTCGGGCATTCTCGTAGTAACGAAGATAGTCCGCAAGTGTCGAATAATGCGACAAGAAATATTCAGCAACCAACTTCTGCTAATAAATTAAAGCAGAATATTAGCGAATCGTTGGCGGCGATTGATGAAAACACCCAGCCTTCTCCTCGGCAGGAGCGTAAGCAGAAGCGTAAGAAAAAGTTAATTACCAGGATTGTTCTTGCGATTATCGGAATTATTATTGCAATTGCAGCTGGTTGGCTGTTGTTGAAGCTTTGGCATACAATGAACTCAGTATTCCATAACGGTGGAATCTTAGGACTATTTTCGCAGCAGAAGCTGAAAGAGGATGCTTATGGCAGAAGTAATGTGCTGATTTTAGGTACAACAGATGACGATCCGGACCATCCAGGTGCGACATTGACTGACTCAATGATGATTCTTAGCGTCAATCAGACAAAGAAGGATGCGTATATGTTTAGCATTCCGCGTGACTTGTATGTAAAATTTGGCATGGCGTGTAATTCTGGCTACGCTGGTAAAATCAATGAGTATTTTGGTTGTGTAAATAGTGGAGATAGCGCACAGGCAGAAGCCGAACGAATGGATAAAACTAAGAAATTCATCGGCGATATATTCGGTATGGATATTCAATACGTGGCGCATATTAATACCGCGGTAATTCGCGATGCTGTCAATGCGGTCGGCGGAGTTACCGTTGATGTGCAGAGTCGTGATCCACGAGGAATTCTTGATCCAAGTATGGACTGGATGTGCCGAGCGAAGGAATTGAATTATCAGCAACGTCGCGAACGATGCCCAACGGGTCACTATATGCAATTGACTAACGGCAAGCACGAAATGGACGGCGAAAAAGCGATGTGGTTCTCTCGAGCGCGTGGTTTGGTGGCACCAACTTACGGATTGGAACAATCTAACTTTGACCGAGAGAAAAACCAGCAATTGGTGCTTATGGCGCTGAAAAACAAAGCTACTTCCACAGGAACACTGACTGACTTTGGTAAGGTGACGTCTCTTATGGATGCCATGGGCAAAAACTTGCGCACAAACATTGACACGAAAGAAATCCGTACAATTATGAACCTTGGTTCAGAGATAAAAGAATCTGATATTCATAGACTGAGTTTTGTGGATGAAAACAACGTACTTATGACTACTGGCACGGTAGGTGGCGCAAGCATAGTCCAGCCGGCTGCGGGATTGTATGATTATAACGACATTCGCGCTTATATAAAATCTGAGATTTACGCAACGCCGTTATCTAAGGAAAAAGCCACAGTTGCTGTCTTGAATGGTTCCGGCGTGGCTGGTGCAGCACAGAAAGAAGCGGACAAATTGACGGAATTAGGAATGAAAGTTGTTCATGTTGGCAATGCTCCAGGTAATGAAAAGCTAGGGAAGACTCAAGTTTATCAATTGCCAGCTGGTAAAGAAAAAACCGCCACAAAAGATAAATTTAAGGAGTTGTACGGCTCGGTTTCATCAGATTCCTCGAAGTATAATTTGAATGTTGACGCGCAATTTATCGTTGTTGTGGGAACTGGCTCATAATTTGGTATAATAGAGTAAGTTATGGAGTTACTGAAAACTGTTAAGCGAAGAACGTTTTGGAGCGAATTGGTTTACTATGTCTTAAATATTGGCTTGGCAGCTGCATTGCTTGTCATTGCTCAAGCGTTTCAGACTCCATTTCCGGCGTTAGCGCTTGTTGTGCTGAGCAAATGGCGCATAATTGCCGTTCGTCCGCGTTTTTGGTGGGCAAACATTCAGGCTAACTTGGTTGACTTAACGGTCGGAATTGGTGTTGTTGGTCTGATGTATCTACCTACGTCAGTGTTTTATTTCCGCGTAACATTGGCAATACTATATGCAATTTGGCTGGTTGTGATTAAGCCGATGTCTAAGCGCTGGCAGGTTGCCATGCAGTCGTTGATCGCTATTTTCGTCGGTGTAACTGCGCTTATGGTGGTGTCATACGAGTGGCCAGTTTCTGTGGTTGTTATTCTGATGTTCTTGATCGGCTATAGTTCTGCGCGTCATTTCCTACACAGTTATGACGAAGAACAAACGGTTTTACTTTCGGCAATCTGGGGACTTGTCTTTGCTGAGCTGGGTTGGCTGTCGTATTATTGGACTTATAGCTATGGAAAGTCATTATTTGGCGGCGTTTCACAGGTTACAATAATCCTATTGCTATTCTCGCTCGTCGCCAGTAAAGCTTACCAATCTTACAACAAACACAAAGCTATCCGATTTTCAGACATATCCGCTCCGGTGATTCTTACTATCGGAATTATCTTAGCGATGCTAGTGTTCTTAAATTCTGTAGTAATTTAATACTGCTGAGCACCCACAAATCTTAAAACTAAAATGTAATTTAAGATTCTTTCTTTTATGAAGCCTTTTTTTGTAGCTTCGTCAATTATTCTATTGTGCTGCTGAGGATCTGCCTCTATGAATAATAATCCATCTGGAGTAAGGCATTTTGGTGCTTGTGAGATCAATTGCAATATCAATTTCAATCCTTCGTCTTCGGCGAAAAGCGCAATTTCTGGTTCGTATTGAAGTTCTGGAGATACGTCCCAATTTTTGTCAACGTAAGGCAAATTGGCAAAGATATAGTCGACTGGTTTGAGTTGGCCATTAAGTAATGATTGCTGTTGAATATGGACGTCCGCATTTAAGGCATTCGCATTTTTTTCTGCAATATTTAAGGCTGGTTTGCTGATATCGGATAAAATTACCGACAAGTTACTCCTCTCTAATTTGGCAGTAATTCCCAGACAGCCAGATCCTGCGCCAACGTCAATTAAAACTTTTTCGGCAATTTCGCTGGCGGTCAGTTCTAAGAACAATGAAATCAGATCTTCGGATTCAGGGCGGGGAATTAAAACGGAAGGAGATACGGTAAATCTACGGCCGTAAAATTCTTTATAGCCCAGAATGTAGGCGATCGGTACGCGGTCTAATCTTAGGTCTAATCTGGCATTTGCGATGTCAAATCTTCTGGGGTCAATTTCTTCGTCTAGGTGAGCGTGTAGGTAAGTGCGGTTTTTTCGTAAAGTGTTGGCTAATATCAATTCAGCGTCTAATCTGGCGGACGGGATGTTTGCCGTTTTTAAGGATTTTGTGGCAATTTTTAGCCATTCAGAGATAATCATGTTGCTAATTATAACATATATCTATGGAATGTAAAAAGCGAGGGAAGATAGACGATATTGACAAATAAAGAAAAAGATAGTATTGTACAGATATATTATTAAGCAGAAGAAAAGGATTATATTAGATAATATGACAAAAAAGTATGAGCTTCCTATCGCTAACGTGGTTATGGGAATAGGTCTTGAAACAGGGGCTGATTATGGATGGAATAGGACTAAAGAGACTCCAGTTGTAACAGTAGAGAGTGATACTGATGTGTTGTTGAATCAACGAGAGGAAGAGCGTCGAGAGATGACCCCCGAGGAGCAGAAGGCAGCTGATGAAGCGGCAATTAAGAGTTTGTACGGAAAATATAAACGGCGCGCTAGCGACGAATCTTTAAGTCTTGACGACCGTGATAAGTGGAGTGAGGCTGCGCTTGATTTAGAATTTAGGAATCCAGACCTCTTTAATGATTAGCATTCTGAGCTTTCAGCTCACGCTCATATCTCTGTAGATTTTCAATCAAATCATCGATATCCCCGTTCATTGCAGCGGGGATATTGCTGCGGCTGTAGTGAATGCGGTGGTCGGTGATTCGGTCTTGCGGGAAGTTGTAGGTTCGGATTTTTTCCGAGCGGTCGCCAGTTCCGACCAACGAGCGTCGCTCGGCGCTTAATTTGGCGTTTTCCTCGTCAATTTTCATCTGCAACAATCGCGAACGAAGCACGCTCATGGCTTTTTCGCGGTTTTTAATTTGCGATTTTTCGTCTTGGTTTGTGACGATCATTCCAGTCGGCAAGTGGGTGATTCGCACTGCTGAGTCTGTGGTATTCACGCTCTGTCCGCCGTGTCCGCTGGAGCGGTAAATGTCAACGCGCAAATCGTTCGGATTTATTTCAATGTCAGCCTCTTCTGCTTCTGGTAAAACTGCTACTGTTACGGTTGAAGTATGGACGCGGCCTTGGCTTTCGGTTACTGGTATGCGCTGGACTCGGTGAACGCCACCTTCGAACTTCAATTTAGCATACGGTGCATCGCCTTTGATCATGAAAATTACTTCTTTATAGCCACCAGAATCATTGGCTGATTCGTTAATTAGCTCTATTTTATAGCCATTAGACTCACACCAGCGTAAATACATGCGGTACAGTTCCGCCGCGAATAGGGAGGCCTCATCGCCGCCAGCCCCAGCGCGGATTTCCATGATGATATTTTTCTCGTCATTAGGATCTTTGGGTGTGAGTAAGATGAATAATTCTTCTTCCAGTTCAGCTAATCGGGTTTCAATTTCAGTGATTTCAAGCTTCGCTAAAGCAGCCAGCTCTCCACCCTCGTTTGCTAATTCTTTGGCTTCTGCTAAGTTTTTTTCTAAGTTTTCTCGTTCTTCACCCTTTGATATAAGTGTTTCCAGTTCTGAAAATCGTTTATTTTTTGTGGTAAAATCAGGTGAGCTATAGGCGTCAGGTTGCGCCAGAAAATTGCTCAAATCAGCTCGCTCACTTTTCAGAGAATTCATATCTAAAGAAATCTTCGCCATATCTATAGAATTATATCATACATTGACAAATGTTTCCTTGTATTATATTATATAGACCGTGATGAGAGAATACGAGGACAATTCGCATAACTTGGTTTACGAAAATGCTGATAAGTCGGCGTTTCGCGATGTTGGAGAGCCATCTGAACTGATGCGATGTATTGGAAATCTTCCAGAAGCTATACCAGCAAACGATCCGAGAGTTGATTTGATTGTGAAGAGTTTGTCTAAGATTGACGCTCATCCAATAGCGAAGCCTGTTCCACTACGCGATTTAAATGAATTAATTAAAGATAATATTGTCAGTGAAACGAAAATATCCATATATGAGGGTGGGTGGCCTGACATGAGAGCGATTCCGGGATCTGACATTCCGTTGCCGGTTGAGTTATTTGTGGCTGCACCGATGATTAAAGATTGGCGAGAAGGGCGAGTGTCGGAATCGAAAGGTGGGAAAAGCAGCCGCGATATTATTAGACAATACGCAGGAATGAATCCGAAAACTAGCCCTCCAATACGCAGTGTAGATGTTGTTGTGGATTCTGATGGCGGAGTATTTTTAGCTTTACAAGGGGATGGTGCTCACCGCTTATGTGCTGCAAAAATGCGGGGAGACCGTGAAATATTATGTCGCGAGATAAGTATTGTCAGATTGAACTAACGTAAAATAAAACCGCCCAGTGATTGAGCGGTTTTTGGATTGTCGGACTAATTTGTCAGATTATTTAGTCTTTTTATCTGATTTTGGAGAATCAGTTTTAGCTGCTTTTTTAGCGTTAGCTTTTTTTGCTTTGTTTGCCAAAGCTGCTTTACGAGCTTCAGCGGCTGCTTGACGAGCCTTAAAGCGATCAACACGACCTTCGGTGTCGATAATCTTTTCCTCACCAGTAAAGAATGGGTGTGAAGCTGATGAAATGTGAACCTTAACCAATGGATATTCGTTGCCGTCTTCCCATTTGATGGTTTCGGTTGTTTGCGCTGTTGACTGAGTCAAGAACGCGAAGCCCGCTTGTTCGTCGCTAAATACGACAGGGCGATAGTTCTGTGGGTGAATACTGCTTTTCATAACTGTTCAATTGTACATAATTTATCGGAAAATGTCAAAAGTCCGTAACCTTAACTTTGCTATTTTGGCGAAATTATGACATAATATAGATATGATTGAGTTACCGACTAATCCTGATGCTTTGAGTGAGTTAAGTCCAGTGGCGCCGCCAAAGTTATTATCGCAGGCTCAAGACGCTAGTCGAGATAATCTTATGGTCTATGTAAAAGCGGATAATTATCTGGGCACGGAAACGAGCGATCCTTCATTTATGGAAAGTCGATGTAAAACGACTGAATACGAAGCGATAAATGATTTTGTGCAATTTATAGAGATGATAAAGCATTATTTACCTGATTATATGGAGGATTGCGCTAAAGAATTAATAGATGAATTGGCGTTTTTGGGCGTGCCGGAACTAAATTTCGCAGCAAACGCGTTAGCAAAAAGGCTGAGGTATCATTTGGAGGTTGATAATAAGCCAGTTTATATTGACGTAGGAAATTCGCTAAGTCAGTATCGTGCTAAAAACGAGATGAAAAGTAGTCAGTATATTTTAAGTCTGGTCTTGTCTAAATTTCCAGACGATGAATTCGAAGAATATGAAGGTAGACTGAAAGTGTATGGCGGTAGGGGTGAGATTGGCAAGAGTTCTAAGATTTTATTTCTTGATGATTGGATTGTTAGTGGTGATCAGGTAAAGGAGCGAATTGCAGGATTTGAAGTGGATAATGATCCTGAGGGCCATGAGGCAAGTGTTTTGGTTATGGCGGCTAGTGGAGATTATCTTGATAACGGCATAAGTGCGTACTCTCAGTATGGAGGAGCGACATATTCTGTAGAGGCTTGCTACAGACTCAAGAATAGTCCTGATGCTGGGGGTATGAGTAGAGTGACAGGCATACATTCTTCGACCGATAACACATTTGGCTATGAAGTTGATGGTATAGCGTACTGTGCTATCGAAAGAGGAATTCTCAAAGGAGAGGGAATTGATGAGCTAAGTCTGCCTGCATTGGCAAATATAGTACGGCCGTATCGAAATGGTGAGAATTTTGACGGTTTGTCGCGATTTAGACAATTGTTAGAGAAAGAGTAATATTTGCAGATTTATTGACTATTTGGTATAATTGCCAAGTAACTAATTTTAATGACACAATCCGTTTCACACTCCAAATCGTGGGCGGATGAGGCAAAAGGAGAAGAGAATGTCTGTAAAGGTAGACATTAAGGCTTTGCTGGAGTCAGGTGTTCATTTTGGACACAAAACCAGCCGCTGGCACCCAAAGATGGCGCCATATATTCACAGTAAGCGTCAGGATAGTCACATTATTGACTTGACTAAGACCGTTGAAGCTTTGGATAAGGCTTTGCCGGAATTGACAAAGATTGCTGCATCAGGCCGCAAGGTTTTGTTTGTTGGTACTAAAAAACAAGCTAAAGACGTTGTTCGTGAAGCAGCTGAAAAGATCAACCAGCCATACGTAGTTGAGCGCTGGATTGGTGGTATGTTGACTAACGGTTCAACTATTGCTCAGCAAATTAAGAAGCTGAAGAATCTTGAAAAGCGAATGGCTTCAGGTGATTTGGAAAAGCGTTACAATAAGCTTGAGGTGCAGCGTTTCCAAGAGGAAATCGACAGCTTGAATATGAAATATGGCGGCATCAAGGATTTGATGGGCAAGCCAGGCGCTGTTGTTGTAGTTGACGCATTGACCGACGCAAATGCAGTTCGCGAGGCTCAAACTTTGGGCGTTCCAGTATTTGCAATTGTTGACACCAACGTTAACCCAACGGGAATTGATTACGTAATTCCAGGTAATGACGACGCCGTTAAGGGTATTCAATTGCTATTAGATTACTTCACCGCAGCTGTTGCTGAAGGTGCAGGTAGCGTAAAGGTTGAAGAAAAACCAGCTAAAAAAGAGGAGAAATAGGATGGGCGTTTCTGTTGACGATATTAAAAAATTGCGCGAATTGACCGGCGTAGGCTTGACTGACGCTAAAAAAGCTTTGGTTGAAGCTGAGGGCGATTTCGATAAAGCTTTGGAAGCTATGCGCAAAAAAGGCTTGACGAAAGCTGAAAAGAAGGGTGATCGTGAAGCCCGTGAAGGTTTGATCGAAAGTTATGTTCACTCTGGCCGAATCGGCGTTATCGTTGAGGTGAACTGCGAAACCGACTTCGTGGCTCGACTTGACGACTTTAAGACGTTGGCGCACGAAATTGCTATGCAGATTGCAGCGATGAGCCCAAAGTATGTTTCTGAAGCTGACATTCCAGCAGAGGAAATGGAGCGCGTTAAAGCTGAGCTTATGGCGAGCGAATCTTTGGCAAGCAAGCCTGAAGAAATGCGCGAAAAGATCGTTGAAGGTCAATTGAAGAAGCATTTTGCTGAGCAGGTTCTTATGAGCCAGGCTTACATCTTGGACGATTCTAAGACTGTTGAGCAACACATTAAGGAAGCAATTGCTAAATTGGGCGAGAATATTGTTATTCGTCAGTTCAAGCGAATCGAGCTGGGTGTAAGCGAATAATTCCTAGTTTAGAAAATTGCTCTGGAAAGAAATCGGCTGTAATAATGCGGCCGATTTTTATTGTGTGGAAATTATTGAGCAGCCGTCTTTTTGGTGGCGCGCATCTGTCGTGGTGACGATAAATTGGTGATTTTGGATGGTTTCTTGGAGGAGTTTTTCGCGAGTGGCGTCTAGCTCCGAGAAAACGTCATCCAGTAGAATTAGCGGTCGAGATTGACTAATTTCTGTCTGCATTTCAAGCTCTAATAATTTGAACGCCAGCATAATTGTGCGCATTTCGCCACGTGAAGCAACTTTAATAGCGGGCTGATCATGGAGGAAAATTGTGAAATCTTCACGGTGTGGGCCAGCCGAAGTAAATCCTGTGACTATTTCATATTCGCGGGATTTTCCTAAGCGATTAAGTAGGGCTTGGTCGTAATTTTCCAGAGGTACAATAGCTCCATATTCGATGGATAATTGTGTGTCTTTTCCCGCCAAAGATTCGTATAAATTTTTTATGCGGGGCTCGTTTATCTGGAGAAATTTGGCTCGTTTTTGGGCAATGTTGGTCGCGTATTGGACAAATTTTATGTCCCAAGCAAACAGATTGTCACGCCAAATTGATGAGTCTTCTTGGTGGGATTTTAAGAGTTCGTTGCGCTGTAAAAGAGTGCGATTGAAAGCTCTTAAATCCGTGTCGTATTTGGGGTCAAGTCGGGCAATTAAGCCATCCAGAAAGTCGCGTCGTCGGGACGGTGAGGAGGAAATTAATCTTAGTTCGCTTGGCTCAAACAAAACGACAGGCAGACGATTTTTCCTGGTTAAAGCCTTTGATTTATTGTCATTGATGATGAATTCTTTGTTGATTTTTCCGGAAATTGAATCAAGCTTAATACGTCGCTCGCCGAAATCGCCCTCCAGGTGAATAATTGTTTGCGGAGCATTCAGCGTCATACAATCGCTAAGGCTACCTCGAAAACTACTGCCGCGTAGAGCTACGTAAACCGCTTCAAGCAGATTTGTTTTTCCTGTGCCGTTTGGCCCAACAATTACCGTCCCAGAATTACTAAAAGCCGCTTCGTGCAGATGATAAGACCGGAAATTGTATAGCTTAATCTTAGAAATCACTCTGTTATTATAGCACGGGGCGTAAGGCAAAATTAGCAGACAAGACGCCCGAAGTTTGATATAATAACGGATAGATAAATTGGAGGAAATATGTTCGACACAAACCCTTATGAAGAAAAAATGAATGCAGCGTTTAGCTTTTTTCAAGATGAATTGAAGAAGGTGCGAACGGGCAGGGCGCACGCTGGAATGCTTGATGGAATTATGGTTGAGGCTTACGGCACGAAAATGCCGCTTAATCAGGTTGCAAACGTAACCGCTCCAGAGGCACAAATGTTGTTAGTTACGCCATTTGACCCGAGTAATATTACAGCAATTTCTTCTGCAATTCGCGACAATCAAAGTCTAGGTTTTAATCCGTCTGACGATGGGCGAGTGGTTCGCGTTCCAGTTCCAGCTTTGACCGAAGAGCGCCGCCACCAACTGGTGAAACAGGTCAGCGAGAAGGTTGAGGAGGCTCGAATTGCGATGCGAAATATTCGTCAGGATGCCCTTAAGGACGCTAAGCGAATGAAGGACAATAAAGAGCTGAGCGAAGACGATTTGAAGCGTGTAGAGAAAGAAATTGACGGCTTAATGAGTAAGATGCAAACGCAAATTGACGAGGCGTTTAAGGCGAAAGAAAAGGACGTCTTGACTGTTTAATGAGCGAAACTTTTGCCGATAAAGTGAAGGCGTTGAATTTGCCGTTGGATCAAATTATTGTTATTGGTAGCGGGATTTTGGATCAATTGGGGATTCGTCCAGCTAGTGATATTGATCTTGCGGCGAGTTCTGATTTGATGAAAAAGCTCTCTGAGGAAAGTGGTGATTGGCTTAAAAAGTTTGATGACAATCAGCGTTTTTATTTTGTAAAAGATGACGGTTCGGCTGAAGTCTGGGACGGCTGGGAGTTTGATGGGCAGGCTGTTAGTTATGATGATTTGCTTGATTATGCGGTGAAATATGATGGCGTGAGGTTTGTTGATTTGGAATTTCTGCGCAAATGGAAGAGCTGGCGTGGACGTGAAAAAGACGTACGAGATGTTGAGCTAATTGATGAATGGAGGGCGAATAATGAGTGAAGATGCTAATTTGCCGAGGCACATCGGGTTTATTGTTGATGGAAATCGGCGGTGGGCAAAACAGCATGGCTTGCCGACATACGAAGGACATCTGGCGGGCTATAACGCGCTAAAAGACGTGGCATTGGAGGTTCTTCATCGAGGTGTGAAATATGCGAGTGCTTACGTTTTTAGTACGGAAAACTGGAAGCGGTCAGAGGAAGAGGTCCGACATTTGATGAAATTACTATTGAACATACTGAAGGCTGATCTTCCGATATTTATTGAAAACGAGGTTCGCTTGAGGGTTGTTGGGTCCAGGGAAGGCTTGTCGGATCAATTGATCAAAGCGATTGACGAGGCTGAGAAAAAGACCGCCGATCTGAAAAATGGAGAACTGGTCTTATGCTTGAACTATGGCGGACATTTGGAAATTGCTGATGCGGTTAAAAAAATTGTTCAATCTGGAGTTTCTGCTGAGGAAATTACGCCCGAGTTGATTGCTCAAAATATATATGCGCCAGAGGTGCCGCCGTGTGATTTGATTGTCAGAACTTCTAGCGAACAGCGGCTCAGTAACTTTATGTTGTGGCGATCGGCGTACAGTGAGTTGATGTTTGTTGAGAAAAATTGGCCAGACATGACGGTGGAAGACGTGTCGGTGATTTTAGAGGAATATGCTAATCGGAATAGGCGGTTTGGAAAATGATTATTTGGGGAGTACTTTTAGGGCTATTTGTTCTCATTTTATTGGTGGTTTTGCATGAATTAGGTCATGCTATTGTCGCCAAGAGAAACGGCGTCAAGGTTGAGGAATTTGGAGTTGGATTTCCGCCTGCCGCAAAAAAATGGAAAGTAAAGCGAAGTTTCTTGGGTGAAAACGTAACGTTTAGTCTGAATTGGCTGCCGCTTGGTGGATTTGTTAGGTTGAAAGGTGAATACGATTCTGCAAAAGGCGAGGGCACATATGGCGGTTCGACGTTTTGGGTGAAGACGAAAATCTTGCTGGCTGGCGTCGTGATGAACTGGATAACTGCGATTGTTTTGTTCACAATTCTTGCGATAATTGGCATGCCGAAAATCCTGTCGAACCAAGTTCAATTGCCGTTTGATACAGAGGTTAGGCGTTCGCCAGTAGCGATAGTGAAAATCACCCCGAATTCTCCAGCGGATAAAATTGGACTTAAGGTTAATGACGAACTTATTAAGATAAATGGTCAGCCGCTTACGGAGGCGGAAAAATTGCCAATTATAACTAAGCAAAGTTCTGGCAAGAAAGTCAGGGTTGAATATAGGCGTGACGGCAAAGAGTCATCTGTTGACGTCCAGTTGAATGATGAAAAGTCCGCGAAGGGAAGTGGATATTTGGGTGTTATTCCGGGACAGACGGAGAAAATGTATAGCACGTGGTCAGCTCCCATAGTGGGCGTGGCGACCACTGGGCAATTATCATATGAGACTCTGAAGGGTGTTGGCGTATTGTTGGCGAAGACGGCTCATGGATTAGTTGGACAAATATTTGGGTCTAACGAATCAAAGGAATCGGCTCGTGCGGATTTGGCATCTGTTGGGCAGAGTGTAGCAGGACCAATTGGCATACTGGGTGTATTATTCCCGTCAGTTGTCAGTTCTGGAATTGAGCAAATCATTTTCGTAGCGGCGTTAATTTCACTGACGCTGGCGGTGATGAACATTTTACCAATTCCAGCGCTTGACGGCGGTCGCTGGTTCACGATGACAATTTTCCGCTTATTTAAGAAAGATTTAACGAAAGAGCGCGAGGAAAATATTCAGGCAACCGGTATGCTAATTCTATTAATCTTAACAATTTTGGTGACGATCAGTGATGTTGGAAAACTCTTCTAAGAAATTAAAAAACCGCAAATGGTGGCTGATTTTGGCGCTCCCAGCTTGGGTTTATGGCGTATTTTTGGCGGTGGAAGTTGTTGCTTCATTGGCGGTCAGCGCTTTGATAAAAACTGGTGTACCGCTCAATTCTGTGAATCCAGTTATTTTTAACACGGTGCTTTCGGTTGTCGTATATATTTTGTCGCTAATTGTCGTGATTTCTGTGCCGTTTTTGGTTAAGAAGCGCCGAACAACTTTGGGCAATTTGGGCGTGAATGACTGGCCAACATTTTTGGAAATATTTATTTCTCCGTTTGCTTTTGTGGCTTACTTTTTACTAACAATGGTCGCGATGAGCATCGCCAGTGGTGTTTTCTCGGTGGATATGCAGCAAAAGCAGGTCATGCCGTTCAGTCAGAGTATGCTGGCGACTCATTGGCAATTTATCATGGCGTTTGTTGTGCTGGTGGTGCTGGCGCCGATTGTTGAGGAACTTTTGTATCGCGGATATCTTTACGGCAAGTTGCGCAATTCTTTCTCGATTTGGTCATCAATTATCGTAACAAGCATAGCGTTTGGCGCGGCACATCTTTGGGTTGGTCCGGATTCGCCATTGCAATGGGCGGTGGCAGTTGATACACTTACTTTAAGCTTGGTGATGTGCGCAACTAGGGAATATACTGGCGCAATTTGGGTGCCTATTATGATGCATATGATGAAAAACGGAATAGCTTTTTATTTCTTGTTTATCAATACGGGCGCAATTAATCAGACAGAATCGTTATTGCCATTTATATTTATGTAAAGGAGAAAAGATATGCGAATGACACAACTTTTTACTAGAACTTTGAAGCAGGCGCCAGCTGGCGAGGTTGCGCGAAATGCTCAGCTTTTGATTCGTGCTGGCTACGTACATAAAACGATGGCGGGTGTGTATTCGTTTTTACCGTTGGGTTTGAGAGTTCTTGAGAATATCAAGCAAATTGTTCGTGAGGAAATGGACAAGGTTAATAGCCAGGAATTGGTGATGAGTACTTTGCAGCGAAAGGAATTGTGGGAAGAAACTGGTCGCTGGAGTGATGAATTGGTCGACGTTTGGTTTAAATCTAAGTTGCAAGACGGCACGGACATTGGCTTTGGTTGGACGCACGAGGAGCCGATTGTTGATCTTCTTCGTAATTACTTAAAGAGCTACAAAGATTTGCCAATTAGCGTTTATCAATTCCAGAACAAATTGCGAAACGAACTTCGCGCTAAGAGTGGAATTATGCGTGGTCGTGAATTTGTGATGAAGGATATGTATTCGATTCACGATAGCAAGGAGAGTCTAGATAGTTACTACAATTCAGTTATTGAGGCGTATAAGCGTTGTTATGACCGATTTGGAATTGGCGATGAAACGTATGTAACATTTGCTTCTGGTGGCGCTTTCACGAAGTTTAGTCATGAATTTCAGACGATTTGCGAGGCTGGTGAGGATTATATTTATTTGCATCGTGGTAAAAATATCGCTGTTAATGAAGAAATTTTGGACGAGGCAATTGAGGAACTCGGCGTTGATCGTAGTGAGTTGGAAAAGGTGAAAACTGCCGAAGTTGGCAATATCTTTAATTTCGGAACGCAGAAATCCGAAGAAATGAAGTTGGTATTTACTGACGCCGAAGGTAAAGAACAATACGCTTATATGGGAAGTTATGGCATTGGAATTACGCGAGTTATGGGCGTGATTGTTGAGAAGTTCGCTGATGATAAAGGTTTGGTCTGGCCAGAAAATGTTGCGCCGTTTAAGGTTCATATTGTTGCAATTGGTGAAAAAGGACAGGAATTGGCGGGCAAGTTTTATGACGAGCTAGCTAATAGCGGCGTCGATGCGCTGCTTGATGATCGTGATGAGCGTCCAGGCGTGAAATTTGCTGATGCTGAGCTCATGGGTTTGCCGTGGCGGATAACGATTGGCGATCGAGCGATTGACGGTGATGGCTTGTTTGAATTGACGGAACGAGCAACTGGCGAAACGCGAAAAATGGATTATCAACAATTGATGGATTTTTGCCTTAGTCGGTAGGGCTGATTATGTTGACATAATAAATAGCGATTGATATACTCAGATAGACTTAATCAAGACTAACTAAAAACACTATATTTAGTGTAGATCGTAGGGCTAATACCACTACATACAGTAGAGGAGGAGATTTTTATGAAAAAAACTTATCAAATTACAGAATCTGGTAAAGCTGATTTAGAAAAAGAATTGGCAGAGTTGAAAGGCCGACGTGGTGAAATTGCTGAAAAAATTGCGGCAGCGCGAGACTTTGGCGATTTGAGTGAAAACGCGGAATATGACGCTGCACGCGAAGAGCAAGGCTTGGTGGAAACGCGAATTTTGGAAATTGAAGATATTCTGCAGAACGCCGAAATTATTAAATCCAGCGGCAGCTCAAGTGTTGGTTTGGGTAGTACAGTTGAATTGCAATGTCCAGAGAAAACTGTGACTTATACGGTTGTCGGTCCAGTTGAGGCCGATCCATTGGCTGGACGAATCTCAGATCAGTCGCCAATTGGTAAAGAATTGATTGGTAAGAAAATCGGCGATGAAGTTACAATTAAAACTCCAAAAGCCGAAATTACTTACATTATTAAGTCGATATCTTAAGTCTGGCGGGATTTACCGCGTATAATGTGCTATAATTATCTCTGTTATGGCCACACTTCAAGATTATCGCAATGAACGACTACGAAAACTGGAAACATTACGTCAATTAGGCGTTGAACCATATCCAGCAAAATCAGAACGAACTCACACTTGTGCTGAGGTTTTATCTAAATACGATGAGCTAGCTGGTAAGGAAGTTGTTGTTGCGGGTCGTGTGGCATCTATTCGCAGTTTTGGTAAATTGGCATTTATTAAGTTGCGTGATCAATCTGGTGATGTGCAACTTTACTTACAGCGTGATGACGTGGCGGAATTAGATGCTGCGCGCGGTGTGCTTGGAATGAAGCAGCTTAAATTGCTGGACACGGGCGATTTTATCGAGGCGAAGGGCGTAATGACTACGACGCAAACGGGCGAAAAATCCGTTGGTGTACGCGAACTTAGATTGTTGACTAAATCGTTGAGGCCAATGCCAGAAAAATTAGAGAATAAGGAAGAGCGCTTGCGCCGACGTTATGTTGATATGAACGTCAATCCCGAAGTTCGCGAGCGGTTCATTCGCCGAAGTAAGTTTTGGCAGGCAACGCGAGATTATTTGAATAGTCATGGATTCATTGAGATTAATGTTCCTGTTTTGGAGCATACAACTGGCGGTGCGGACGCGAACCCATTTGTGACGCATATGGATGCGCTGGGCGATCAGCAGTTTTATTTGCGAATTAGCCACGAATTACCATTAAAGCGATTAATTGGCGCTGGATTTGAGAAAGTTTACGACCTCGGTCCTCGTTTTCGCAATGAAAATTATTCGGACGAGCATCTGCCAGAACATATTGCCATGGAGTGGTATGCGGCTTACTGGAACTGGAAACAGGGAATGCGTTTCATGGAGTCGATGTATAAAGATGTGCTTCAGAAGACTTTTGGTACCCTGCAATTCCAATTGGGCAAGTTCAACGTCGATATGAGTGGCGAGTGGGAAGTTTGGGATTATGCTGAGGTTATTCGCAAGCATTACGGAATCGATGTTTATAACACGACGATTGAAGAAGTTGCCGCTAAACTGAAAGAGTATAATTTGGAAGTTGAAAAAACTGACTCTATTCCGCGCAGTATTGATAAATTATGGAAGAATATTCGT